>DATCLY010000011.1:0-59618 GCA_036563665.1 Gammaproteobacteria bacterium
GGCCGTTCGCGAAGGCATGCTTCCAGATGCGGCAACGATTTGCGGGTGTTTTCGGCAATGAGTATTTCCGCAGGCTTGAGCCGCTCGACCTCGCTCAGCAAGGCGTCGGTGCCGCTGGCCTGTAACACAGTGAAGGCGCCCGTCGAGAGCTCCAGCCATGCAAGGCCGAACTCCCCATCGCGCCAAGCGACGGCCGCGAGCAGATTCGAGCGCCGTTCCTCCAGCAATGCCTCGTCAGTGACCGTGCCCGGTGTGACGATGCGAACGACCTGTCGCTCGACGGGGCCCTTCGACTTCGCCGGATCGCCGAGTTGCTCGCAGATAGCCACGGATTCGCCGCGCTTGACCAGCCGCGCCAGATACGCTTCGACCGAGTGCACCGGTACGCCTGCCATTGGGATCGGCTGGCCAGCCGATTGCCCGCGCTGGGTCAGCGTGATGTCGAGCAACCGCGCCGCGCGCTTTGCATCGTCGTAGAACAGCTCGTAGAAATCGCCCATGCGATAGAACAGCAGCACGTCGGGGTACCGCGCCTTGATGGCGTGGTACTGCTGCATGACGGGCGTGTGCGTGCCGCTCATCGCGCGAGTCGTTCGCCGGTCCGGGGGAAACGCGCGCTATTGTAGGCGACCGAACCGGCGCGGCCGGAGCTGTGCCATCATCGGCGCATGCGGATCGTGCACGTGGAGGCGGGCCGTCACCGTTACGGCGGCGCGGCGCAGGCGGCCTCGCTCGTCGCCGGCCTCGAGCGGGCCGGCGCGCGTAACGTGCTCGTGTGCGCGGCGGGCGGCGCGCTCGCGGCCGCGGGCCACGACGCGCTCGGCGGCGCGCGCGTGATGCCCTTGCCGATGGGCGGCGATCTCGACGTGCGGCTCGTGGGACGGCTGCGGCGCGCGTTCGCCGCGCTCGAGCCCGACGTCGTGCACGTGCACTCGCGCCGCGGCGCCGACCTCTACGCCGGCCTCGCGTGCGCGCTCGACGCGCGGCCGGCCGTCGTCACGCGGCGCGTGGACAGCCGCGAGCCCGCGGCGTGGGTGCGGCTCAAGTACCGGCCCTACGCGGCCGTCGTCGCGATCTCGACGGCCGTCGAGCGCGACCTGCGCGAGCGCGTGGGGATCGACGCCGCGCGCCTGCATCGCGTGCCGAGCGGGATCGACCCCGGGCGCTTCTGCGCCGATGCGGCGGCGGCGCGCGAGCGGCTCGCGGCCGCGTTCGCCCTCGAGGCGGACGCCTTCGTCGTGGGCGTGGTGGCGCAGCTCATCGGGCGCAAGGGCCACGCCACGCTGCTCGCGGCGCTGCCCGGGCTCGTGCGCCGTCATCCGCGGCTGCGCGTGCTCTGCTTCGGCCGCGGCCCGCTCGCGCGCGCGCTCGCGGCCCGCATCGAGCGCGCGGGCCTCGCGCAGCACGTGCGCCTCGCGGGCTTCGCGGACGATCTGCCCGACCTCGTCGCGGGCTTCGACGCGCTCGTGCACCCCGCCGAGCGCGAAGGGCTCGGCGTGGCCGTGCTCGAGGCGATGAGCGCCGGCGTGCCGGTGGTGGCCGCGGCCGCGGGCGGGCTCGTGGACGTGGTGGAGGACGGCATGAGCGGGCTGCTCTTCCCGCCGGGCGACGCCGCGGCGCTCGGCGCCGCGCTCGGCCGGCTCGTCGAGGATCCGGCGCTGCGCGCGCGGCTCGGCAGCCGAGGCCGCGAGCGGGTGGCGCGGCGCTTCACGGTGTCAGCCATGGTGGAACGTTATCTCGACATCTACGAGCGGGTGCTGGCCCGGCCGCACGCCGCGAGGCTCCCGCATGGCCGTCCCGTCTGACGCGGAGCTCGAGGACCTCGCCCGCCGGGTGGGCCGCGCCTGCGTAGCGCGCGGCCTGCGCGCGGGGGCAGCCGAGTCCTGCACGGGCGGCTGGATCGCCAAGGCCGTCACGGACATCGCCGGCAGCTCCGGCTGGTTCGAGGGCGGGTTCGTCACCTACTCGAACGCGGCCAAGACCCGCGAGCTCGACGTGCCGGCCGCGCTCATCGAGACGCACGGCGCCGTCTCCGAGCCCGTGGCCATCGCCATGGCGGAAGGCGCGCGGCGCAGGCTCGGCGTGGACCTCGCGGTGGCCGTGAGCGGCATCGCGGGCCCCGGAGGCGGCACGGCGGAGAAGCCCGTGGGCACGGTCTGGTTCGCGTGGGCCGACGCGGAAGGCACGGTCAGCGAGCGCCGGCACTTCCCGGGCGATCGCGAGGCCGTGCGCCGGGCCACCGTCAAGCACGCGCTCGAGGGGCTGCTCGCGCGCCTCAAGTCATGAGCGATGCCGCGCCGCCGCCGGAGCGCAAGCGCCGGCTGTTCTTCGCGCTTTGGCCGGACGCGGCCGTGCGTCAGCAGATCGCCCGTGCCACCTGGCCCGCGGTGCGCCGCGCGGGCGGCAAGCCCACGCCCGCCGAGAAGCTGCACGTGACGGTCGCGTTCCTCGGCGCGGTAGGGGAGGCGAGGTTCGCGCGGCTGCTCGCGCTCGAGCCGCCGCGCGTGGGTCCGTTCGAGCTCGTGCTCGACAGGCTCCAGTTCGCCGGCCGCAAGCGCCTCTTCTGGCTCACCTGCCGGCATCTGCCGCCGCCGCTGCTCGCGCTCGAGCAGGGCCTCTGGCAGGCGCTCGAGCCGCTCGGCTTCCAGCGCGAGCCGCGCCTCTTCCGTCCGCACGTCACGCTCGCGCGGCGCGCGCGCGGCGTGGACGAGGAGATCCGGGCGATCCGTTGGCCCGTGGATGCGCTCGCGCTCGTGGAGTCCACGCCGGACGGCGACAGCACCGCGTACCAGGTGGTGCACACCTGGCCGCTGTGAAAGAGATCGCGCCTGGAAAGGCGCTCCCACCCGGCGATTCCGCTCGGCCGCCGAACGCGGCCTGTGGGAGCGGCTTTCCAGCCGCGATCCAGCCGCGATTCTTCCGCGATCTTTCTGCACCGTCCCACCACAAACTCCCGGCTGCCGCGCTCGCCGTTCTATGGAATAATCCGACGCGAGCTCGCCCGGCCCGGGCCGCGTTTTCCAACCTCCACTGATCTCGGGAAGCCGCATGGACGACAACCGCAAGAAAGCGCTCGCAGCCGCATTGGGTCAGATCGAGAAGCAGTTCGGCAAAGGGTCGGTCATGCGCCTGGGCGACGCCATCGCCACGCGCGACGTGGAGGTGATCTCCACGGGCTCGCTCGGCCTCGACCTCGCGCTCGGCGTGGGCGGCCTGCCGCGCGGGCGCGTGGTGGAGATCTACGGGCCGGAGTCTTCCGGCAAGACCACGCTCACGCTGCAGGTCATCGCCCAGGCCCAGAAGCAGGGCGGCACGGCTGCGTTCGTGGACGCCGAGCACGCGCTCGATCCCGTCTACGCCGCGAAGGTGGGCGTGAACGTCGACGACCTGCTGATCTCGCAGCCCGACACGGGCGAGCAGGCGCTCGAGATCACGGACATGCTCGTGCGCTCGGGCGCCGTGGACGTCGTCGTCGTGGACTCGGTCGCCGCGCTCACGCCGAAGGCGGAAATCGAGGGCGAGATGGGCGACTCGCACGTGGGCTTGCAGGCGCGGCTCATGTCGCAGGCGCTGCGCAAGCTCACGGGCAACATCAAGCGCTCGAACTGCCTCGTCATCTTCATCAACCAGATCCGCATGAAGATCGGCGTGATGTTCGGCAACCCGGAGACCACCACGGGCGGCAACGCGCTCAAGTTCTACGCCTCCGTGCGGCTCGACATCCGCCGCATCGGCTCCATCAAGAAGGGCGAGGAGGTGGTCGGCAGCGAGACGCGGGTCAAGGTCGTCAAGAACAAGGTGGCGCCGCCGTTCCGCACGGCCGAGTTCGAGATCCTCTACGGCCAGGGCATCTCGCGCGAAGGCGAGATCATCGACTGGGGCGTGAAGCAGAACATCGTCGAGAAGTCGGGCTCCTGGTTCAGCTACGGCGGCGAACGCATCGGCCAGGGCAAGGAGAACGCGCGCGAGTTCCTGCTCGAGCACCCCGAGATCGCGGCCGACATCGAATCGAAGATCCGCGCCCAGCTCCTGCCGAGGAAGGGCGAGGCCATCGAGGCGGAGGGTGCCCTCCAGCAGGCCTGAGGCCCGCGACGAGGCGGCTTGCCGCAAGGTCGCGCTGGACCTGCTGGCGCGGCGGGAGCACAGTCGGCTCGAGCTCGAGCGCAAGCTTGCTGCCCGCGACTACCCCCCGGACGTCACCGCCGCGGTCCTGGACCGGCTGGAAGCCTCGGGGGCGCTCGCCGCGGACAGGTTCGCGGAAACGTTCATTCGGAGCCGCGCGGCCCGCGGCCAGGGGCCGGTCCGCATCCGGGCGGAGCTCGAGCAGCGCGGCATCGACGGCGGCCGCGCGGGGGAACTTCTGCGCGAGGCGGGCGTCGACTGGTACGAATCGGCCCGCCGCGTCCGCGCCAAGCGCTTCGGCGCCGCGCTGCCCCGTGACGCGGCCGGGCGCGCGCGGCAAGCCCGGTTCCTCGCGCAGCGGGGGTTCGCGCCCGAGCAGATCCGGGCCGCACTGGAAACCGCCGCCGATTCGGATTAGCGTGCCTCTCCCTGCGGCGGCCTCGCGGGCCGGCCCCTCGAACACGGCTTGTTGACGATGAAGCTCACCACCAACGAACTGCGGCAGGCGTTCCTGGACTTCTTCCGGGAGCGCGACCACGAGATCGTGCCGAGCTCCTCGCTCGTGCCGCACAACGACCCCACGCTGCTCTTCACCAACGCGGGCATGGTGCAGTTCAAGGACGTCTTCCTGGGCACCGAGCGGCGCGCCATCCCGCGGGCGGCCACGGTGCAGCGCTGCGTGCGGGCGGGCGGCAAGCACAACGATCTCGAGAACGTGGGCTACACGGCCCGCCACCACACGTTCTTCGAGATGCTCGGCAACTTCAGCTTCGGCGACTATTTCAAGCGTGAGGCCATTCGCTACGCATGGGACTTCGTCACGGGGGTGCTGAAGCTCCCGCCCGAGCGCCTCTGGTGCACCGTGTACGAAGAGGACGACGAGGCGGCCTCCATCTGGCTCGACGAGATCGGCGTGGATCCGAAGCGCTTCGCGCGCCTCGGCATGGCGGACAATTTCTGGGCCATGGGCGACACGGGGCCTTGCGGCCCGTGCAGCGAGATCTTCTACGACCACGGTCCCGAGGTCGAAGGCGGCCCGCCCGGCTCCGCCAATTCCGGCGGCGACCGCTACATCGAGATCTGGAACCTGGTCTTCATGCAGTTCGAGCGCAACGCCGCGGGCGAGCTCACGCCGCTGCCGAAGCCGTCGGTGGACACGGGCGCGGGGCTCGAGCGCATGGCGGCGGTCATGCAGGGCGTGCACTCGAACTACGACATCGATCTCTTCCGCCATCTGATCGCCGCCGCCGCCGAGGTCACGGGCACGAAGGACCTCGAGAGCAAGTCGCTGCGCGTGATCGCGGACCACATCCGCGCGTGCGCGTTCCTCGTGGCGGACGGGGTGATCCCGGGCAACGAAGGCCGCGGCTACGTGCTGCGCCGCATCATCCGCCGCGCCGTGCGGCACGGCTTCAAGCTCGGCATGGAGAAGCCGTTCTTCCACAAGCTGGTGGAGCCGCTCGAGCAGGAGATGGGCGCCGCCTATCCCGAGCTCGGCGCGCGGCGCGCCGAGGTGGAGCGCGTGCTCGCGCGCGAGGAGGAGAGCTTCCTCGAGACGCTGTCGCAGGGCATGGCGCTCTTCGACGATGCCACCCGGCGGCTCGCCCCGGGTAAGCCGATACCGGGCGAGGTGGTCTTCAAGCTGCACGACACCTACGGCTTCCCCGTGGATCTCACGGCGGACGTGGCGCGCGAGCGGGGCCTCACGATCGACACCGCGGGCTTCGAGCGCCTCATGGAGGAGCAGCGCGAGCGCGCCCGCAAGGCGAGCCGCTTCGACGTCGAGGGCGGCGCGCAGGCGCGCCAGAAGGCGGGTGCGACGTTGTCTGCGGCGGGCGCCGCGCCCACGGAGTTCCTGGGCTACGACACGCTCGAGGCCGAGGGACGAGTCGTCGCGCTCTTCGCGCCGGACGGCACGGAGCGCCGCGAGCTCGCGGCGGGCGAGAGCGGCATGGTGGTGCTCGACCGCACGCCGTTCTACGCCGAGGGCGGCGGCCAGGTGGGCGACACCGGCGAGCTCACGGCCGAGGGCGTGCGCTTCGTCGTGGACGACACGCAGAAGCTCGGGCCGGCCCACGGCCATCTCGGCAGGGTGGAGGCGGGCGTCGTGCGCGTCGGGGACCGGCTCACGGCATCGGTGGATGCGGCGCGCCGGCGGGCCACGGTGCTCAATCACTCGGCGACGCACCTGCTGCACGCGGCGCTGCGCCGCGTGCTCGGGACTCACGTGCAGCAGAAGGGCTCGCTGGTCGCGCCCGATCGCCTGCGCTTCGACTTCACGCACTTCGAGCCCGTGACGCCTGCCGAGCTCGAGCGCATCGAGGATCTGGTCAACGAGCAGATCCGCGCCAACCACGAGGCCGACATCCGCGTGCTGCCTTACCAGGAGGCGATCGCCGCGGGCGCGCTCGCGTTCTTTGGCGACAAGTACGGCGAGCGGGTGCGGGTCATGAAGCTCGGCGACTTCTCGACGGAGCTCTGCGGCGGCACGCACGTGCGCCGGGCGGGCGACATCGGGCTCTTCAAGATCGTCTCGGAGAGCGGCATCGCGGCGGGCGTGCGCCGCATCGAGGCGGTGACGGGCGCCGGGGCGCTCGAGTGGGTCAAGCAGAACGACGCGCGGCTGCGGGATGCGGCCGGGCTCCTCAAGGGCAGCCGCGAGGAGGTGCCCGCCAAGGTGGCGGCGCTGCTCGAGCGGGTCCGCGCGCTCGAGCGCGAGGTGCAGACGCTGCGCGGGCGGCTCGCCACGGGCGGCAGCCGCGATCTGCTCCAGGAAGCGCGGGACGTCCGCGGCGTGAAGGTGCTCGCGGCGCGGCTCGACGGCGTGGACGCGAAGGCGCTCCGCGAGGCGGCGGACCAGCTCAAGGCCCGGCTCGGCTCGGGGGTGGTGGTGCTCGGCGCCGTGGAAAACGACAAGGTGCGCCTCGTGGCCGCCGTGACCGACGACCTCACGGGCTCCCTCAAGGCCGGGCGCCTGATCCAGCCCGTGGCCGAGCGCGTGGGCGGGCGCGGCGGCGGACGCGCGGACTTCGCTCAGGCCGGGGGCACCGTGCCCGACAAGCTCGACGAGGCCCTCGGGCTCGTGGCCGGGGAGGTCGAGGCGGCCCTGCCGGCCTGAGCCTCGATCGCCCGATTGCAAAATTAGGCACTCGCTTCGCAAATTGCATTAGTATTGGCCCGTTGCGCGGGATACGCGGGCCGCGTGGCCGTCCGTGAAGAGGGCGCGGACGGCCGGACGGGGGGCGCCCCGCCGCGACGAGGGGGCCGGCCACAACGGAAGAAAACATAGGCCGGTCCTGCCATGGACGTTCCAGGGTCTCGCACGACGGTGTGATCCTCGAACACAGGGTGGCCGCATCGTGTCTCTGTCGCAGGCCGAAATCAGCTGGGCACGGGGATCGCGGCGAAGACCCAGAAGGAGTTTGGCTATGCTGATCTTGACCCGGCGGGTGGGGGAAACAGTGGTCATTGGCAACGACGTCACCGTGACTGTCTTGGGCGTCAAAGGCAATCAGGTGCGTCTGGGGGTCAATGCGCCGCGCGAAGTAGCCGTACATCGCGAAGAGATCTACGAGCGCATCAAGCGCGAGCAAACGGAAGAGAAGGCGGCGCGGCCGCAGGTCCTGGGCGCCGTGCACCAGTAAGTTCTCCGCCTCGGCGCGGGGGCGCAGCAGCGGCGGGGGTCACGCCCGCGTCGCGATCGCCCCCGTCACCCGTTAGAATCACCGGGACGGCGTGCCCGGGGCGGTTTTGTAGCGACGGTCTTGCAGGACCGCTTTGTGGGGAGCGGCTTTCGAGCCGCAGGCCCGATTGTTTGCTTGCCGGAAGCACGGAGAGGTGGCTGAGTGGTCGAAAGCGCTCCCCTGCTAAGGGAGTAAGGGCTGATAAGAGGCCCTTCGAGGGTTCGAATCCCTCCCTCTCCGCCAGTGCCCGCCCGAATCGCGGCTGGAAAGCCGCTCCAACGGTGAACGGCTTCCCTGTGGGAGCGGCTTTCCAGCCGCGATCCGCTTTAGCGCCGCCGAATAGAACAATCGCGCCTGGAAAGGCGCTCCCACAGGCTCCGTTTCACGCCGCCGCGACTCTTACTTCGCCTGCGCCTCGATGCTCGCGAGCCACTCGTCGTCGGAGCCCGCGCTCACGTCGTCGAAGAGATACGTGCCGAGATAGCGCTCGCCCGTGTCGGGCAGCATCGCGAGCAGCACGGACCCGGGCTCCGCTTTCTCCGCCGCCTTCACCGCGGCCGCGACCGTGGCGCCCGCGGAGATGCCGACGAAGATGCCTTCCTCGCGCGCGAGGCGGCGCGCCATCTCCTTGCCTTCCTCGTCCGTCACGGTCAGCAGGATGTCGTACACCTGCGGATTCAAAACGTCGGGCACGAAGTCGGGCGTCCAGCCCTGGATCTTGTGCGGCTGCCACTCCTTGCCGCCCAGCAGCGAGGCGCCCGCGGGCTCGGTGGCGACGATCTTCACCTCGGGCCGCGCGAGCTTGATGACCTCGCCGGCGCCGGTCAGCGTGCCGCCCGTGCCCCAGCCCGTGACCCAGTAGTCGAGCCGCCGACCCGCGAAGTCCTTGAGGATCTCGGGCCCGGTCGTCTGCCGATGGAAGGCCGGGTTGGCCGGGTTCTGGAACTGGCGCGCAAGGAACCAGCCGTGCTTCTCGGCGAGCGCGGCCGCGAGCCGCACCATGCCGCTGCCGCGCTCGGCCGCGGGCGTGAGGATCACCTTGGCGCCGAGCGCGCGCATGATCTTGCGCCGCTCCACCGAGAACGTCTCGACCATCGTCGCCACGAACGGATAGCCCTTGGCCGCGCACACCATGGCGAGCGCGATGCCGGTGTTGCCGGACGTGGCCTCGATGACGGTCTGGCCCGGCTTCAGCACGCCGCGGCGCTCCGCGTCGTCGATGATCGCGAGCGCCAGGCGATCCTTCACCGAGCCGCCGGGGTTGAACGCCTCGATCTTCGCGTACATCGTGACGTGCGGCGGCGCGACGCGGTGCAGCTTCACCACCGGCGTGTTGCCGATGGTGTCCAGGATGCTGTCGTAGATCATCGCGAGTCCTCGGCGGCCGTCAGCTCACCCGGGCCACGGCGCGCTTGCCTTCTTCGAACACCTCGAGCCGGCTCGGCTCGAACCACGCATAGCGTTCCGCGAAGCGCGTCGTCTCCCCCACGAGCAGCAGCGCGGGCGGGCGCACGCCGAGCGCCGCCTGCGCCGCTTCGAGGCTGCCGAGCACCGTGCGGATCACCCGCTGCCGCTCGGTCGTGCCGCTTTCCACCACCGCGACCGGTGTGGCGGGGTCGTGGCCGTGGCGCAGCAGCTCCGCGGCGATCTCCCCATACTGCGCCACGCCCATGTAGATGGCGAGCGTCTGGCCCGGGCGGAAGCTCGCGAGCGCGTCCGGGCCCGGGCCGTCGGTCTGCCCCGTGGTGAACAGCACCGCGTGCGACACCCCGCGGAGCGTCAGCGGGATGCCGGCATAGGCCGCGCACCCTTCGGCCGCCGACACGCCGGGGACCACCTGGAACTTGAGGCCGGCCTCCGCCAGCGCCTCGAGCTCTTCGCCGCCGCGCCCGAACACGAGTGGGTCGCCGCCCTTGAGCCGGCAGACGCGCTTGCCGCTCGCGACGAGCCGCACCAGCAGGCGGTTGAGCTGCTTCTGCGTGATGGAGGGCTTGCGCGGCGTCTTGCCCACGCAGATGAGCTCTGCATCGCGGCGCGCGTAGCGCAGGAGCTCGGGGTTCACGAGCCGGTCGTAGAGCACCACGTCCGCCTCGGCGAGCAGCTGCCGGCCGCGGATCGTGATGAGGTCCGGGCTGCCGGGGCCGGCTCCCACGAGATACGCCTCGCCGCCCGTCTGGGGCTGGGACTCGCCGTCGGTCCAGGCCGCGAGCGCCTGCTCGAGCGCGCGCTCGGCCGCGTCGTCCCGGCCGGCGAACACGTGGTCGGCCACCGGGCCGCGCACGAGCGCCTCCCAGAACCGCCGCCGCAGCTCCGGCTCCGCGAGCGCTCCCCGCACGCGGCCGCGCCAGCGGCCGGCGAGGTCCGCGAGGCGTCCGAGCCGTGCCGGCACGAGCGTCTCGATCAGCCCCTTGAGCCAGCGGGCGAGGACCGGCGAGCGGCCGCCGCTCGAGATCGCGATCGTGACGGGATCGCGGTCCACGATGGCGGGCACGATGACGGAGCAGAGCTCCGGCTGGTCCACCACGTTGCAGAAGATCCTGGCAGCCTCGGCCGCCCGGGCGGCGGCCGCGTTGACGGCGCGGTCGCCGGTGGCCGCGACGACGAGCCAGTAGCGCTCGAGCCCCTCCGGGGCGAACGGCGCACGCTCCACGCGAATGCGCCCTTCCGCCGAGAGCGCCTCCAGGCCCTGGGTGAGCTCCGGCGCGCGCACGGTCACGTCCGCCCCGGCCTCGAGCAGCAGCTTCACGCGCCGCTCGGCCGTGGCGCCGCCGCCGACGACCAGGCACGGGCGGGCCTTCAGGTTGGCGAACAGGGGTAGATGCTGCATGCGAAGGCTCACCGCGCGGAGGCGGTCACCATACCCCGCCGCTCGTTGGGCGAACAACTAAGATGTCCTTCTTCGGATATGGCGGGCCGGCATAAGAAGACCCCGGGTGCCCCTGCCTCGGCCGAACGAAGCCTTGTGGGAGCAGCTTTCCAGCCGCGATTTCCGTGCGCCGCCGAATTGAGGAAGCGCGCCTGGAAAGGCGCTCCCACCCCGCAGGCTCGGCGACGGTCCGGTTGACCTCCGTTGTAACGGATGGTTATATAGGTCCCGCAGCCGCCGACTCGCCAGAGGGAGCGGCTTTGTCGTTCTCTAGGGGTGGCCTGAACCGGTGACGCTCAAGCAGCTCAAGTACCTCGTCGGCATCGTGGATGCCGGGCTGAACATCACCGCCGCGGCCGAGCGCCTCTACACGAGCCAGCCCGGCATCAGCAAGCAGCTCAAGCAGCTCGAGGCGGAGCTCGGCGTGCAGCTCTTCACGCGCAAGGGTAAGAGCCTCACGGCCATCACGCCGGCGGGCCGCGAGGTCATCGCCCGCGCCCGCAAGATCCTGCGCGAGGTGAACAACATCGCGAGCCTCGCGAGCGATCTGTCGTCGGAGATCGAGGGCAAGCTGTCCATCGCCACCACCCACACGCAGGCGCGCTACGTGCTGCCCGAGGTCATCAAGACGTTCCGGGAGCGCTACCCGCGCGTGGACCTCGAGCTCCATCAAGGCACGTCCGAGCAGATCGCGGAGCTCGTCGGCACGAACAAGGTGGACTTCGCGATCGCCACCGGCTCCCGCCAGCTCTTCCCGCACCTCACGCTGCTGCCGATCTATCGCTGGGACCGCATCGCGCTGGTGCCGAAGGGCCATCCGCTCGCGCAGCTCAGGAAGCCGCTCGACCTGCAGACGCTGGCGGAGTACCCGCTCGTGACCTACGTCTTCAGCATGACGGGCGAGTCGTCGTTCAAGCAGGCGTTCCGCGAGCAGGGCCTGGAGCCGCGGGTGGTGTTCACCGCGCGCGATGCGGACATCATCAAGACCTATGTCCGCATGGGCATGGGCGTGGGCGTGATCGCATCCATGGCGTTCGAGTCCCAGGACCGCGAGGACCTGGTCGCGCTGGACGCGAGCGGCCTCTTCCCGCAGGTCACCACCTGGCTCGGCTTCCCACGCGACATGGTGCTGCGCGGGTTCATGGTGGACTTCATCCATCTCTTCGCGCCGCACTACCCGCCGCGGTTGATCCGCGAGGTGGCGAACCTGCCGACCCAGGAGGAGGTGGACGCCCTGCTCAAGGACATACCGCTGCCGGTGCGCGGGGGCTGCGGGCCGGACGCCGCCGCGGCCTGACCCCGGGTTCCGGCCGCGCCCCGGGGGATCTGTGACCACCCGCACTGCGATCGGGCCGCGCGTCCTCTAACCTCCCGGCGCATCATGGCGCGCCTGCATCGCACCCGGCGGGCTGCGGGAGCGGCCTTCCTCGCGCTCGGCTTGCCGGTGCTCGCCGGGTGTGCCGTCTTCCAGCCCGGTCCGCCGGACACGCCCGAGCCGGTCCTCGAGGTCGCGGAGCCCGCGGCCAGCGCCGCCGCCCCGGCGCCCGCGGCGGCCGAATCGCCTACGCCGGCCCCGCCCCCGGAGCGCCCGCTGCCGCCCGTGACCGTGCTGCACGAGGCCGCGTCCGCGAGCCACGCGGCGACCGCCGACGAGGTGGCGCGCGCGCTCGGGGCGGCCGGCTTTGCGGTCGAGCGCCTGCCGATCGACTCGGAGCCCGTCTCCGCGCCGCTCGCGCTGCGCCCGGGCTCGATCGCCGTGGCCGTCGGGCTCGCGGCGGCGGAGCGCGCGAAGCGCGACTTCGACGGGCCGGTCGTGTTCTGCCAGGTGTTCAACCACGGCGGCTTGCCGGAGCCGGGCAGGCCCATCTGGGGCGTCGACTCGGTGCCGCCCCTCGCCGCGCAGCTCCGCGGGTGGAAGGCCACCGACCCTTCGCTCGAGCGCGTGGCGGTGATCCTGAGCGACGCGCAGGCGGCGCTCGCCGCGCGCGCCGTCGAGGCCGGCCGCGCGCTCGGCCTCGAGGTGACGCACGCCACGTCGGGCTCGGACAACGAGACGCTCTATCTCTTCCGGCGGCTCGCTCCGGCGGTGGACGGCCTGTGGCTCCTGCCGGACAACAGCATCCTGAGCCCCCGCATCCTGCGCGAGCTCCTGCGCTACGCGGCGTCGCATGGCGTGGGCGTGCTCGTGCCGAACCAGACGTTGCTGTCATGGGGCGCGCTGCTGCGGGCGAGCAGCACCCGAACGGACGTGGCCGCGAAGGTGGCGTCGGTGGTGCGGCGCGTCGCGCGCGGGGACACGGCCGGGCTGCCCGCGCTGACGCCGCTCTCCGAGGTGGAGCTCGAGGTCAACGCGCGCACGGCCGCAGAGCTCGAGCTGCCGGCGCGCGCCGGCGTGTGGGTGCTGCGTGAGCCCGATTGAGCAACGCAAGCCGGCCGCCGGCGGGCGCAGCCTCGTCACCGAGGTGCTGACGGCACAGCTCGCCATCACCGCGGCGGTCGGCATCATCGCGCTCGCCGGGCTCGCGTGGACCTCCGGCTTCGTCATCCGCAACAACCTCGAGCAGTGGGCCAATCAGTGGGCGGCGGAGCTCAACGAGCTCGGAGCGCCGTTCTACCGGCGCGATGCGCCCGAGGCCCTGCTCGATGTCGAGCGCTTCGTGGCGAAGTACCCGGAGATCGATCTCGTCACGTGGTACCGGCCGAGCGGGGAGCCGTTCCTGGCGCTCGACCCCTCCGGGCTGGTGGAGCAGGCGGGGCCGCCGCTCCCGCCTTCGCTCGTGGCAGAGCTCGCCGCGAGGGCGGGCGTCACGCCCGCGTACCTGCTCACCGAGGAGCTCGAGGGGCGACGCTACCGGCTGTCCGGCCCCGTGTGGACGGAGGCGATCGTCGGCGACGGCCTCTTCTCGCTGGAGCCCGCCCGGGCCAAGACGGCGATCGATCTGCTCGGCTTCGTGAGCATCGACCTCGATTTCTCCGTTTATCAGAGCGCGTTCGTGCCGCGGCTCGCGCTCGCGAGCGGCGTGCTGCTCGTGCTCCTCGTGGGCGCGTGGGCCGGGGGCCGGGTGCTCCTCAAGCGGGCGCTATGGCCGCTGTCGGCGCTCGAGGCCCCGCTCGTGCGCCTCGCGCAGGGGGAGATGGACGTGGCCCTGCCGGCCTCGCGGCATCGGGAGCTGCGCACGATCGTGGCCACGCTCGACGACACGATCCGGGCGCTGCGCAAGCGCGAGGAACGCCTCCTGCATCTCGCCAATCACGATCCGCTCACGGGACTGTACAACCGGCACCGCCTGCTCGCCGAGCTCGAGGCGGAGATCGCCCGGTGCGCGGCGGACAAGCGTCGCAGCGCGCTCTTCTTCATCGACCTCGATCAGTTCAAGTACGTGAACGACACCTGCGGCCATTCCGCGGGCGATCAGCTGCTCAAGCTCGCCGCGGAGCAGATCCGCTTCGCGGTGCGGCAGGAGGACTTCGTCGCGCGCTTCGGCGGCGACGAGTTCGTGGTGCTGCTCAAGGACGTGACGAGGCCGCAGGCGAAGATGATCGCGGGGCAGGTGCTCGAGCTCATGCGCAGCCTCAAGTACGTGGAGAACGAGCAGGTTTTCCACCTGCAGTGCAGCATCGGGGTGGCCACGATCTCCTCGGCGCGTTTCTCCGCGCACGAGATCATCGCCCACGCCGACATCGCCTGCCGCGCCGCGAAGTCGCACGGCCGCAACCGGGTCGAGCTCTACAGCGTCGCGGACAAGGAGAGCGAGCGCATGGCGCGCGACGTGCGGTGGATGCGCGCCATTCGCGAGGCGCTCGAGCAAGACTCGTTCGTGCTGCACTACCAGCCGCTGCTGCACATCAAGAGCGGCACCGTCACGCACTACGAGGCGCTCTTGCGGCTGCCGACCGAGGAGGGGCTGCGTGGGCCCGGCGCGTTCCTGCCGGCCGCCATGCGGTTCGGGCTCATGGCGGACATCGACGCCTGGGTGCTGCGCCGCGCCGTGCGAGCGCTCGCCGAGTTCGACGCGCAGGCGCCCAAGTTCCGGCTATCGGTGAACCTGTCGGGCTTCGCCTTCGAGAACAGTGCGCTCGCGGCGCAGGTGCGCTCGCTCCTCAAGGAGCACGGCGTCGCGGGCGACCGGCTGGTGCTCGAGATCACCGAGCAGCTCGCGGTGCGCTTCGCCGTGAACACGGACCGGCAGGTGACTCAGCTCCGCGACTTGGGCTGCCGGATCGCCGTGGACGATTTCGGCACGGGCTACAGCTCGTTCGCCTATCTCAAGCGCCTGCCCGTGGACTATCTCAAGATCGACGGGACGTTCATCAGACGCCTGCCCCGCGACCGCGTGGATCAGAGCATGGTGCGGATGATCGGCGCGGTGGCGGACGCGGCCGGCATGGAGACGGTGGCCGAGTACGTGCAGAACGCGGCGACCCTCGCCCTGCTCGCGAAGTACGGCATCGACTACGCGCAGGGCTTTCACATCGGCCGCGCGACGGCCACCCCGGGCGGCGCGGCGTCCGCCGCGCGGTAGCGCCAAACGAAGCTCGTAGGAGCGGCTTTCCAGCCGCGACTCTTCGTTTCGGCGGTGTGAAGATCGCGGCTGGCGGGCGAGTTCGGCGGCGCGCCCGGTTCCTCGATCCGCGACACGGACCATCGCGACGATCTCGCCCTGGTGCTGAGCTGGCGCTTCGAGGGCTTCGGCTTGGGCAGCCGCGCGCGGCTCGAGGAGAAGCGCGCGCAGCTCCGGCAGGTCGCGCTCGAGCGCGAGCGGCTGCGCGCTACGATCGCGGCCGAGGTGCGCGCCGAGCACGCCCGCCTCGTCAGCCTGCGGGCACAGCTCGAGCCGGCCGAGCTCGCGGTGGTGCGCGCGCGCCAGGCGTACGCGCTGCATCGCGAGCGGATCTTCGATGGTCAGGGCATGCCGCTCGAAGCGCTCACCGCCATGCAATCGCTCGCCACCGCGGAGCTCGCGTACCTCGAGGTCACGGCCGGCTACTCGCTGGCGCAGCTCCGGCTGTACACGGCGCTCGGCGGCCCGCTGGACACGCAGTTCTGATCGGCGGGCGTGCGCGAGCTAGCGCGCTGCGAGCGGCGTGGCCGGCCCGATCGGCGCGGAGCTCTTCGGCAAGGTGAGGTGGACGCGCGTCGTGCCCGTGTCGTCGATGAGCGTCATGGAGAACGCGTCGCCGCGATCCGCGAAGTTGGCCGTCATGCCCCGCAGGCCGCCGAACCACTCGTCGACCTCCGAAAGCCGGTAGCTCCAGGCCCCGACGGGTTGCGCGGCGCGTGAGTATTCGACGACGATGAGGCGCCGGCCGTCGCCATGCAGGACGGCGAACGCCCTGTCCGCAGCGCAAGTGATGCTCTGCAAGGAGGGCGGCCAAGGAATGTAGGCGTTGCGTGCCGCGTTCGAGGCGTCGCCGCCGAAGCCGATTCGTTGACCGATGAGGTGGCGGCCGCTCGCATCCGTCGCGTACAGGTCCTCCGTGTCGCTCACGAGCCCGTCGCAGCCGCGCAAGCGCGTGACTCCCGTCCACCGGCCGGTCAGCTGGTCGCGCTCCGCCTTGCCGAGCGGCGGCATGTTCCGCTCGACGGCCTCGACCACGGGAGCGCGGTCGGCCGGCGCCAACGCGTGGAAAGCGGCGAGCGAAGCCTCGCGCGCGGGATCGTACGGCGGACGAATCTTGATACAGGAATCCCGCTGCTCGAGCTCCCGCACGACCCATTCCCTGAGGCGCGGCGCCGGCCTGCTCGGGAACTTCTCGCTCCAAACGTAGGCGATGGTGTCGTAACGCCCGTTGTCGAGGAGCGGACGGCCGAGGTTCGCCGTCAGCCTGTCGAGCAAAGGCTCCACGCTGCCGCGCGACCATCGCGCGCCATCGAACGAGAACGCGACGACTCCCTCGCGCGGAAAACCGTAGGCCTCGCAGGCCTTGTAGCCGCGCACCGGCATCACGATCCACCAGCGGCCGTCGATGCGATCGAGCGATATCGGCCACTCCTCGCCCTCCCAGACGAGGCCGCCGTGCTCGGCCGGCAGCTCGAGGCGCATGCTGATCGCGCGTCGATAGCTCGCATGCGCCCATTGGCCGACCCGGGCGAGGCGCGCCCAACGCTCCACGAGCAACGATTCGCCGGATGCGAGCCGGACCTCTTCGGTCCACTCGAACGAGCGGCCGCCGCAGCCGCTCGCCGCCGCCGCGACGAGGCAGAGCACGAGGAATCGAAGCATCGCGCCGATCCGTTCACCGGTGCGTGCGGAACATAGCACGCACGCGTGGCGCCGGGGACGACCGCCGTCACGCGGTAGGCCTACGCTCCATGATGGGCGGTTCGAAACGTGAGACGCGTCATGGCCGCCGCAGGCGCTGCGCCTTCATCGTTCGCGGGCGGACGGCTGTCCGATCCGCCGGTTCCACCCGTACTTGGAGTCGACCGCTTCGATGAGCACGCCTCGTTCTCGCGTCCCGATACACGTGTGGGTGCTCGCGCTCGGCGGCACGGGTTTCGCGGCCGGTTTCTTCGGCCCGATGATATTCAATCCATATTCGAACATCGCGCCGATCGTCGGCTTGCTCTTCACCGGTCCGGGCGGTGCCGTCGCAGGCCTCGTGCTAGGCGTGCTGTTCAACGTCGCGGGCGTTCCAGGCGCCGTGCAGAGGAAAGTCCTCGGCGGCGCGTGCACGGTGCTCGGGGTCGGCACGCTGCTCTACATCATGCCCGAGCCCGGGAGAGTCGCAGACATCATCGATGCCACCGTAGCCGAGTGCGCGCCGCCGCGAGCGTTCGCGAGCGAAGCGCTCGCCGAGTGGGAGCCCGCGGTCGCGCGAGCGACGCGGCGGGCAGTGGACCCGAGCTGGCGGTCGAAGGCGCTCGCGAATCTGGAGCGAGATCCGGGCGTCGTCCTGACGATGCACGTCGAGCGCGAGGCCACGATCTACAGGCACCGCAAGCCGTGGAGCTTTGGCAGGCGCTTCATCTCCGAGTGGCGCACGCCCGCGGAGCCGCGGCGACGATTCTACGCGAGCGACGAGGGGCGATCCTGCGCCGCCTACCTCTCTCGCGAGCGTCGGCTCTACATGCCCTTCACGGAGTGGACGTACGAGCGCGCGCTGCGGGAGACGCCACCGAGGGAGTGGCCGCCGGCCGGGGACGTGCCCGCGTTTCTGGGGCTGATGGAGCTCCGCCCGGTTCCGGAAGAGTACCGCCGCTTCGTCGAGCCCTGAGCGCGGCGGCTCGTCGCCGAGCGGCCGGAGCCGCTCGACTGCGGCGGTCGACACCGAGATCGCGGCTCGAGAGCCGCGCCCACCTGGCTACTTTGCCTGCCTGGCCAGTCCGGGTGGGAGCGCCTTTCCAGGCGCGACTCTTCGGCCTAGAGGTCGGCGAGATTGATCTCGTGGATGCCGCACTCGCGCTTCAGGCCGAAGAAGCGCGTCTGCTCGACCGTGCTGACCTCGTGGATGGGCCGCGTGCTGTGGTAGTCGCCGATCGACACGTAGCCCTTCTCCCACAGCGGGTGATACGGCAGGCTGTGGCGCTTGAGGTAGCGGTGCACGTCGCGGTCGCTCCAGTCGGCGATCGGGTGCACCTTCCAGCGCCCGCCGGCCCAGTCGAGATACGGGATGTTGGCCCGCGACTGGCTTTGCTTGCGCCGCAGGCCGGCGAACCAGGTATTCACGCCGAGCTCCCGCAGCGCCCGCCGCATGGGCTCGACCTTGTTTTCCTGGTTGTACGCCTCGATGCCTTCGAGCCCCTGCTTCCAGCGCTGGCCGTAGCGGGCCTCCTGCCAAGCGGGGGAGATCTCGGCGCGATAGACCTTGAGGTTGAGCTGGAGCCGCTCCGTGAGCTCGTCCACGAACCGATACGTTTCCGGAAACAGATAGCCCGTGTCGATCAGGATGACGGGGATGTCGGGCTTGATGCTCGTGACGAGGTGCAGCGACACGGCGGCCTGGGCGCCGAAGCTGGACGTGAGCACGTGATTCGCGGGCAGGTTCTCGAGCGCCCACTCCACGCGCGCCTCGGCGTCGAGGGCTGCGAACTTGCGGTTGCAGCGCTCGAGCGCGATCTTGCGGCTCGTTTCCTCGTCGTAGGCGCCGACGTCGACGTCGAACCCGTCGAGCGGGAGGTCGAGCGCCTCGGCGCCCGCTTGGTGGCCCGGCCCGTCGCCGACGGCGGCGTTCTCGTCGCGGGGGCTCAAGATTGCGCTCATCGCTTCGTTCGCCTTTACAGGTCGTGACCTGGCCGGGCTTTCGGGAGCGCCTACGTTAAGAGCGCAGGGGGGAAACTTGAACGGTTAAGTTTTCATGCCGGTATAGCGAAAGCGCATAAAAGCGCCTTCCGTCCCGGGGCGCCGCTCGACATATCGCCGTGCGCGCGTCGCAGCTCGCTCAGAGCGTGGCGAGCAGGGCCTCGGCGGCGCGCTGGGCGGACTCGAGCGCGGCCTCCATGCCGCGCGCCGCGACGGCCAGGTGCTCGCCCGCGAAGAACACCGTCCCGTGCGGCTCGCCGAGCCGCGCGGCGAAGCGCGTCACCTGCCCGGGCCGGAAGTACGCCCATGCGCCGCGGGCATAAGGGTCGTTGCCCCAGGAGGTCACGCCCACGAGCTCGAGCTGGCCCGCCGCGGCCGGCCGCACGCGCTCGATGGCCGCGATGACGGCGCGCCCGGCCTCGGCGGGCGGCAGCCGGTCGAGCTCCTCGGCCCGCCGGCCCATCGCCCAGGCGGTGAAGCTCGTGACCTCGTTAGGATCCTCGCCGTTGCGCGCGGCGGCCACCATGCCGGCCACGGTGTCGGTGTACAGGCTCGGCGCGTAGCCGTCCTGCTCCCAGAAGCGCGATCTCGGCGCGAGGTATACCTGGGTGATCGCATGCGACGGCACCTCGGCCACGGCGGCCGCCTGCCCGGGGGGCAGCGGCGGGTCGATGGCGATGCGCCGCAGCGCGCCGAGCGGCACCGCGCAGACGGCCCGGCGAGCCTCGAAGCGCTCCCCGCCGGCGCAGCGGACGACGACGCGATCGGGGCGCACCTCGATCGCCTCCACCGGCCGGGCGAGCGCGACCTCCCGGCGCAGCGCCGCGCGCATGGCCTCCGGGATGCGCTGCACGCCGCCGCGCACCGTGAAGCCGATGCTGTCCTCGCTCGCCTGCTCGCGCTGGACCTTCGAGAACGCGCCGCGGAAGAGCAGCAGCAGCGCCGACACGTCGCGCGCGTCGCGGCCGAAGCTCGGGTTCATCCCGTAGCCGACCTCGGCCGCCCGGTCCGAGGCGCCCAGCGAGCGCAGCCAGTCGTGGAACGAGACGTCCAGGGCCGCGTGCCGCGGCTCGAGCCAGTCCTCGGGCCGGGTGAGCGGGTTGTCGCGCACCGTGAGCACGCGGTGGTAGTGCCAGGGCAGGAGCGCCCGGTCGCGCGGCGGGAACGGGTTCGCCGGATGGTCGGCCCAGTCCCCCTGGCGAATGATCTCGCCGTCGAGCACGAGGTCCTGCTCGCGGAAGAATTCCAGGAGCGGCGTCACGTCGATGAGCGGCACGCCGTAGCGGGCGGCGACGTCGATCACGCGCCGGTAGCCCGCGCCGATGTAGGTGCCGCCGGCCTCGGCCTGGCTGCCGAGCTGGCGCATCGAGTGGATCCGACCGCCGACCCGCCGCTGGGCCTCGAGCACCTGCACGTCGAGCCCGGCCGATTCGAGCGCGAGCGCGGCGCCCAAGCCCGCGAGCCCCGCGCCGATGACGAGCGCGTCGTTCATCCGTCCTCCTTCCCGTCCGGCCCGACGGCCCTGTGGGAGCGGCTTTCCAGCCGCGATCCTTCCGCGCCGCGCGCCGACCGCACCGGGGGCGAGTCCACGCCGCAGAGCGCGGGCTTCGGCGGGCCGGGGCGCCCGGAGAGGCAGCAGTCCACCGGGCAGACGTCGTGGCTCGGCCCCAGCGTGCCGAGCGCGCGGCGCACTGGGTGCGCGCTCATTCGCTCCACGATGAGCTCGCGCACGGCGGCCACGTAGGCCGGATGCGTGCCGACGGTGCCGGCCCGCACCATGTTCAGGCCCACGCCGCTCGCGACGGCCGCCGCCTCCACGTCGAGGTCGAGCACCACCTCCATGTGGTCGCACACGAAGCCGATCGGCACGACGACGACGTCCTCCGCGCCTTCCTCGCGCACGGCCTTGAGGGCGTCTGCGATGCTCGGGCCGAGCCACTTCTCGCGGCCGTACGTGGCGTTGTTGCTCTGGTAGACGAGCTGCCAGCGCTGATGCTCGAGCGCGTCGCCCACGAGCTGGCACGCCTCGGCGAGCTGCGCCTCGTAGCGGCAGTGGCGCGCCATCGACTCGGGCAGGCTGTGCGCCGTGAACAGGATGGGCGCCTGCGCGCGGCGCGCGGGGGGCAGCGTCGCGAACGCGTCGCGCGTGCGGTCGCACACGGCGGCGATGAAGCCCGGATGATTGAACGCCACCCGCAGCTTGTCGATCTCGGGCGCGTTCGGCACGGCGCTCACGGCCTCGTACAGGTCCTCCCGGTACTTGCGGCAGCCGCTGTAGGAGCTGAACGCGCTCGTGACGTAGGCGATGGCGCGGCGCACGCCGTCGCGGGCCATCTGCTCCACGGCATCGGGGAGCAGCGGATGCCAGTTGCGGTTGCCCCAGTAGATCGGGAGCGCGGGGCCGCGCGAGTCGAGCTCCTGCTGCAGCGCCGCGATGAAGGCGCGCGTCTGCGCGTTGATGGGGCTCACGCCGCCGAACGCCTCGTAGCGCCGCGCGATCCGGCGACGCGTCTCCGGCGTGACGGGCAGCCCGCGCAGCACCCGATCGAGGAACGGCTCGACGTCGTCGGGCCCTTCCGGGCCGCCGAACGACACCACGAGCACGGCGTCGTAATCGCGCGCGGGTTGGTCGGGCGTCGAAATCAAGCGGGGCTCTGCCAATACACCCGGCCCACGAAGAACGGCCCGAGCCGGTCGAGATACTGCGCGGTCTGCTCGGTCTTGCGCATCTCCTGGACTACCGCGGACAGGGGATGGAGCCTCGGGCCCACGAGGCCGACGATGAAGTCGTTGTCGTTACGGTCGAGGCCGTGACAGGCGAGCCGCACGTCGTAGGCGTGGCCGCCCACGCCGAAGCGCTTCGCAAGCGTGCCGTGCTCCGCGAGGATGCGCCGCTGGTGATCGGCGGGCAGCCGCTGGAAGCTCTTCGACCGCTGCAGCGGATACCACACCACCCAGCGCAGCGCGGGATCGAGCAGCCGCGAGCGGGGACGGCCGAACAACGTCTCCTCGAGGTCCGGCTCGTAGCCGATCGAGTACGTACGCCCCAGCATGTCGAACTCGCTCTTGTGCACGAGGTCGACGAACGGCGGCGCGTTGAACACCTCGCGCAGCGTGGTCACGAAGAACTCCGGATCCTCGCTCGCCACCATCACGCCGATGCCGCGGGGATCGTTCACGTCGAGGTACAACGCGCAATCGGCGCCGGTGGCCGACAGCGCCGCGCAGGCCGGCGACGGGTCGAGGCAGCCGCCGAACGCCGTGAACTTCATGAAGAGCCGCCGGTCGAGCGAGATCGTCTGGCCGTTCCTGCGGCCGCGCTCGGAGAGATCGAGCGGTCCGGGCTCGATCCTGTCTTCAGTCGTCTCGTTCATCACACCTCCCAAGACGGTCTAGTGCGCTGCAGGTTCCCCGCGATGACGTGCGCTTTCCGGGTAGGAGGGGCTTTCCAGCCGCGATCTTCTCGACGAAGGGAAAAGCCTAAGGATCGCGGCTGGAAAGCCGCTCCCACCCGGCCCTCGTGCGTCCGCTGCTAGCTTTCCGGGGTTTCCCCGTGCACCTCCTCCACCAGCGCCGCCACGCTCTCGAGCGGCGTGTCGGGCAGAATGCCGTGGCCCAGGTTCACGATGTGTCGCCGCGCGGCGACCGTCGCGAGCAGCTCGCGCGCGGCGTCGCGCGTGGTCTCCGCGCCCGCCGTCAGGATCGCGGGATCGAGATTGCCCTGCACCGTTCGGTCTGGCAGCGCGCGCTGCAGCGCGCCGAGATCCGTGCGCCAGTCGACGGCGAACACCTCGGCCGGCAGCGCCGCATAGGCGTCGAGCAGATGCGGCGCGTTCTGCAGGAACAGGATGCGCGGCACGCCGATCGCGCCAATACGCTCGAGCAGCCGCTCGAGGTGCGGCCGGATCAGCCGCCGCCACGTCGCGAGCGACAAGAGTCCCGCCCACGAATCGAAGATCTGCACTGCGTCGGCGCCCGCCGCCGCCTGCCGGCGGACGTACTCCACCTGCAGCGTCACGAGCCGCGCGAGCAGCGCGTCGAGCAGGTCCGGGCGCGCGGCCGCGAACGCCCGCAGCGTGGGAAACTCCCGCGCGCCACGGCCTTCCACGAGATACGCGGCGAGCGTCCACGGCGCGCCGCAGAAGCCGAGCAGCGCCGTGCCGTCGGGCAGCGCCGCGCGCGTGAGCCTGAGCGCCTCGATCACCTCGGGCGCGATCGCTTCGGGGTCGGGCTCGCGCAGCCGCGCGAGCGCCGCCTCGTCGCGGATCGGCGACGTCACCACGGGGCCCGGGTCGAAGTCGAACTCGACGCCCAGCGCGGGCAGGGGGCTCATGATGTCGGCGAACACGATGGCCGCATCGAGCGGGAAGCGGCGCAGCGGCAGCAGCGTGACCTCCGCGGCGAGCGCGGGATCGCCGGCCAGCGCCTTGAAGCTGTGCTTCGCCCGCAGGGCGCGGTACTCGGGCAGATAGCGCCCCGCCTGCCGCATGATCCACAGCGGCCGCCGCGGCACGGGCTCGCCGCGGATGGCGCGCAGCAAGAGCTTGCTCACGGCGCGCCTCCGGTGTCGCCCGGCGCGGGCTCGCGGGTGAAGCGGTAGCCCACGCCGCGCACCGTGTGGAAATGCGCGGGCGCCTCGGGGTTGCGCTCGAAGCGCTTGCGCAGCCGCACGATGAAGTTGTCGATCGTGCGCGTGGACGGGAACACCTCGTAGCCCCACACGCGGTCGAGGATGTCCTCGCGCGTCACGATCTCGCCGGCGCGCTCCGCCAGCATCTTGAGGATCATCGCCTCCTTGTGCGTGAGCGTGTGCTCGGCGCCGTCCCAGCTGCGCGCCTCGTAGGTCTTGAAGCTCACCGTGTTGCCGCCGAACTCGAGGGTGTCGGCGGCCGCCTGATACCAGGCGCTGCGGCGCAGGATGGCGGCCACGCGCAGCAGCAGCTCCTTCAAATGAAACGGCTTCGCGAGATAGTCGTCGCCGCCCGCCTCGAAGCCCCGCACGCGGTCCGCCGCGTCGCCCTTCACCGTGAGGAACAGCACCGGCGTCTGGCGGCCTTCGCGGCGGATCTGCTCGCAGAGCTCCAGGCCGTTCATGTTCGGCATCATCACGTCGAGCACGATGAGGTCGTAGTGCTCCGCGCGCACCTTCGCGAGGCCTTCGAGGCCGTCGTGCGCCACCTCGGCGCGGTAGCCTTCGGCCTCGAGGTTCTCGCGGATGCCCTCCGCCAGATGCTCTTCGTCGTCGACGACGAGAATGCGTGCCGGCTCCTTCATGCCGCGCGCCGCTCCGGCCAGAGGATCGTCACGGTGGCGCCGCGGCCCGGCCCTTCGCTCGCGGCGCTCACGCGGCCGCCCGAGAGCTCGACGAGCCGCTTCACGATGTAGAGGCCGAGCCCCGTGCCCGGCGTGGTGCGCTGCAGCTCGTCGCCGAGCCGATAGAACTTCTCGAAGATCATGGCCGCTTCCTCAGGCGGCAGGCCGAGGCCGTCGTCGCGCACCGCGAGCTCCACGCCCTCGGCGGTGCGCCGCGCCGCCACCTCGATGGAATGCCCGTGCCCGGCGATGCACGCCTTGAGCGCGTTGTCGAGCAGGTTGCGCAGCGCCGTTTCGAGCGCGGTGGGGTCCACGCGCACCTCGAGCTCCGCGGGCACCGCCACGCGCACGGCCACGCCGTGCGCGCTCGCGCGGTCCGTGATCTCGCCGGCCGCCGCCTCCGCCGCCGCCCGCAGGTCCACGGGCGCGGGCGACAGCGTGTGCCGGCCCTCCTCGAGGCGCGTGGTCTCGAGCAGGTTCTCCACCATGCGCAGCAGCCGCTCGCCGTCCTCGAGGATGCGCTGGCCGAGCTTGCGGCTGTCGGGGTCTTTCGCGCGCAGCAGCAGCGTCTCCGCGGCGAGCCGCACGCTCGCGAGCGGGCTCTTGAACTCGTGCGACACGGCGGCCAGGAAGTTCTGCTGCCGGCGCCTGAGGTCCGCGTCGTGGCGGATCGTACGCGTGAGCACGGTGAGCCCCGCGAGCAGCACCACGAGGAAAAAGCCTCCTTCCCAGAGATATCGGTTCGTGCGCCGGGCCCGCTCCGCGGCGAGCTCGGCGAGCACTTCCGGCATCACGCGCGCGTCGCCGTCGGCGATGTCGAGCTCCGGCATGAGCTCGCGCAGCTCCGCCGGCGTGAAGCCGCGCCGCAGCAGCGCCTCGGCGGTCTTCGCCTCCGCCTCGTAGCGGGCCGCGAGCCGGCGCTCCACGTCGCGCGCGTACAGCAGGTAGTCCGACACCCAGTAGGCCACCTGCGCGATACACACCACGAGCAGCAGCAGGAAGCCCACCTGCAAGGCCTTGCTGGGGTCGCGCCGCAACGTCATCGCGATGCCCCCCTGCCGCGCCCCGGTGCTCAACCGCCGAGGCTCGCGAGCGCATTGCGCAGGGCGCCGGCCAGGCGATCGATGTCGGCCCGCGTGTGCGCGAGCGACAGGAACGCCACCTCGAACGCGGACGGCGCGAGCGCGATGCCCTGCTCGAGCAGGGAGTTGAACACGGCCGCGTACAGCTGCTCCGCGCGCGCGTCGAGCGCGGCCGCCGAGCGCGGCGGCTCGCTCGCGTGCCAGGCGATCCAGAAGATCGAGCCGATGCGGCACAAGGTCGCGGGCACCGGGCTCTCCGCGAGCACGGGCCCGAGCGCGCTCTCGAGGTACTCGCCGAGCGCCTCGAGACGGCGCCAGCCGTCCTCCTTCTGCAGAATGCGTAACGTCGTGAGCCCCGCGGTCATCGCCACGGGATTGCCGGACAGCGTGCCGGCCTGATAGACGTCGCCGTCCGGCGCGAGCCGCGCCATCACGTCGGCGGTGCCCGCGAACGCGCCCACGGGCATGCCGCCGCCGATCACCTTGCCGAAGGTGGCGAGGTCCGGCGTGATGCCGTAGTGCGCGGCCGCGCCGCCCGTGCCGAGGCGGAAGCCCGTGATCACCTCGTCGAAGATCAGCAGCGCGCCCGACGCGTCGCAGAGCTCGCGCAGCGTGGCGAGGAACTCGTCTCTTTGCAGCAGCAGCCCGTTGTTCGCGGGGACGGGCTCGATGACGACCGCCGCGATGCGCTCGCCTTCCGCCGCGAACAGCGCGCGCGCGGCCGCCACGTCGTCGAGCGGCAGCACGCGCGTGAGCTCGGCGAAGCTCTTCGGCACGCCCGCGGACGACGGGTTGCCGAAGGTGGCGAGCCCGGAGCCCGCGGACACGAGCAGGTAGTCCACGTGGCCGTGGTAGCAGCCCGCGAACTTGACCACGAGGTCGCGTCCCGTGGCGCCGCGGGCGAGGCGCACGGCGCTCATGACGGCCTCGGTGCCGGAGGACACGAAGCGCACCTGCTCGATGCCCGGGTACGCCGTGACCACCTCTTCGGCGAGCTCGATCTCCTGCGTGCACGGCGCCCCGTACGACGTGCCGCGCCGACAGGCCGCTTCGACGGCCGCGATGATCTTCGGGTGGGCGTGGCCCAGGATCAGCGGGCCCCACGAGCCGACGAAGTCGAGGTACTCGCGGCCGTCGACGTCGACGACCGTGGCGCCGAAGGCCGAGCGGATCACGGGCGGGTTGCCGCCGACGGCGCGGAACGCGCGCACGGGCGAGCTCACGCCGCCGGGCATGACCTTCCGCGCCCGCGTGAACCACGTCTGCGACTGCACGCGCTTCGACTTGGGGCCCATCATCGGCCGGCACTCCCTCGACCGAAGCCTGTGGGAGCGGCTTTCGAGCCGCGATCCCCCGCCGCCGAACGAAGAGTCGCGCCTGGAAAGGCGCTCCCACCCGGCCGTCGACCGGAGCCTGTGGGAGCGGCTGTCCAGCCGCGATCTTTCGGCGAAGCCTGTGGGAGCGGCCTTCGAGCCGCGATTCTTCTGCGAGCCGTCATAGCCATCGGTTCTGCAGGGCGTCGCGTGCGTGGTACGTGATGATCTGATCGGCGCCGGCGCGGCGGATGGCATGCAGATTCTCGCGAACGATGCGCGCCTCATCCAGCCAGCCGTTCGCCGCGGCCGCCTTCACCGCCGAGTACTCGCCCGACACGTTGTACGCCGCGAGCGGCAGGCTCGTCGCCTCGCGCACCGCGCGGACCACGTCGAGGTAGGGCAGGGCCGGCTTCACCATGAGCCAGTCGGCGCCCTCCGCGGTGTCGAGCTCGATCTCGCGCAGCGCCTCGCGCACGTTGCGGCAATCCATCTGGTAGCTCTGCCGGTCGCCGGTCGACGGCGTCGAGTCGGCCGCCTCGCGGAACGGGCCGTAGTAAGCGGACGCATATTTCACGGCGTACGAGAGCAGCACCACGTTCTCGAAGCCCGAGGCGTCGAGCGCATCGCGGATCGCCCCCACGCGCCCGTCCATCATGTCGGACGGCGCGACGACGTCGGCGCCCGCGCGCGCGTGCGAGAGCGCGGCCTCCACGAGCGGCTTCAGCGACGCGTCGTTGACCACGCGGCCGTCCTCGAGCACGCCGCAATGGCCGTGGCTCGTGTACGCGCAGAGGCAGACGTCCGTCATCACCACGAGGTCGTCGCCGAACGCGCGCTTCAGCCGCTCCGCGGCGCGCTGCACGGCGCCGTTCGGGTCCGCCGCCGCGCTGCCGTCGGGCGTCTTGCCGCCGGTCTCGGGATGCCCGAAGAGCAGCACGGCGCGGATGCCGAGCTCGAGGTCGCGCTCGGTTTGCGCGAGCAGGGGCGTGAGGCCCATCTGCGCGATGCCGGGCATCGACGAGATCGGCTCCTCGCCGTGCTCCGCCGGCAGCACGAAGTGCGGCATGATGAGCTGCTTCGCCGTGACGGTGGTCTCCGCGACGAGGTCGCGCAGCGCCGCCGTGGCGCGCAGGCGCCGCGGCCGCGCCCGGCCCGGCGTGGTGATGGTCAGTTGCGACATCGGATGGCCTCCAGCACGGCCGGGAAGCTCGGCTCTCTCGCCTCGGCCGTGACGTTCAAGCCGCTCGCGCGAGCGGCCGCGCTCGTGGTCGGTCCGATCGTATAGACGGCCGCCGGCGCGTCGATTTCCACCTGATTCAAAAGCCCGGTCACGGCCGACGGGCTCGCGAGCACGATAGCATCCACGCCGAGCGCGGACAGTGCGACTTTCCGAGCGGCCGGCGGCACGGCCGCGGTGCGGTACACCTCGAGCCGCGTGACCTCCGCGCCCGCCGCGGCGAGCCGCTCCTCGAGCGCGCTGCGTGCCCCGGTTGCCACCGCCAGCACGACCCGCTGGCCGTGTCCCACGCCCGCTTCCTGCACGAGCGCTTCCGCGAGCCGCTCGCCGCTCCCCGCGCCGATCAAAGCCGGGCGCCCGAAGGCTTCCTCCACGGCCCGGGCCGTGGCCGTGCCGACGGCCGCCGTGCGCACGCTCGGTCCGACGTGCGCGGCGGCGCCGAGCCGCGCGGCGGCCTCGACGCCGCGCCTCGACGTGAAGACGAGCCAATCGGCGGAGGCGAGCGCCTCGGCCAGCGCGCGGCGCAGCTCCGGCGTGTCGAGGGGCTCCGGCGCGATGCACGGCAGCGCCACCGCTTCCGCGCCGAGCCGCTCGAGCTCCGCGCGCCACGCCGCGGAGTCCTCCGCGGCCCGCGTGAGCAAAATGCGTCGTCCCGCGAGCGGCGCGGCGCTCATGCGACCTCCGTGTCGAGCCTCGCCCACACGCGCGCGGCGAGCTCGGCCGGCGTTGCGCCGTCCGCCGCCGCGGCACGAACGCGGCCGCCGCGCTCGAGCATGGCAGAGAGCCTGAAGCCCGTGCCGTTGCGCACGCAGTGCGCGCCGAACGCCACGTCGCAGCCGCCCTCGGCGCGCGCGAGCGCGGCGCGCTCGGCTTCCACCCTCGTGCGGCTCTCCGCGTCGTCGAGCGCCGCGAGCGCCGCGCGCACGCGCTCGGCGCCGCGCCGGCATTGCACGGCCAGCGCGCCCTGCGCGGGCGCGGGCACGAACCGCTCGGGGTCGAGCCGCCGGACGACGAGCCCGTCGAGCGCGCCGTCGAGCGCCCCGGCGCCGGTCAGGCGGTCGATGCCTGCGGCCGCGAGCACGACGGCGTCGAAGTCGCCGTCCGCGAGGCGGCGGATGCGCGTGGGCACGTTGCCGCGCAGCGGCTCCACGACGAGGTCCGGCCGCAGGTGCCTGAGCCACACCTGGCGGCGCGCGGACGACGTGCCGACGCGGGCGCCTTCGCGCAGCGGCAGCAGGCCGCCCGCGTCGTCGGCGAATGCCGCAGGCCGCGCGAGCAGCACGTCCGCGGCGTCCTCGCGCGGCGGCACGGCGGCGATCACGAGCTCCGCGGGCGAGCGGGTCGGCAGATCCTTGAAGGAGTGCACGGCGAGATCGACGGCGCCGTCGATGAGCGCCTGCTCGATCTCGCGCACGAACACGCCCTGCGGGCCGATCGAGCCGAACGACGGCGCGTCCGAGCGGTCGCCCGAGGTCTTGATGATCACGAGCTCGCTGTCGAGCCCGGCCGCGCGCAGCCGCTCCGCCACGTAGGACGCCTGCGTGCGGGCGAGCGCCGAGCCGCGCGTGCCGATCCTGAGCTTCACACCTTCGCCCCCGCCCGCTCGAGCGCCGCGCGCAGCTCGTCCGCGAACTCGGGCTCGAGCCCGTTCAGGAACGCTTCGAGCGACCCTTCCGGACCGTCGTGCAACAGCCCGCGCAGCCCCAGGCACGGGATGTGCGCGAACCGCCGGGCCAGCACCTCGCACCAGGTCTCGACGGCCGCGCGCTCCTCTTCGCCGAGGCCGCGGAGCTCCTTCTTGAAGAGCCGCTGCACGCCCTCCTGCGCGGTGCGCCGATAGCGCTGCTGCAAGGCGCCGAACAGCGGGCCGTAGTAGCGCTCGGTGATGCGCTCGTGGAGCTTGTCGAGCGCCTCGTCCACGTGCTCGCGCGCCTGCGCCGCCTCCATGAGCCGCGCGGCGCGGTTCCGCTCGGCCCGGCGCACGATCTCGTCCATGCCCACGCGCGGCACGTGCAGCTTTGCGCACGCCGCGGGATCGACGTCGCCGGGCACGGCCATGTCGACGACGAGCGGCGGCTGCCCCGAGGGCGTGCGGGCGGCGATGCGCTCGAGCGCGGCCTCCGCGAGGATCGCGTGCCCCGCGCCGGTGGCCGTGAGCAGCGCTTCGACGGCGGGCGGCGACTCGCGGAACGCGTCGAGGCCGAGGTGATCGGCGCCGAAGCGGGCGGCCAGCGCCTCGGCCTTGGCCGGCGTGCGGTTCACGATCACGAGCGGCACGCCGGCCCCGGACAGCGACACCGCCGCGCGCTCGGTCATGGGCGACACGCCCACGAGCGCCACGGCGCCCGGCGTGCGCTCGAGGCGCTCGAGCAGCACGTCCACGGCGATCTCTGCGAGCGACACGCGTCCGTGGCCGAGCTTGGTGTCGCCCCGCACGCGGGCCGCGATCTTGAGCGCCTCGTCGAAGACGAGCTCGAGCCGCGGGCCGCAGAGCCCGAGCGCCTGCGATTGCCGCAGGCTCTCGCGCACCTGGCCCACGATCTCCGTCTCGCCGATGCAGGCCGAGTCGAGCCCCGCGGCCACCAGGAACAGGTGCTCGGCGGCCCCTTCGCCCTGCCACGCCTTGAGTCGGCGCTCGGCCTCGCCCTGGGCCGGTTGCCGCCCCGTGAGCAGCGCGAACGCGTGGCGGCGCAGGTCGCGTGCGGGGGTGCGCTCGCTGCGGGCGAACAGGAGCTCCACGCGGTTGCAGGTGGCGAGGTACGCGAGCTCCTTGAGCGCCATGCGCTCCGCGAACGCCTTCAGGGCATCGCCCGCGGTCTCGGGCGCGAGCGTGAAATCGCCCAGCACCTCGGTGCCGCCCTGCCGCCAGGAGACTCCGACCAGGCCGAGTGGATCCAGCATGGGCCGCTTCATAGCAGAGCGGCCCGGCGGTTGTGTCACCGTCGTGTCACGACGGGCGTGCGGAAAGCCGAAAGATGCGCGCCACCGTCTCGTCGAGGGCGGGGAGCGCCGCGGCGATGTCGCGGGCCAGGGCGAGCTGGCCCGCGGCGCGGGCGCGGTTGTGCGCCGGGCGCGATGGGTATCTGTCGGGATCGTACGCGAAATAGCGGTCTTCTATCGCGTCCGTGCAGAATCTTGCAGCCAATTCCACGGCGATGGTCAGCGTGGCCGCCGGGACCGCCCGGGCCTCGTCCGGCTCGAGCAGGTCCGGCGCCGCGGCCGCGTAGCCCTCGAGCGCCGCCTCGAACAGCGCCGCGTCGAAGCGGGCTTCGCGGGCGTCCTCGGCGGCCGGATTGCACCATGAGCGCAGCGCGTCCCCGAGCTCGAGCGTGACGGGCATGCGGGCCAGCGTGTCGAGGTCGATCAGGCAGATGCCGCGGCCGGTGGCCGCGTCGAACACGATGTTCGAGATCTTGGGGTCGCCGTGCACGAGCCGGTCCGGCGTCCGGGGCAGGGGCGGCAGGCGCGCGGCGAGCGCGAAGACCGCGTCGGCCAGCGGCCGCGTGGCCTCCACCTCCGCGGGCGGGACGTTCGCCTCGAGGGCCGCGCGCAGCCGCTCGAGGTGCTTCGCCGTGTCGTGCACGCCGAGCCGCGCGTTGCTCGGCGTGTAGTCGAAGTCGCGCACGGCGGCGTGGAAGCGGCCGAGCACGGCGCCGGCCTCGCGCGCGCGGTCCGGCGTCTCCGCGGCGTCGAAGGTGACGCCTTCCACGTGCGTGAGCACGCGCCAGACGCCGCCGTCGTGCTCCGCCCAGAGCGCGCCGTCCGCGGCCGGCACGAGCCGCGGCGTCGGCAGGCCCTTGGCGGCCAGGTGCGCGGTCAGCGCGTCGATGTCGCGGTGGATCGCGGGCGGGAAGATCCGGTTCACGCGTTGCAGCACGAGCGGCCGGCCGTCCCGGGACTGCACGTGCCACGTGCGGTTGATCAGGCCGGACGCGGCGGGCCGGATCGGTGCGGGGGCGAGCCCGAAGGCGTGCAGGACGCGGTCGGGCGGCGCGGCGACGTGGGGCATGGCGCGCATGATGGCGGTTTTCGCGGACACAGGGAACGATCGCGCCTGGAAAGGCGCTCCCACCCGGTGGAGCGCCTCCCACCCGGATGGCCGGCGGAGCGCCTCCCACCCGGATGGCCGGTGGAGCGCCTCCCACCCGGATGGCCGGGTGGGAGCGCCTTTCCAGGCGCGATTCTTCGTGCCTCGAGCCGCCTACCCATTCAGGCGGCGGTGGCGTTATAAAGGTGCAACGATGTCCGCCCGGTTCCGAGGAGGTGCCGCCATGGGGCGCACGATCCGATCCGCCCTCCCGCTGGTCCTGCTCGCCCTGGCCGGCGCCCGCCCCGCCGCGGGCCAAGAGGGTCGGACCGAGGACGTCGAGCCGCTCGACCGCACGCCGCAGGAATGCCTCACGGTGTCGCGCATCGACCGCACCGAGGTGTTCGACGACCGCACGATCGTCTTCCACCTGCGGGGCCGCGAGGCGTACCGCAACTATCTGCCCCGCCGCTGCCCGGGCCTCGACCGCAGCCGGCGCTTCATGTACCAGGTCACGTCCAACCGGCTCTGCGACATCGACACCATCACCGTGCTCGAGCAGTTCGGCACCCGCCTCGAGCGCGGCTTCACGTGCCCGCTCGGCCAGTTCCATCCCATCAGCCAGGAGGAGATCGAGGAGCTCAGGCTGATCCGGGACCAGGAAGCGGCCGGAGACGTGCAGGTGGAGCCCGCGGAGCTGCCCGAGGATGCGGAGGATGCCGCCGCGCCGCCGACGGACGACGGCCAGGAGGCGGGCTCCGCGGAGGCCGACGAGGAGCAGGCCGAGGAGCCGTCCCGCCGGCGCCGCCGCGACCGCCGCGGCGACTGAGGCGGCGCGCGCCTTCTAAGAAGCCGCCCTAGGGAAAACCCGTGGGCAACGGAGCGCCGTTGATCGTAAGCGCGCCGTCGCGGAACTCGATCCGGGTCGAGTACTCGTCGCCGTCGTCCAGCAGCAGGCCCTGCGTCACGAGCGTCACCAGCATGAGGCCGGCTTGCGCGCCGGCCATGTACTCGAGCTGGTCGGACGGCAGCGCGTCGTCGCCGCCGAGCGCCTCGGCGAGCTGCAGCGTGAGCACGCGGGTGGTGATGTCCTCGGCGAGCTTCTTCGACACGTTCGCCCGTGCCGTCGCGTCCACCGCGCTCACCCAGAAGACCGGACTGCGCAGGTCGAAGGCGCCGCCCGGCGGCAGCGTCGCGCCGTCGACCTCGACGTGCAGGCTCGCGTCGAACGGTTCCCCCTGCCAGCGGAAACGCATGGGCTCGAGGGCGACCGACGGCGAGGCCGCGAGGAACCGCCAGATCACGGGCTCGAGGTCGGCGAGCAGCGCGTCGGGGTCGGAAGTGCCGTTCGCCATCGCGCGCTGCACCGTCTCGTAATACGCCTGCGCGGCGGCCACGTCGACGTCGCGCACCGTCACGCCGAAGGCCGCGTCCGCGAGGTCGATGCCGCCGCTGCCCATGGCGCTCGCGAGCGTGTAGGTGAAGGCGGCGTCCACGCGGTCGCCGGTCCCGTTCGGCCGCCACTCGCCCGCCACACGCAGGCCAGACGCGTCGAAGACCGGGGCCGCCGCGGGGTCCCACACCTGCACGCGGTCCACCTCGCCGTCCATCGCGCCGAGCAGGAGGTACGCGGAGCGCACGTCCAGGTCGGCGCTCATGCGCAGCCCCTCGAGCGAGACGCTGGGTTCGCCGGCGGGCGCCACCCGGAGGTGATCGGAGCGCGCGCGGTACTCGAGCAGCGTGCCGTCGAGCGAGCCTTCGAGCGTGGCGCCGGCGAAGGCGAGCTGCCCGTTCGGGTCCGCGAGCTCGAAGCCGGGAATGTCGGCGTCGAAGTCGAGGACGCCGGACAGGCCGGTGCGGCCGCGGAACTCGAACAGGTACGGGATGCGCAGCCGCTCGAGCACGGCGCCGATGCCCGCCGTGCCCGGATCGGGCCGCGCGACGAAGCTCGAGAGCCCGAAGTGCACCCCGTCGCCCACCGCGACGGGGCCGTGCGCGATGTCGACGACGATCGTGGCGCGCCGGGACAGCTCCTCGGCGGAAGCCTCGGGCGTGGAGGCCGCCACCTGCGCGACGTACGCGGGCGAGAGACCGAACCCGATCCGCGCGCGGCTGCCGAACCAGCCGCGCTCGAACGACTCGAGCTCGGCGGTGAAGACGGGGTGGTCCCGCAGCGACTCCACGCGCTGCGCGACCTGCGACTCGGTGATCATGCCGAGGACGGGGGGCAAGCCGAGCAGGGCGACGGCCAGGACGCTGCCTAAGGCGATCAGGGGCTTGTTCATCGGCGCCTCCAGGGGCCCGAAAGCCTGCGCATTGCATCAGGCCCGGAGCGAGCTGGCAATATCGGCTCCGGACGCCCTTATCATGGTGGGAGGCGCGTCACACGGAGCCGGCGATGGGCGTATGCAGAGGTGACGACTATCTCGCCCGGCTCAAGGACGGGCGGGAGGTGTGGCTCGGCGGCGAGCGAGTCGCGGACGTGACGGCGCATCCCAGGCTCGCGCGGGGCGCGGCCTCGATCGCCCGGCTGCTCGATCGTCAGCACGACCCGGCGCTCCGCGAGCTCCTCACCTACGAGGACGAGGACGGCGGCCGCAGCGCCATGGCGTTCCTGCTGCCGAAGTCCGCGGACGACGTGGCGCGGCGCGGCGCCGCGATGTACGACTGGGCCAAGTGGTCCGGCGGCATGCTGGGCCGCACGCCGGACTACCTGAACGGCGCGTTCATGGCGTTCGCGGGCGCGGCGGCCTTCTTCGCGGCCAATCGGCCCGAGTTCGCCGCGAACATCCGCGCCTACTACGACCACATCCGGCGCGCCGACCTCGTGCTGACCCACACGCTCGTGAACCCGGGCTACAGCCGCGCGCCGGGCACGCACGGCGTGCCGGCGCCGGAGGTGGCGCTGCACGCCGTGCGCGAGACGGACGCGGGCGTGATCGTGCGCGGGGCGCGGCTGCTCGCGACGCTGGGTCCGCTGTCCGACGAGATCGCCGTGTTCCCGTCCACCGTGCTCAAGGCGGACGACTCGTCGAGCCCCTTCGCGCTCGCGTTCGCCATCCCGAACGCCACGCCGGGCTTGAAGTTCATCTGCCGCGACAGCTACGACGAGGGCAAGCGGCTGTTCGACGCGCCGCTCGCGGGGCGCTTCGAGGAGATGGACGCCGTGGTCGTCTTCGACGACGTGCTGGTGCCGTGGGAACGCATGTTCCTGTACCGCGATCCCGCCCTCTGCAACCGCGTGTTCGCGGACACCGACGCCGTCGTCCACATGATGCACCAGGTGGTCTGCAAGAACCTCGCGAAGGCCGAGCTCATCGTGGGGCTCTTGTGCGCCATGTGCCGCGCCAACGCGCGCGACCGCGACGTCGCCGCGCAGGGGCAGATCGCGGAGGCGATGTGGGTGGCCGAGAGCATGCGCGCGTTCCTGTTCCAGGCCGAGCGGCAGGCGGCCGAAGGCCGCTGGGGGCTCTACGTGCCCGCGCGCCGGCCGCTCGACACGGCCCGCAATCTGTTCCCGCGGATGTACCCGCGGCTCGTCGAGCTCGTGCAGCTGCTCGGCGCGAGCTCGCTCGTGGCGACGCCTTCGGAAGCCGACTTCGAGTCGGAGATCGGCCCCGATCTCGAGCGCTACTTCGCGCTCGTGAACCTGCCGGCGCGCGAGCGCGTGGCCTTGTACCGGCTGGCGGCCGACGTCGCGGTGTCGGGCTTCGGCGCCCGGCAGACGCTCTACGAGCGCTTCTTCTTCGGCCCGCAGCACCTCATGGCGTCGGTGTACTTCGAGCTCTACGACAAGGAGCCGTACATCGAGCGCGTGCGCGAGCTCCTCGCGCGCGACGCCTAGTGGCCCTTATCATTGCGGGCCGAGGGGGGTAGGGCGGTCGCGTCCGAGCGGCGCGGTCCGAACGAGCAACAATCACGTCGCCCGCGGGGGTGCATGATGGTCGACGCCGCCGTTCGCGTCCGAACGGGGGAGGCGCGGCTTTGCCGTGCTGCGAGGATTTGGGTCGCGCCTTCCAGGGCGCTCCTGCCGGCGGTTCTTCTCTTCGGCGCGACGGCGGCGATGGCGCAGACGCCGGCCGTGGAAGGGCGCAAGACGGTGCGCGTGGTCCGCACCGACACGCCGCCCGTCATCGACGGCAAGCTCGACGATGCGGTGTGGGCCCGCGGCGGCTACCTCGATGACTTCCACCAGGTGAATCCCGTCGAGTACGCGCCGCCGTCCGAGCGGACCGAGATCTGGCTCCTGTACGACGACGACGCGCTCTACGTGGGCGCGAAGCTGCACGACTCGGAGCCCGACAAGATCACGGCGAACATGCTGCGCCAGGGCGGCAACATCACGCAGGACGACCTGCTGTTCGTGACGCTCGATCCGTTCAACGACGGCCGCAGCGGCTACTTCTTCGGCGTGAACCCGAACGGCGTGCGCTTCGACGGCCTGTACCGCAACGTGAGCGAGTACTACACCGACTGGGACGGCATCTATCACGCCGCCGCGGGCCGCTTCGAGGGCGGCTGGATCGCGGAGTTCGAGATCCCGTTCAAGACGCTGTCGTTCGACCCGACGAGCGACGCCTGGGGGCTCAACTTCTCGCGCAGCGTGCAGCGCAGGAACGAGGACATCGCCTGGACGTCGCGCAACCGGCGCTGGGACCCGAGCACGGCCGGCCTCGCCGTGGGATTCGAAGGGCTGCAGCAGGGCCTCGGGCTCGACGTCGTGCCGTCGGTGAGCCTCAGCAACGCCCGAACGTTCTCGCCGGGCACGAGCGATTCCAGTCTCGAGCCGTCGCTCGACGTGTTCTACAAGATCACGCCCGCGCTGAACGCGGCGCTCACCGTCAACACGGATTTCTCGGCCACCGAGGTGGACGACCGCCAGGTCAACCTCACGCGTTTCAGCCTGTTCTTCCCCGAGAAGCGCGACTTCTTCCTGCGCGAGGCGGACATCTTCGAGTTCGGCCGCATCGGCGCCCAGGACGGCAACGGCGCCATCAGCAACGCCGAGCGGCAGAACGCGCGGCCGTTCTTCTCGCGCCGCATCGGCTTGAGCCCCACGGGCGAGCGGGTGGACATCGAGCAGGGCGGCAAGGTGAGCGGGCGCGTGGGCCGCTGGGAGCTCGGCGCGCTGTCGATCCGGCAGGACGAGTATCTGGTCCCGGTGCCCGCGGAGGAGCCCGCGGCCGGCGGGCCGCCGCTCGCCGCTCGCTGCGAGCCCGTGCCGGGCACGGACCGCTGCCGGGTGGCGGCCGACACGTTGTCGGTGGTGCGCGCGCGGGCGGGGCTGTTCGGCGAGTCCACGCTCGGCCTCGTCGCCACGCACGGCGACCCCTCGTCGAACCTGGACAACTCGCTCACGGGCGTGGATTTCCTGTACCGCAACTCGCAGCTCTCGGGCGGGCGCGTGCTGGAGGCGAGCGCCTGGTACCAGCAGTCGGACACGGAAGGCCTCGTCGGCGACGACAGCGCATCGGGCGTGAGCTTCTCGATCCCGAGCAACGCGGGGTTCCGCGGCGGCTTCGCGACACGCGAGATCGAGCGGAACTTCAACCCTGCGCTCGGCTTCGTGAGCCGCACGGGCGTGCGCGACTACTCCGGCCACATCGCCTACACGCACCGGCCGTCCGGCGGCCGCTGGCAGTCGCTCTACGTGGGCGCCGACGTGCAGCGCATCGAGGTGCTCGGCGGGGGGCTGCAGTCGCAGTCCGTGGGCTTCTGGCCGTTCGAGCTCACGAACCAGGCCGGGGACGTGATCTACTGGCGCTCCAACTTCGACAAGGAGGTGCTCGCGCGGGAGTTCACCATCTGGCCCGGGGTGACGCTGCCGCCGGGGGACTACTCGTTCCACGACCACGGCATCGAGTTCCGCGGCTCGGAGCACCGCCGCCTCTCGGGCCGCATCGCCTACCTGCGCGGCAAGTTCTACACCGGCGAGATGACTCGCGTGTTCGGCAACGTCACCTGGACGCCGTCGCCGCGGTTCCGGACCCGCGTGGGGTACGACATCACCGACGTGGAGGGCATCCTCGACGTGAATGCCGTCCCGCGCGACTTCACCTCGCGCCTGATCACCACGAGCCTCGACTTCGTGTTTTCCTCCACGTTGTCGTGGGTGAATCTCATCCAGTACGACAACTTCAGCGAGCGCATCGGGATCAACATGCGGCTGCACTGGATCCCGGAGGCGGGGCGGGAGATCTACTTCGTGATCAACCACGAGCTCCAGGACTTCGTGGACCGCGACAACCGCTTCGATTCGCTGTTCTCCGACGCTACCGTGAAGGTCAACTACACCTTCCGCTTCTAACGGCCCCAAGTCCCCAGGTGGGAGCGGCTTTCCAGCCGCGACCTCTTCGCTCGGCGGCGCTGAAGAATCGCGGCTGGAAAGCCGCTCCCACAGGCTTCGTTTCGCGGCGGCGTCAGCTCACGGATCGCTGCAGGGCGTCCAGCAGGCGGCGATAGAGGCGCTTCTCGCAGGCGAGGAACTCCGCGGCGCGGGCGTCGGAGAGCTCGGCGCTCGACTCGAGCCGCTGCGCCATGTCCTGAAGGTGTGCGCGCTCCTCGCCGAGCACGCGCTTCAGCGACAGCCCGTGATTAGCCCGCTTCAAGGTCTGCTCGTACAGGCGGTAGAACCACAGCGCCCGGAACTCGACGATCATCGACATGTAGAGGTACACGGCGCGGGCGCTGCCCTGCGGCACGAGCCTGCGCACCATCGCCGACTCGAGCCGCTGGAAGTACATGCGCGCGGCCGCGGGCGCGAGCAGGTCGTCGTCCACGTATTCCATGGGCCGCCCGGCGGTCTTCTCGGCCTGGCGCTTCATGAAGTACGCGTGATGCGCCTCTTCCGCCAGGTGCCGCAGCGTAGCCTGGTCGATGCCGGGCGCATGCTGCGTGACCATGATCTTGTGGCTGCCGATGTGCTCGAGCAGCGACAGGGTGTTGATGAGGCGGGCATGTCGCGGCGGGTCCGCGACGATGCGCCCGAGCAGCGAGCGCGTCTTGAGGACCAGGTCGTCGTTGTCCGCCTCGAAGCGGTCGAGGGTCCGAGTGAGCCAGGATTGCAACGGGGGGCCGCCGGAAGCCGTCGTTGCGTGTGAGGGTATCGAGGGCGGGAGCGGGCGACAACGTTCGCAGGCGAACGCCGCGGGCGCGCGCCGATCGGTTACGATAGCCGCGTCCGCGCCCGTAGCTCAGCTGGATAGAGCATCAGGCTTCGAACCTGAGGGTCGGGAGTTCGAGTCTCTCCGGGCGCGCCATCTGCCTTTGCCGGGCGCGCTGTCTTCGTTTGGCGACACCCATATAAAGGGCTGCGCCGCCGGCGCCGTTGTCTCCGGCTATTTCGGCTCCGAGGACGGCGGGGGGCGGCGGCGCACGTAGTCGTAGTAGTCCTCCTCCTGGGGCGGGCGCTTGGCGATCCGCCGGTCGAGCCCGCTGCGGCGCTCCGGACCCACGTAGAAGCTCGACGTGATGCCGACGTCCGCGCGGCGCCGCGGCTCGTCGCGGCGCCGATCGGCATGCGGCTCGTAGTAGCAGGCACAGCGCGACCGGCAGCCCTTCAAGGGCAACGGCGGAGCCTCTTCTACGAGCATCCGCCGACCCATGAGCTTGCGCGCGGCCTCGCAAGGCGAGCCCCGGCTGCGTAGCTCCACGGCCCGGTAGGAGCGCGACCGAAGCGCCGGCGCCTCTCCCGAGGGACGCTTCTTCGAGCGCTTGTCCGTCGCCGTCTTCCTTCGCAAAGGCACGAGCGACAACCAGCGCGTGATGAAGAGCATCCCTGTTCCGCGTCGGGTCTCGACGACACCCAGCGAAGCAAGTTGCGTACCACCGCAGGCGAAAGCCCTGGTACGGTATTGTCGCCGCCTCTTGAGGGGTGCCCATTCGGGAACTTTCAGGCCTCCGGCTTGACTTAGCTTCGGCACGAGTGTTGCAAGGGTCTGCGCCCCAGCAGGCTGCGCCTGTACGACAGCATCAGCAAACTTTCCAAAATTTGGAAAAACTTGCCGGGTTGATAGCGGCAGGCGCGTCTGTCGGGGAAAACCTGAAAAGGTGGAGGACGGATGCTCGCAAAATTTTTGTGTCGAAGACGTTTCCGGCTCGGGCGCGTTGACAGCAGCGATTCGTGATCTACGATACGAGAACTAACCAGCGGCGATAGGAACATGGCACAGAAGACACGGACTAGACGATCTTCGGGTGGGCGCACGGACGGCGCGAAGGATTTCGACGGCGAGGGTGTGCGTCGGGCACTGCTTGCGGCGCTGCACACGCTGTATCAGTGTTTCCCGCACATCACGTTGCCGCAGTATTTGATCGCTCTCGAGGTGCTCACCGCCGAGAAGGACGGCCATCCGCACACGCTCGCCACGCTCGTGAAGAAGCTGCAGATGCCGTTCTCCACGGCGTCGCGGGTGGTGTGGTCGCTCACGGCGGAGGGCGGCGACATCGGCGTGATCAAGTACAAGAACCACCCCACGGACCGGCGGAAGAAGTATCTCGTGGTGGACAAGAGCGCGCTGCCCGATCAGATCCCCAAGGCGATCCATCGGGCGCTCGCGGACTACTACGGGGATTCGCTCAACAAGCTGAAGCGCGCGAGCTGAGCACGCCGGCTGCGGCCCGAGCGGCGCGCGCCGCTCGGGCCGTGCTCATTGGCGGCGAAAGAGCGGCACGACGAGGCGCCGATAGGCGAGCGCGAGCCCGGTCCACACCATGACGAGGCTCGTGAGCGACACGATCCCCGCGATCGTTTGCCCCACGAGCCCGAGCGCCTCGCCCGTGTGCAGGAAGCGCACGTACGAGCGCGCACGCCGCCCTGGCGACTGGCTGGAGAAGGGCTGCCATTCGCGCACTTCGCCCGTCGACGAGTCCAGCGTGAGGCCGTGACGATGCTGCGGCTCGCCGCCCGTTCCCTCGTCGATCGTGAAGCGCACGGTGTCGCTGCCCGGAGACGGCAGCGTCAGGGTGATCGTCTGCCACCGGCTCGATTGAGCGGCGGCGCGGGCGAACAGCGCGTCGAGCGGCAGCGCGGGCGCGGCTGACGCAAGCCTGGGTTCGGGGGTCTCGCCGTTGCCGCCCTGCGCGGCCGGCGGCGGGCCGCCGCGCCCGCCCCTGCCTGCGGGCGGCTCCTCGCCGAAGGCGCGATACACCAGCGCGTTCGCCCAGCCGTACGAGAACACCACGGCGGTCGCGACGACGACGGCGAGGGGGATGGCGCTCCAGATGCCGAACACGTGGTGCCAATTGAAGTCGCGCGCCTTGGCGGTCTTCGCGTACGGGTTGAACCAGAGCCTCGTGCGGAAGGCCACCCATTTGAACGCGGGCGGCAGCCACAAGTAGAGACCGCTCAGGATCAGGAACAGGAAGGCGAGATTGCTGGCGCCGGTGACGGCGCGCGCGAGCGCGCGGTTCTCTCCGCTCGCGTTGAACCACCGGTGCCAGCCCGTCACGGCCTGGAAGAACGACCGCAAGCCTTCCGCGCCCCGGCCGAGCACCTGGCCGCGGTACGGGTCGACGAGCAGCGTGTCGTTGCGCCCGGCGGTCACCGAGGCGGGGCGGCCGGGATCGCGCGCGAGCGTGATGGCGGTGGGCTCGAAGTCCGGCGCATGCAGCTTTACCGCGCCGAGCAGCGTCTCGATGGGCAGCCGCTCCGCCGGCTGCGGGGGCGGCTCGTAGTCGCCGCGGTCGGCCCAGGCGAGGATCTGCCGCTCGTAGGTCAGCAGGACGCCGGTCAGCGACATCATCGCGATCACGAGGCCGGCGGCGACACCGCACACGAGGTGCGCCCAGAAGACGATCTTGCGGAGCATGCGAGGTCAGCCCAGAGCGGCCAAGCCGCGTGCATAGGCTAATCGCAAATCATTCTCATCTGCAAACGCGGGCAAAAAAAAGGGCCGGACCACCGGTCCGGCCCGAGCGCCTCGGGGACGAGGAAACCGAAGCCGCTTAGCGAGAACCCGCCGGGCCGCAGCGCCGCTCGACGGTCGTGACCGTGCGCGATGCCGCCCGCTTCTCCTGCACTTCCTGCTGGATCTTGCGCCCGATGAAGGCACCGGCGGCCGCGCCCACGGCCGTGGTGAGATCGCGGTCGCCCACGTCCTTCGCGACCGCGCCGCCAACCACGGCGCCGAGCGCCGTGCCCGCGATCTGATGACGATCGCGCGGCTCCGCTTCCACCGTGACCTCTTCGTCCCAGCACTCCTCCTGCACCGCGGCGACGGGCGCCGGCGCGGGCGCCGTGCGCTGCGATGCCGCGGGAGCCGGCGCCGGCTGCGCGGCCGCCGCGTGATTCGTGTGCTGCGCGGCTTCCTCCACGACGGCCGAGCCTTGCTCGTCGGCCGAGGGCTGACCGAAGAACGCGTAGCCAGCCACGCCGCCGGCCGTCGCCACCGCGATGCCGGCCACCAAACCCGTCAACAGCGACTTGTTCATCGCGAAACTCCCTTTGTGACCTTCTGCCACTCTGCCCGCCCCCACCTGACTGGACCATGAACGGCATCACATGCGTTCCGCCGGGGACGGGCGCGCGCACTCTACGCGATGGGTGAGCGTGGCTGGGAGTCTCCGAACGACGACACACACCATAATCTCTTACCGAGCCGCGCGTTTGCCGGCGGGCTTTTCGCCCGGGGGGTCGAGCGGCGGCAGGCCGTGCGCGGCGCGGGCGCGATCGCAGCGCTCGTTGCGCCGCCCGTCCGCCCACGACGCAGGGAACTCGCGGCACGGCGAGGGCCGCCGCTCGTAGATCGTGCAGCGAACGTTCTCGCCGATCGTCCCTTCGAGCGCCACGCAGCGCGGGTTCCGGCCGAGCGTGCCGCGCATCGCCACGCGGTGCGTGCCGACCTGCACGGTGTGCTCGGTCGGCGTGACGCCGCCGAGGAAGCGCTCGGTCTCGCTCCAATGGAACGAGACGCGGAAATACGCGCAGCAGGCGCCGCAAGCGAGGCAAGGGTTGGACATTCGCGGTCGCGGAAGGACTTCAGCGAGCCGCGCGCATTCTCGGGCGGGGGCGAGGCGCCTGGCAAGACGCGCCGCTCGAGCCTACGGCGGCACGGTGGTGGCGAGCTCGAGATAGCGGCAGAAGGCGTTCGCGAGGCGCATCTGCTCGGGCGTGCGGCAGTCGGGCTCGAAGAGCTTCGGGTTGCCGACGAGGATGCAGAGCGTCTTCGCCCGCGACGTCGCCACGTTCAGCCGGTTCGCGCTGTAGAGAAAGCTCATGCCGCGCGGCGCCTCCTCGGGCGACGACGTCGTGAGCGACACGATGACCACGGGCGCCTCCTGTCCCTGGAACTTGTCGACCGTGCCGACGCGCACGCCCGGTAGCGCCTCGGCGAGCGCCGTGACCTGCGCGTTGTACGGGGCCACGACCATGAGATCGGCGCGCCCGAGCGGCGCTTCGCGGCCGTGCCGGTCGCGCCAGCCCACGGTGCCGTCCGTGAGCTCCGCCACGATGCGCGCGATGGCCTCCACTTCCTCCGGAGCGCGCCCTTGCCGGCCCTCGTGCTCCACCGGCACGTAGACGAGCCCCGCTTCGCCGAAGCGCGCGGCGGGCGCGCCCGGCGGCGCCACGATCGCCTGTTGCTCGAGCCCGGGGAAAGACGTCAGCCGGTCCTCGTAGAACACCTCCGCGGTGAACGCGCAGATGCGCGGATGCAGCCGCCGCGTCTGGCCCAGGAACATGCCGCGGTCGTCGCCGATCGTCTTCTTGCCGCCGAGCACGTGCTCGAGCGCGGACGCCTCGGCGCCCGGCGGATGGCTCGCCTGCTGCGGCTGCTCGAGCTGCTGCGGGTCGCCGAGCAGCACGAGGCTGCGCGCGCTGCCGGCCACGGACAGCACGTCCGCGAGCGACATCTGTCCCGCCTCGTCGATGAACAGCACGTCGGCGCTCGCGCGCAGCTCCCGGCGCGCCCAGAGCCACGCCGTGCCGCCGAGGAGCGCGTACTCGCCGCTGGTGAAGAGCGCGGCCGCGCGGCCATTGTCGTCCACGGCGTGGATCGCGTCCGGGTAGCCTTCTTTCGCTTCGCCCTTGTGCAGGCACTTGAAGCCCGTGAGGCCGCGCTCCGCCGCCCGCTCGCAGACGGCTTTCAAAAGGTTCCGGATCACCTCGTGGCTCACGGCCGTGACGCCCACCCTTTTCCCGGCCTCGAGCAGCGCGAGGATCATGTGCGAGCCGGTGAATGTCTTGCCGGTGCCGGGCGGCCCCTGGATCGGCAGCACGCCGTGGTCCAGCGCGAACACGAGCCGGCACGCGCGGGCCACCTCGGCGTCGGGGAACGACGCCTCGGACCTCGAGGGCGGCTCGGGCTGCGGAGCGCGACGCGGCGGCAGGCGCAGCAGCAGGTCGCGCGCCGCGCGGTATTCCATCCCCGGCGCGTCCGCGCCGTGCGCCGCGATGAAGCGGCCGAGCTCGAGCAGCGCCGCGGGCTTCGCGCCCGACGGCACGTTGCGCCGCACGAAGATCCGCTGCGGACGCTCCGCTGCCAGCTTCGTGGAATGCTGAATGGCGATCGTGTGGCCGGCGATGTCGATCGCCACCACCTCGCCGAGCACCGCGCCGTCCGGCGGAATGCACGCGGTGTCGCCTTCGCGGATGTCGTGGTCCTGCGGCGGGAAAGCGTAGCGGCGGATCGGGCGCCGCGGCGTGCCGCCGTCTTCGTCTCCCACGAGCTCGAGGCCGTCGAGCGCCGAGCGCTCTTCCCTGTATTCGTCGAGCGGCAGGTCGCGCAGCCGGAAGTACTCCCACCACGCGGCCTTCTCCTCGCGCCGGTGCCACTCGAGCAGATGCGCCATGAGCCAGCGCGCCTGCTGCTCCGGCGTGCGCGTCTCGGGATCGGCCGGCACGCCGTCGAGGAGCGCCGCCATGACACGCGCCGTCTCCTCCGCCGCCTGCTCGACCTTCTCGCTCGCCTCGCCCGTGAGGAGCGGCGGGCGCGCGAGCGTTGCGCCCCTCGCCTCCTCCGCGGCGCGCAGGGTCTCGAGCCAGTCGCGCAGCCGCGCGGCCGACACGCAGTCCTCGCGGTTGTAGCGCTCGACCGCGTCGACGTGCGGCGCGAGGTCCGGGCCCGCGAGACCCTGCTTCATCTCGATGGCCCACTCCACCGCGCGGCGGCTCGCGGTCGCGGCGCGCAGATCCTGCTCGCGCGCGAAGCCGTAGAACCGCTCGAGCTCCTTGATCGAGTAGCTCTCGACGCTCGCGCGCAGCGCGTGCTTTACGACGGTGTGCAGATCGACGAGCAGCTCCGCGCGCAGGATGGTGTCGAGCTCGCGCTCGCGCGTCGCGTAGCGGCCCGACAGGCGCTTGAGCGCCGTGGGCTCGTACGCGCCGAAGTGATAGACGTGGCACTCGGGGTGCGCGCGGAACGTCGCGAGGATCGTATCCACGAGCGTCTCGAACGCGCGCTTCTCCTCGTCGGGCGTGGCGGCCCAGAGCGCGGTGTAGCGCCCGTCGCCCGTGAGATACCCGAAGAGGTAGTCGCGGCCGCCTTCGAGCGCGAGGCGATCTCCCTCGAGGTCGAGGAAGATGTCGTGCGGCGAGGGCTCGGGCAGGCGCGCGAGGCCGTGCTCGGCGTCCAACGGCTCGAGGATCTCGAAGCGCGGCTCGCCCGCCGTGCGCGCGAGATGCTGGATCCGCGCCTGATCGCGCGCCTTGACGAGCGCTTCGCGCGAGCCCCGCGCCGGCTTCGGCACCTCGCGAAGCTCCGCCAGCCGCTCGAGCGTGGTGACGTCGAAGCGCCTGAGCTCCTTGATCTGCGTGCGGCTGATGCCGGCCACGAAGCACAGGTGGTCGTCCGCGCGGCGGCGCGCGTCGCAGGGATGCCACCACGCGCAGACCTCGCAGTGCGCCACGGGCTCGGGGTAGATCGCGCGCGCGGCGGCCTCGTCGAGCCGAATGGCCTCCTCGAGCCGGCGCTTCACGAGGCGGTAGTAGGCGGCATACTCGGCGAGGCGGTGCTCCTCGCGTTGGAAGCCGTGGCGCGGCGCGACCACGTGAGCGCGCTCCGGGGTCACGCCCTGCAGCTCCGCGACGAGCTCGGAGTACACGCAGAGCTGCAGAATCGTGCCGGCCCGCGTCTCCGTGGCGAGCTTGGCGTCGATCACCTCGTACGACCAGGGGCCGAGCGCGCTCGGCGTCGGCACCTTGCGCAGGAAGTCGGCCCGGCCGTACCAGCGCTCGTTGCCGAGCGGCGCCTGATAGAGGAGATCCGCGCCCGCGCGCATGGCCTCGAGCGTGTCCGCCACGGAGCCGAGCTCGTCGCCTCCGGCGATGGCGACCACCTCGAGCCCCTCGTGCTCGCGCAGGTGGCGCAGGTACGCCGACTCGTGCTCGATGCCGCGCTGCTTGAGGATCGCCGCGAGCGGGTCGTTCCACACGGGCTTCACGGCGCGGCCCTCGGCGGCCGCGCGGCTCAGCTGGCTCAAATGCGCGCAGCTGCAGTGGTTCGCGAGATCGGTTGCGGAAAGGCGCAGCAGGCGATCGACGAGCCTCATCGGCGGTGCGGCTCCGGGCGGGGGATGGGACGAATGTAGTAAGGCGGGCGCGGCATTTCCAGCGTTATGATCGCGGACCGGCGGTGCGCGATGAACGAAGCCTGTGGGAGCGGCTTTCGAGCCGCGACTTTTCGTGCGGCAGCGTTGAAGAATCGCGGCTGGAAAGCCGCTCCCACCCGGCCTTTTAGCGGGAGATCAGGATGTCGGACGCGTTGCAAGCGCTGCGGTGGCGGCTCGCGGAGTTCGCCGCTGCGCGCGACTGGGAGCAGTTCCACTCGCCCAAGAACCTCTCCATGGCGCTCGCCGCGGAGGCCGGGGAGCTGCTCGAGGAGTTCCAGTGGCTCACGGAGGAGCAGAGCGCGAATCTCGACGAGGCGCGCCTCGCGCGCGTGCGCCTCGAGGCCGCAGACGTGCTGATCTACCTCGTGCGTCTCGCCGACCGCCTCGGGATCGACCTCCTGGCCGCCGCGCAGGAGAAGATCGCGCTCAACGAGCGCAAGTACCCCGCGGACAAGGTGCGCGGCGACGCGCGCAAATACACCGAGTACGACTAGGCGCGGGCGTCGCCGCGCGCCTCAGTCGTAGTACTCGGGCGCCTTCTTGAGGAGGCGATGCGCCGTGAGGTCGTGCTGGATCCAGAGCGTGGCGCCCTTGAGCGCGAGGAACTGCTCCATCTCTCGCCGCGACGCCGCGGTCTGCGCCTCGTCCACCTCGAAGGTCGGCAGGCGATTGAGCGTGCGCTCCTCGGGGTAGTGGTAGAGGTCGCCGGACAGCACGACCCCGCCCGTGCGCTCGAGGTCCACGTAGAGCACCTGGTGGCCTTCGGTGTGCCCGGGCGCGAACTTCAGGATCACCTTGCCGTCGCCGAACACGTCGTGCTCGTCGGCGGTGATCTCGACCATCCGGCTGTTGCGCAGCGCGGCATAGGTCTCCGGCCGGGCGCCGCCCGGCCCGCCGTTCGCGAACATCACCTCGCGATCCTCGGGGCGCACGAGCCATGTCGCGTGGGCGAAGTCGTTCGCGTTCGCCGTGTGGTCCCAGTGGTAGTGGGAGAGCGCGAAGTGGGTCACGTCCTCGGGCTTGAAGCCGGCGGCTTCGAGCTGCGAGCGCAGCGACGGGCCGAGCGTGACGAAGCGCTCCTCGCCGTCCTTGCGCACGAGGCGCTGCTCCACGCCGCCCTCCTCGGAGATGCGCTCGGCGTCCGGCACGGCGCCCGCGTCCCAGAGCAGCACGCCGCGCGGATGCACGATGAGGTACGCCGCGATCGACAACGGCTCGACCTGCACCTCGGAGCGCGTGAGCCGGTAGCGCGTGGGGTCCGAGCGCAGCACGCCGCCATCGAGCACGTACAGGCGGGGCGAGACCACGGCAGGCGCCTGGGTCAGCCCGTCCGCGGCAAAGGCGAAGAGCAGGGCGAAGGCGAGCGCCGCGCGGCGCGTGAGCGTCGCGGGCCTCATTGGGCGGCCTGCCGCAGGCGCTCGGCGAGCTCGCCGCGCTCGAGCATCTCGTAGTAGAAGGGCCGCGGGTCGCAGGGCTCGCTCTCGATGAGTTCCGCGCTGTTGCCGCGCTGCGAGCCGCGCGTGCGGGTGATCGGGGCCGTGTAGGCGTCGTCGTATACGGTCATCGTGCGCTCCATCGTGAGCCCGTCCTCGGCCACCGTCCAGCGCTCCACTATGCGCGTGCCGGCACCGCCTGTCATGGGATAGCCCGAGCCGTCGAGCCAGCCGGGCGTCAAATGCGTGGTCTCGATCACGAGCGTGCGGTCCTCCCAGCGTCCCACCGAGAAGCCCATGGACGTGAGCGGCCGATCCGGCGGCGCTCTGCGGCCGTCCATCCACACCCAACGCGGCGTGTTGTCCTGCAGGAACACCATCAAGTAATGGGTGCCCGCGTCCACGATCTCCATCGGATACGGCGAGCCGAAGATGCGCGGCAACCCGGCCGGCATGCATTGCAGCACCGCGTCGTCGCCGAACTTCCGCGACTCGTACAGCGCCTTCGTCTCGGGCTTCATGGGCATCGGCTTCGGCTCGAAGTCGTCCACGGTCACGCGGAACTTGTAGCGGTTGTCCCAGAAGCCGGTAATGTCCACCGGCCGGTTGCCGGGCTTGTAGCCGTACTCGGCGTTCGGGTCCGCCGTCACCTCGCTGGTCGTGCCCGGCGACACGCACCGCCCGAGCTCCCGCCCGCTCTGCAGGCGGATGCACGTGGCATAGAGCTTCTTCGCGCCGTCGCGGCCGAGATTGCCCGTGGCCCGCACCGGGTCGCCCGCCTTGAGCGTGTCCGCCGTCCAGTTCTCGCGCCGGTAGGTGGGCAGGTTGCCGGGCGGATGCAGCGACCACTGCTCGTGCGAGCCGTCCGGCAGCGTCACGTCCACGTCGTAGCGGATATGCGGGTTCTGCCACCAGACCTTGGTGACGATGCCTTCCACCTCGCCGTAGGTCTCCGGATCGAACTCCGTGGTGAAGGCGTGATGGCCCCACGCGGCCCCCGCGGCCAACACGGCGACGAACGTGGCGGCCCATCCGCAGGCGACCCCGCTCCTCATGGCAGTTCCCCTCGATCGAGCACCTGGCGGATAGTCTAGTCCCGCCGTCGGGGAGGGCGGTAGGCGCATTCCGGGCCACGGGTCTCCGGGGAGATGCGCCCGTTAGGCCGCGGATCGGCGGCTTTCACGCCTCGCGGCCGCACGGGCGCACCGTGCATGCCTGCGCAACCTGCGTCATCACCTGCTCGCTGCAGAGCAGAGGCGGGGGCGCTGACGGACATTGCTTCGACCTGCGGAGCGCATCGACCTCCGGTGCGCGCCCTTCGACGACATATCGTGCACCCTGCCAGCGCTCGCCCGGTGGGCAGAGCCGGCAGGCCGCCACCCCATCGGCAACGACGGGCGGCCATTGGCGGCCGACCGGGGTCCGGCGAGAATAGGCGAAAAGCCGCGCTCAAGGGGGAGTGCCATGCGCAGGGCGTTCTCGCTGCTGATCGGTCTCGGCGTCGCGACGGGGGCCGCGGCGCACCACAGCACCGCCGCGATCTACGACTCGTCCAGGACGGTGGAGGTGGCGGGCGTGGTCGAAGAGGTGTCGTGGCGCAATCCGCACGGGCGGATCCTCTTGCGGGCCGAGGACGGCGCGCAGTGGGAGATCGAGACGCCGGCGGTGGTGATGCTGCGCATCCTCGGCATCCAGGAGACGCCCATCGCGGTCGGTGACCGGATCACCGTGGCCGGTGCGCCCGGACGGCGCAATCCGCACGCGATGAACGGCCGCAACGTGCTGCTCTCGAGCGGCTACGAGCTCGCGTTCGGGCAGAACGTGCCGCATTTCCCGGCCGGCAAGAACGGCAACCTCATCGGGCGGAAGTACGACGACTCGAACGTGGAGGAGGCCAGGGCGAAGGCCAACGGCATCTTCCGCGTGTGGGGCGGCGTGATGGGCGATCCGGCGTCGTTCCCCATGTTCAAGGGCGGCTATCCGCTCAACGACGCCGCGAAAGCGGTGGTGGCGCAGTGGGATCCGCTCGACAACGAGCTCTTGCGCTGCGGCACGAAGGGCACGCCCCTCATCATGATCACGCCGGCGCCGATCGAGTTCGTGCGCGACGGCGACCGCATCCTCATGCGCATCGAGGAGTACGACTCGCTGCGCGTGATCCACATGAACCCGGACGCCCAGCCTCCCGCGGAGCACACGCAGTTCGGCTTCTCGCGCGGACGGTTCGAAGGCGAGACGCTGGTGGTCGAGACGGATCATTTGAAAGCGCAGACGTTCGATCCCGACGGCGTGCCGCAGAGCGAGCAGATGCGGATCGTGGAGCGCTTCATGCCGAACCCGACCTACGAGCGTCTCGATTACGAGCTCACGGTCTACGATCCGGTGTACTTCACCGAGCCGTTCACGCTCACGCGCTACTTCGTCTGGAAGCCCGAGATGACGGTTCAGCCGTACAACTGCCTCGACCGTTACTAATCAATACGAAGATCGCGGCTCGAAAGGCCGCTTCCACAGGCTTCGTTCAAGGGGACAACCGACCATGAAGCTTCTCCGCATTCTCGCCGCCGCTCTGCTCGCGCTCGGCGCCGTCTCGCCCGCGTTGGCCGCCCGCATCGCCGTCATCGGCACGGGCAACGTGGGCTCGGCGCTCGGACCGGAGTTCGCCGCGCTGGGGCACACCATCGTCTACGGCTCGCGCGAGCCATCCCGCGCGGACGTGCAGGAGCTCGTGGCCCGCACGGGCCGCGGCGCCTCGGCCGCGACGCCTCGCGAGGCCGTGCGAGACGCCGACATCGTGCTGCTCGCCGTGCCCGGGACGGAGGCCGAGAAGATCACGCGCGACCTGGGCGACCTGTCCGGCAAGATCATCATCGACCCCACCAACCGCGTGGACCGCAGCAATCCCGACGGCTGGGCCGATCACGGCGTGCCGGGCAAGGGCTCGAACGCGGAGCTGATCCAGGCCGCCGCGCCGAACGCGCGCGTGGTGAAGGCGTTCAACACGCTCAACTGGCGGCAGATGGTGGACCCCGAGACGTCGGGCGGTCCCATCACGATCCCGATCGCGGGCAACGACGAGCAGGCGAAGGCCGTCGTCGCCGAGATCATCGAAGGCATGGGCCTCGAGGTGGTGGACTTCGGCCCGCTGCGGTTCGCCCACGTGCTCGAGGAGATGCTGGTGGTGTGGGCCAACGCGCGCGGGCGGGGCCAGGCGTTCAACTACTACCTGCGGCCGCAGCCGCCGCAAGAGTGAGCGCTCGCCGGACCGCTCGGGCGACGGCGCTCGTCGGTGCCCTCGCGCTGATCGGCGCCGCGACCGCGGCGGCGCAGGACGCGGGCGGCGCGCCATCGCGGACCGGGCCTCCCGCGGCCGCGCCGCGCGCCCCGTTCGACAGCGAGCCGCTCGGCGAGGGCCCCTGGCTCCTCGACACCGAGCGGCAGCGCATCCGCGTGACCGTGATCGCGCGGGACCTCGAGCGCCCGTGGGGCCTCGCGTTCCTGCCGAACGGCGACATGCTCGTGACGGAGCGGCCCGGGCGTCTGCGCGTGATCCGCGACGGCGCGCTCGATCCCACGCCGATCGCGGGCCTGCCCGCCATCCGCGCCGCCGTGATCGGCGGCCTCATGGACATCGCGCTCCATCCGCAGTTCGAGCGCAATCGACTCGTCTATTTCTCCTATTCGAAGCCCGACGCGGCCGAGCCGTCGATCTCGACGCTGGCGGTGGCCCGCGCGCGGTGGGACGGCGGCGCGGCGCTCGCGGACGTCGAGGACGTGTTCGTGGCCGACGACTGGTACGGCCCGTCGATGGCGAGCCAAAACAACCGCTGCTGCGGCCAGGGGCCCGCGGACGGCAGCTTCGGCGCGCGCATGGTGTTCGGCCCGGACGGCCTGCTGTACGTCACGAGCGGCGACCGCAACTGGGGCGAGCGCGCGCAGGATCCCTCGTCGCACTTGGGCAAGATCATCCGCATCCGCGACGACGGCAGCGTGCCGGCGGACAACCCGTTCGTGGGCCGGGAGGGCTATCAGCCGGAGATCTTCTCGCTGGGCCATCGCAACCCGACGGGGCTCACGATCCATCCGCGCACCGGCGAGCTCTGGTCGACGGAGTTCGGGCCGCGGGGCGGCGACGAGCTCAACCGCATCGTGGCGGGCGGCAACTACGGCTGGATCCTCACCACGCGCGGCCAGCACTACAACGGCGACCCGGCGGATCGGGGCGCGGACCGCGTGCCCGGCCTCATCGAGCCCGTGCTGTTCTGGGTGCCGTCGATCAATCCGGGGAACCTCGTCTTCTACGAGGGCGACCGGTTCCCGGCGTGGCGCGACGACATGCTCATGGCCGCCATGTCGCGGACGCTCCTGAGCGTCACGTTCGACCAGGACGGCCGTCCCACCGGTCAGGAGCGCATGCTCACCGAGCTCGGGCAGCGGCTGCGGGACGTGCGGCAGGGGCCGGACGGCTTGCTCTACGTGCTCACGGACGAGCGGGCCGGCGCGCTGCTGCGCATCGAGCCCGCGGACTGAAGATCGCGCCTGGAAAGGCGCTCCCACAGGCTTCGTTCACCGGGTGGGAGCGGCATTCGAAGCCCCGAGTCTCTTGCACGTCGAACGAAGAGTCGCGCGGAAAGGCGCTCCCACGCTGGATGGCCGGGTGGGAGCGGCTTTCCAGCCGCGATGGTTCGCTCACGTGCGGTTGCGGCGCAGCTCCGCGAGCGCCAGCCGCGCTTCCTTGTTCGGGTCGTTCACCGTCATCACCTGCGGACCGAAGACCATCGTCGGGTAATCGGTCGGGTTGAACGCAGGCCAGTGCGGCATGTCCGCGTGGTTCGGGTCGCCCGTGCGGGCGAAGGCGGCCCACGCGGCGCTCATGATGTGCCCGAGCACGTAGCGCTCCTGCTCGGCGCCCGTCATCGAGGCGCCGATGTCCATGTTGTAGAACACGAACGGGATATCCAGCGTGTGATACGACCCCATGCGGTTGTCGTGCACGGGCGAGTAGTAGTTGAAGAAGTACAGATACGCCGGCGCAACGCCCTGCTCGTGCTTGAGCCGGCAAAGCTCTTGCGCGCTCCAGCGCCGCGTGTCGTCGGACTCGGCCGTGAGCCACAGCATCTGGTTGCGCATGTTCGGATGCAGCCGCCGGTAGAGCGCCACGAGCCGCCGGCCGGCCTCCTCGTCGCCGTTCGCGAGCCGCATCGTGAAGCGCTCGAGCATGTCCTCGTCGGACAGCTCGAACGGCGGGGGACCCACCCAGCCGTTCTCCGTCTCGGTGGAGCCCGCAATGAGGGGGACATCGGCGGAGTACGACGGCGCCGTGGGGTCCCACTGGTGGCGCGGCAGGACCTTGCCGTCCACCACGGGGCCGAACCCGAGGCGCTCGATCCGCGGCTGGCTGTAGTACGCGTCCTGGATGGTCTTGAGATCCAGCTCGTGCAGCCGGTCGAGCTGCTTCTCGTCGAGGCCGAGCTTCGCGAGGTATCGCAGGGCGCCCTCGGTCGCATCGGACGCGGACTGGCCGCGGAACGCGGAGCCGCTCTGCGCGATGGCGCGGTGGAACAGCCCCTTCGCGGACGGCATGGCCATGAGCGTGGTGACCTTGGCGCCGCCGCCGGACTGCCCGAAGATCGCCACGCGATCCGGGTCGCCGCCGAAGTTCTCGATGTTGTCGCGCACCCAGGCGAGCGCGGCGACGATGTCCTGCATCCCCACGTTGGTCGACTGCGCCCACTTCTCGCCGCCGATGTCGGCGAGGTGCAGGAAGCCCAAGAGGTTCAGCCGATGATTCACGGCGACGACGACCACGTCCTCCTTCTTCGCGAGGTTCGTGCCGTCGTAGAGCAGGTAGTTGCCCGAGCCGCTCGTGAAGCCTCCGCCGTGCAGCCACACCATCACGGGCCTGCGCCGGTTGTCCACGCCGGGCGTGAACACGTTCACCGTGAGGCAGTCCTCGCTCTGGGGCGTGTGGCGGTTGAGCGCGCGCACGACGGGCGCGGGCTCGGTGGCGTCGGGTGCGATGGGGGCCGCGTAGGTGATCTCGAAATGGTCCTTCACGCCGGACCACGAGGCCGGCGGACGCGGCGGCATGAAGCGGTTCTCGCCGCTCGTCGGCGCCCCGTAGGGCACGCACCAGAACTGGTGCACGCCGTCCTTCAACAAGCCGCGCACGCGGCCGGCGCGCGTCTGCGCGGTGCCGCCCACGGTGGTGAGGTAGCGGTCCTGCGCGCGCGCGAGCGGCGGCAGCCCGATGGTGAGGCCCGCCGCGGCGAGCAGCGAAGTCTCGATGAAGGTCCTGCGGTCCAGGCCCATTCTTGTTCTTCGATCGGTCATCGCGCTCCCCCTTCCGAGCTGCCGAATTGCGTAGGTGGCACCGAATATGCCGCAAACCGTCGCCGCCCGGCAACGCGCCGGGCGCGGCTCGAAGCGGAGCGCCGGCGGTGCTCGGGTGGGGTTTGGCACGGCCGTTGCAGTCTCCGCCTCCACCGAGGACAAGGAGATTCTTATGAGAGGGTTGAAGTCGAGACGCGGCGGGGCGTTCGCCGCCCTGGCCGGCGCGGCCTTGCTGTCGGCCGGCGCCGTCGCGCAGGACGCGGACCGTGGGCGGGCGGATCGGGACACGGCGGAGCACGCCGACGACGATCGTTCGCTGATCGAGCGGCGCGCACAGCTCGAGGAGATGGCCGAGCATGCCATCGACGAGCTCCAGGAGAAGGACGAAGCCGCCGCCGAGCTGTACCACGAGGCCTATGGCTACGCCGTGCTCGACACGACCAAAGGCGGCCTGCTGGTATCCGGCACGGGCGGCACCGGCGTGGCGATGCAGAAGCGCGGCGGCGAGCCGCGGTTCATGCACGTGGGCGGGGCCGGCATCGGCGCCGTGGGCGGCGTGAGCAACTACAAGCTCGTGCTGCTGTTCGAGGACCGCGACACCTTCGAGGAGTTCGTGGACGGCGAGTGGCAGGCCGGGGCCAACCGCGGGGCCGTGGCGGGCGAGAAGGACGTCTCGCCGAACGAGTTCTTCAACGGCGTGGCGGCTTATCGCATCGACGAGAACGGGCTGATCGCCCGGGCAGAGGTCGAAGGCATGCGCTTCTGGCCGAGCGATCGTCTGAACTAGCCCCGGAGCTCGGCTTCAGACCAGCGAAATGCGGGACGGCGAGGGGCCGAGCCCCTCGCCGCGCATGCCTAGCGACGCGGCGCGTGCGCGATGCGGTCGCCGCGGAACGTTCCGATCCAGAGCCGATCGCCCACCGGCAGCGCCATGGTGGCGTTGCTGAAGTCCGGGTTGTCCGGCGTGTCGAGCACCACTCGGTGCTCCATCGTCCGCGGGTCCACGGTCAGCGCGATCGTGCCGCGCGGACACGTCGCCAGCGCCTCGAGCGTGTGCTGCGGGCCCGGCTGTCCGCCGCAGGCCGGCACGTCGTTCTTCATGCCGGCCGTGTAGAGCAGGCCATCGGGACCCATGTGCACGTTGTCCGGCGTGATGGGCAGGGGCGCGCTGCTGCGCAGCTGACGCGTGGGGTTCTCGCGCGCGAACGCGACGATCGTCTGGAAGCCCGACGACGCCACGTAGAACTCGCGGCCGTCCGCGGAGACCTCGATGCCGTTGTTGCTCGGCAGCTCGCTGCCGCGCACCTGCACGAACCCGGCGTCGCCCGGCGACCACTCGAACACGGCGCCGGTGTTCTTCTTCGCGACGGAATCCGCGAACGTGGTGCCGGGCATGAGCAGCACCGTGGCGAGCAGCGAGCCGTCCGGGAGCGACGCCACGCTGTTCGCGGCGAGCCCCTCGGGCATGGGCACGCAGCCCTTCCACGTGACCGTCGGCCGGGCGCCGGTGGCGTCCACCTCGAACGCCTCGATCGACTCGCGCTCGCCGTGCGCCACGGCATAGAGCATGGCGCGGCCCGGGCCCGTGGGCCGGAGGCTCAAGCCGTGCGAGTTGAACGTCGCGGGCGAGGGCGGCGTGGCGCAGCGCGGGTACGTGGCCGCGTCGTGCTGCGCGCGCGGGTTGGGCCCCGGGTAGAGCACGCTCCACTCGCCGCTCTCGGAGTCGACGAGCGCGAGACCTGCGCCTTCCGTCATGCCGCTCGCGATGATCCAGCGCGTGTTCGGAACGAGCACGAGGTCCTCGGCGTTTCGCGGCCCGCACACGAACTCGAGGCCGCCGCTCGGCTCGCAGCCGCCGCTCGGCGCGTCGTCCTGGCCGTTCGCGGCGGCGGCGAAGGCGAGCAGCGCCACCGCGGCCATTCTTCTTGTTGGCGTGGTCATCGTACTCCTCGTTGCGCCGTAGTTCCGGGAACTGCAGAAACTGTAGCACGCGCGGGCATCACCGGGCGCAGGGTGCTAGCATCGGAGCGACGTTGCCCGGTCTGCGGCCGAAGGAGGTTGTCGTGACGCTTCCTTCTTATGCGATGAACGCCGCGAGCTTCCCCCTCATGTACGAGCGCGAGCTCGTGGTCCCGCTGTTCCGCCCCTGGGTGGACGATCTGTTCGAGCGCGTGGGCCTCGCCGAGGGCGACAGCCTGCTCGACATCGCGTGCGGCACCGGCATCGTGGCGCGCGTGGCGCGCGAGCGGCTTGGCCGGTCGGCCCGCATCGTGGGCGTGGACGTGAGCGCGGGCATGCTCGCCGTGGCCGGCGAGCTCGCGCGCGACATCGACTGGCGCGAAGGCAACGCCATGTCCTTGCCGGTGCCCGGCGACGAGAAGTTCACCGTGGTCGCCTGCCAGCAGGGTCTGCAGTTCGTACCCGACAAGCTCGCCGCGGTGCGCGAGATGCGCCGGGTCCTCGCGCCGGGCGGGCGCGTGGTGGTGGCGACCTGGCTCGGCCTCGAGCACAACCCGTTGTTCCGCGACCTGCACGCGGCCGCGGAGCGGCGCTTCGGACCCATCCACGACGAGCGCTTCGGCTTCGGCGACGGCGAGGCGCTGCGCGCGGTGCTCGCGGCGAGCGGCCTGCGCGACGTGGAAGTGGCCGTCGTGCGGCGCACGATCCGCGTGCCGGACGCCGCCGCGTTCCTGCACTTGAACTGCATGGCCGAGATCGGCATGAGCCGCGTGGGCGCGCAGCTCGATGACAACGGCCGCGCGCATCTCGTGTCCGTGCTCGAGCGGGAGTCGGCCCACGCGCTGGCACCGTATCGCCAGGGCGCCGGCCTCGCGTTCGAGATGGCCACTCACGTCGCGACGGCGCGCGCCTGACGGCGCTGCTCGCCCGGCGCTGGCCGGGGTGCGGACGGCCGGGTCACCCCGGGCGGCTCGAACGCCAGCCGGCCGTGATCCATCGGCGTCATCGATTTCGAGCCCCCGTTTTTTTCGCTTGCTCGAATTGCACCGGCCGTCTAGCCTCGCGGCTTCATCCTTGAACCGACCCCTGCCATGACGATCGCCCTGGAACCTTTGCCGTACGCCCCCGAAGCCCTCGAGCCCCACATCTCCGCCGCCACCGTGCGGCTCCATCACGGCGCCCACCAGGCCGGCTACGTGGAGCGCGCGAACCGCATGATCCAAGGCACCGACCTCGAGCAACGCTCGCTCGAGGAGATCGTGCGCGCGGCCCACGAGCGCGGCGACCGGAAGCTGTTCGAGAACGCCGCGCAGGCGTGGAACCACGCGTTCTACTGGAGGAGCTTGACCCCGAAGGGCGGCGGGCGGCCGAGCGGCGCCGTGGCGGAGCTGATCGACCGCGACCTCGGCGGATACGAGTCGTTCGCGGCCGCGCTGCGCGAGGCCGCGGTGTCGCACTTCGGCAGCGGCTGGGCCTGGCTCGTGCTGAACGGCTCGAAGCTCGAGATCGTCACCACGGCCAACGCCGATCTGCCGCTGGTGCACGGCCAGCAGCCGCTGCTCACGATCGACGTGTGGGAGCATGCGTATTATCTCGACTATCAGAACCGGCGCGCCGCGTACGTGGACACAGTGCTGAACAATCTGCTCTGCTGGCAGCACGCGAACGAGCGGCTCGCGGCGGCGGGCGCTACCTGAGCCGCTCCGCCGGCCTTAACGGCGGCCGCTCGGTCGGCTCGAGAGAGGGGGAGTGACCATGGCGGACGATCAAGCGCAATCGAAAGGCCCGGATCTCACGGCGGGCATCTCGCTCGCGCAGCTCGGCGAGGGCGGCAAGCTCGTCGGCCACGTGGGCGACAAGCCCGTGCTGCTCGTGCGCCGCGGCCCCGAGGTGTTCGCCGTCGACGCGCTCTGCACCCACTATCACGGGCCGCTGGTCGACGGCATCGTCGTGGGCGAGACGGTGCGCTGCCCGTGGCATCACGCCTGCTTCGACCTGCGCACGGGCGAGGCCCTGCGCGCGCCCGCGTTCAGCCCGCTCGCGTGCTGGACCGTGGAGCAGCGCGACGGTCACGTGTACGTGCGCGAGCGGCGCCCGGCCCCGAAGGCGCCGCGCGGCGCCGGGGACGGCCGCCGGTTCGTCATCGTGGGCGGCGGCGCGGCGGGCTTCGCCGCGGCCGAGCGGCTGCGGCGCGAGGGCTACGGCGGCGAGCTCGTCATGCTGAGCGACGACGACGCGCCGCCCGTGGATCGCCCGAATCTCTCCAAGGACTACCTCGCGGGCACCGCGCCCGAGGCGTGGGTGCCGCTCAAGCCCGACAAGTTCTACGAGAAGCAGGGCATCGACCTGCGGCTGCGCACCAAGGTCGCGGCCATCGACGCCAACGCGCGGCGCGTGGTGCTGGCGGACGGCGGCGAGGTGCCCTACGACCGGCTGCTGCTCGCCACCGGCGCGGAGCCGGTGCGCCTCACGATCCCGGGCGCCGACCAGCCGCACGTCTTCACGTTGCGCTCGCTGGCCGACTGCCGCGCGATCATCGCGCGCGTGAGCGAGGCGCGGCGCGCGGTCGTGATGGGCGCGAGCTTCATCGGCCTCGAGGTGGCCGCGTCGCTGCGCGCCCGCAACCTCGAGGTGCACGTGGTCGCGCCCGGCAAGCGGCCCATGGAGCGCGTGCTCGGTCCCGAGCTCGGCGACCTCGTTCGCGCGCTGCACGAGGAGCACGGCGTGGTGTTCCATCTGGAGGAGAAGGCCACCGCCATCGAGGGGCGGCGGGTGCGCCTGAGCCGCGGCGGCACGCTCGAGGCGGATCTCGTCGTCGCGGGCATCGGCGTTCGCCCGCGCACCGCGCTCGCCGAGCAGGCGGGCGCGGCCGTCGACAACGGCGTGCTCGTTAACGAGTACCTCGAGACGACGCTGCCGGGCGTCTTCGCGGCCGGCGACATCGCGCGCTGGCCCGATCCGCTCACGGGCGAGCGCATCCGCGTGGAGCACTGGGTGCTCGCGTGCCGTCAGGGCCAGACGGCCGCGCTCAACATGCTGGGGGCCCGCGAGAAGTTCACCGCGGTGCCGTTCTTCTGGAGCCAGCACTACGACGTGCCGATCAACTACGTGGGGCACGCGCCGCAGTGGGACGAGCTCGTGGTCGACGGCGACGTGGCCGCCAAGGATTGCCTGGTCCGCTACAAGCGCGCCGGCCGCACCCTGGCCGTGGCGTCGATCTATCGCGACGTGGACAACCTCGAGGCCGAGGTGGCCCTCGAGCGCGAGCTCGCGGCCCGCTGAGCGGACCGAATGGCGCGTCGCCAGTGAACGAAGCCTGTGGGAGATTCTATGGCTCCCTGCAAGGGGTAGGTGGGGTCATGGGGTGGCGGGTTGGAAGGACTGCTGGGAGGAGAGCAGGGCGAAGGCGATGCGAGCGAGCTTTCGGGCGAGCACGACGCGGGCGGCGGTTTTGGAG
>DATCLY010000012.1:0-8528 GCA_036563665.1 Gammaproteobacteria bacterium
CTCCAAAACCGCCGCCCGCGTCGTGCTCGCCCGAAAGCTCGCTCGCATCGCCTTCGCCCTGCTCTCCTCCCAGCAGTCCTTCCAACCCGCCACCCCATGACCCCACCTACCCCTTGCAGGGAGCCATAGAATCTCCCACAGACGAAGATCGCGGCTGGAAAGCCGATCCCACCCCTGGAGGTCTTGCCGGCGGTCAGCGCGCGTAGACGGGGAAGCGGCGGCAGAGGTCGAGGACGCCGTCGCGCACGCGCTCGACGACGCGGTCGGCGCCGCGCGCCTCGACCACGTCGGCGACCCAGTCTGCCGCCTGCTCGATCTCGGCGGGGCCGAGCCCGCGCGTGGTGACCGCCGGCGTGCCGAGGCGCAGGCCGCGCGGCTCGCCCGAGTCGCCCGGCAGGCCGAAGCGGTTCACGGCGATATGGGCGCGCTCGAGCGCACGTTCCGCCTCCGCGCCCGACCACCCGAGCGGGCCCAGGTCCACGAGCAGCATGTGGTTGTCCGTGCCGCCCGACACGATCGTCAGGCCGCGGGCGGCGAGCCGCGCCGCGAGCCGCCGCGCGTTGTCCACCACCCGCCGCTGATACGCCGCGAACTCCGGGCGCAGCGCTTCCTCGAACGCCACCGCCTTGGCGGCGATCACGTGCATGAGCGGCCCGCCCTGCGTGCCGGGATAGAGCGCCGCGTCGAGGCGCTCGGCGAACGGGCCCGCCTCCCGGGCGAGAATGAGGCCGCCCCGCGGCCCCCGCAGCGTCTTGTGCGTCGTGGACGTGGTGACGTCCGCCACCGGCACCGGGTTCGGGTACAGGCCCGCGGCGACGAGGCCCGCGACGTGCGCCATGTCGACCAGGAGCCTGGCGCCCACCTCGTCCGCGACGTCGCGGAAGCGCTGCCAGTCGAGCACGCGCGAGTAGGCGGAGAAGCCGGCGACCACGAGCTTCGGCCGATGCCGCCGCGCGAGCGCCGCCACCTCGTCGTAGTCCACCTCGCCGGTCGCCCGGTCCACGCCGTAGTGCACCGCGCGGTAGATCCGGCCGGAGGCGTTCTCCGCGGCGCCGTGGGTGCGGTGTCCGCCCGCTTCGGGCGCCATGGCGAGCAGCGTGTCGCCCGGCTCGAGCAGCGCGAGGCAGGCGGCGAAGTTCGCCTGCGATCCCGAGTACGGCTGCACGTTGGCGTACGCCGCGCCGAAGAGCTTGCGCGCGCGCTCGATCGCGAGCCGCTCGGCCACGTCGACGTGCTCGCAGCCGCTGTAGTAGCGCCGGCCGGGGTAGCCGTCCGCGTACTTGTTGGTGAGCACCGAGCCTTGCGCCTCGAGCACGCGCGGGCTCACGTAGTTCTCGGAGGCGATGAGCTCGAGGTAGCGCTCCTGACGGTCGCGCTCCGCGGCGAGCGCGCGGGCGAGCGGCTCGTCGAAACCCGCGATGCGGCCGTCCGCGTCGTGCATGGTCAGCTCGCGAGCGCCTCGACGACGCGCGTCCACGCGCGCGCGAGATTCGCGCGGTTGTACCCGCCGCCGCCCAGCGCGACCAGCCGGCCCTCGGCGTGGCGGTCGGCGAGCTCCCGCAGCCGCGCGGCGGCGAACGCGTGCGACTCGGCCGAGAACTGCAAGTGCGTGATCGGATCGCCCGCGAGCGAGTCCGCCCCGCACTGGAACACGATGAGCTCGGGCGCGAACGCGTCGACGTACCGCTCCACCTCCTCCCACGCGGCGCGGAACGCCGCGTCGTCGGCGCCGGGCGGCATCGGCACGTTGAGCTTGGTGCCCTCGGCGGGCCCGCGCCCGGTCTCGCGGCGGCTGCCCGTGCCCGGGTAGAGGAACCGGCCGTCCTCGTGGATGTCGGCGAAGCCCACGTCCGGGTCCTCCTCGAACGCGTAGAACACGCCGTCGCCGTGGTGCGCGTCGATGTCGACGTACGCCACGCGGCGCAGGCCGTGCACGCGCCGCGCCGCCTCGATCACGACGCCGCAGTCGTTGAACACGCAGAAGCCCGCCGCGGCGTCGCGGGCGGCGTGGTGCAGGCCGCCGATCGGCAGGAACGCGGTGCGCACGGGCCCCGCCATCACGGCGGCGAGCGCCTCGAGCGCGCCGCCGACGACGCGGGCCGCCGCCTCGTACACGCCGGGGAACGCCGGCGTATCGCCATGGTCCAGATAGCCGTACCCCGCGTGCGAGCGCTCCTCCACGAAATCGATGTACGCCGGAGTGTGGAAGTACTCGATCTCCGCGCGCGTGGCCGCGCGCGGCGGGCGCCGCTCGAGCCGCTCGTAGCATTCCGAGCGCACGAGCTCGCGCAGGAACGCGGCGTGGCGGTCGGGGCCGAACGGATGCGGCTCGGGGAATCCGTACGCCGCGAGCTCCGGCCCGTCGATCAGGACGGCGGGACGCGGCATCGCGCGTTCTGCGGCCGCGCGCAACGCCGGGCCCCAACGCGCGGCAAATCGTCGATAATGCGGGGCCCTGTCAAAACGGTCTCCTCGAAGAGGCAATGGCTCAGTACATCTATACCACGAACCGGCTCGCCAAAGTCGTGCCGCCGAAGCGTTACATTCTGCGCGACATCAGCTTGAGCTTTTTCCCCGGCGCGAAGATCGGCGTGCTCGGCCTGAACGGCGCGGGCAAATCCACGCTGCTGCGCATCATGGCCGGCGTCGACAAGGAGTTCGACGGCGAGGCGCGCCCGCAGCCCGGCATCAAGATCGGCTATCTGCCGCAGGAGCCCGAGCTCGATCCGACGAAGACGGTGCGCGCCGTGGTCGAGGAAGGCGTGGCGGACGTGCTGAAGCTCGTCGAGCGCTTCAATCAGATCAGCGACCGCTTCGGGGAGCCGCTCGACGACGAGGAGATGCAGAAGCTCCTCGACGAGCAGGGCAAGCTGCAGGATCAGATCGACGCCGTCGGCGGCTGGGAGCTCGAGCGCAAGCTCGAGATCGCGGCGGACGCGCTGCGGCTGCCGCCGTGGGACGCGGTGGTCGGCAACCTGTCCGGCGGCGAGCGCCGCCGCGTGGCGCTCTGCCGGCTGCTGCTGTCGAATCCCGACATGCTGCTGCTCGACGAGCCCACCAACCATCTCGACGCGGAGTCCGTGGCCTGGCTCGAGCGCTTCCTCGGCGAGTACCCGGGCACCGTGGTGGCCGTCACCCACGACCGTTACTTCCTCGACAACGTGGCGGGCTGGATCCTCGAGCTCGACCGCGGCCACGGCATTCCCTGGCAAGGCAATTACAGCTCGTGGCTCGAGCAGAAGGAGCGGCGCCTCGCCATCGAGGAGAAGCAGGAGGCGGCACGCCAGCGCGCCATCAAGGCGGAGCTCGAATGGGTGCGGGCCAACCCGCGCGCCCGGCAGGCGAAGGCGAAGGCGCGCCTGCAGCGCTTCGAGGAGCTCGTTTCCAAGGAGTACCAGGCGCGCAACGAGACGAACGAAATCTACATTCCCCCCGGGCCGCGGCTCGGCGATCTGGTCATCGAGGTGGAGAACGTCTCCAAGGCCTACGGCGACCGGATCCTGTTCGAGAATCTGTCCTTCAGCCTGCCGCCCGGCGGCATCGTGGGCGTGATCGGACCGAACGGCGCCGGCAAGACCACGCTCTTCCGCATGCTCGTGGGCCAGGAGAAGCCCGACAGCGGCACGATCCGCATCGGCGAGTCCGTGCAGCTCGCGTACGTCGACCAGACGCGCGACGCGCTCGATCCCGAGAAGACGGTGTGGGAGGAGATCAGCGGCGGCCAGGACATCCTGCGCGTGGGCAACTACGAGACGCAGTCGCGCGCCTACGTGGGCCGCTTCAACTTCCGCGGCACGGATCAGCAGAAGAAGGTGGGCCTGCTGTCGGGCGGTGAGCGCAACCGCGTGCACCTCGCGAAGCTGCTACGCAGCGGCGGCAACGTGCTGCTGCTGGACGAGCCCACCAACGACCTCGACGTGGAAACGCTGCGCGCGCTCGAGGAAGCGCTGCTGTCCTTCCCGGGCTGCGCCGTCGTGATCTCTCACGATCGGTGGTTCCTGGATCGTATCGCCACGCACATCCTCGCGTTCGAAGGCGACAGCGAGGTGGTGTACTTCCAGGGCAACTACGCGGACTACGCCGCGGACCTGCGGCGCCGTAAGGGCGAGGACGCCGACCAGCCGCACCGCCTGCGCTACAAGCGGCTCGCCTGAGCAGCCACCAGCGAATCCTGTGGGAGCGGCTTTCCAGTCGCGATTCTTCCGCGGCGCCGATCGCAAGAGATCGCGCCTGGAAAGGCGCTCCCACACACGGGCCGCCGCCGAGCGCACCCTGTGGGAGCGGCTTTCCAGCCGCGATTCTTCCGCGGCGCCGATCGCAGAGATCGCGCCTTCGCGCCCTTCACCCGCGCCTGCGACGCAGTGTCGGTGGAATTTCCAGCGGCGCGCGGCTATTTCCCCGCGTTGTCCCCGCGCGTACACTGCAAGTCGAGGCCAGTCATGACAATTTATGTTAATAAAGACAATGGCTTCGCACAGGCGGAAATCCTATCCAGAGAATGCCCCCACTGCGGGGCACACGCTCAGCTGATTCCGGTAGCGACCCCGTCGTTCGAAGCATTGCGTAGCGCTCGTCCCCGGCACGTCGGCATCGCCTATCGCTGCGCCGCGTGCAACGAGCCGCGTTTCGTGCGCGCCGTGGTGCGCGCGATCGACGCCGAGCGCGCGGAGCTCGGCTCTCACCTCGTGGAGATCGAACGCCCGCGAGAGCGCTTCCCCTTCAGCTATCTGCCGGAGGACGTGGAGCTGCTGTTCCGCGAGGCGCTCGACTGCTACACCGCCGGTTGCCACAACGCGTTCGCGTCGATGTGCCGGCGCACCATGCAGGCCGCCATGGCCGCGGCCGACGGGCGCGCCCGTCAGCGCCTGCGCGACGCCTGCGCCGACGTGGTGCAGCTCGGGGGCTTGAGCGAGGCGCTCGGGGAAACGCTGCAGACGATCCTGTTCTCCGCGGCGGATCTGCCGTCGATCGGCGCCGAAGAAGCTGCCGTGCTCGTCGAGGTGATGAAGGATCTGCTCTACCAGCACTACGTGCGTGTCGCGAAGCTGCGCGCCGCGATCAAGATGCGCCGCTGGTTCGCGAACGAAGGAGCGAACGTCACCCCCATCCGCCGCCGCGAATCCGCCTGACCCGCCCCCGGCCTGCGGGAACCGATGCCCTCCCCGCAGGCTCCGATGAAACAGGGCAGCCCAGTTTGCAGTAAGATCGCGCCCCACCGCCGCAGGCGCCGAGCGCCGCGCGGCGGAATTCCGTACGGTCCCGGGGCGGATCGTCGGCCAGGCGCATCGGAAGGGGCGAAGGAGGGTGCCTTGGCGGTCGAGCAACGAGTGAACGACGCGCACAGCGTCGTGAAGGTCACGGCACGCGGCGCGGATGTGATCCGCAATCCTCTTTTGAACAAGGGCACGGGCTTCACGGCGAGCGAGCGGCAGGCGCTCGATCTCGAAGGCTTGCTACCCGTGCGCGTCAAGACGCAGGCCCAGCAGGCCGAGCGGATCTACGAGCAGCTGCAATCGCAGAACGACGACCTGCAGAAGTACGTGCTGCTCTCGGCGCTGCTCAATCGCAACGTTCGGCTCTTCTACCGGGTGCTGGGCGACCACCTCGAGGAGCTCATGCCGATCGTGTACACGCCCACCGTCGGCATCGCGGTGCAGCGCTTCAGCCGGGTGTTCCAGGGCGGCGGCGGCATCTGGATCACGCCGGACATGAAGGGCCGCATGGAGACCGTGCTCCGCCGCATCGTGGGCAGCAAGGACATCCGCCTGCTCGTCGTCACCGACAACGAGTCGATTCTTGGCCTGGGCGACCAGGGCGCGGGCGGCATGGCGATCTCGGTGGGAAAGCTCGCGCTCTACACGGCCGCGGCCGGCATCGACCCGGCGAAAGCCATTCCCGTGAGCCTCGACTTCGGCACCGACAACGAGGAGCTGCTCGCGGACGACCAGTACCTGGGCTGGCCCACGCGCCGCCTGCGCGGACCGGAATACCTCGAGCTCGTGGACGAGTTCGTCGCGGCCGTGCGGGCCGTGACGCCCAAGGCCGTCGTCCAGTGGGAAGACTTCCGCAAGGACAACGCGCTCGCGATTCTCGACCGATACGTCGATCGCGTGCCGTCCTTCAACGACGACATCCAGGGCACGGGCGCCGTCGTGATGGCGGGCCTGAACGGCGCGCTCAAGATCAAGCGGGAGCGGCTCGCCGCCCAGCGCATCGTCGTGTTCGGCGCCGGCGCGGCCGCCTTGGGGATCGTGCGGCAGATCAGGGCGCAGCTCTCCGAGGAGGGCGTCGCGCCCGAGGAGCGCGCCGCCGCGGTCGCCGTGCTCGACCGGCACGGCCTGCTCGTGGACGACGGCCGCCCCATGGATGCGTACAAGCGCGAGCTCGCGTGGCCGAAGGAGCTCGCCGAGCGCTACGGTCTCGCCGTGCACGGCGACCGCATGCTGCTCGACGTGGTCCGGCGGTACCGACCCACGGTGCTCGTCGGCGTGTCCGGCGTCGGCGGCGCATTCGACGAGCGGCTCGTCCGCGAGATGGCGGCGCACGTGGAGCGGCCGGTGATCTTCCCGTCGTCGAACCCGCGCAGCAACTCGGAGGCGAGGCCGGCCGACCTCTACGACTGGACGGACGGGCGCTGCCTGGTCGCGACCGGCAGCCCGTTCCCCGACGTGGTGCACCGCGGCCGCAGATACCGCGTCGGCCAGGGCAACAACGTGTTCATCTTCCCCGGGCTCGGGCTCGCCGCCATCGCGGCCGACGCCCGCAAGGTGACCAACGGCATGACCAACGCCGCATCGAAAGCGCTTGCGGCGCAGGTGACCGATGAGGAGCTCGAGTCGGGGCTGCTGTTCCCGTCGGTGTCGCGGCTGCGCACGGTGTCGTACCACATCGCCGTGGCGGTGGTGCGCCAGGCCGTGCGCGACGGCGTGTCCGACGTCCCCGAGCACGACATCGAGCGGCGCGTCCGTGCCGCGATGTGGAGCCCGGAGTACCCCGAGTACGTTCCCGCCTAGCGCGCGGCTCAGCCGCGATCCTTTGCGGAGTCGAACGCAGAATCGCGCCTCGAAAGGCGCTCCCACCCGCCAGCCAACGAAGACTGTGGGAGCGGCTTTCCAGCCGCGACCTTCGCGAGCGGCTACTCGGGGGCGGTGAGGCCGCTCGAGTAGGACACGCGGCCGTCGCTCTCGACGATGACGGCCTCGTAGCCCGGGAATTTCTCGATGACCTCGAGCGCGCGCTCGCGGCCGAGCACGAACAGCGTCGTGGAGAGGCCGTCGGTGATCGTGGCGTCGGGCCCGATCACCGTCACGGACAGCACGCCTTCGGTCGGCTTGCCCGTGTGCGGATTGATTATGTGGTGGTAGCGCTTGCCGTCTTCCTCGAAGTAGCGCTCGTAATCGCCCGACGTCGAGATCGCCTCGTCCACGATCGGCAGCCGCGTCACGTACTCGCCGTCGAGCCGCGGGTGCCGGATGCCGATGACCCACGGCCTGCCGCGCCGATCGCCCAGCACGCGCGTGTCGCCGCCCGCATTGAGCACCGCGTGCTCGACTCCCGCCTCGCGCAGGATCGCCGCGCCGCGCTCCACCGCGTAACCCTTCGCGATGCCGCCCAGGTTGATGCGCACGCCGGGCGTGCTGAACGCGACCGTCCTCGCCGCCTCGTCGAGCACGACGTGCCGATAGTCGATGGCCGGCAGCGCCGCGGCTACCTGCGCCTCGGTCGGACGGCGATGCGCCCTGAAGTCGTAGAGGTAGCCCACGCTCTCGTACGTGATGTCGAACGCGCCGTCGCTCGCCGCGGACAGCTCGAGCGAGCGGCGGATCAGGGAGAACAGCTCCTCGCTGGTCTGGAACGGGGCGGTCGCGGCAGAGGCGTTCAACCGCGAGATCTCGCTGTCCGGCTTGTACGTGCTCATGCCGCGATCGATGCGCCGGTATTCGTCGAGCACCTTCTCGACGAGCGCGCGGCCGACGGCGGCGTCCTCGTGCCAGAGCTCCACCGAAACCCGCGTGCCCATGAGGTCGATGGCCTCGCCGTACCAGTCCGCGGCGGCGACGCTCGAATGGAACGCCGCGAGCAACGCCAGACCCCAGGCGAAGTGCGACGGCGCGCACTGTCGCGCGGCGCGTCCTCCGCGTATGCTGCGTGCGGTCGCCGCCCTCGGGAGTGCGTTCATGGAAACGTTCATCGTGCTGGGCATCTTCGCCGCCGTCGTGGTCTGGGGCATCGTGGTGTACAACAACCTCGTCGCCCTGCGCAACCGCATGCATAACGCTTTCGCGCAGATCGACGTGCAGCTCACGCGCCGCTACGACCTGATTCCGAACCTCGTCGAGGCGGTCAAAGGCTACATGCGCCACGAGCGCGAGACGCTCGAGGCCGTGATCGGCGCGCGCAATGCGGCCGCGAAGGAGCTGAAGCAAGCCGCGGCGGACCCGTCGAACGCGAGCGCGATCCGCGCGCTCGGCGAGGCCGAGACGGCACTCGCCGGCACGCTCGGGCGGCTGTTCGCGCTCGTCGAGGCC
>DATCLY010000013.1:0-10152 GCA_036563665.1 Gammaproteobacteria bacterium
GCTCTCCTCCCAGCAGTCCTTCCAACCCGCCACCCCATGACCCCACCTACCGCTTGCAGGGAGCCATAGAATCTCCCACAGGCGTTCACCTTCGAGTCAGCCGGGCTGAGGTAGCATGGCGCCAGCCTGCGCGGCCGCCGGAGCGCGTCCGTGGGCTCCGCCAGGACTGGAGTCGTGCCCATCACCCCGAGAGCGAGCAGGAGGCCGTGCCGGGGCCGCATCGTTGCGGCCGGCGCCGCGGTGCGCGCCGCCGCCTGCTCCGCGCTCGCCCTCGCCGCGTGCTCGGCCGAGGCCGAGGTACGCATCACGGGCGTCGAGGACTGGGTCGCCACCAACGTGCTGGCCCACCTCGAGCTCGACGAGCAGCCGTGCGACGCACCGCCGCGCCGCATCGAGCTCGAGATGCGGCGCGCGCCCGAGCGCGTGCGCACGGCGCTCGAGGCGTTCGGCTACTACGCCCCCCGCATCGCGCAGCGGCTCGAGCGCACCGAGGAGTGCTGGCTCGTCGAGATGACGATCGAGCTCGGCGAGCCGGTGCTGATCCGCGCGCTCGACGTGCGCATCGCGGGCGAGGCGGCGGACGATCCGGCGTTTGGCGCGGCCGTGGCCGGCTCGTCGCTCGCGGCGGGTGCCCAGCTCGACCACGGGCTCTACGAGGCGCTCAAGCGGCGACTGCTCGACCTCGCCGTCGAGCGGGGCTACGCGGAAGCGCGGTTCGAGGCGAGCCGCATCGACGTGTATCCCGACGATCTCGCCGCGGACATCACGCTGCACTTCGATTCCGGGCCGCGCTACCGCTTCGGCCGCATGACTCTCCAGCAGGACGTGCTGTCGGAGCGCATGGTGCGCTCGTACTTCGGCTTCGAGGAAGGCGAGCCTTACGACAGCCGTGCGCTCACGGCCCTGTACGTGGCGCTCGCGGAGACGGGGTACTTCGCGACCATCGACGTGCGCCCGCAGCCCGCCGACGCGGCCACGCGCACGATCCCCGTGACGGTGGTGCTGACCGGCGCGCCGCGGCGGCTCATCACTTACGGCATCGGCTTCTCCACCGACACGGGCCCGCGCCTGCAGTTCGGCCGCAACAACCGCCGCTGGAACGACCGCGGCCATCAGTTCGGCGTGAACGCGCAGCTCTCGCCGGTCACCTCCGAGATCACGGCGAACTACCGTTTCCCGTTCGGCGATCCGCGCTATCAGTGGGTGAGCTTCGACGCGGGCGTGAAGCGCGAGCACACGGACACGGCCGAGAGCGAGAGCCTCGAGCTCGGGGCGCGGCGCGTGTCGGAGCGGCCGGGCGGCTGGACGCGCACCGAGCACCTGTCGTGGCTCGTGGAGGACTTCGAGGTGGCGGACCAGATCGGGCGCTCGCGGCTGCTCATGCCCGGCGTCGACTGGTCGCGGCTGCGCGGGGATTCGAGCATCCGGCCCACGCGGGGCTCGAAGCTCGAGCTGGGCCTGCGCGGCGGCTCGGACACCCTGGGCTCCGACACCGACTTCCTCCAGGCGAGCGCCGAGGGCAAGTGGATCTGGTCGCTGCCGAGCGCCGCGCGCTTCATCGTGCGCTCGCGCGTCGGCGTCACGTGGGAGCGGGAGCTCGAGGAGCTGCCGCCCTCGGTGCGGTTCTTCGCGGGCGGCGACCAGAGCGTGCGCGGCTACGCGTTCGAGTCGCTCGGGCCCACGGACGAGAACGGCGAGGTGGTCGGCGGCTCGAAGCTGGTGGTGGCGAGCTTCGAGTACGAGCAACCGCTCGTCGGCCGCTGGTCGCTCGCCTGGTTCGTCGATTCCGGCAACGCCTTCAACGGCAGCAATCTGGATCCGCAGACGGGCGTCGGGATGGGCGGGCGGTGGCAGTCGCCGATCGGCCCGGTCCGCGTCGATCTCGCGTATCCGCTCGACAAGGAAGACGGCGGCATCCGGCTGCACGTGAGCCTCGGCCCCGACCTATGACGGGGGCGGCCCGCACGAAAGCGGTGAAGATCGCCGCGGCCGGCCTGGGCGCGCTCGTCGCGGCGGCCGTGCTCGCGGCCGCCGGGGCGGTCTGGTGGGTCGCGGCCACCGAAGGCGGCACGGCGCGGCTCGTGGCCTGGGCCGCCGACGCCTCGGACGGGCGGCTCCGGATCGGCAGCGCAAGTGGCACGCTCCTCGGCGGGCTCGAGCTGCGCGACGTCGAGATCCGGGGTGGCCGGGAGCGGATCCTCGTCGACGCGGTGGCGCTCGAATGGCGGCCCGAGGCGTTGCTCGCGCGCGAGATCGCGTTCGCGCGGGTCGCGGCGGACCGCGTGGAGCACCGGCGGCTCGAGGATGCCCCGGCGGGCACGGCGGGCCGTCTCGATCTGCCCTTCGCCGTGACCGTCGCGGAGGCGTCGGTGGAGCAGCTCGCGATCGCGGCCGGCGACCGCGCGCTCGCGCTCGAGGCGGTGCGCGGCTCGGTCCGCTTCGCGGACGGCCGGCTCGCGCTCGGGGACCTTGCGGCGCGGCTCGGCGGCTTCGAGCTCGGCGGGCGCGCCGCGCTCGGGCTGCGAGAAGCGCTCGACCTCGACGCCGAGATCGCCTGGACGGGCACGATCGCCGGGCAGGCGGCCGCCGGCGAGGCGACCGTGACGGGGACGTGGCCCACGCTCGCCGTGCGGCACGAGTTCGCGGCGCCGTTCCGCGCGAGCGCCGCCGGCACGCTCCGGCTCGACGGCGAGCCGCGGGTGGACGTCGTGGCGGAGTGGCAGGAGGCGGCCTGGCCCGGGCTCGCCGCCGTCACGAGCCCGACGGGCCGGCTCGAGCTCGCCGGCTCGGCGGCGAGCTTCGGCTTCAGCGCCCGCGCGTCGGTCGTCGTCGAAGGTGTGCCGGCGGAGGTCACGGCGCAGGGCACGGGGGCCGGGCCCGAGCTCGCGTTCGAGTCGCTCGAGGTGGCGACGCCGCACGGCCAGCTGACGGCGACCGGCCGGCTGGCCGCCGACACGCTGGCGGTCGAAGCGGAATTCGTCGCGAACGAAATCGATCCTGCGGCGATCAGTGCCGAATGGAGCGGAAACTTGTTCGCTCGCGGTCGCCTCGACGGCGCCTGGCGGCCGGCGCCCGAGTGGCGGCTCGTGGCGGAGGAGGTGCACGGCGAGCTGCGGGGGTACCCGGTGGACGCCGGCGGCGTGATCGTCCGGCGCGACGAGGCGTGGGCGCTCGCGGACGTGCGCATCGTGTCCGGCGCCAACGCCGTCGAGGCGAGCGGGCGGATCGCGGAGGAGCTCGACCTCGCGGTGGCCGCGCGGCTGGATGACCTGGGTCTCGCGTGGCCGGGCCTGCGCGGCGCGCTCACCGGCGATCTCACGATCACGGGACCCGCCGCGGCGCCGCGGGTCGCGGGCGCCGCGAGCGGCCGCGACCTCGGCTACGGGCGCTGGTTCGTCGGCCGGCTCGAGGCCTCGGGCTCGTTCGGCGGCGGCGCGGACGGCGCCGTCACGGTCACGGGCGAGGACGTGCGCGGCGGGCGGGTCGCGGCGGACGCCGTGCGCATGACGCTCGCCGGCACGCCGTCCGAGCACCGGCTCGTCCTCGCGGCCGAGGCGCCGCGTTGGCGGCTCGACGGCGAGGCGGCCGGCGGGCTCGCAGAGGGCGGCTGGCGGGGCACGCTCGCGCGGCTCGCCGTCGATCAGCCGGCGCTCGGCCAGTGGCGGCTGGACGAGCCGGCCGCGCTCAGGGTGGGCCCCGGGCGCACGGCGCTCGAGACCGCGTGCCTCACGCAGGACGGCGCCCGCGTCTGTGCCGAGGTGACGCTCGAAGGGGCCCCGACGGACTCGCTGGTGCTGTCCGCGCAGAACTTCGCGCTCGAGGCGCTGGAGCCCCTGCTGCCCCCGAACGTGTCGCTCGCGGGCGTGTGGCAGCTGTCCGCGTCGTTCACGGAGCTCGCGACCGTTCCCCGCGGCTCGCTGGCGCTCGTCGGCGGCGCCACGCGCGTGTCGACCGCGCTCGCCGAGCTCGAGCAGCCGCTCGTGACCGAGATCGACGAGGTGCTGCTGCGGGCGGATCTCGCCGATTGGCAGCTCACGCTCGATGCGCACGTGCGCGCGGCGGAGGGCGGCACGGCCGACGTCACGGCCGCCATGGCCGACGTGCGCACGCTCGATTCGCCCGTGGAGGGCGAGCTGCGCGTGCTCTGGCCGGACCTGGGGGTCGCGGCGCTGCTGTCGCCCGACGTGGGGCACGTGGCCGGATCCGCCACCGTGGAGCTCGACGTGCGCGGCACGGCGGCCGAGCCCGCGGTGCACGGCCGCGCACGGCTCGACGGTGGCGAGGTGTCGGTGCCGGACTGGGGCCTCGTGATCGAGGGCATCACGGCGGAGGCCACGAGCACGGACGGCAGCGAGCTCGAGTTCGTCGCGTCGGGGCGCGTCGGCGATGGCGAGGTGCGCCTGCGCGGCGTGACGGAGCTCGATTACCGCGCCGGCTGGCCCACGGAGCTCACGCTCACGGGCGAGGGCGTCCACGCCGTGCAGCGGCCCGATCTCGACGTGTTCGTGTCGCCGGATCTCCACGTCTCCGCGCGCCTGCCCGACATCACCGTGACGGGCACCGTGCACGTGCCGCGCGCGCGTGTAGCGATCGCGGAGCTGCCCGAGCAGGCGATCTCTCCCTCGCCGGACGCGGTCGTGCACGGCGTGCAGCGCGTCGAGCCGCGCCATCCGCTGCGGATGGTGAGCGATCTCGTCATTACGCTCGGCGAGGACGTCACCTACTCGGGACAGAACCTCACGGCGGACGTGTCCGGCGAGATGCGGCTGCGACGGGATTCCGACCTCGCGACCGTCGCTTCGGGCTCGCTGCGGCTCGAGGGCTCGTACAATGCCTACGGCCAGACGCTGCGCCTCGACCGCGGCCAGCTCCTGTTCACCGGGCCGCTCGACGATCCCGCGCTCGACGTGCGCGCCGTGCGCACCATCGACGAGACGCGAACCGTTGGGATCGAGCTCTCCGGGACGGTCAAAGCGCCCCGCACGCGGATATACTCCGAGCCTCCCGTGAGCGAGGCGGATGCGCTCTCCTATCTGCTGTTCGGCCGCCCGGTCACGGGCACGGGAGGCGAAGAGACCGCCACGCTCGAGACGGCGGCCGTGGCCATGGGGTTGCAGCAGGCGCTGCCCGTCGTGCAGCGCATCGGCCGCTCGCTGGGGCTCGACGAGCTGACCGTGCAGACCACCGACGCCGACGCCGGCGCGCTCATGGCTGGCAAATATTTGAGCCCAAAGGTATACATTCGATATAGCTACGGCCTGTTCAACAGGATAGGCGGACTGTTGTTGCGTTTCCGCGTTAACGAGCGCTTGAGCATCGAGACGCGCTCGGGGGACCAGAAGTCCATGGATCTCCTGTACACGGTCGAGAAGGACTGAGCATTTTGGAACGGATGCCGCAAATCAATGCTTTCCCGCTGCACGTATCGCCGCGCCTGCCGCCGGCGATCGCGCGGCTCAGGGATCTCGCCGAGAACTTCTGGTTCACCTGGAACGCGCCCTGCCGGATGCTCTTCAGCCGGCTCGACGAGAAGCTCTGGGGGCGCACCGAGAGCAATCCCAAGCTCTTCCTGCGCTGTCTGCAGCAGGAGATCCTCGATCGTGCCGCGGCGGACGAATCGTTCCTGCGCGCGTACCACTCGGTGCTCGAGGAGTTCGACGCGTACCGCTCGCAGCCGCTGCAGGGCTACGCCGCCGCCGGCATCGGCGAGCAGGACCTGATCGCCTACTTCTGCGCGGAGTACGGGCTGCACGAGAGCTTCCCGATCTACTCGGGCGGCCTCGGCATGCTGGCCGGCGACCACTGCAAGACGGCGAGCGACATGCGGCTGCCGTTCGTCGCCGTGGGGCTGCTGTACCGGCGCGGCTACTTCAACCAGCAGATCAACCGCGAGGGACAGCAGATTCCCTCGTACACCGACATCGACGCCCGCAGCCTGCCGCTGCGGCCCGCGCGCACGCCGGGCGGCGATCCCGTGCTCGTCGACTGCCCATTCCCGGGTCGCACGGTCAAGTGCCGCGTGTGGCAGGCGGACATCGGCCGGGTGCCCATCCTGCTGCTCGATACCGACGTCGAGCACAACACGCCCGCTGACCGCAACATCACCCACGTGCTGTACGGCGGCGATCGGGAGCTGCGCCTGCAGCAGGAAATCGTGCTCGGCATCGGCGGCGTGCGCGCGCTGCGCGCGGCGGGCTTCGCGCCCCGCGTGTGGCACGTGAACGAAGGGCATGCCGCTTTCCTGATCGTCGAGCGCATCCGCGAGCACATCGAGCGCGGCCTGCCGTTCGCCGCCGCGCTCGAGGCCACGCGAGCCGCGACCGTGTTCACCACGCACACCCCGGTGGCGGCCGGCCACGACGTGTTCCCCGCCGACATGGTGCGCCGCTACTTCGCGGAGTTTCTGCCCTCGCTCGGCATCGACGAGGAGACTTTCCTCGGGCTGGGCCGCGCGGGCGATCAAGCCGCCGACTTCAACATGACGCGCCTCGGCATGCGCGGCTCGGCCAACGTGAACGGAGTGAGCCGCATCCACGGCTCGGTATCGGCCGAGCTCTGCCGAGACGCGTGGCCCGAGCTCCGACCGGAGGAGAACCCGGTCGGCTACGTGACCAACGGCGTGCACGTGCACACCTTCATGCGCGAGCCGTGGCTCGATCTGCTCGATCGTTACCTCGGCTCCGGATGGCGGCAGAACCTCACGGACCCGGAGTCGGTGCGCGGCATCGCGAACATCCCGGACGAGGAGTTCTGGAGCACGAACCAGCTCGTCAAGCGGCAGATGCTGCGCGTGGTGCGGGGCAGGCTCACGCGCCAGTTCACGCGGAACGGCGCGAGCGAGGCGCACATCCACAGGCTGCTCAAGCTCGTGGATCCCGAGAACCCGAACGTGCTCACGATCGGGTTCGCCCGGCGGTTCGCCACTTACAAGCGCTCCACGCTGCTCTTCACCGATCTCGAGTGGCTCGAGCAGCTCGTCGGCAACGGCGAGCGGCCGCTGGTGTTCCTGTTCGCCGGCAAGGCGCACCCAGCCGACGAGCCGGCGCAATGGATGATGCGCGAGATCCACCGCTTCGCGAGCATGCCGCAGTTCTCTGGCAAGATCCTGCTGCTCGAAGGCTACGACGCGGGACTCTCCCGCACGCTCACGGCCGGCGTGGACGTCTGGCTCAACACGCCCGTCTACCCGTTCGAGGAGAGCGGCACGTCCGGCATGAAGGCCGCCATCAACGGCACCGTGAACCTGTCGGTGCTCGACGGCTGGTGGGCCGAAGCCTACGACGGCGGGAACGGCTGGGGCATTCCGCCCACGCAAGGCTACAGCGACGCCGCCGAGCGCGACCGGCAGGATGCGATCACGCTCTACGAGATCCTCCAGGACCAGGTCATTCCGCTCTACTACGACCGCGACCCGGCGCTCGGCTACTCGAGGCGTTGGGTGGAGCTCTGCAAGCGCTCCATGGCCTCGGTGCTGCCGCGCTTCAACAGCCAGCGCGTGATGCACGACTACGCGCGTTACTACTACGGTCCGGCCGCGAAGGAAGGACGGGCGCTCGAGGCGAACGACTACGCGGCGGCGCGGGAGCTCGCCGCGTGGAAGGAAGCGGTGCGGGCGGCCTGGCCGGGCGTGGAGCTCAGGCGCGCGGGCGGGCTCGTGGACCGCGTGAGCTTCGACCAGCCGCTCGTGCTCGACGTGGACGTGAAGCTCAACGGCCTCGCGCCGCACGACGTGCGCGTCGAGCTCGTCCTCTCTCCTCTGCTCGGCACCGAGGTGCCGCCCCCGCCGAAGGGGCTCGCGGAGGCGGACCGCCCGCAGGACGGTCCAGGCTATATCGGCGATCGACAGGTCTGGGTGGCCGGCTTCGAGCCGGTGGGCTTCCAGGACGACGGCTGGTGCCGCTATCGGCTCGAGCTGCGCTCGCCCTGGACGGGCCGCCTCTCCTACGAGGTGCGCGCCGTGCCGCAGCATCGGCACCTCGCCCACCGCTACGCGCTCGGGCTGATGCGCTGGTTGTAGCTTGACGCATCGTTATCGAGTAACGGCCGGGCACCGCTTCCCGGTCGGGGCCACGGCGAGCGCGAACGGCGTCAACTTCTCCATTTTCAGCCGCCACGCCACGCGCGTCTGGCTCAGGCTCTACGAGCACGAGCGCGACCGCGAGCCCGTGTTCGAGGTGGAGCTCGACCCGGAGGTCCATCGCACCTTCTTTTTTTGGCACGTGTTCCTCGAAGGGGCGCCGGCGGGCCTGTACTACACCTGGCGCATGGATGGCCCGTACGACCCGGAGCGGGGACTCCTGTTCGATCCGCGCCGCGAGCTCCTCGACCCGTGGGCGCGACTCGTGAGCGACGCGTTGTGGGATCGGCGCGCGGCGCGGCGCGGGGAGCCGGGCACGGCCATCCGAGGCCGCATCATCGGGCGCGATACCTACGATTGGGAGGGCGACGAGCCGCTGCAGCGGCCGTTCCACGAGTCGATCATCTACGAGATGCACGTGCGCGGGTTCACGCGGCATCCGAGCGCGGGCGTGCAGCACCCCGGCACGTATCGGGGCGTGATCGAGAAAATCCCCTACCTGCAATCGCTCGGCATCACCGACGTCGAGCTCCTGCCCGTGCAGGCGTTCGACCCGCAGGACGTGCCCGACGGCGTGGCGGCGCGAGGCCTGCGCAACTTCTGGGGCTACAGCCCGTACGGCTATTTCGCGCCGCACCCGCACTACGCCGAGACGGATCCGCGCACCGAGTTCCGCGACATGGTGAAGGCGCTGCACCGGGCCGGCATCGGCGTGATCCTCGACGTGGTGCTGAACCACACGGCCGAAGGCGGCGAGAACGGCGTCACCATCAGCTTCAAGGGGCTCGGCAACGAGTTCGTCTATCACCTCGACCCGGCCGACAAGCGCAAGTACCGGGACTTCACGGGCTGCGGCAACACGGTCAACGCGAATCATCCGCTGGTGGCGCGCTTCCTGCTGCAGACGCTCGAGTTCTGGGTGCGCGAGATGCACGTGGACGGCTTCAGGCTCGACCTCGCGAGCGTGCTGGCGCGCGGCGAGGACGGCGAGCCCGCGTACCACGCGCCCGTGCTCTGGAACATCGAGTTCTCGAGCGTGCTCGAGACCACGCATCTGATCGCCGAGGCGTGGGACACGAGCCTGCACCAGGTGGGCGACTTCCCGGGGCTGCGCTGGTCCGAGTGGAACAGCTACTACCGCGACGCCATGCGGCGCTTCCTGCGGGGCGACGGCGGGCTGATCGGCGAGGTGGCCACGCGCATCGCCGGCAGCAGCGACCTCTATGGCAACAACGGCAAGTCGCCCGCCTCGAGCGTCAACTTCGTGACCTGCCACGACGGCTTCACGCTGTGGGACCTGATGTCCTACGAGCGCAAGCACAACGAGGCCAACGGCGAGGACAACCGCGACGGCAGCGATCACAACCTGTCGTGGAACGGCGGCGTCGAAGGCCCCACGGACGACCCGGTCGTGAACCGGCTGCGGGCGCAGCGCGCCCGCAACGCCGTCGCGATCCTGATGCTGAGCCAGGGCGTGCCGATGCTGCTCGCGGGCGACGAGCGGCTGCGCACGCAGCGCGGCAACAACAACGCCTACTGCCAGGACAACGAGATCGGCTGGATCGACTGGACGCCCACGCGCGAGGCCGAGGCCATGGTGCGCTTCACGCGCGAGCTCATCGCGCTGCGCAAGCGCCATCCGTCGCTGCGCCGCACGCGCTTCATCCCGCGCGCGCGGCCCGGCTTCAAGCCGGGCATCCGCTGGTATGGCGCGGGCCACGGGGAGCCGGACTGGCACGACCCCGAGGCGCGGGTGCTGTGCTTCACGCTCGACGGCTTGACGGACGACGAGCCGAGCCTGCACGTCATGCTCAACATGTCGCGTGAGCAGCTCCTGCTGCCGCTGCCGCGCTACCTGCGCTGGGCGCGCCTCGTCGACACCGCGCTCGACCCGCCGCAGGACGCGCTGCCGCCCGAGCAGGCGCCGCTGATCGACGCCACCGACTACCGCGTGCAGCCGCTCAGCGTAGCCGTCTTCGAGTCTCGCTAGCCGCGGCAGCGCGCAATCCCCAGGTGCAAGCGGCTTTCCAGCCGCGATCTTCCTTCACCCTGTGGGAGCGACTTTCTAGTCGCGA
>DATCLY010000022.1:0-48415 GCA_036563665.1 Gammaproteobacteria bacterium
GAGGTGGGCGGCGTGCTCACGGGCGAGCACGGCGTCGGCCTCGAGAAGCGCGACCTCATGCCCTATCAGTTCGACGCCGGCGACCTCGAGGTGCAGCACCGGGTCAAGCGCGCGTTCGACCCGGAGCTGCGGTTCAATCCCGGCAAGGTGTTCCCCACGCTTGCCCGCTGCGCGGAGCAGGGGCGCGAGCACGTCCATTCGAGCGCGTCGCCGCGATTCGGCTCGCTGCCGCGTTTCTGATGCCACCGCTCGACATCGATACGACCGGCGGCCGCGAGTCGAACGGCCGCTCCGCCCCAGGGCGGATCGCCCCGCGCGACGCGCGCGATCTCGCCGAGGCGCTCCGCGAGCACCCGGGGCCGCTCGAGCCCGTGGGTGCGGGCTCCAAGCGCTCGGTCGGACGGCCCGTGGCGGCGGACGTGCTCGACCTCGGCGCGCTGAGCGGCGTGGTCGACTACGCGCCCGAGGAGCTCGTCCTCACGGCGCGCGCCGCGACGCCGCTCGCCGCCGTCGAGGAGCTGCTCGCGTCGCGCGGCCAGCGGCTCGCGTTCGAGCCGCCGAGCCATGCCGCGCTGCTCGGTGCGCCCGAAGGGCAGACGATCGGCGGGGTGCTGGCCGCGAACCTCTCCGGACCGCGACGGCCGACGGCCGGCGCGGCCCGCGACCACTTCCTGGGCTTCGCGGCCGTCACGGCCCGCGGCGAGCCGTTCAAGGCGGGCGGCCGCGTGGTCAAGAACGTGACGGGCTACGACCTGCCGAAGCTCCTCGCGGGGTCGTGGGGGACGCTGGCCGTGCTCACCGAGGTCACCGTGCGCGTGGCTCCCGCGCCCGAGGTGGAGCGCACGCTGCTCGTGCCGGCGCGCACGCCCGCGGAGGCGGTGGCGCTGTCGACCGCGGCGCTCTCCTCGCCGTGCGAGGTATCGGGCGCCGCCTTCGATCCCGACCGCGGGCTCGCGCTGCGCGTCGAAGGCTTCGAGCCGTCGGTGGCGGCGCGCGTCGAGCGGCTGCTCGCGGTGCTGGGGCGGCCGGAGGCGGAGGTGCTCGAAGGGGAAACCTCCCGGCAGCTCTGGCGCGCGGTGGGCGGGGCGGACGTGCTCGGGCCGTGGCCCGTGGTATGGCGGCTGTCCGTGCCGCCGAGCGACGCGCCGGCGGTGATCGCGACCCTCGAGCCCGAGCGCTATCTCGTCGATTGGGGCGGAGGCCGCATCTGGGCCGCGTTCGACGCGGTGGACGCGGCCCGGGTGCGCGGCGCCGTCGCCCGCGGCCACGCGCTGCTCTTCAAGGCGCCCGCGCAGGCGCGCGCCGGGGCGAGCGTGTTCGATCCCGGGCCGCCCGCGGCGGCGGCGCTCGCCGCGCGGATCAAGCAGGCCTTCGATCCCGACGACAAGCTCAATCCGGGACGAATGGGCTAGGGCGCATGCAGACGCGATTCACGGCGGAGCAGCTCCGCGATCCTGACGTCGCGGAGAGCGAGCAGATCCTGCGCAAGTGCGTGCACTGCGGCTTTTGCACGGCGACCTGCCCGACCTACGTGCTGCTCGGCGACGAGCTCGACAGCCCGCGCGGGCGCATCTATCTCGTGAAGGACATGCTGGAGAGCGGGCGGCCCGCGTCGGCCGCCGTGGCGCGGCACGTGGATCGCTGCCTCTCGTGCCTCGCCTGCATGACGACCTGTCCCTCGGGCGTGCACTACCAGCACCTGATCGATCACGCGCGCGCGCACGTCGAGCGCACCTTCCGCCGGCCCGCGGCCGAGCGTCTGCTGCGGGCCGTGCTCGCCGCCACGTTGCCGCGGACGGCACGCTTCCGGGCCGCCGTGCGCCTCGCCGCTGTGCTCAGGCCCTTCGCGCGCATGCTGCCGGAACGGCTCGCCGCGATGGTGGAGCTCGCGCCGCGCCGGCTGCCCCGGCCCGCGATGCGGCTCGCGGACGGCGCGCGCTTCGCGGCGCAGGGCGTCCGGCGTGCCCGCGTGGCGCTGCTCGCGGGCTGCGTGCAGCCCGCGCTCGCGCCGCACATCAACGAGGCCAGCGTGCGGCTGCTCACGCGCGCGGGCGCCGAGGTGGTCGTGATCGGAGGATGCTGCGGCGCGATCGTCCACCACATGGGCCGCGACGAAGAGGGCCGCGCGCTCGCCGCGTCGCTGCTCGAGTGCGTGCGGCGCGGAGAGACGCAGGGCGCGTTCGACGCCGTGGTCGCGAACGCGTCCGGCTGCGGCACGCACTTGAAGGACTACGGCTTCCTGTTCCGCAACGACGGCGCGAGCGCCGAGGCCGCGGGCCTCGCGCGGCGCGCACGCGACGTGACGGAGGTGCTTGCGGAGCTCGGCCTGCCGGCGCTCGCCCAGCCGCCGCGCTGGACGATCGCCTATCACTCCGCCTGCTCGATGCAGCACGGGCAGCGGCTGCACGCGCTGCCGCGCGGCCTCCTCGAGCAAGCGGGCTTCACGGTGCTCGAGGTGCCCGAGGGGCACCTCTGCTGCGGCTCGGCGGGCACCTACAATCTGCTGCAGCCGCAGCTCGCGCGGGCGCTGCGCGACCGCAAGGTGGAGAACATTCGGAAGATCGACGTGCGAGCGGTGGCGACGGGCAACGTGGGCTGCATCACTCAGCTCGCGCCCGCGCTCCGCGTGCCGATCGTGCACACCGTCGAGCTGCTCGACTGGGCGACCGGCGGGCCGCGTCCCGCCGCGCTGGGCGGGACGGGCGGGTGAGGCGGACGTCGGCCGTTATTGGTTGCCGCGCTCCGCGTCGTCGGGCGCGCCGGTGCCCGTGGAGCCGATGAACAGCTTCGTGCCGTCGGGGAAGGTGACGTCGCGGGCGTTGGCGCGCAACGACCCGTCCTTCGCCTGATAGCCTTCCACGATCACCTTCGTGCCGGGCGGCAACGAATTGCGGTTCCAGCCCCGGCGCAGCAGCGCGCTCGGCGCGCCGCCTTCCACGGCCCACTCCTCGACCGTGCCGTCTTCCTTCGTGACGTTGATGTGCAGCCACGAATGCGGGTTCACCCAGCGGAATTCCTTGACGGTGCCTTCGATGGTCACGGGCTTGTTGGCGTCGAACTCCGCGGCGAACGAATGATGCGCCGACGCGGAGCCGGACGCACTCGTCAACACGACCACGGCAACGGCAAAGAGCAACTTCGATCGCATCGTCTCCATCTCCTGTGCGCGGCCTCAGGGCCTGCGTCATCGCGCCGTGACACCGCTCCCCTCGGGAGCAAGAGCGTCTTCCGCCCGCGATTTTACCGAACCTACGTCTCCGTAGGGACCGCTCGAGGCGCGATCTTTCTGGAGATTGCCCAAGAACGATCGGCCCACGCGCTCATCGGTCTAAGACTCCCTGGTCACTCCGTCAGTTCCAGGTCTTTGTACATAAGCTCCTCGGCGAACGGCACGCACTTGAACTCGAGGAGCTGCGCGTTCGGCTCGATCCGCCGGTAGAGCGGCATCGAGATCGTCCACGGCCGCGAGTACGTGTTCGGATCCTCGAGCGTGGCCTCGTACTGGAGGTGATTCGGGCCCATGCGCGTGATGCGCTCGGTGACCTTGAGCGCGGAGCTGTGATGGTTGCCCGCGCGGTCGAGCCAGGTCCTGCCGTTGAATCCCGTGGTCTCGATGACGAGCGTGTCGCCCTCCCAATGGCCGTTCGACTGCCCCATCCAGGTGTCGACCGGCGGCTCCTTGTGCTCGTTCATCTCGACGAGCCGGTTGGCGCTCGCGTACTCGTAGATGAACAGGATGTCGTCGCCGCCCCCGGCCTGGACGATCTGGAACGGGAACGGCATGTACGTGGCCCGAGGGATGCCCGGCAGGTAGCAGTACGTCTCCGGATCCGTTTTCGGCCAGCCGGCGCGGTTCTCGTCGCGCTTCGCGAGCGCCTCCGGCAGGTACGGGATCTTGCCGTCGCCGGTAATGACGCTCTGGCCGGCCGGGATGGCCGCGATGGCGCCGAGCTCCCAGAAGTCCTTCAGCGCTTCCGCGGAATGCGCTTCGAGGTTCCAGTACGCCGTGTTCAGCGCCTGCCAGATGCCGTTGAGGTTCGGCTCGCCGGCGATGCGCTCCGGCGGCGGCTCCGATTGACCGTTCGCGACGACGGGCACCAGCACCGCGAAAGCGGTGAATGCTGCTGCCGCGCCTCTGAATCCGTCTCGCATGCAGGCCCCCTTGATCCTTCGAGCAGTTGCCTCATGCCGGGCCGTCAACAGCGGCCGCGGCGCTCGACGGGATGATACGCAAAGCGGGCGCGGGGCGTCACGGCAGACCGAAGACGACGAGCGTGTCGCCCGCCACGATCGCGACGCGCTGCGCGCCGCTCTTGCCGGCGTAGGTCATCGGGTTGGCGTTGCCGTTGTTCGGCAGCGGGGCGCTCCAGAGCTCGGCGCCGGTGCGCGCGTCGAACGCGCGGAACCGCTGGTCGTTCGTGGCACCGACGAACACGAGGCCTCCGGCCGTCACGCTCGGCCCCGCGCTGCCCGAGTTGCCGGTGAGCTGCTTGCTCTCGGGCAGCACCGTGGTCAGGCCGAGCACCGACTCCCAGACGATCTCGCCCTTGTTGGCATCCACCGCGATCAGCTTCGCCCACGGCGGACGCTGGCACGGCAGGGTGGGGCCCACCGGGCGGCCGTTGTCGTCGTATTCGCCCGAGAGCGGCGCGCTGAACGTGTGGAACGGCCCGACGCCGTCGATGCTCGCGCGGTCGTACGGCTGCTTCGAGCCCACCGCCTCGAAGCTGTAGGTCTCGTTCGGATCCTTGTCCTGCACCCAGCCGACGAGCGACGTGTCGTGCGCGTTCACGTAGACCCAGTTGGTGGTGGGGTCGATCGCCACGCCGCCCCAGTTGACGCCGCCCGTGCCGCCCGGGAACTGGATCGTGGAGCGTGGCGGGGCATCCGGCGCCTTGTACAGGAACGGCGTGAACGGGCCGGCGTTGTAGAAGCCGCCGCTGCGCTCCATGTACTCGCGGCAGGCGGCCGCGTGCGCCTCGCTCGTGTCCTCCGGCCGGACGAGGTCCTCCTCGCTGAACGACACGCGCGACAGCGGCGGCGGGCGCACCGGGAAGGGCTGCGTGGGCGAGTACCACTCCGTCGGCACGTCGCCCTTCGGCACGGGCCGCTCCTCCACCTCGATCAGCGGCTCGCCCGTGACGCGGTTCAGCACGAAGAAGTAGCTCGACTTGCCCACGTGCGCGATGGCGGGGTAGCGCTCGCCGTTCGCGCGGAACTCGAAGAGACCTCCTGCGGACGGCATGTCGGTGTCCCAGAGGTCGTGATGCACCGTCTGGAAATGCCAGCGGTACTCGCCCGTGAGCGCGTCCACGGCGACAATGGAGTTCGCGAACACGTTCGTGCCCGGGCGATCGCCGCCGTAGTAGTTGGCGGCCGGCCCCGCGATCGGCAGGTACGCGATGCCGCGCTCGGCGTCCACCGGCGCGGCGAACGCCCACATGTTGGTGCCGGAGCGATCGCGCCAGCCGTCGCCCCAGGTCTCGTTGTACGGCTCTCCGGGCCGGGGGACCGTCTGGAACTCCCAGAGCTTGCGGCCGGTGCGCACGTCGAACGCCCGCGGGTTGCCGGGCGGCCCTTGCGGCACCTCGTTGACGTTCGCGCCGATGATCGCGACGTCTCGGTAGATCGTGGGCGTGCCGCGGTACGGCACGCCGACGTTCACGCGCCCTCTCTCGCCGAACGTCTCGACGGGCTCGCCGGTCGCGGCGTCCACGGCGATGAGCTCGGAGCCGGCCATGAACAGCACGCGGGGCCGCGTAGCGTCATCGCCGGGCCAGTAGCTCACGCCGCGCGTCGATACCGAGCGTCCGCGCCGGCCGCCGAAGCCGCCGGGGGCAGGGGCCCCGGAAGGCGCGCTCGCGTCCGGCTCGTCCTCTTCCGGCAGCACGTATTCCCAGATCACCGCACCCGTGTCGCCGTCGAGCGCCACCACGCGATCGCGGCTCGGCACGTACAGCACGCCGTCCACCGCGATCGGCACGGCCGTCGAGTTGCCGCCGAGCTGGAAGGTGAAGCGCTGCGTGAGCCGAGCGACGTTGGTGACGGCGATCTCGTCGAGCGGCGAGTAGCGGGTCGCGGCGAGGTCGCGGTTGATCGTGCGCCAGTCTCCGGCCGGCATCGCGGCGGTCGCGGATTGCGCGGCGGCCGAGCCGGCGCAGATGCATGCGCAGAGCGCGGCGGAGAGGGCGGCGACAAGCGGCTGCGGTTTGCTCATGAACTCTCCCCGCACGTTCGGAGTGCCTCGAGAACCCCCGACAGGATATACCCTCCTGCCCCGCCGCGGGCGGTTCACGGTCGTTTCGGAGAACACGTATACTCGAGATGATCCCTGCCGACGGTCATTCCCGCGGGCGCGGCGGGACGATCGCGAGCGCGGGACGGCGAGGGGAGATCGGCATGCGGCGGCGATCGATCGCGGTGGGGATTCGGGCGGGCATCTTCGCGCGCTGCAGCGCCTTCGGCCGTGTGCCGTGGCGGCTGCTCGCTTCCCTCGTGGGGCTCGCGGTGGCGGCACCGACGTCCGCCGAGCTCGACACGCCCATCCGCCTGGACGCGGGCCTGCTCGGCCCGCCGGCGGAGGTGCGCGACGGCGTCCAGGTGTTCAAGGGCATCCCGTTCGCCGCGCCGCCGGTGGGGGAGCTCCGCTGGCGCGCGCCGCAGCCGGTGCCTGCGTGGACGGGCGTGCGGCCGGCCGACCGCTTCGGCGACGTCTGCATCCAACCGCCGGGGCAGGGCCGGCTCAACATCGCCGTGCTGCCCGACTCGCCGCCCATGAGCGAGGACTGCCTGTACCTCAACGTGTGGACGCCGGCCGACGGCCCCGGCGAGCGTCTGCCGGTCATGGTGTATTTCTTCGGCGGCGCCTTCACGGAGGGCGCGGGCTCGGTGCCCCTGTACGACGGCACCGCGCTCGCGCGCAAGGGCGCCGTCGTCGTCACGATGAACTATCGGCTCGGCGCGTTCGGCTTCTTCGCCCATCCCGCGTTGAGCGCGGAGTCCGAGCACGGCGCCTCGGGCAACTACGGCCTCATGGACATGCTCGCGTCGCTGCGCTGGGTGCAGCGCAACATCGCGGCGTTCGGCGGCGATCCCGGCAACGTCACGGTCTTCGGCCAATCCGCGGGCGCGATGGCCATCGCCGCCCTGGTGGCATCGCCGCGCGCCGAGGGGTTGTTCCAGCGCGCGATCTCGCAGAGCGGCGCGTGGATGGGCCTGGGCCCCGCACCCGCCATGCGCACGCGCGCATCGGCCGAGGAGGCGGGCCGCTCCGCCGCGGCCGCCGCCGGCCTCACGACCGCGGCCGAGCTGCGGGCGCTCGCCGCCGACGAGGTCGCGCAGAAGCTGCGCGGCGCGGGCATGATCGTGGACGGCTGGGTGATCCCCGAGGACCCGTCCGCCGTGTTCGCCGCCGGCCGGCAGAACGCGGTGGACGTGCTGGTCGGCTCGAACAAGGACGAGGCGTCGTTCCTGCCCGGCGCCACCGTCGCGCAGTTCGAGGAGCAGGCGCGCATGCGCTGGGGCGACCTCGCCGAGGAGTACCTCGCGCTCTATCCGCATGCGACCGACGCCGAGGCGGCGCGCTCGGCCGCGGAGTCGTTCAGCGACGGCACGTTCTGGCACATGCGGCTCTACGCCGACTACCAGCTGGCGCGCGGCCGGCGCGCGTGGCTCTACTACTTCACCCAGAACCCGCCCGCGCCGGACGGGCAACCGCCGTTCCCCGCAGCGCACGCGGCCGAGGTGCCGTACGTGTTCGCGAACCTGGGTGAGCTCCCGCTGTTCCCGGACCGGAGCAACCGCGAGCTCGCCGCCCGATCGGCGCCGGACCGTGCGCTGGCGGAGCGCATGTCGTCGTACTGGGTGAACTTCGCGCGCAGCGGCGACCCGAATGGCGACGCCCTGCCGCGCTGGCAGCCGCATCGCGAGGGCGACGGCAGCCGGGCCATCGTGCTCGATGCCGAGCCCGCCGCCGAGCGGCTGCCCGACGCGCGCCGCCTCGAGCTCTACGACCGTCTCTACGCGCGCATGCGCGGCGCGGAGTGACGCGGCCCCGCCGTCAGCGCGGCAGGGCGAAGGTCATGTACTGGCCGGGGCCGGGCTCCGGCAGCGGCAGCGCCTGGGAGAAGAGCCCGTTGCCGCCCACGGGGATCGTGATGTACTCGCGGCCGTCCACCTCGTACACGGCCGGCACGCCCTCGGACGCGGCCGGCAGATCGAACTCCCACAGCACCTCGCCCGTGTCCACGTCGCGGGCGCGGAACTTCCGGTCGGAGGACGTCGCCACGAACAGCAGCCCGCCTGCCGTCACGACCGGGCCGCCGCGCGGCGCGTGGCTGCCGGTGTTGCGGATGCCTTGCTCGACGAGGAACGACACCTCGCCGTTCGGCACCCGCCACAGGATCGTGCCTTCGTTCAGATCGTAAGCCGTGATCTGCGACCACGGCGGGCCGATGGCCGAGAGCCCGTTGCTTTGCAGCATGAAATCGACGGGCGCCGTGTACGGGATGAAGTCCTCGTCCGCGTTCGGCACTTGCGCGGGGCCCGCCGTCCCGGCGGACGCGCCCGACGGACGGGTGGCGCCGCTCTCCTCGGGCACGCGCAGCCGCGCGTTCGTCGGCAGCTCCTTCGACACCACGTACAGCCGCCCGCGCGTCGGATCCACGGCGACGCTGCCCCAGTTCGCGCCGCCGTTGTGCCCCGGCATCATGAGCGTCCCTTCGAGGCTCGGCGGCGTGTACAGGCCCGTGCGCGCCGTCTTGAAGAGCTCGCGAAGCTTTTGCTGATCCTCCTCCGGGATGTACGGGTTGATGTCGGCCTCCGTGAACGACTGCCGCGCGAACGGCGGCGGCGCCGTCGGGAACGGCTGCGTGGGCGACGCCTCCTCGCCGGGCACGTCGGAGGGGGGCACGGGGCGCTCCTCGATGGGCCAGAGCGGCTCGCCGGTTTCGCGGTTGAACACGTAGAGGAACCCTTGCTTCGACGCCTGCGCCACGGCGGGGATCTCGCGGCCGTTGTGGCGCACCGTCAGCAGCTTCGGCGCGACCGGCAGGTCGTAATCCCAGAGATCATGATGGATCGTCTGGAAGTGCCAGCGCCGCTCGCCCGTGCGGGCGTCGAGGGCGATCAAGCTGTTCCCGAACAGGTTGTCGCCCGGGCGATTCGCGCCGTAGAAGTCGTAGCGCGCCGTGCCCGTCGGGATGAACACGAGCCCGCGCTCCACGTCCACGGTGGACTCGCTCCAGTTGTGCACGCCGCCGAAGCGGCGCGGATCGTCCGCCGGCCAGGTGTCGGCGCCGAACTCGCCGGGGCGCGGCACGGTGTGGAAGACCCAGCGCAGCTCCCCCGTCACGATGTCGTAGGCGTGGATGTCGGCCGGCGCCGCGGCATAGCCGATGCCGGCCGCGGGCAGCGACATGATGATCAGGCTCTCGAACACGCGCCCCGGATTGTCCGTGCGCAGCGTCGGCAGGCTCTCGGGGTCGCGATCGAGCCCCACGCGCAGATCGACGCGGCCGTTGTCGCCGAACGAGGTGATGGCTTCGCCGGTGCGGGCGTCGACGGCGGTCAGCGCGCCCGCGTTCACGTACAGCAGCCGCTTGTCGCTTCCGTCTTCGCTCTCCCAGTAGCTGATGCCGCGGTTGCCCACGAGGCCCTGGTGGGGCTTCCGCCAGATCTCGCGCCCGGTGGCCGCGTCCAGCGCGACGAGCGAATTGTTGTGCGCGAGCACGTACATGACCCCGTCGACGACGATCGGGTTGAAGCGGTACGCGCCCCGCTCGCCGGTGGGATAGGTCCACGCGACCTCGAGCCGGCTCACGTTGCTCTTGTTGATCTGGTCGAGCGACGAGTACTGCGAGGAGTGCACGCCGCCCAGGTACTGATCCCAGCGCTCGTAGTCGGGGCCGCGGGCGTTCGCCGAGGACGCCGGTTGCGCGGGCGCGCCTTGCGGCTCGCCGTTAGGCGCCTCCGAGCAAGCGGTCAGGCCGAGGGCCAGGAGCGTGGCCGCGATCGGCGCAATGCGCAGGCGGCCGAGATGATTCCGGATCGTGTGATGCATGGCTACCCCCCGGTAGGTGCGCCGATGTTAACAGGCGAGCGGCCGGGCGGCGCCCTCAACCCCGCTGGTGCACCCAGTGCAGAACGGCGTGCTGGAGCTCTTCGCCGGGGCCGCGGTGCGCGTCGGGGGCGTTGAGCAGGATCACGGTCGCGTAGGTGGTGCCGGACGCCGCGCGCACGTAGCCCGCCACCGCCGAAACGTGATCCAGGCGGCCCGTCTTCACGTGCATGAGCCCCGCTTCGGGGTGGCCGTTGAAGCGGGTGCGCGTGGTTCCGTCGAGGCCTCCCAGCGACAGCGACGAGATGAACTCGGGCGCATAGGGGCTCGCGTGCGCCGCGAGCAGCAGATCGGCGAGGAACCGCGCGGAGGCGCGCTCCGCGCGCGAGAGACCCGCGCCGTTCTCGATCACGAGCGTGGAGGTGTCGAGCCCGCGGGATTCGAGGAACTCGCGCACGGCCGCGATGCCTTTCTCCCGCGTGCCGGGCGCGCCGTGCTGCACGGCGCCGAGCGTGTACAGCACCTGGCGCGTCATCACGTTGTTGCTGTTCTTATTGATGCTGCGGATCACGTCGGCGAGGGCGGGGGAGCGCCACGTGAGCACCGGGCGGGCGTCGTCCGGCAGCTTCGCCTTGCGCAGCCCGCCGCGCAGCGTGCCGCCCAGCTCCTTCCAGAGCGCGTCGAACAGCCCGTACGTATAGGTATCGTGCTGCAGCACCGTGCGCCCGAGCTCGTAATGGTTGCAGAGCGCGGGAAAGGCGCCGCTCAGCACGACGTGATCTGCCTTGGTCGCGTCGCCGATGTCGATGGCGATGCCCGCCTGGTAGCCGCGGCAGGGCCCTTCGGCGAGCTTCAGCCCGTTGCGCACCTCGAGGTTCGTGAGCGGCGGCTCGAGCGCCACGCGCACGCGCCTGCCGACGGGGTCCGCGTAGAACTGGAACTGCACGACCTTGAAGTTCACGAGCAGGGCGCTCGGCAGCACGTTGTAGGCCCGATAGGGCTGGCCGTCGAACGCGGCGGGGTCGGGCTCGTCGACCTCGAAGTACGTGTCGTCCAGCACGAGGTCGCCCTGGATGTGCTCGAGCCCGATGCGCCGCACGGCGCGCAGCATCTTCCAGAACTCCTCGAGGACGAGGTACGGGTCGCCGTACCCCTTGATCGCGAGGTCGCCGTCGAGCGTGTGACCGTCGAACGGTCCCTGGAAATAGATCTCCGTCGGCCAGCGGTACGCGGGACCGAGCGTCTCGAGCGCGGCCCAGGTCGTCACGAGCTTCATGACCGAGGCCGTGTTGCGCGGCGTATCGGCGTGATGCGCGAGCAGCGGCTCCTTCGCGCCGACGGCCTGCACGAGGATGCTGGCGGAGTCGTCGGAAATGGAATGCCCCGTGAGGACGGCGGCGATCTCGGGCGGCAGCCCGTCGGCCCAAGCCGACCAACTCGCCGCCAGCAACAGCCATGTCCCCCACCGCATGGCGGCGGATTGTGCCCAAAAACCGGCCGGTTTTACATGCCTCGCGGCGACCGCGCCACGCTCGCCCGTGCGAGCTCGTCGAGCAGCGCGGGCAGCTCGTCGAACCGGTCGATGCGCAGCGTGGCGGTGCCGTCTGGAACGGGTAGCTCCGCGCAGTACCCGTAAGACGCCCACGCGAACCGGAAGCCCGCCGCGCGCGCGGCCGAGAAGTCCTGCATGGAATCGCCCACCATGAGCGCATCGGCGGGCCGCACGCCCGCATGTCGGGCCGCGGTCTCGAGCTGCAGGCCGCTCGGCTTCTTCTGCGGCAGGCTGTCTCCGCCGAGCACGAGCGCGAAACGATCGCGGATGCCGGCCTGCGCGAGCAGCGCATCGGCGAACGCGAAGCGCTTGTTGGTGATGCAGTGCAGCAGGATGCCGCGGCGCGCGAGCAGATCCAGCGTCTCCGGCACCTGCGGATAGAGCCGGCTGCGCACGAACAGGTTGCGCTCGTAGCAGGCGAGGAACGCGCCGAGCGCCTCGGCCCGCTCGGCCTCGCCGGCGGCGGCTGCGGACTGGTGCTCGAGGGCGCGCTTCAGCAGCACCTCCACGCCGCCGCCGATCCAGCTGCGCGTTTGCGCTTCGGTCGGCGCCCGCAGGCCGATGCGCTCGAGCGCGACGCCGAGGCAGTGACAGAGATCGGGCGCCGAGTCCACGAGCGTCCCGTCGAGATCGAGGGCGAGCAGCTTGATCACGAGCGAGTTGTAGCAGAACTTTGCTTTCGGCGGCGCGAAGAGTGGCGGCTGGAAAGCCGCTCCCACCCGGTCATCTTGGTGGGAGCGCCTTTCCAGGCGCGATCTCTTCGTCGGTGCGGCGAGGGTCGCGGAGCGGTCAGAAGATCCGCCAGGCGGCGTCCGCGGGCGCGGCCAGCAGGTCCTCGATCTCGTCGTCGAGGCGCAGCAGCGTGAGCGACGCGCCCGCCATCTCGAGCGACGTGCAGTAGTTGTTCACGTAGCTGCGCACCACCTCGAACCCCGCGTCCTTGCAGCGCAGCGCCGCCGCCCGGTAGAGCACGTAGAGCTCGCTCGGCGGCGTGCCGCCCAGGCCGTTGATCATGAGCGCCACCCGGTCGCCGCGCTTGAACGGCAGATCGGACGACACGGCCTTGAAGAGCTCGTCGACGATCGCGTCCGCGGGCTTCAGCTTGTCGCGGCGCCGGCCGGGCTCGCCGTGGATGCCGACGCCCATTTCCATCTCGTCCTCGCCGATCTGGAAGATCGGCGCGCCCTTGGCGGGCGGCGTGCACGACGTCAGCGCCACGCCCATCGTGCGGACCTGGCCGTTCACCTTCTTCGCGAGCGCGAGCAGGTCGTCGAGGCTTGCGCCGCGCTCCGCGGCCGCGCCGCACGTCTTGATGACGAAGAAGTTGCCGGCGACGCCGCGGCGGCCCACCGTATGGGTCGAATCCTGCACGGCCACGTCGTCGTCGATGACGAACGACTTGACGTTGATGCCTTCCGCCTGGGCCAGCTCGATGGCCATGTCCCAGTTCATGCGGTCGCCCTGGTAGTTGTTGATGAGCGCGAGCACGCCCTTGGGCGAGTTCATGAGCTTGATGCACTCGTAGCAGTACTCCATGGGCGGCGCGGAGAACACGTTGCCCGGAGCGGCCGCGTCGAGCATGCCCGGCCCCACGGCCATCACGTGCGCGGGCTCGTGCCCGCTGCCGGAGCCCTGCACGATGGACACCTTGTCGGCGGCCGGCCGGTCGGCCCGGTGAATGATGTTGAACTGCGGCACGTAGCGCAGCATCTGCGGGTTCGCGAGATAGACGCCCTCGAGCATCTCGGCGACGAAATTGGCGGGATCGTTGACGAACTTCTTCATGGTGCCCCCCGAGATCTATGGAAAGTGGAGTCTTCAGCTGCTGGCCGCGGCATCGGCGCGGCTCACGCCGAGCTGCGAGCAGAGGTCGTTCAGCATGGTGGCGATGGCCACGATGCCCGGGTCGAGCGTGCCGCGGCTGCGCTCGCCGGTGAACGATTGCCGGCCGCGTTTCGCCACCCAGTCGCGCGTGCGCTCGATGGCATCGGTGGCGACGCGCGCGGCCTCGGCCAGCACGGCGCGCGGATCGGCGTCGGGATCGGCCGCGTGCTGGCGAACCACGTCGCGCACCGGCACGAGCGCGTCGAGCAGCGTCTTGTCCCCCGGCGCGGCGCCGCCGCGCTGCTGGATGCCTTCGATGCTCGCCGTGAGCATCTTGTCGAGGTCCGCGAGGGTGATCGAGGTCTTGTCGCGGGTGAGCGCCGCGGCGCGCATGAAGCCCGTGCCCCAGATGGGGCCGGAGCAGCCGCCCACGTTGCGGGTGATGAGCATGCTCACCTTGAGCAGGAAGTTGCCGATGGAGCTGCGGTCGAGCTGCTCCCATTCCTGCTCGATCGCGCGGAAGCCGGATGCGAGCGACACGCCGAAATCGGCATCGCCCGCGGCCGCGTCGAGCTCGGAGAAATACTTCTCGTTGCGGAGCGCCGTGGCGGCGGCCGAGCGGATGGCCTGCTCCACGTCGGCCAGGGTGATCTCTTTCATGTTCTTCAGCTCCTCGAGCAACTGCTCTCAAGCGGCGAGGGCCGCGAGGTCCGCGAGCGTGACGTGCGGGTTCGGCGGATCGCCGAGCTCCGGCACGACCTTGGCGGCGCCCGTGAAGTCCTCGTCGCGGGTGTACGCGCTGGTGGTGATCAGGCACGGCATGCCGGCGCCGCGCGCGGCTAGGAGGCCGTTGCGGCTGTCCTCGATCACCACGCATTCGGCCGCGGGCAGCCCCAGGCGCTCGCGGGCGAGCACGTAGATCTCGGGGTCCGGCTTCTTCTTGGACACCACGTCGCCTGCGAGCACGATCTCGAAGCGGGCCTTGCGCTCCGGGCCCAGCAGGTCCAGCACGCCGGACACGGAGGCCGGCGCCGACGTCGTGCACACCCCGAGGCGGATGCCCGCGGCGCTCGCCTCGTCGACGAGGCGGGCCACGCCGCTGCGCAACGGCAGGCGGCCGCTCGCGATGAGCTCGGTGAAGATGGCGGTCTTGCGCTTGTGCAGATCCGCGATGAGCTGGTCGCGGTCGTCGCGCCCCGGCGGCCAGCCGACCTTGTCGAAGTAGGCCCGCATGCGCTCCTTGCCGCCCGCGACCCGCAGCAGCTCGCCGTAAGTGTCCACGTCCCACTCGGCGTCGATGCCGAACTCCGCGAACGCCCGGTTGAACGCGACGCGATGGCCGTCGCGCTCGGTGTCCACGAGGACGCCGTCGCAGTCGAAGATCAGCGCCTTCATGCGGGCGTCAGGCGACTTTCGACAGGAGCTCCGGCGCGCGACCCGCGCCGCCGAACTGCTCGATCTTCTCCTTGAAGAGCTCCTTCAAGGCGTCGTACTGCGCGCGCAGCACCCGCAGCGGCTCGTAGTCCTTCGGGTTCTGCTCGTGGTACTGCACGAAGCTGTCGATGAAGACGTGCTTCAGGTTGGTCGAGATGTTGATCTTCGCGCAGCCGAGCTTGATGCAGCGCTGGATGACCTCGTCGGAGAGCCCGGTGCCGCCGTGCAGCGCCATCGGCACCTGGGTGCGGCGATTGATCTCGGCGATCAGGTCGAACGCGACCTTGGGCTCGCCCTTGTAGTAGCCGTGCGCGGTGCCCACCGCGGCCGCGAACGCGGCGAGATCGAGCTCGCGGCAGAATTTCTCCGCCTCGTTCGGGTCCGTGAGGTAGCTCTCCGTGACGACCATGTCGTCCTCGACGCCGTGGATCTGGCCGATCTCGGCCTCCACGCCGACGTTGCGCGCGCTCGCCATCTGCACCACCTTGCGCGACGCCTCGAGGTTGGTCTCGAACGGCTTGTCGGACCAGTCGATCATGACGGAGGTCCAGCCCGCCTCCACGCATTTGCGGATCATCTCGAGGTCCTTGCCGTGGTCGAGATGCAGCACCACGGGCACGGGCGAGCTCCCCGCGATCTCGCGCATCCAGCCCACGAGGGCCTCGTGGCCGTAGTAATTGATGGTTTTCGCCGAGGTTTGGACGATGACCGGGGCGCTGAGCTCCTCCGCCGCCTTGACCATGGCTTTCATCGACGCGTAGTCGACCGGGTTGAACGCCGCGACCGCGTAGCCCTTGGCCTTGGCCTCGGCCAGGACGGGTTTCAGATTCACCAAAGGCATGCCATTCCCTCCTAAAGCAAAGCTCCCGGACCGGCGGGGTCTCGGTACACAAGGCCGAGATCGTATTCGAGTCGGTAGTATCAGCATATTACGCCAGGCCTTCCAACCGCGTCAGCCGCGGCGACGCGCCGCTCGTGTGGCGTGCCGGCCACGCGCCGTGGTCGCCGCCGCGTTAGCGGGGACGAGCGCGGCGCCCCGCCGTCGTTGCGGGCGCGGCGAGCACCTTCCTATACTCGAAGAGCGTCTCAACGTGCTGCCGGCGGCGGGGGAATCCGGCCCGAGCATTTCGACGCCCAGGAGCCGCCGGGGGCAATCCCAGGAGAACGACAATGGCGAGCTTCTCGATTCATCCTTCGGTGGACAATGGCACGAAGCCCGCGTCGCCGGGCTTTCAAGGGGGAGTGCTCTCCTGCCACTGCCCGAGCAACAAGGTCACGGTGGCCGTCGGCTCGCAGGTGGCGCACAACCACGTCTGCGGCTGCACCAAGTGCTGGAAGCCCGAGGGCGCGCTGTTCTCGATGGTGGCCGTGGTGCCGCGCGACAAGGTCAAGGTCACGGCCAACGAGAGCAAGCTCGAGGCCGTGGACGACAAGGCGGTGATCAAGCGCTACGCCTGCAGGGACTGCGGCGTGCACATGTACGGCCGCATCGACAACGACAAGCACCCGTTCTACGGGCTCGATTTCGTCCACCCGGAGCTCTTCGCGGAGCAGGGGTGGGCGCCGCCGGAGTTCGCGGCGTTCGTGTCCTCGATCATCGAGTCGGGCGCGGACCCGAAGAACATGGACGCCGTGCGCGCGCGGCTGCGCGAGCTCGGGCTCGAGCCGTACGATTGCCTGTCGCCCCCGCTCATGGACGCGATCGCGACGCACACGGCGAAGGCAGCCGGAGTTCTTGCCGCCTGAGCGGCCGCAAGCCGCTCCTGCCCGCGGCCCGCGGACAGGGGCGGCGTCGCGGCGGCCGCTCAGCGCTGTAGCGCTCCCGCCTCCTCGAGCACCTCGTTCGCGGCCTTGAACGCGTCGAGGCCTGCGGGAATGCCGCAATAGACGGTGGCGTGCAGCAGGGTTTCCTTGATCTCGTCCACCGTGACGCCGTTGTTCAGCGCGCCGCGCACGTGCAGCTTGATCTCCGGCGCGCGATTCAGCGCCGTCAACATGGCGAGGTTCAGCAGGCTCCGCGTCCTGCGGTCGAGGCCGGGACGCGTCCACGCATAGCCCCAGCACCACTCCGTGGTGATGCGTTGGAACGCCGCCATGAACTCGTTGGCGGATTGGAGCGACTTGTCGACGTATTCGGCCCCCAACACCTCGCGGCGTACGGCCAGGCCGCGGTCGAATAGTTGCTCGATGGTCTCGTGGCGATGGTCGGTCATTGACTGCGTTCCTCCTGAGTGTGACGCGTCCCGCGCCAGCGGCGCCGCGGCCGGCCGTTCCGGCGGCGGTCGTGGGGCGGGCACTGCAGCATAAACGCTTTCCTCTGGCGGGAGACCCGCGTGCAGCGCATCGAGCCGCGGGCTCTCTCTAGCCGGACCAGGGAACGTGCGGATTCGCCTGCGCGACGGCCGTCAGGCGCCGGCCTGCGGCGGGAACACCACGTCGATCAGCGAGCGGATGTAATCCCGATGCTGGCGGGCCGAGTACGTCTGCTGCTGCATGTAGGCGTGGATGTGCCGCGACTCGAGCGTGCCGATCAGCACGTCCGCGGTGGTCTTGGCATCCCGCACGTCGAGCAGCGACGCGGCGGCGGCATCCTCGAGCCAGCGCGTGAGCAGCCGCCGCAGGGTGGACGGCCGAGGCTCGGGCAGCTCCGCCTCGATGCGGGCCGCCCGCAAGGTCAGCGACCCCGAGATCACCGTGCCGAGGTACTCGTTGAGCTCGAACAGCACGCGCCCGAGCTGCTGGCGTACCGGGACCTCCGTCTGCACGCCCCGCTGCAGCTCGGTGGTGGGCGAGGGCGCCGACTGCACCAGCGCCATCAGCATGAGCTGAGTCTTGCTGCCCGCGCGTTGAAAGAGCGTGGCCGTGGAAACGCCGAGCTTCTTCGCGACCAGCGCGACCGGCGCTTTTGGCCCGTTCTGCAGGAATACCTCGCGGGCGGCTTCCGTGATTTGAAGGTCCGAGACTTGTCGACGGCGTCCCATGCAGCCCGATCATACTCGATGGTGCAACGTTTGCGAAATCCACACGCCCGGGAGCGATCGGCTGCGATCGGGCACGGCCGCGCGGCACGCCTGCCTCCGCGCGTCCTTCCGGGTGAGAGGGGGGGAACCCCGGAAGGAGCGCGCGGGGCGGCTTTGAGAGGGGGCCTCTAAACTAACTGCTCGATTAGATATATTCAAGAGCCGGGCGATAGCGGTTTTCCGAAGGCGGCGGCTCGTCCGACGGCCGGGCCCGCCGCGCGACGGACCGAAGCGCCCGAAACGGCTCCTACAATAGGCGGAGCCGACGGCGTGGGGAGCGGCGGCCGCTTGCGAGGCCAAGGGCCGCGAACGACACGAGGAGCAACGAGATGGCGGTGCCTCCAGGGGTCAGCGAGCGCGATTTCGCGCGTGCGTTGCGCGAGTTCGAAAGCGCGGTGGGATCGGAGTGGGTGTTCGCGAGCGACGAGGACGTGGCCCTCTATCGCGACGCCTATTCGCCGTTCAAGGGGGAGCCCGAGGAGCGGGTCGCGTCGGCCGCGGTGGCGCCCGCCACCGTCGAGGAGGTGCAGGCCGTCGTGCGCACGGCCAACACCTACCGCATTCCCCTGTACCCGATCTCGACGGGGAAGAACCTGGGTTACGGCGGGTCGGCGCCCAACCTGTCGGGCAGCGTGGTGCTCGATCTGAAGCGCATGAACCGCATCCTCGAGGTGGACGATCGCAACCACACCGCGCTCGTGGAGCCGGGCGTGTCGTATTTCGACTTCTACTGCTACATCCAGGAGCACAAGCTCAAGGTCTGGATGGACTGCCCCGATCCGGGGTGGGGCAGCCTGATCGGCAACGCGCTCGACCACGGCGGCGGCTACACGGCCACGCCGTTCCGCAATCACTTCGACGCGCACTGCGGCATGGAGGTCGTGCTGCCGAACGGCGAGCTGCTGCGCACCGGCATGGGCGCGTTGCCGAACGCGAAGACCTGGCAGCAATTCAAGTTCGGCGTGGGGCCCTGGATCGACGGACTGTTCTCGCAGTCGAACTACGGCATCGTCACGAAGATGGGCTTCTGGCTCATGCCGGAGCCCGACGCGTTCCTCACCGGCACGGTCGTCGTGCCCAAGCAGGCCGACCTCGTGCCGCTCGTGGATATCTTGAACTACCTCGAGAACAGCGGCGTCGTGAACGGCATGCCGCAGCTCGGCAGCCCCCTTCTGGGCGGCTTCTTCGACCCGATCTCCGACGAGCTGCGCGAGCTGATCCAGGGCGGCGCGTCCACCGAGGAGCTCGAGGCCTACGCGGCGCGCCGCGGCACGGGCTACTGGAGCTGCACGGTGAAGTTCTACGGGCCGGAGAAGGCGATCCGCGCCAACTGGGAGTACGCGCAGGAGAAATTCTCGGCCATCGCGGGCGCTACCTTCGAGAACGGCGAGTTCTTCAAGTTTCCGCTGAGCGCCGAGGAGATCGAGCAGATCACGCGCAACCAGGCGCTCGGCTCCCGCAACGCCACGCTGCCCGAGTTCGGCGTGCCGAGCCTCACGATGTTCTCGATCGGCGCGCGCTCGGCGACCAACCCCAACCCCACGGAAGGTCACATGTGGTTCTCGCCGATCATCCCGCGCACCGGCGAGGCGATCTTCGAGGCGAACCGTGTGTTCGCCGAAGCGGCCCGTGAGCTCGACTTGCCCTTCAACGCCGTGGGCTTCAGCCTGCCCACGACCTACTGGAACCGCGCGTTCGTGTATATATTGGCCTTCCCCGTGAGCAAGGACATCGAGACCAATCGCGCGAACCGCGCCAAGTTCGAGCGCCTGGTGCAGATCGCGGCCGAGCACGGGTGGGGCGAGTACCGCACGCCGCCGGCGTTCCAGGAGGCGGTCATGAACGCGTACTCCTTCAATAATCATGCGCTGCGCCGCTTCCACGAGACGTTGAAGGACGCCATCGATCCGAACGGCATCCTGGCGGCGGGGCGTTACGGGATCTGGCCGCGTCATCTGCGGCACATGCGCCAGGGGTGAGCACGGGTAGAGCATCGATGAGCAGCAAGATCTGGATCGCAGCGACCGCGTCCGTTTTCCTCGCCGCGTCCGCGCACGCGGCCGACTCGCCGGACGGCAAGGCGGTGTTCGACAAGTGGTGCGAGCCGTGCCACGGCGACGGCCCCGGCAAGCCGGGCACGGCGGCGCTGCAGGCGCTCTACAACGGGCAGAAGCCCGCGCTGCTCGAGGAGCGCACCGACCTCGTGCCCGAGATCACGAAGGCGTTCGTGCGCTCCGGCGTGTCCGTCATGCCGTTCTTCCGCAAGACCGAGATCAGCGACGCCGAGCTCGACGCGCTGGCGGAATATCTGGCGCCTTGAGTCCCGCGCCCATCGTCGCTCCCGCCACGAGGCTGCCGCCACGGTCAAGCTCGCCGTAAAAGTCGTCCCGCGCGCGAGCCGCAACGAGGTGGCCGGCTGGGCGGGCGACGCGCTCCGCGTGCGCGTGGCCGCGGTGCCCACCGACGGCCGCGCCAACGACGCGCTCGAGGAGTTCCTGGCGGAGTGGCTCGGGCTCAAGCGCGCGCAGGTGCGAGTGGTCGCGGGTCACACCTCGCGGCGCAAGCTGCTCGAGATCGACGGCATCGACCGCGCGGAGCTCGAGCGGCGCTGCCGGTCGGCCGGAGCCTGACGCGCGGCGCAAAAAAATCGCGCCCGGAAAAGCCGCTCCCACGGGCTTCGTTCGCCGGGTGGGAGCGCCTTTCCGGGCGCGACTCTTCGTTCGTTGCCGCGAAGGTCACGGTCGGGAAGCCGCTCCTGTTCGGCGCGGACAGGAGCGGCTTCCCGCGTGGCCGTCAGCTCTCGGGAACGATCGCCTCGACCTGGATGCGCAGCGTCACGCCCATGTCGAAGCCGAAGTTCTTGCCGAACGAGATGCCGAAGTCCTCGCGGTTGATCTGCGCCACCGCGTCCGCGCCGCAGACCTCGCGCCGCAGCATCGGATGCTGCTGGCACTTGAAGCTCTCGATCTGCAGCCGCACGGGCTTGCTCACGCCGTGCAGGGTGAGCGTGCCGTCCACCGCCGTTGGGGCGCCGTTACGGAAGTCGACCAGCCGGCCGCTGTACGTCGCCGTGGGGAATTGCGCGGTGTCGAACAGGTCCGGCGTCTGCGCGTGGTCGTTGAGCCCCTGATGCCCGAAGTCGATGGTCTTCATGTCCATCGTGACTTCCACCGTGCCCGTCTGCGCTTCCTTGTCGAACGTGATGGTGCCGGTAGTGGAGTTGACCTTGCCCCGCCATTTCGACAAGCCGCCCATGTGGTCGGCCTCGAACGAGGGATACGTGTGGTTCGGGTCGATCTCGTAGGTCATGGGCGCGGCCCAAGCGCCGGTTGCGAGCGCTCCGAGTGCGATGCCGCACAGAGCAGGCCGCAGGATCCTCGATCTCATGCTGTCGTCTCCTCGAAAGATGGAATGTTTCGTGCCGCCCCAGAAGTCAGCGAGCGTTATCGGTTCTTGTCGCGGCCGCCGGGCCCGCCCGGTGCCGCCGTCCGCCTAAGCATAGGTCGTCGTTCGGGCATTGACCACCGGCCTCCGCGATCTTCGCGGGCGCAGGCGTAGCCGCAGGGGCCCGGTCATGCAGACCCCCTTCCAGGAACGGCGTGAATACATCCCTGTAGCCTCGCGCGCATCCGTGCGCGCGAGCGTCCTGGAAGGGGGTCTGCATGACCGGGCCTGACACCTCGTCGCGAGAGCGTCCGGAGATCGCAGGCGCTACGGGAGCATGGGGCGCGTGCGGCGGGCCAGGGCGGCGGCGGCGAGCAGCGCCAGGAACGGCCAGGTGGTCGAGCCGCCGCCGCCGTCGTCGTCGTGCTCGACGGCGCCGTCCCACTCGGCGTCCTCGAGCGGCAGCAGGGCCAGCGCCGGCGACTCGAGCGGACCGTACTCGTCGACGAGCAGGCCGTGGTCCGCGTCGTAGAGCTCGATCAGCAGATCGTATTCCCCGGGCGGGTAGCCCTGGAGCAGCTCGGTCTCCACCTCGTAGTCGTCGTCGGGCGAGGTGCCGTGCACCAGGAAATCGTCGGTCACGTAGAGCTCTTCCCAGGTCTCGCCGTCGGCCGACAGAAACAGCGCGGCGTACACCCACAGAGCCTCGTGCACGGTGTCCACGTCGAAGCGCACGCGCAGATAGCGGTAGTAACCGTCGCGGTCGGAGTCGTAGAAGAGCTCGGCGGTCGCCTCGTACACCCAGGCGTCGTTGAAGAAGACGTGCGACTGCAGCGCCTGGCTCAGGGGCTTGCCCCGGGTGACGACGTCCCGGGGCGCCGTGCGCCGCTCGCGCAGCGTCACCGGGTCGCGCAAGGCGTCGGGTGCGCGGTCGCGCGCGAAGCCTTCCGCGGCACGGACGACCCGCTCCGTCTCCTCTTCCGTCGCGGCGCCGGCGGCCGGCGCCAGGGCGCCGAGCAGGGCGCCTAGCAGCACCGCCATCGAGCCCTTCATACGCGGTCCCTGTCGTGGGCGATCACGGCTACATTAAACGCCCCGCAACCTGAACGGCGCCTGAGGGCCCCGCGGGCCGCGAAAGGGGCGCCCCGGGGCGCGCCGCGCGGCTTGCGCCTGGTGGGGATTTCGTCGAGACTCCTCGGATTCGAAGGGGGCCTCCGGGGAGAGTCGGTCACCATGCTTCGGTTGAACGTCAACGGTCGCTCGTACGAGCTCGGCGACGACGTAGACCCAAAGACGCCCTTGCTCTGGGTGCTGCGCGATTCGCTGGGCCTGGTCGGCACGAAGTACGGCTGCGGCGTGGGCCAGTGCAGCGCGTGCATGGTCCACTTGAACGGCTTTCCGGTGCAGTCGTGCCAGGTGCCGGTGGAAAGCGTCACCGAGCAGCGCATCACCACCATCGAAGGCCTCGCCGATCCCGACGGCGAGCTCACGGCGGTGCAGCAGGCGTGGATCGAGGAGGACGTCCCGCAGTGCGGGTACTGCCAGGCGGGCCAGATCATGAGCGCCACCGCGCTGCTCGCCCGCAACCCGAATCCGACCGATGCGGAGATCGACGCCGCGATGGCGGCGAACCTGTGCCGCTGCGGCACGTATAACCGCATCCGCAAGGCCATCCACAACGCCGCGGCGCGGCTCGCGAAGGCGGAGGGTCGATCATGAGACGCGACGAGCGCTTCACGCCCGATCCGTATCTGCCGGAGTTCCTGCAGAAGATGCACTCCGCCGCCGCGGCGGCAGCAGCCCGGCCGTTGACCCGGCGTGCCTTCATGAAGCTCACGGGCGTCGCCGGCGGCGGGCTCGTGATCGCGTTCGCCATGGGCCCCGCGGCGCGCGAGGCGCTCGCGCAGGGGCGCTCGAACGGCGTGTTCATCGCCAATCCCTACGTGCAGGTGAGGCCGGACGGCACCATCGTGCTGTTCGCCAAGAACCCGGAGGTGGGGCAGGGCGTGAAGACCGCGCTGCCCATGATCGTGGCCGAGGAGCTCGACGCGAGCTGGGACGATGTGCAGGTGCAGCAGGCCGAGATCAACCTCGCGCTGTACGGGCAGCAGTTCGCCGGCGGCTCCACGTCGGTGCCGTTGAACTGGGACACGCTGCGGCGTGCGGGAGCCGTGGCGCGCGCGATGCTCGTCGCGGCCGCCGCCCGCAAGTGGGGCGTGCCGGAGAGCGAGCTCGTCACCGAGGCGAGCACCGTGAGGCACGAGGCGTCCGGCCGGCGCGCCACCTACGGCGACCTCGCGGAGGCCGCCGCCGAGCTGCCGCTGCCCGATCCCGAGTCGGTGCCGCTCAAGGACCGGTCGCAGTATCGGCTGCTCGGCAAGCGCATCACGGGCGTCGACAACCGCAAGATCGTCACCGGTCAGCCGCTGTTCGGCATCGATCAGATCGTGCCGGGCATGCTGTACGCCACGTACACGAAGGCGCCCGCCATCGGCGCGAGGGCGGTGGCCGCGAACCTGGACCACGTGAAGTCGCTGCGCGGCGTGAAAGACGCCTTCATCCTCGAGCAGCAGGGCGACCCCATCGCGTTCAAGCCCGACGCGGCGGCGCTGTCGTCCGGCGTGGCCATTCTGGCGGACAGCACCTGGAACGCGTTCCAGGCGAAGCGCGCGCTGCAGGTCACCTGGGACGAGAGCGAGGCCTCGAAGGACAGCTGGACGGCCGCGGTCGCCGAGGCGAAAGCGCTCGCCGAGAAGGGCGAGGCCACGTTGCTCGGCGAGACGGGCGACGTGGACACGGCGCTGCGCCGCGCCGCGCACACCGTGGAGGCGCTCTACACGTATCAATACGTGTCGCACGCCGATCTCGAGCCGCAGAACTGCACGGCGTGGTTCAAGGGCGACAGCGTGGAGATCTGGGCGCCCACCCAGACGCCGCAGGCGGCGGTGGACGCCGTGGCGGCGCTGACCGGCTTGCCGAAGGAGAAGGTCACGCTGCATCAGCTGCGCGGCGGCGGCGGCTTCGGCCGGCGGCTCGCCAACGACAGCGTGTGCGAGGCGGTGGCCATCTCGCGCCGCGCGGGCGGCGTGCCCGTGAAGGTACAATGGATGCGCGAGGACGACATGGCGTTCGACTACTACCGCCCGGGAGGCTTCCACTCCCTCAAGGCGGCCGTCGACGCCTCCGGCAAGCTCACCGGTTGGCAGAACCACTTCATCACGTTCACGCACGACGGGCAGACGCCCGTCAGCGCCGGGAATCTCTCGCCGCAGGAGTTCCCGGCCAACGTCGTGCCGAACAGCCGCATCCGGCAGTCGCTGATCCCGTCGCGCATTCCCACGGGACCGTGGCGGGCGCCGGGGTCGAACGCCATCGCGTTCGTGGTGCAGAGCTTCCTGCATGAGTGCGCCGTGGCCGCGGGCCGCGACCATGTCGAGTTCCTGCTCGACATCATGGGCGAGCCGCGGCCCGTCGTGCCCGACAATCCGCGCGTGCTGCACACGGGTCGCGCGGCGAACGTGATCCGGCTGGCCGCCGAGAAGGCGGGCTGGGGTCGCAAGCTGCCTGAGGGTCGGGGCCTCGGGCTCGCGTTCCACTTCAGCCACCTGGGCCACTTCGCCGAGGTGGCCGAGGTGAGCGTGGACGCGAGCAAGCGGGTCACGGTGCACAAGGTCTGGGTCGCGGGCGACATCGGCCCGATCGTGAACCTGAGCGGCGCCGAGAATCAGGTGCAGGGCTCGGTCATCGACGGCTTCAGCACCGCGATGGGGCTCGAGATCACGTTCGAGAACGGCCGCGTGCAGCAGTCGAACTTCGACAAGTACCCCATCCTGCGCATCGACAAGGCGCCGGAGGTGGAGGTGCACTTCGTGGAGTCGGAGTACCCGCCCACGGGCGTCGGCGAGCCCGCGCTGCCGCCGGCGGCGCCGGCGATCGCGAACGCGATCTACGCGGCGACCGGGCACCGCATCCGCACGCTGCCGTTCACGAAGGAAGGCTTCCGGATCTAGGAGCCGGGTGGGAGCGCCTTTCACTGTGGGAGCGGCTTTCCAGCCGCGATTCTTCGTTTGGTGAGGCCGAAGAATCGCGGCTGGAAAGCCGCTCCCACGATGATCGCGGCTGGAAAGCCGCTCCCACAATGGAAAGCCACCCTACAGAGCCGTGCGGCGGCGCCTAAGGGCGCGTTGCGCTCTCGAGCTGCTGGCCGAGGCGGATGATGTCGGCGATGTGGCCGAGCTGCGTGGCCACGTGGTCGAGCGCGTCGTCGATCGAGAGCACGCCCACGAGCTCGTCCTCGGCGCTCACGACCGGGGCGCGCCGCACGCCGGCGCGGCGCATCTCGCGCAGCGCGAACTCGATGCCGTTGTCCTCGCGCACGGTGAGGAGCTCGCTGCTCATCACGTCGCCGACCTTCACGGCGTTCGGATCGACTTCCTTGGCGATCACGCCCACGACGATGTCGCGGTCGGTGAGGATGCCGACCGGGATCCGCTTGCCCTGCCGGTACTCGACCACGATCAGATCGCCCACGTGCTCCTCGCGCATCCGTGCGGCGGCCTCCACGATGCCCGCGTCCGGAGAGATCGTGGCCACGTTGTAGTTGCAGATCGAGCTGACTGCCATGGCGTGCCTCCGCGCGCTATTGTTCGCCTTGCCGGGCATGGCTTGATATACGTACATTCACCCATGCGTGCCGCCGATGCGCAAGCGTCGGCGCGGGACGCCGAGCCCATGACGATCCGCAACCTGGACGCCCTGTTCCACCCACGATCGGTCGCGGTGATCGGGGCGAGCGATCGCGAAGGCTCCATCGGCCGCGTGGTCATGGCGAACCTGCTCGAGTCGGGCTTCCCGGGCGCGGTGTACCCCGTCAACCCCAAGCACCGACAGGTGCGGGGGCTCACGGCGTATCGCGACGCCGTGAGCCTTCCGGAGGCGCCGGATCTCGCCATCGTCGCCATTCCCGCCGCCAAGGTGCCGCGCGTGATCGCCGAGGTGGGCGCGCGCGGCGCGCGCGGCGCGGTGGTGATCTCCGCGGGCTTCGACCAGGCGCACGCCGGCGGGGGATCGCTGCGCCAGGCCATGCTCGACGCCGCGCGGCCGCACCTGCTGCGCATCGTGGGCCCCAACACGCTGGGGCTGCTCGCGCCCGCGTCGCGGCTCAACGCGAGCTTCGCGCACATCGCGCCCGCGACCGGCGGCATCGCCTTCCTCGCGCAATCCGGCGCCATCACCACATCGGTGCTCGACTGGGCGCACGCGCGCGGCATCGGCTTCTCGTACCTCGTGGCGCTCGGCGACATGGCCGACGTCGATTTCGGCGATCTGCTCGACTACCTCGCGAACGACTCCGCCACGAAGGCCATTCTGCTCTATCTCGAAGCGGTGATTCACCCGCGCAAGTTCATGTCCGCCGCGCGTGCGGCCGCGCGCTCGAAGCCGGTCATCGTCGTGAAGGCGGGCAGGCACGAGCTGAGCGGCCGCGCGGCCGCGTCGCACACCGGCCGGCTCGCGGGGCCGGACGTCGAGTACGACGCGGCGTTCCGGCGTGCGGGCATGCTGCGGGTGGCGGTGCTCGAGGAGCTGTTCGACGCCGTGGCGACGCTCGCCCGCGCGCGGCGGCCGCGCAGCGGCAAGCTCGCCATCGTCTCCAACGGCGGCGGCACCGGCGTGCTCGCGGCCGACGCGTTGCTCGACCGCGGCGGCGAGCTCGCCGCGCTGCCGCCGGAGACGATCGCGCGGCTCGACGCGCTGCTGCCCGCGTCTTGGTCGCGCGGCAATCCGGTCGACATCGTCGGCGACGCGACGCCGGCGCGCTATGCGGCGGCGCTCCGCACGCTGCTCGCCGGCGGCGGCGTGGACGCCGTGCTGGTGCTGCATTGCCCCACGGCCATGGCAGCCGGCATCGACGTGGCGCGCGAGGTGCTCGCCGTGCTCGAGGAGTTCCCGGACGTTGCGGCGCTCACGAGCTGGGTGGGCGAGCACACGGCGCGCGCGTCGCGCGAGGAGCTCGAGCGGCACGGCGTACCGAGCTATGCCACGCCCGAGCAGGCGGTGCGCGCATTCATGCAGCTCGTCGAGTACCGGCGCAATCAGGAGATCCTGATGCAGACGCCGCCGTCGCTGCCCGAGCTCTTCACGGCCGACGCCGCTGCGGCGCGCGCCGTGATCGACGGGGCGCTGGCGGCAGGCCGGACGTGGCTCGCGGGCGAGGACGCGCGCAGGCTGCTCGCGGCATACGGCGTGCCGGTGAACCCGAGCCGCGAGGCGCGCTCGCCCGCGGAGGCCGGGCAGATCGCCGCCGAGCTCGGCGTTCCCGTCGCCCTCAAAGTCCGCGCGTCCGGGGTCATCCACAAGTCGGAAGTGGGCGGCGTCGTGCTCGACCTCGAGGGAGCGGCGGCGGTGGAGGCCGCCGCCGAGGCCATGCGCGAGCGCGTGGAAACACGCGTCGCCGGCGCGACCGTGGAAGGGTTCCTCGTCGAGCCCATGGTGGACCGCCGCGGTGCGCTCGAGCTCATCGTGGGCGCCACGAGCGGCGGCGATTTCGGCCCCGTGATCCTGTTCGGTCGCGGCGGCACCGCGGTGGAGGTGGCGGCGGACACGGCGGTGGAGCTGCCGCCGCTCAACCTCGAGCTCGCGCGCCGGCTCATGGCGCGCACGCGCGTGTACCGCGAGATGCTCGGCTTCCGCAACGTGCCGCCCGTCGACGTCGACGCCGTGGCGCTCGTGCTCACGCGGGTCTCGCAGCTCGTCGTGGACTGCCCGGAAGTGGCGGAGCTCGACGTCAATCCGCTGCTCGCCCGCGCCGACGGCGTGGTGGCGCTCGATGCGCGCGTGCGGCTCGACGCGAGCGCGCCGCCGGGCCAGGCGCGGCTCGCGATCCGGCCCTATCCCAAGGAGCTCGAGCAGGACGTGCGCGTCCCCGACGGGCGCGTGCTGCTCACGCGGCCCATCGTGCCCGAGGACGAGCCGGCGCTGCACGCGTGGTTCGCGAAGCTCACGCCGGAGGAGATTCGCGCGCGCTTCTTCGTGCCGCTCAAGACGCTCACGCACGTGATGGCCGCACGCATGACGCAGATCGACTACGACCGCGAGATGGCCCTCGTGCTGGCCGAGCACGGCATCCCCGGCAAGGCGGACATCTACGGCGTGGTGCGCCTCGTGGCGGATCCCGACAACGAGACCGCGGAGTTCGCCGTCATCGTGGAGCGGCGCTACACGGGGATGGGCTTCGGGCGCCTGCTCATGCGGCGCATCATCGACTACGCGCGCGAGCGCGGCATCCGCGAGATCTTCGGCGACGTGCTGGCCGACAACGCGCGCATGCGCAACCTCTGCGCGTCGCTCGGCTTCCGCGAGAGCGCGTCGCCGGACGGCCGCGGCGAGGTGCGCGTGACGTTGACGTTGCAGCCGGCGCGCGAGGAGACGGGATGAAGGCTCGCGGCGACGGCGTCACGGAGTTCCTGCGCAACCGGCGCGTCGGCTACTTCTCGATGGAGATCGCGCTCGAGTCCGCCATCCCGACCTACAGCGGGGGCCTGGGCGTGCTCGCGGGCGACACGCTGCGCTCGGCGGCCGATCTCGAGATCCCGATGGTCGGCGTCACGCTCGTGAGCCACGCGGGCTACTTCCGTCAGGGGATCGACGCGGCGGGCCGCCAGGTGGAGCTTCCGGACCCGTGGGAGCCCGCGCAGAAGGCGACGCCGCTGCCGGCGAAGATCTCGGTGGTGGTGGAAGGCCGCGACGTGTGGGTCGGCGGCTGGCTATACGTGCTGACGGGGCACAGCGGCGGGCGGCAGCCCGTCATCCTGCTCGACACCAACCTGCCCGAGAACGACGTCGCCGACCGCGCCATCACCGACGTGCTGTACGGCGGCGACCAGGCGTACCGGCTCAAGCAGGAGATCGTGCTCGGCATCGGCGGCGTGCGCATGCTCGAGGCGCTGGGATTTCGCATCTACGCCTATCACCTGAACGAAGGCCACTCCGCGCTGCTCACGCTGCAGCTCCTGCAGCGCCACGAGTACGCGCCGGACGACGTCCGGCCCGGAGAGCCGCGCTACAACCTGCCCGCGGTGCGCGACCTCTGCCATTTCACCACGCACACGCCGGTCGAGGCGGGACACGACCGCTTCCCGTACGAGCTCGTGCAGCGCATTCTCGGCGAGCCGGTGGATCGCGAGATGCTGCGCACGCTCGCGGGGCGGGACGTGCTCAACACCACTCAGCTCGCGCTGTCGCTCTCCGAGTACGTCAATGGCGTGGCGAAGCGTCATGCGGAGACGTCGCGACGGCTCTTCCCCGGCTACAGCGTAAGCGCGATCACGAACGGCATCCACCCGTTCACCTGGGCGCACCCGGAGATCGCGACGCTCTACGACCGCCGCGTGCCGGGGTGGTGCGTGGAGCCGGAGCTGCTCATGCGGGCCAACGTCGTGCTGCCTCCGGAGGAGCTCTGGGCGGCACACATGCGGGCCAAGCGCGGGCTCATCGAGCGCATCCGCGCAGCGACCGGCGTCGCCTTCGATCCGGAGCTGCCGACGATCGGCTACGGGCGGCGGATGACGCAGTACAAGCGCCCCGAGCTCCTGTTCGCGGACGTGGCGGCGCTGCGCCGCATCGCCTCGAAGCAGCCGTTCCAGATCGTGCTCGCGGGCAAGGCGCACCCGCGGGACGAGCCCGGCAAGCGGGCGATCGAGCGGCTGCACGGTCTCATGCGCGAGCTCACGCCCGACATCCCGATCGCGTTCCTGCCGAACTACAGCATGGACGTGGCGCTCGCCATGGTCGCGGGCGTGGACGTGTGGCTCAACACGCCGCAGCCGCCGCTCGAGGCCTCGGGCACGAGCGGCATGAAGGCCGCGCTCAACGGCGTGCCGAACCTGAGCGTGCTCGACGGCTGGTGGCTCGAGGGGCACATCGAAGGCGTCACCGGCTGGGCCATCGGCGACGGCGGGGCGGATTCGAGCGGCGATGCCGCCGCGCTGTACGCGAAGCTCGAGCAAGTCGTGCTGCCGCTCTATCGCGATCGGGCGGCGTGGCTCGCCGTCATGCTCGGCGCGATCTCGCGCAACGCCTCGCTGTTCCACAGCCACCGGATGATGCGCCGCTACGCGGCCGAGGCCTATCTGCGCTGACCGCGCGGCGGGCGCATCATTGGTCGGACGGGCTCCTGGATTCCGCCGGTGACCACGCTGCACTGGATCGTCGCGAGCGGCCTCGTGATGGCCGCCATCGCGCTGCTCGGCATCGTGCTGCTGCTGCTCGGCGAGCGCCTCACCGAGCGGCTGCTCCTGCCGCTCGTGGCGCTCGCGGCGGGCACGCTGATAGGCAGCGCCTTCTTCCACATGGTCCCGGCGTCGCTCGAGCGCGTGAGCCCCGCGGCGTCGGTGTGGCCGCTCGTCGTGCTCGGCTTCGCCGCGTTCCTCGGGCTCGAGCAGCTATTGCACTGGCATCGCGGCCACGGCGCAGCGCGCGCATCGCGGCCGGTCGTGTATCTCGTCCTGCTCGGCGACGGCCTGCACAACCTCATCGACGGCACGGCGATCGCGAGCGCGTTCCTCATCGACGTGCGGCTCGGCGTGAGCACGTTCATCGCCGCCGCGGCGCACGAGATTCCGCAGGAGCTCGGCGATTTCGCGGTGCTGCTGCACGCCGGCTGGTCGAAGCGCAAGGCGCTCGTCTGGAACGGCATCTCCGCGCTCACGTTCCTCGCGGGCGGGCTGCTGACCTACGCGGCGAGCGACGCGGTGGACGTTTCCTACCTGGTGCCGTTCGCGGCCGGCGGCTTCCTGTACATCGGGGCCACCGACCTCGTGCCGGAGCTCAACAAGGTCGCTTTCGCCCGGCGCGATTTCGCGCACTTCACGATGTTCCTCGCGGGGGCGGCGCTCATGTACGTGGGCAGCGTGCTCGAATGACCGCCCGGGGCGGGCGCGCCGCTCTGCGAAGCCTACGGTATGTACGTATGCCGGCGGCGGACGAGGCGAGTATGCTCGACGCGGTTACTGCTCGGCCGGAGGGGTGGCCGGCTTGATGATCAGCACGTCGCACGGCAAGTGGTCGAGCACCTGCTCCGCCGTGCTGCCGAGGAACAGCCGCTTGAGCCCGCTGCGGGACACGGCTCCGATCACGACGAGATCGGCCGGCAGCTGCTCGGCGAGCTCTACCAGCAACTGCCGGGTCGCGCCCTCCAGAAGATGGACGCGGCGCCGATCGATCGCGTGACGGTCGGTCAGCGCGAAGACGGCGTCTCCGTGCCGCCGCTTCAAGGCGTCCGCGAGCTCGCGCACGGGCATGGCGATCGGCATGGTCATCGCGTCCGTGGAGACCGCGAGCGCGGGCGCGATGTCGTAGGCATGGAAGACGTGCAGCTCGCCGCGCACGGCGTCGGCGACTTCCTTGGCGGCCGCGAGGATGCGGTGATCCAGCTCGGCCGGCTTGTCGTGCTCGTGCAGCGGGTCCACGGCCGCCACGACGTGCGGGGTGGCGCCCACCGGCCGCGCCTTCACGAGCCACAGCGGCGCCGGGCACGTGCGGATCAGGTTCCAGTCGGTGTTCGAGAAGATCGATCGGCGCAGCACCGCATGGTAGTGGGTGTCCTTGAGCACGAGATCGGGCTTCGACTCGGACACCTTGCGCACGATGCCCTCGTGCAGCGGATGGTCCCAGCGCGCGTCGGCCCGTGCCGTCACGCCCTGCCGCTCGAGCTCGGCGGCCTTCTCCTTGAGCCACCGCAGGCGATTCTCGATCTGGCTGGCCCGGGCCTTCTCGAGCGCGGCGGAGTCGAAAAAGCGCTCGCCGGCGAGGTACTGGTCGTAGTCGCAGACGAAGAGCTCGAGCTCGGCTGGCAGCCGGCGCGCCAGCCACGCCGCCCGTTCCAGCGCCGGCTGGTCTTTCGCCGTGGGATCCAGAACGACCAGGACGCGTTTCATGACCGCTATTATGCACGGCAAACGTGCCGCCGTCGGCCGCATTGTGGCCCCGGAGGCAGGGCGGTTCCAAGCGCTTGATACCGTTGCACGAATACGGAAAACGCGTATGGCCGACAAGCGAGACACCGGCGCCGAGGCGATGATGGCGAACGCCGAGCTCAAGGCGCTGTTCGACGCCGCGGTGGACGCGATGGTCGTCGCCGACGAGGAAGGCAAGATCGTGGCGTTCAACGCCGCGGCGGAGCGGCTGTTCGGCTACTCGCACGACGAGATGCTCGGCGCGAGCGTGGACGTGCTCATGCCGGAACCGCACCGTTCCCGGCACGCGGAGTACATGCGCCGCTATCTCGAGACCGGCGAGGCCCGCATCATCGGCATCGGCCGCGAGGTGGACGCGGTGCGCTCGAACGGCGAGGTGTTCCCCATCGCCTTGTCCGTCGGCGAGGCGCGAAGCGGCGACCGCCGGCGGTTCGTGGCCATCATCCGCGACCTCACGCAGCAGCGCGCGGCCGAGATGCATACGCGCTCCGTCGAATCGCGGCTCGCCTACGTGGGACGCTTCAACCTCATGGGCGAGATGGCGGCCGGCATCGCGCACGAGATCAACCAGCCGCTCTCCGCCATCGCCACGTACGCACAAGCGGCCCGGCGCGTGCTCGAGCGCAAGCCGATCAACGAGGCCGTGCTCAAGGACATCTGCGAGAAGATCGACGATCAGGCGCGCCGCGCCGGGCAGGTGATCGAGAACATCCGCAAGTTCATCCGCCGGCAGGAGGTCCGCACCGAGGCGCTCGACGTCAATCGCCTCATTCGGGACGTGTGGGACCTGGTCGAGGCCGATGCCCGGGCCGAAGGCATCACCGTCGTGGCGCGATTCGCGCCGGACCTGCCGCCCGTGCGCGGCGACGCCGTGCAGCTGCAGCAGGTGCTGCTCAATCTCACGCGTAACGCCGTGGACGCGATGCGCGGCCTCGACAAGCGCGACGGCATCGTCGTGTCGACTGGCCGGGGAGTGGACGGCAGCGTGCGCATCGCGGTCGCGGACCACGGGCCCGGCGTCGAGCCGACCCTGGGCGAGGACATCTTCAACCCGTTCGTCACGACGAAGCAGGACGGGCTCGGAGTGGGGCTTGCGATCAGCCGCACCATTATTCAAGCTAACGGCGGCCGCCTGACGTACAGCGACAATCCCGAAGGCGGCGCCGTTTTCGCCATCGAGCTACCGCCCTTGGAGGAGGAGACGGTGTGAACAAGGACCAGCCTCTCGTGTACGTCATCGACGACGATGCCGCCGTCCGCGACTCCCTCAGCCTTCTGCTCGATTCCGTCAATCTCGCCAACCGCACGTTCGCATCCGCACACGAGTTCCTCGACGAGTACGACGAGGAGCAGCACGCCTGCCTCGTGAGCGACATCCGCATGCCGGGCCTCTCCGGCCTCGAGCTGCAGCAGCTTCTCGCGGAGCGCAAGGCCGAGGTGCCGATCATCTTCATCACCGGGCACGGCGACGTGCCCATGGCGGTGAAGGCGATGAAATCCGGCGCCGCCGATTTCATCCAGAAGCCGTTCCGCGATCAGGACCTGCTGGACCGCATCCACAAGGCGCTCGAGCAGGATCGCGCACGGCGGGCCGCGCGGCGGGAAGAGCGCGCGATCCTCGAGCGGCTCAAGACGCTCACGCCGCGCGAGACGGAGGTCATGCAGCGCGTGGTGAGCGGTCAGGCGAACAAGGTCATCGCCATGGATCTCGGCGTGAGCCAGCGCACCGTCGAGCTGCATCGCGCCCGCGTCATGCGTAAGCTCCGCATGCGGTCGCTCGCCGAGCTCGTGCAGGCCGTGGGCAAGGTCATGCCGCCGCCCAACACGCCGAGCTGACGGCCGCGACGCACGCTCAGTACTGAATCTCCGCGAGGTAGGCGACGATCGCGTCGATGCGCTCGCGCGCGCGCTCGCGCGCGAGGCCGTCCGCGTCCCACTCGAAGACCTCTCCCCAGATCGGCATCTGCCGGCTGCCGTGCGCGGCCGGAAAGCGGGTGCCGTCCACGTACTCGGTGACGCTCTCCGTGGGGAAGGTGCCGCCGCTGCGCATCGCGAGCGTGCGCAGGTTCGGCACGGTGACCGTCATGACGGCGGCGACGGGCCCGTCGCCTTCGCCGGTGGCGCCGTGGCAGGCGGAGCAGTAGCTCGCGTAGAGCGACGCGCCGGAGGGCGCCGGGGCGCGCTCCTGCGCGGCGGTCGGGGCCGCCGCGAGCGCGGCGAGGATCGCGGCGAGGCAGGCGAGGCGGTCGTGCTTCATGGCTTCGTCCTCGGTCATTCGGCGGAGGCGGGGGCGGCCTCCCCGAGCAGCGCGGCCACCTGCCGCTCGAGGGCGCAGCGGATGGCTTCGGGGCGGCGCTCGTGCGGCGCGGCGGCGCGCTCGAGCGCCCCGACCGCGAGCGGCTCGCCGAACGTGACGGCGATGCGCCCGCCGAGCCGCGGACGGCGCGCGTCCCGCGGCCAGGCCTCGAATGCGCCGCGGATCGCCGTCGGCACGACCTCGGCGTCGCTGCCCTCGAGCAGCACGCCGATCCCCGCCTGGAACGGCTCGAGCTTGCCGTTCGGCGAGCGGCGGCCTTCCGGGAACCAGACGAGATCGTAGCCCCGATCGAGGAGCGCCCGCGCCGCGCGGATGGCCGCCGCGAGGTCGCGGTCCGGATCCACGGGCAGCACGCGCGTGGCGCGGCTCACGAGCCGCCGCACGGGACCCTTGTACATGATGCCGACCCAGCCGGCCCAGTACGTCTTGCGCAGCCGCTTCCACGGCAGCGCGGCGGCGACCGCCAGCGGGTCGAGGAAGCTCGCGTGGTTCGGCGTGAAGACGAGCGGCTTGTCCGACTCGAGCCGCTCGACCCCGGCCGCGTCGAAGCGGTAGAGCGTGCGCATGAGCAGGCGGGCGATGGCGAACAGCAGCACGCCGAGCGCCGCGAGCAGCGGGCCCGGCTCCTGCACGTCCGGCGGCGGCGCGGCCGCGGGCGTCGCCGCCGCCGGCGCCTGCGCGGCCTCGCGCAGCAGGTCGCGCAGGCTCATGACGCGGCTCACCGCTTCGCCGGAGAGCGTCACGCCGAAGCGCTGCTCGAGCTCGAGCGTGAGCGTGACCCACTCGAGCGAGTCGATCTGCAGGTCGAGCTGCGGGCTCGTTTCGAGTGACAGGGGCCGGCCGGGGTAGCGCTCGCCGAGCCAGCGCCAGATCTCGGCCGTGACGCCGGTTTCGAGGAGCTTGCGGTCCTCCTCGCTGAGCTCCTCGGGAGGACCCGCCGCCTCGGCCGCGTCGGAGCGCGCATAGATGTCGGGCAGCAGGTGACGGCGCAGCTTGCCGAGCTGCGTGCGAGGCAGCGGCTGCCGCGTGAGGCGGTACTGCCCGACCCGCTGGTAGGGCGGCAGACGCTGTGCCACCTCCTCGAGCTCCTCGCGCAGCAGCGCGGCCGCCCGCACGGCGCCCCGGCGCCGCACCTCGTCGTCGTTCGGCACGATGAGCGCCGCGAGCCGACCCTGGTGCTCGAGGACCGCGATCTCCTTGAAGAGCGGCGACTGCGCGTAGGCCTTCTCGACGTCCTCGGGAAAGACGTTCTTGCCGTCCGGCAGGACGATGACCTCCTTGCTGCGCCCCACGATGTGCAGGTAGCCGTCCTCGTCGAGCCAGCCGAGATCGCCCGTGCGGAACCAGCCGTCGGCGGTGAACGCCTCGCGCGTCGCCTCGGGATTCCCCCAGTAGCCCGCGAACACGTTCGGCCCGCGCGCCACGATCTCGCCGTGCGCCTGCCCCGGCACGGGGTCGATGCGCAGCTCCACGCCCGGCAGCGGCCGGCCTTCGGAGCCCAGGCGCACCGCGCCCGGGCGATTGAACGTGAGCACGGGGGCCGTCTCCGTGAGGCCGTAACCCGTGAGCACGCGCCAGCCCAGGCCCTCGAGCTTCCATTCGAGGTCGGCGCCGAGCTTCGCGCCGCCGCAGCCGATGAGGTCGAGGTCCTTGCCGAGCCGCGCGTGCACGGCGCGGAACAGCAGCTTGCCGAGGCGCAGGCCCGTGTGGCGACGGACGGCGATGCTGAAGTCGAGCAGCCGGAAGAACAGCCGCGTCTGCCGCTCGCCGCGCGCGCGCACGGCGCTCTCCACGCCCTCCCACAGCGCGACGGCGAGCCGCGGCACGGCGAGCAGCGCGGTGGCCCGCGCCTCCATAGCGGCCCGCGCGATCTCGGGGCCGGTGATGCCGGACGGCAGGATCAGCGCCGCGCCCGTGCCGAGCACGGTCAGCAGGCCGATCGTGAACGGATAGGTGTGGTGGAGGGGCAGCGGCATGAGCACGCGATCGCTCGCGCGCACGAGCTTCGCCTCGAGCAGCGCGGCGACGTTGGCGAGCAGGTTCGCGTGCGTGAGGGGCACCGCCTTCGGGGTGCCCGTGGTCCCGGACGTATAGAGCAGCGACGCCACGTCGTCGGCGTGCGGCGGGGGCAGATCGCGGGCGGGGCGGTGCAGGCGCCGCACGCTGCGCTCGTCGGTCTCGTCCGCATCGAGCAGGAAGACGCGGGTGTCGCGCAGGGCCGGCGCCGCGGCCAGCGCCTCGGCGTGCGCGGCTGTGGTCAGCAGCACCTTGGGGCGCGCGTGCGCGAGCACGCCGGCCGCCGACTCGGCGGCGCTCTGGTTGTCCAGCGGAATCGCCGCCGCGCGGGTCAGCACGATCGCGAAATAGCTCGCGATCCACTCCGGGCTGTTGGGCGCCCACAGCAGCACGAAGTCGCCGGGGCCCACGCCGGCCTCGCTCAAGCCCGCGGCCAGGCCGCGAACGTCCTGCGCGAGCTCGCCGTAACGCACCGTCCGGCGGCCGTCGCGCCGAAACTCGTGGACGACCGGCGCGTCCGCGCGGGCCGCGAAGCCGCTCACCAGATCCGCCAGCGTGCGGAGGGATTCATGAGCCATGTCGGACGAGCCGGTGACCGATGCCCGACGAGAACGATACGCCGGGGACGCGCTTCCATGGTAATCGCGGGTCCGGGCGGCTCGCACGGCCGCCACCGGGGGCCGCGCGCCCCGGGCGCCGCGGCGGAGCGGGCGCGGCGGGCGCCGCTGCGGCCGGTACGCACTTTTACGACTGCCGTCGGCGTCCCCGAAGGCCGACCCTATGCGCCCACCACCATCCAGGAAGAGGGGAGCAGTGAAAGTAGCGGTGGTCGATCCCGATCGCGCGACCTACGACTCGATCGCGAACGAGCTCGACGCTGTCCGATGGTTTCCCGATGCGGAAAGCTTCCTCGCGGAGCTCGATCGCGGTGACCATCCGCAGGCGATCGTCGCCGAAGCCCGGCTGCCGGGCGCCGACGGCGTGGCGCTGATCGGCGCGCTGCGCGAGCGCGGCTGCGCCGCGCCGGTCGTCATCGTTTGCGAGAACGCCGACGTTTCCACCGCCGTGCGCGCGATCCGTAACGGCGCGGCCGATTTCCTCGAGAAGCCGCTGTTCGGCGCGGCGCTCGCGAGCTGCCTGCGGCGGCTCGGACCGCCCGGCATTGCCAATCCCCGAAAAAGTCGTATCGTTTGACGAAGGGCTCGGAGAGGCCGCGCGCGGCGGTTGCCTTGCCCGTCTACGTAGTTCTGCTGATCGCTGCGCGCGGGGGTCGCGACTTAAGTTTACGGGTCGTGCAGTTCCACATCCTGTCGTTCGAGGGTCCGGATCCATACTCGCGAGCGGGCGGGCTCGCCACGAGAGCGGACGGCTTGGCGCGAACGCTGGCGGACCTCGGCTTCGACACGCACTTGTGGTTCGTGGGCGACCCTTCGCTGCCCGGGCACGAGGAGAACGGCCAGCTCCACCTGCACCGCTGGTCGCAGTGGATCAGCCGCTATCACCCGGGCGGCGTGTACGACGGCGAGTGGGGCAAGCACGAGGACTACTCGCGCAGCCTCCCGCCGTTCCTCGTCCAGGAGATGCTCCTGCCCGCGGTGCGCCGCGGCGAGCGGGCCGTCGTGCTCGCCGAAGAGTGGCACACGGTGCACAGCGTGATGCACCTAGACTGGCTCCTGCGCCGCCACGGCATTCGCGACCGCGTCACGCTGCTCTGGAACGCGAACAACTCGTTCGGCTTCGACCGCATCGACTGGGGCCGGCTCGCGAGCGCCGCCGTCGTCACCACGGTGAGCCGCTACATGAAGCACGAGATGGCGCCGCTCGGCGTGGAGGCGCTCGTGGTGCCGAACGGGCTGCCCGGCGATGCGTTCGATCCGATCCCGAGCGCCGCCTGCGCGGTGCTGCGCCGCTGGTTCCGCGACCGCACGGTGGTCTTCAAGATGGCGCGCTGGGACCCGGACAAGCGCTGGCTCGGCGCCGTGGAGATCGTGGCCGCGATGAAGCAGGCCGGCTGGCGGCCGCTGCTGATCGCGCGCGGCGGAGCGGAGCCGCACGGCCGGGAGGTGCTGCAGGCGATGGCCGCCTACGGGCTGCGCCGGACCGATCGGGTGTGGCGCACCCCGGGCGTCGACGGCATCGTGGACGCGTTGCGCGACGTGCCACCCGACGTCGACGTGGTGAACCTCCTGTCGCACGTCGACGCCGACGCGCGCCGGCTGCTGTTCCGCAGCTCCGACGCCGTGCTCGCGAACAGCGAGCGCGAGCCCTTCGGCCTCGTGGGCCTCGAAACCATGGCCGCGGGCGGGCTCGCCTGCACCGGCTGCACGGGCGAGGACTACGCCCTGCCGGGGCAGAACGCGCTGGTGCTCGAGACCGGCCAGCCGGACGAGTTCATCGGCATGTTCGGCGCGCTGCGCGCGGCTCCGCTGCGCGTCCGCGCCATGCGGCAAGCCGGGCGGTCGACCGCCCGACGTTTCTCCTGGCAGGCGATCGTCGAGCGCGTGCTGCTGCCGCGCGTGGCGCTCGCGAGCCGTCAGGTGTCGTGACCGCGGCCGCGCGCACGACTCCCAGCCCTTCGTCCGTCCTTCGCGGAGGCGCGGCGCCGAAACCGCACGTACGCCTTTTGTCCGCGTCTCGACCGCATCTCACAATGAACCGATCGCCGTGGAGGAGGGCCTCATGGACGCCAATCATCTCGCGAAGCAGCTCAAGTCGGCGTTGGAGCACGAGCCGCGCCTCAACCTCCGCCGCGATCGCGTGGACGTGCAGCTCACGGACGGCGTGGCCACGGTAGCGGGCGAGGTGGACGACCTCGCCGCGAAGCGGCGCACGCTCGAGCTCGCCGCGTCGCTGCTGCCCGTGGACGGCATCGTCGACCGCCTGCACGTGCGGCCGGTGGAGCCGATGGGAGACGGCGCGATCGCGGATCACGTCGAGCAGGCGCTGCTCAGGGACTCCGCGTTCGACGAGTGCTCCGTCTACCGCAAGGTGCGCGGTGCGCGCGAGAAGGTCCGCACGGCCGGGAGCGCCTGGTGGATCGAGGTGGGCGTGGAGGACGGCGTGGTGACCCTCGACGGCGAGGTGCCGAGCCTGTCGCACAAGCGGCTCGCCGGCGTGCTGGCCTGGTGGGTGCCCGGCTGCCGCGACGTCGTGAACGGGCTCGGCGTGGAGCCGCCCGAGGACGACAACGACCTCGAGATCCTCGATGCGCTGCGCATCGTGCTCGAGAAGGATCCGCTCGTCGACGCGTCGCAGATCACCGCGACCGCGCACGACGCGGTGATCACGCTGGACGGGTTCGTCGCGAGCGAGGCGTCGCGCCACGCCGCCGAGTATGACGCCTGGGCGCTGTTCGGCGTGGACGACGTGGTGAACAAAATCCGAGTGCAGGGCGGCTGAAGGCCGCGGCAAGCGTTGCTACGCCGCGGCCGACGAAATCAGCGGTCGGAGTCGTAGTAGTCCTCGTCCGCGTCCTCGTCCCAGTCGTCGTCGAGGTCTTCGTCTTCGTCCTCGTCCCAGTCTTCCTTGAGGCTCTGCCGCCGCCCGCCGGCGGGCGCCCGCCAGCTCAAGGGCGCGTCCGTCTCGGCCAAGGAAACGTCCTCGTCCTCGTCCGGCTCGGCCACGTCGCCGGTCCAGTCCTCGGGCGGCTCGGCGGGCTCGAGGTCGAGCTCCTCCCACTCGCCGAGATCGATCTCTTCCGTCTCTCCGTCCGCGTGCTGAATCTCGATGATGCCTCGGTCCTCGTCCACGGCGAGGATCACGAAGGTGCGACCGTCGTCGATGTCGGTGTACCAGTTGCCGACGACGGGCTCGAGCTCATGGTCCATGGATCGTCACCCCTTGTCGTTCCGAAGCCGCTGGCGCCTTCACGGGTTATTGGGATCACTCGGTCCCGCGGGAACCCATACCCCGCGGTCGCAGCGGAGCAGGACGTCGCCGCTCTTGACCGTCGTTCCGTGCGGGTACGCGCTGTCGTTGAAGAAACACACTGGCTCACCCGGGATCGACTCCCTGAGGGTGTCGGTGTCCAGATCGTCCTCCCAGGCCACCGGCGAGTTCCTGCGCTCGGGGTCCTGCGCGCCCACCTGCAGGGTCTTGCCTTGCATGTGTCCCTCCCTCTCGACGAATCGACTATGTGACCACTACTCGCGAGCCGTGACAACAGGGTCGCTGCGCTCGGCGGGCACGGCCCGCCGCGGGCCGCTCAGGCCGCCTCGTCGAGGGCGTCCGAGCGGACGATGCGGATCCCGCGGTCAGCAAATGACCGTCTGACGGCGTCGTCGTTCCCCGGATCGACGGGTCGGGTGAGATCCCAGATCACGCGCGTGTCGAAGCCGAGCTCCGCCGCGTCCTCGGCGGACCAGCGAACGCAGAAGTCCCGCGCGAGCCCGCAGATGAGCACCTGCTTGACGCCGAGCTCGCGCAGGTAGCCCGCGAGCCCGGTCGTCGGGCGTGCGCCCGTGGCGTCGAAGTTGTTGCGAAAGGCGCTGTAGGAGTCGACCGCAGGGTCCGTTCCCTTGCGTACGATCGCGTCCACCGTCTCGAGCGGCAGATCGGCGTGCAGCGCGGCGCCCGGCGTGCCGGCGACGCAGTGGTCGGGCCAGAGCACCTGCTCGCGGCCGTAGAGCTCGACCGTTTCGAAGGGCTTCCGGCCCGGATGCGAGCTCGCGAACGAGACGTGGCCGCGCGGATGCCAGTCCTGCGTGGCCACCACGCGGCGGCAGGGCCGCGCGGCGAGCAGGGCGCGCAACGGCTCGAGGATCGCGTCGCCGTCGGCCACGGCGAGCGCGCCGCCGGGCAGGAAATCGTTCTGCACGTCCACGACGAGCAGACAGCTGCGGTGCCGATCGATCATCGTGCAAGCCCTCTGCGTGAGCGGCGGCACGCGCGTTCGCGCTGCCGCCGCGATCGGGCGGCGGCGGCACGCCGGGCGGCTCCGTGGGCGGCGACGGAGGCTCGCCGGGCTCCGGCATCTCCGGCGGCCGGCCGGGCGGCGCCTCGTCGGGTGGCACGGGCACCTCGGGGGGCTCCGGCAGCGGAGCGGGATCCCCGGGCGGCTCCCAGTGCGCGAGCGAGAGCGCCCGCGATCGAATCGTGTCGCGCATGGCGCGCGCCTGCTGCATCAACCGTGCCAGCGTGCGCGGGCCCCGCGCGACGTCGTCTTGCGCGTTCGCCGCCCGCCAATGTTAACACTCGATCACGACGAGTCGCGCAGCGCCTGAGCTTCGCGCGGCCCGCGTTGCGTCCGGTTGCCCCGATGCACGGTTGGGCTATCATCGCCGCCACCGTCCCACACGAGAACAACGACGACGCGATGAGCGGAGAGCAAGAAATCGGTCCCGTCACACCAGGGCTCGAGCTGCCCGACGACGTCGGCGAGACGCTCACGGACCTGATCGACCGGATCGATCGGGAAGCGTTCCGGCGCGCCCTCGGCGCCCGCATCCCGAGCCCCGCGTCGGAGCCCGAGGAGGAGGCGCAGTAGCGCCTAATCGGCCTCGCGCTCCGGCACGCAGCAGAGCTTCGCGTCCTCCGCAGCCGCCTGCAGCACGGCGCCCGTGATCGGGTTCGGCCGGTACGTCGTGCAGCCCTTGAGCCCCTGCTCGAAGGCGTAGCGGTAGACGTCCTTGAAGCGCTCGAACGGGAAGTCCGTCGGGACGTTGATCGTCTTCGAGATGGAGCTGTCGACGTACGGCTGCAACGCCGCCTGCATGTCGAGATGCGCCGAGGGCGCGAGCTCGAGCGCCGTCACGAACGCGCGCGGCCGCGGCGCGACGCCGTGCAGCGCCCGCCAGCGCTCGAGCGCGTAGTCGGTCAGCTCGTGCTCGCGTAGCGTGCCGTCGGCCGCGAGCACCTGCCGGCGGTAGCGAAAGTCGAACACGGGCTCGATGCCGCTCGACACGTTGTTCGCGAGCAGGCTGATCGTTCCAGTGGGCGCGATGGCGGTGAGGTGGCTGTTGCGGATGCCGTCGCGCGCGATGCCGTCGCGGATGTCCGCCGGCAGGCTCTGCACGAACGCGCCTTCGAGATAGCGGTCGCGGTCGAAGAATGGGAACGGACCCTTCTCGCGCGCGAGCTCGATCGAGGCGCGATAGGCCGTGTGGCAGATCGTCTGCATCACGCGGGCGGCGAGCTCGCGTGCCGGCGCCTCGCCGTAGTGAAGCCCCAGCATGATGAGCGCATCGGCGAGCCCCGTGACGCCGAGGCCGATGCGGCGCGCGCCGCGCGCCATCTCCGCCTGCCGCGGCAGCGGAAAGCGCGACACGTCGATCACGTCGTCCATCATGCGGACGGCGATGCGCGCGGTGTCGGCTATCGCCTCGAGGTCGAGCGCGGCACGCGGGGTGAACGGCTCGCGCACGAACGCGACCAGATTGATGGAGCCGAGGTCGCACGCGCCGTACGGCGGCAGCGGCAGCTCGCCGCAGGGATTGGTCGCGCTGATGTGCTCGCGGTACCAGAGGTTGTTCAGGCGGTTGATGCGGTCGATGAACAGCACGCCCGGCTCCGCGTAGTCGTACGTCGCCCGCATGAGCGTGTCCCACAGCGCGCGGGCGGACACGCGCGCGTGCACGCGGCACGGCACGGGCTCGAGCGAGCCCGACCAGCGCCGCATGATCGTCTCGCCGCGGTCGTCCGCGGCCGGGAAGACGAGCGGCCATTCGCGATCTTCGCGCACCGCCTCCATGAGCTCGTCGCTCACGAGCACCGAGAGATTGAAATTGCGCAGCTCCCCGGGCGTCTGCTTCGCGCGGATGAAATCGATGATGTCCGGGTGGTCGCAACGCAGCGTGGCCATCATGGCGCCGCGGCGCGCGCCGGTGGACAGGAGCGTCGCGCACATGGCGTCCCAGATGCGCATGAACGACACGGGGCCGGATGCGACGCCGCCCACGGCCTTCGCCGGCGTGCCGCGCGGGCGCAGAGTGGAGAAGTCGTAGCCGACCCCGCCGCCCTGCTGCATCGTGAGCGCGCCTTCCTTGAGCCCGTCGAAGATCCCGTCCATCGAGTCCTCGATCGTGCCCATCACGAAGCAATTGAAGAGCGTCACGCGCCGCCCGGTGCCGGCGCCGGCCTGGATGCGGCCGCCCGGCAGGAAACGGAAGCCTTCGAGCGCGGAGTAGAAGCGCGCTTCCCAGGCGGGGTCGCGCTCGGCGGCCGCGAGGGCGCGGGCGATGCGCCGCCACGTGTCCTCGATGGTGCGGTCGCCCCCGCCGTCCGGAGACCGGTAGCGGTACTTGGTCTCCCAGATGTGCCGCGCGATCTCGGCGGTGAACGCTGGCTCGGCCATCGAGCCATTGTAGTGCTTTCGCCGGCGGAGCCGACACGCGCGGCCATGGTGCGGGAGGGCTACAATCGTCCGTATGAGCGAGCCGAAGCTCGAGCGGGTGCTGATCGGCATCCGGCCCCGCGGCGAAGCGCTGCCGGTGGCGGCCATGCACGCGCGCTACCTCGCCGAGTGCGCGGGCGCGGAGATCGGGCTCGTGACCGCGATCTTCGATGCCGACATCGCCGCGCGCCTGAACGCGGGGGACGCGACCGCGGTCGCCGCGCAGGCGGGCATGATGCAGAACGAGCAGCGCGCGCTCGACGGGCTCGCGCAGTCACTGCGCGACTGGGGCGTACGTGTGCGGGCGCAGGTGCTGTGGGACCGTCCGGTGCACGAGGCGCTGCTGCGGGAAGCCGAGCGATGGAACGCCGACCTCGTGGTGCTCGGCGAGCACGAGCCTCGTATCGGCCTGCACTGGCGGCTCGCGGACGCCGACTGGGAGCTCGCCCGTCGCTCGCCGCGGCCCGTGCTGCTCGCGCGCGATCCGGACTTCGAGGGCTACCGCACGGTGCTCGCCGCCGTGGACCCGCTGCACCTGCACTCGGAGCCGAGCGGGCTCGATCACGCCGTGCTCCGCCACGCGAGCGCGGTGGCCCGCTGCCTCGGCGCGGAGCTGCGCGTCGTGCACGCGTTCCCCGATCCCGAGCGGTTCGCGCTCGCTTCCGCCGTGGAGGTGGCGCCTGGGGTGTTCTACGGCACGGAGAACATCGAGGATGTGCATCGCAGGGCCGTGCAGGAGCTCGTGAGCGCGTTCGGCGTGCCGCCAGAGCGGGTGGACCTGCGGCCGGGCCGTCCGGCCGACGTGATCACGGAGGTGGCCCGCGAGCGCGGCGCCAAGCTCATCGTGCTCGGCGCCGTGCAGCGCAGCCGCGCGGCCCAGGCGCTCATCGGCAGCACGGCGGAAGCCGTGGCCACGGAGGCCGAGTGCGACGTGCTGCTCGTGCCCGCGCCGCGGGCGCAGGATCGGTAGCGGCCCGCGCTATAGCGACCGTTCGAGCTCGCGCCGCAACTGCTGGAGCGCCGGTGCGATCGTCACGGGGTATGCCGCGGGTGCGGCGAGGGAAGCGACCGCGGGAGGCAATCGCGCGAGCTCCTGGGCGGCGCGGGCGCGGATCGCGGCGAGCGACGGGCTCGGAGCCAGCCTGCGTCCGCCCCGCATGACGGGCTCGAGCAGCGGCTCGCCGGGCTGGCGATCGGTGGCGAGCGTGACGACGTCCCGCTCGAGGCGCCCGTCGGCCGCGACCTGTCGGAACACCTGCTTGCGCCCCGGCCACGTTTCCTTGCCGGGCGAGCGCTTGAGGCGCGGCTTGCCGCCGTACTCCTGCAGCTTGTACACGCAATCGAGCGCGGGCACATCTTCCGACACGTCGAGGGCCGTGCCGATGCCGAAGCCGTCGATGGGCGCGCCGGCCTCGAGCAGCGCCTGCACGCGCCGTTCGTCGAGACCGCCGCTCGCGAAGATGCCGATGTCCGGCTGCCCGCCGTCGTCGAGGATGCGGCGCACGGCGCGGGAGAGCGCGAGCAGGTCGCCGCTGTCGAGCCGCACCGAGTGGATGCGGATGCCGTCGCGCGCGAGCCGCGGCGCGATCTCCACCACGCGGCGCGCGCCTTCCTCGGTGTCGTAGGTGTCGATGAGCAGGGTGATCGCGCCGCGGTGCACGCGGGCGAAATTTTCGAACGCCTGCACCTCCGAGTCGTGCGCCTCGATGAACGAGTGCGCCATGGTGCCGAACACCGGGATGCCGAAGAGCGGCGCCGCGAGCACGGTGGCCGTGCCGTCGAATCCCGCGACATAGCTCGCGCGGGCGGCGAGCACGGAGGCCTCCGCGCCGTGGGCGCGGCGCATGCCGAAGTCCACGAGCCGCTTGCCGCGCGCCGCGAGCACGCAGCGCGCCGCCTTCGAGGCGATCAGGGTCTGGAAGTGGATCAGATTGACGAGGCGGCTCTCCACGAGCTGCGCCTCGGGCAGCGGCGCCACAACGCGCAGCAGCGGCTCGTTCGCGAAGCAGACGGTGCCCTCGGGGACGGCGTCGACGTCGCCCGTGAAGCGCAGCGTTCCGAGCCAGGCGAGGAAGTCGTCGGTGAAGAGCCCCGTGGCCCGCAGGGCGTCGATCTCCTCCGCCGAGAAGCGCAGCGTCTCGAGGTACTCGAGCGCCTGCTCGAGCCCGGCGGCGAGCATGAAGTTGCGTCCCTCGGGGAGCCGGCGCATGAAGAGCTCGAACACGGCCGTCTCGCGCAGGCCGAGCCGGAAATAGCCCTGCAGCATGGTGAGCTGGTAGAGGTCGGTGAGCAGCGGGCTCAAGCGCCAGTCGAGCGGGGTAGAGGACATCGGCGTGCGTCCTGTCAGTCGCGAACGAAGTAGCGGTTGTTCTCGTTGCAGACGAACTCGATCAGCTCCTGCCCGGGCATGATCCGCTGATTGACGCGCACGGTCCACGGCGCGGTGTAGGCCTTCGGATCGTCGACGGTGATGTCGATCTCCATGCGCCCGTAGCTCACCCGGCGAAACCGCTCCGTGTACGTGGCGGCGTCCGTCAACGGCGTGCCGAAGATGTCGAGCCACTCGCCGTCCCGCAGACCTTTCGTCACGACGACGAGCGTGTCGCCCTCCCAATGGCCGACGGAATAGCCGTACCACCAGGGATGAGGATCCTCGATGGGCGTGTGGCGGCCGTCCAGGAAGATCTGCCGCACGCCCATGCTCGCCTCGTACAGGATGACGAGCAGGTCGGGCGTCTGGATGAACTTCCGCGGCGCGCCCTGCGTATGGAACTGCATGATCCCCATCGGCAGGCACTGGGCCTCGGGGTTGTCCTTGCCGCCGCCCGCACGCCGCGCGTCGGCCAACGCCTTGTACTCGGGGCGCAACGGCAGCGGCTCCTTCATGTTCTGGGCGACGTTCGCGAAGCCCGCCACGGGCACGTCGCTCTCGGGCTGCGGCTCCGCCGGCGTGCCGCCGAGCGTACCGTACCCCTGCCAGACGCCCGTGAAGTCCGGCTTGCCGTCGGCGGTCCGGGGAGGCGGCCCGTCGAGATCGGGCGTGCCGTCGGCTCTGCGGGGAATTCGCGGATCCGAGTAGGGTGCCCACTGGGCCTGCGCGACGGCCGGCACGAGCAGCGCGAGCGCGAGTAGACGAACGAGCTTGGTCATCGGCGTTGCTCTCGAGGGTCCGGGCTCGATGGTCCGGAGCACGCGCTCAGCGTATCATCGCCGGGACCGGGCAGTGGCCGGTTCTCGTTGGGGGGAGCGCGCCGATGGGCCGATTCGCGCTCGCACAGGTTGCGGCCGTGGTGGCTTTCTGGCCGTTCGCCGCGAGCCATGCGCATCACTCGTTCGCCGCCGAGTTCGATCGCAACAAGCCGATCGAGCTGACGGGCACCGTCACGAAGGTGGAATGGACGAATCCGCATGCGAGGATCTACATCGACGTGGAGGGTCCGGACGGCGAGGTCGTCAACTGGGACTTCGAGCTCGGGCCGCCGAACGGCCTGATGCGCCAGGGTTGGAACCGCAACTCGCTGCGGCCGGGCCACGTCGTCAGAATCGAAGGCTTCCTGTCGAAGGATCAGCCGCACGTCGCGAACGCGCGCGCGGTGTTCCTGCCGGACGGGCGGCAGGTGTTCACGGGGTCGTCGTTCGACGTCGATTCTCCCGCGCCGGCGCCGTCCGCCGCGCGATAGCGGGCCCTGGGCGCACGCCGGTCCCGCGGCTGCGCCATGGGCCTCCCGAGGCCAAGGGATCATAAGCTCGCGAGCATCGACGTGCCGGAGATCACGCCGTCGCCGTTCACCAGCTTGCAGGCGCTGTCGTCGATCATGCGCCTGGTGCCGCCGGACCGGCTGCGGACAATGGCGGAGCGGCACGCGTCGATGCAGATCGACGAGTCCACGCTGCAGGCGGAGAGCGGCAAGCGCTTCTGCGCGCAGACCTTCCTCGTGGCTTGATATAGTCGTCGGACCCGGGAACGCCACGCCGATGAAGCTCTTCTGCCTCGACGCGACTCGTCCGCTCGGCGAACGCATCGCCGCCGCCGCGGGCGTGCCGCTCGCGGCGCACGAAGAGCGCGAGTTCGAGGACAGCGAGTTCAAGGTGCGTCCGCTCGAGAGCGTGGCCGGCGAGCGGGTCTTCGTGTGCCAGACCTTGAGCGGCGACGCGCGCAGCAGCGCGAGCGACAAGCTCTGCCGACTGCTGTTCTTCGCGGGCGCGCTGAAAGACGACGGCGCCGCCGAGGTCATCGCCCTCGTGCCGTATCTCGCCTACTCGCGCAAGGACCGCCGCACGAAGCCGCACGATCCCATCACGACGCGTTACGTCGCGGCGCTCTTCGAGGCCGTGGGCGTCGACGTGGTCGTCACCGTCGACGTGCACAACCCCGCGGCGTTCGAGAACGCGTTCCGTTGCCGCAAGGTGCACGTCGAGGCCGCGCCCTTGTTCGTGGAGCACTTCGCCGCGCGGGTCGGCGCAAGCGAGCGCGTGGTGGTGCTGTCGCCCGACGCGGGCGGCATGAA
>DATCLY010000026.1:0-51540 GCA_036563665.1 Gammaproteobacteria bacterium
TTCATGCACATGTCGCTCGCCGCGGCGTTGCATTCGGTGGTCTGGTACGCGGGCAGCAACTGGAACGCGGCGTTCTTCATCCGCTCGCACGACATGAACACCGGCGTCGCCGGCAGCTACCTCGCCACGTTCGCGCTGATCGGCGCGATCGGCAGCTTCATGGGCGGCTTCCTGGCGGACCGGATCAGCACCAGGACCGGCGACAAGCGCTGGTACATGTGGGTGCCTGGCCTCGCGTGCCTCGTCATGGTGCCGTTCCAGTTCCTGTCGTATCTGTCGGAGAACCTCTCGGTCGTGGTGCCCTCGTTCTCCGTCATGGTGGTGCTCGCGTCGATGTTCTTCGGTCCTTCCTTCGCCGTGGCGCAGTCCGTCGCCACGGTCCGGATGAGGGCCGTCTCGACGTCCGTGCTGCTGTTCATCCAGACGATCATCGGGCTCTCGGCCGGCCCGTTCCTGGTCGGCGTGGTGAGCGACTACCTCGCGCCCGCGCTCGATCGCGACGCGCTGCGCTACGCGCTCGTGATCGTCGGCCTCGCGAACGTCTGGGCCGCCCTCCACTACTTCCTGGGGTCTCGAAGGTACACGGCGGACCTGGCCGAGACCGCGAAGCTCAACGCGGCGGGCCGCTAGTCACGCGCCGCGGAGCGTCGCGAGCGGCGACTCGTTGACCACCGAGCGCACGGCGAGCGTGCCGCTCACGCCCACGATGAGCGCGCCCGCCGCGAGCCCGGCGAGCCACAGGCCGAGGCCGGGCATGTAGTCGAGCTCGAAGAGCCCCTCCGCCACGAAGTAGCCGATGGCGCCGGCGCCGATCGCGGCGAGCGCCCCTGCCAGGAGCCCGAGCGCCGCGAACTCCGACGCCACGCCTTTGAGCACCACGCCGCGCCGCGCGCCCAACGCGCGCAGCACCGCGCTCTCGAACAGCCGCTCGTCGCGCGTCGCCTGGATGGCCGCGAGCAGCACCGTCAGCCCCGCGGCGATGGTGAACAGGAAGACGTACTGGACAGCCAGCGCCGCGCGATCCATGGCGCGGCGCACCTGCGCGAGCACGGCCTCGATGTCGATGACCGACACACTCGGGAAGGCGCGGACGACGTCCAGCGTGATGCTTCGCTGCTCCGACGGCACGTAGAAGCTCGTGAGGTACGTGTGCGGGTACTGCTCGATCACGCCGGGGTTCATGACCATGAAGAAGTTCGGTCGAAACGTGTCCCACTGCACCCGGCGGATGCTGGTGATCCTCGCGGTGATGCTCTGCCCGCCGATGGAGTACGTGAGCTCGTCGCCGAGCCCGAGCCCGATCTCCGCGAGCAGCCGCTCCTCGATGGACACCTGCGGCTCGGTCTCCCCCGGCTGCCACCACTCTCCGGCGATGACGCGGTTGTCCTCGTTCGGCACCGCGGCCCACGTGAGGTTGATCTCGTCGTTCAGCTCGTCGCGGGCGCGCTCGTCGCGCGCGTCGTATTGCGAGACGGGAATGCCGTTCACGTGGCTGATGCGGCCGCGCACGAGCGGCGTGAACTGCGCCTCCACACCGCGCTCGGCCAGCAGCGCGCCGAGGCCCTCGCGGTCGCCGGGCTGAATGTTCACGAGGAAATGATTCGGCGCGCGCTCGGGCAGCGTGGCCTGCCACTCGACCATGAGCTCGCCGCGCACCACCGTCAGCAGGAGCAGCACCATCAGACCGATGCCGAACGCGACCACCTGCACGCTGCTCTCCCGGCCGCGCCGGGCCACGTTCGCGATGCCGTAGCGCCACGCCACGCCCACGCCGCCGCGCAGCCGCGCGAGCGCCACCACGAGCAGGCGGCCCGCGAGATAGAGCGCGACGAACGTGGCGAGCACACCGCCCAGCACGTACGCGATGAGCTCGAGATCGCCGAACAGGAAATACAAGAGCCCCGTCACGGCCGTACCGGCCACGCCGTAGATCGTGACGTAGCGAAGCGGCGGCGGCTCGAGATCGTGACGCAGCACGCGCGCCGGCGGCACGCCGCCGAGCTGCAGCAGCGGCGGCAGCGCGAAGCCGAGCGCCACCGCCACCGCCGTGAGCGGGCCGAGCACTGCGCCCCGCGGGCTCGGCGGCGGCAGCTCCGCTTCCACGAAGTCGGCGAGCAGCAGCGTGAGGCCGAACTGCGCGAGGAACCCCACGACGCTCCCGAGCGCGGCGCCGGCGAGCACCAGAAGCAGCAGCTGCGTCAGATTCAGGCGCAGCACGTCGCGATGGCGTGCGCCGAGGCATTTCATCAGCGCCACGCCGTCCATCCGGCGCGCCACGAACCGGCGGGCGGCCATCGCCACGGCCACGCCGCCGAGCAGCACGCTCACCAAGGCCGCCAGCACGAGGAAGCGCTCGGCGCGGGTCGCCGACGCCCGCACCTCCGGCCGCGCGTCCCGGAAGTCCTCGAGCCGCTCCTCGGGAGCGAGCAGCGGCTCGAGCCGCGCGCGAAACGCGGCCACGCGCCGCTCGTTGCCCGCGTACAGCTCCTCGTACTCGACGAGGCTGCCGGGCGCGATCAGGCCGGAGGCGTACACGTCGCGCACGTTGAGCAGCAGCGTGGGCGCGAGCTCCATGAATCGCCAGCCCTCGTCGGGTCGGAACTCGAGGGTCCGGGTCACCCGCAGGTCCAGGTCGCCCACCCGCACGACGTCGCCCACCTCGGCACCGAGCCGCGCGAGGAGCGCCGGCTCCGCCCAGGCCTCGCCCTGCTGCGGCACGCCCGCGGCGTCGTACGGCGCGCCGGACAGGCGATCCGCGATCCGGACCGTGCCCCGGAGCGGGTAGCCTTCGGACACGCCCCGCACGTCGGCGAGCGAGCTCGAGTCGCCGACCAGCACCACGCTGCGGAAATGGACCACCTCGGCGACCTCGAGCCCCTCCTCCTCCGCCATTTCGCGGTACGCCTCCGGCAGGGGCCGCACGGACTCGAGCCGCAGGTCCGCGGCGAGGGCCTCGCCGGCCTCCTGCGTGACGGCCTGCCGCACGCGGTCCGTGAAGAAGGTGACGGCGCTCATCGCGGCCACGGCGATGGTCAGCGCCGCGAGCAGCACGAGCACCTCGCCCGCGCGCCAGTCGCGAGCGAGCAGCCTGGCGGCGAGAGACCAAGGGACGCGCGCGCCGGCGGGCTGCGTCATCGGCGCGCGTTGTCCGGGCGGAAGTGATAGTTGATCGGCCCGCCCACGGCGTTCCACCTGAGGAAGTGCAGGCCCTCGAGGATGCGCGCATGGCGCAGCGGCCCCACGTCCAGCGCTTCGAAGCCGATCCCGCGCGCGAGCTCCGCGATCTTCGCGTTCGCGTCCCGGTCGTCGCCCACGATCGGAATCGTCACGGGGCCCTCGGCAAGCGAGGGGTCGAGCATCGTCTCCGCCCCGAGCGTGCTGAACGCCTTCACCACGCGGGCGCCGGGCGCCAGGCGCTGCACGAGCTCCGCGATCGATCCTTCGATGGCGTAGTCGCGAAAGCCGTCCGGCGCGTCGATGCGCGGGTTGGTGGGGTCGACCACGATCTTGCCCGAAAGATCGCCCAGCCCGCGGACCACCGTCTCGACGCTGCTCCAGGGCACGGCCAGGATGACGATGGACGCGTCGCGCGCCGCTTCCGCCGGCGTGGCGGCGGTGGCCCCTCCGCCGGTGCGCTCCACCAGGGCCCGCGTGGACGGGCGGTCCGGCTCGCGCGAGCCGTACACGATGCGATGCCCGAGCGCCGCGAAACGCACGCCGAGGGCGCTGCCCACGTTGCCGGTTCCGATGACGGCGATGGTATCGGCGAACGCCGCGCGCGGCGCGGCCACCGAGGCGAGACAGACCGCGAGCGCGGCCAAGGTCAGCTTGGCAAAGAACCGCATGGGCACCTCGATGTGCCGGCTCGCAGGGATTCTACTGTAGACGCGGCCGAAACGACCGCCGCGCTTGCAAATGAGCGAGGGGTCCTGATACTGGTAGCCCGCGAAACGGGCGCGTCAGAACGCCCGGGCGATCCGCGGAATGCCGCGCCGCGGCGCTTGAAGAGAACCGACTATGGACACCCTAACGGCGAGAGCGGTGCTACAGCGGAACTACCTGTTCCGCGGGCTGCCGGAAGCCGCCCTGGAAAGCATCGCCGCGCTGGCCGCCAAGCGCGTCTTCGAGAAAGGCGCCATCATCTTCGCGCAAGGCGACGTGGGCGATGCCCTGTACGGCGTCGCCGCCGGCCGCGTGCGCATCAGCGCGAGCGGCGTGGGCGGCCAGGAAGTGTTCCTGAACATAATGGAGCCCGGCGACACGTTCGGCGAGATCGCCGTCATCGACGGCCTGCCGCGCACCGCCGGCGCGACGGCGATCGAGCGCACCACCCTCATCGTCATTCAGCGGCAAGACTTCCTGAGGCTGGTAGAGCGCGAGCCGAAGCTCGCGCTGCATTTGCTCAAGCTCTTCTGCGAACGGTTGCGCTGGACCAGCGAGATCGTCGAGGAGTCCGCGTTCCTGCCGGGGCCCGCCCGCCTTGCCAAGCGGCTGTTGATCCTGACGACGCTGCACGGCCGCCGCGCCGGCGTGGGCACCATGGAGCTCAGGATCTCGCAGGGCGATCTGGCGCGATTCCTGGGGATATCGCGCCAGATCGCGAATCAGAACCTGCGCGCCTGGCACAAGAAGGGCTGGGTGGACCTTGCCCGCTCGCGCATCGTCATCCGCAACCCGGAGGCGCTGCGGAGAGTGATCGCAGAGACGGCGCCGGACATCTAGGCGGCGGCCTCAGGCTAGCAGGGCCAGCACTCCCAGCGGCCAAAGTAGTAGACCCAGCAGCATGCATAAGGCTTTGCCGGCTGCAGCTGCTCGTTCGCGGGCGCCGCGACTGCCTGCGAGGTCGCCACCTCGCTCGCCTGTAGCGTCCCGAAAAAGCCCAAGCCCACCAGAACGGCCACTCGCAGAACGGACTTCAGAGCGGTCATGGATCTCTCCCCTGTGTTATGACAAGCGCTGCTGTTGCGCGGGAAGATCGTTGCAAAACGAAACGAGGCGTTCTGTCAGCCGCCCGACAATACGCCCCAATGTCCCCGTTGTGTCACGCAGGTGACAGAACTCGGTGCCCGAGGCTGGTACACAGGGCCTTTGCGCCGGTCACAAGCCTTCGAGGTTCGTCATGGGTACGTCAGAGGAAGTGCTCCGCTTGGTGCGCACGGTCGAGAAGCTGCCGCGCGAGGACCAAGACAAGATCCTGCACCTGGTGGACCTGCTGTCGCTGGTGCCCACCGACGTGCAGGACGAGACTCAGCGCATGCTGCGCGAGCTCCTGGAGAGCGAGCCGGAGTCGCGCCTCGAGTGCACAGCGGGCGTGGACGAGGTCATCGCCTATCTCGAGCGCAGCGTGGCCCTCACCCCGGAGTTCCGCGGGGCGTTCGCCCAGCTGGACCTCGCCGTGGGGGAACGCGCGGGGGAGTGCTGACCGGTCACGCGCCGATCATTTGACGCCCACCTCGACCGTGCCGTCCCACGCGGACGGTGGGTCCGTCCGATACCTTCTCGCCAGGCCCAGGTAATAGCGGGCGGGCCCGTCTCCCGGGTCGCGCGCCGCGATCTGCTCGAAACGCGCCTCCGCCGCCGCCCAGTCCCCCGCCTGGAAGCGGTCGAGCGCGGCCGCGAAGATCTCGACGAGCGCCGCCCGCTCCGGCGCCGGGGGCGCGTCAGCGCCGAGCACCTCGTGGACGACCACCGGCTCGGTCTTGCCGCGCAGCAGAAAGCGGCCGACGTTGCGCGTCGTAAGGCCCGTCACGTCCTCCAGCGTCCGCTCGGACACCAGCACCCGCGTGCCGAGCACCCGGTTCAGGCTCTGCAGGCGCGCCGCGGTGTTGACGATGTCGCCCACCGCCCGATACTCGAACCGGTCCGCCCCGCCGATGTTCGCGAGCAGCAGCTGGCCGGACGCCAGACCGATCCGGGTCGGCATCGCGTCCGCGCCGCGGGCGCGGTTGAACGCCTCGACCTCCGCGGCGATCGCTAGCGCCGCACGGCACGCGCGGCTGCGGTCGGCCGCGTCCGGCCGAACGCCGGCCCAGATCGCGAGCATGGAGTCGCCCGCCATGTCCGAGACCTCGCCGCCGTGGCGGCGCACGGCCTCGACCAGCACCTCGTAATACGCGTTGAGCAGCTCGCCGAGGCGGGCTGGGTCCATCCGCTCGGACACGCTCGTGTACTGCTCCACGTCCGTGAACAGGCAGGTGCCGTAGAGGAGCTGGCGGTCGCTCCCGGCCTCGACGCTCTGCTCGACCAGCCGTTCCACGGCGGTCGTGGGCAGGTAGTAGCCCAGCACCCTGCGAATGCGCTCCCGCTGCAGGCGGAGGCTCCGGTGGCTCGCGAGCACCGCCGCGAGCAAGCCGACAGGCGTCTGCATGAGCACGGGAACGACGAGGGGCAGCCACAGGCCCGAGCTCGCAAACTGCCAGGACGCGAACGCGCTGTAGAGCCCCGCGCCGGCTACGGCGAGCACCAGCATCCCGACGGTCGGCAACCACGCAAGCGCGGCGCCGTACAGGAAGCCCACGACGAGCACGACGCCGACGTGCGCCGCGGGCGGCAGCGGCCGTATGGAGCTCTGCTCGAGCAGATTGGCGAACGCCGTCGCGGCGATCTCGACGCCGCTCAGGTTCTGACCGCTGCGCAGCGAGAACACCGAGATGAAATCATCCTGCTGCTCGGACTGACGGCTCTCCGAATAGCCCACGAATACGACCTTGCCGCGCAACGCGAGCTCCTCGTCCGGCTTGGCCATCGGCCCTATCACATGGTGATAAGGGATCGTGCGGATCGTCTTGGCGGGACCGTAGTAGTTCAGGTAGCGGTGCTCCGCGCCGGCGTAAACGGCGACCAGCGCCTCCAGCAATCGGCGCTCCGACGCCTCTGTCTCGCCGACGCCCGCGAGCACCCGCCGTGCCAGCTCCGGGTGCTCGCGGAACGCGCCGCGGAGATCGCGCACCACGTTCTCGAGCGAGCGCGTCGCGAGCACTTCCTCGCGCGTGCCGGGCAGCCGGCCGCGCAGCGCCGGGCGCGCGCTCGACAACGCCGCGAGCAGCGGCTCGTACCCGGAGAGCGCGAAGGCTTGCAACGCGACCACGGGCAGCGTCCCGATGTCTCCCGCGCCTCGACCGAACGTCCAGAACTGGCTCGTCGTGACCGGAACTACGGGCAGCGTGAACGGCGCCGAGGCGAGCGCCGCCTCCTTGAAGGGCGGGATGGGCAGGATGCGCTTGTCCACCCATACGTCTCCGCCCGCCCACGAGATGGGCTCGGTGACCACGCGCTCCGCGAGAATCACGTTGCCGGCCTTGCCGATCGCCGCGGCGAGCCGCCCGTCGTCCTCCGGCGAACGGGGCTCCTGGAAGATGATGTCGAACACGATCACGGCCGCCCCGAGCCGCGAAAGGCGCTCGATCAAGTCGGCATGCAACCGTCGCGGCCATTCGTCGAGCTCCGGCGGCACGCCCAACGCCTCGGCGGAATCGCGCGAGATGCCGATGACCGCCACGCGGTCGGTCGGGACGACGGGGCCCCTCCGGCCGAAGAGCCACCGGAGGCCCATTGCCTCCTCGAGCTCGAGCACCGGCGGCGCGAGACTCAGGATCGCGCCCAGGACGCCGGTGGCCGCACCCAGCGCGGCAGCGCGTTTGAGCTTCAGCGGCAGCCGGCGCGAGAAGCCCATGACGGTGCCAGAGCGTCGATGCTTCGGCGCGCTTCCTGTTTCCTTGACACGATCACTCCTGCACTTAGACTGCCGTCAGCAGCGCACAAACCCCGAGCCCTAGTCGGCCCTCTCACCTCCGGGCGACCGGTCACAGAGCAAGCTGAAGCCGAATGGCGATTGTGCCACTGAACCGGACCCTCGCGTCCCGACGAGCGACGCCGTGCGCCGCCTCGCTGGCCCTCTTCGCCCTGCTCCACGGAGCACCGGCATCGGCGGACAGGCCCTGCGGGGAGTGGCGCGCGGAGCTCATCGCCGCCGAGGGGGACGTGCAGGTGCAGCGCGCGAACACGTCGCGTTGGATGCCCGCGGCCGTCAAGGACACGCTCTGCACGGGGGATTCCCTGCGAGTGCTCGAGTTCGGCGAAGCCACGATCCGGCTGCCGGATGCCACCGTGTTCACCGTGGACGCCAATACGAGCCTGACGTTCGCGGAGCCGCAGGGCGACACGCGCTCCCTCGTGAGCCTGCTGCGCGGCATCATCCACATCATCAGCCGCGATCCGCGGGCGCTCAAGTTCTCCACGCCGTACGCGAACGCCGGGCTCGAAGGCACCGAGTTCAGCATCGAGGTCACGTCCGACGAGACCAGCATCACGGTGCTCGAGGGCGAGGTCGTTATGTCCAATGCGGCCGGCACGGCGTACGTGGCGCCCGGCGAACGCGGGTCCGCGGCCGCGGGGCGCTCGCCTCGGGTCGAGCGGGCCGCGAACGCCCTCGATGTCGTTCGCTGGGCGAGCCACTACCCGCCCGTCGTCGACGGTTCCTTGCCGGGGCCGGACGAGGCGCCGGCGGCGGCGCGGGCGAACGACCCGGAGTTCTATGCGGCGCGCGCAGCCAGGCGCCTGCGCTATGGCCGGTTACTGGAGGCCCGCGCGGACCTGGAGCGCGCGGAGGCGCTCGCGCCGGGCCATTCCACGGCGCTCGCGCTGCGCGCGGTGATCGCGGCGGCGCGGAGCGACACTGCGGAAGCGCTGCGTCTCGCGGGCGAGGCGACGGCGGCCGCGCCGGACAGCGTCCCCGCCCTGCTGGCGCTCGCTTACGCGCGACAGCGCGCCGGGGATTTCGCGGGGGCGTTGCAGAGCGTGGAGCGGGCCACGGAAGTCGAGCCGGACAACGCGACCGCCTGGGCGCGCCTCGCCGAGCTCCATCTCGCCATGGCGGACTACGACTCGAGCGTAGCGGCGGCCACACGTGCGCTCGAGATCGACCCCGTGCTCGCCTACGGGGAAGCCATGCTGGGATTCGCGCGGCTCCGTCAGATGCGAGCCGCCGCGGCCGCGGAAGCGTTTCGGCGAGCGATCGCGCTCGACACGAACGATCCGCTGCCGCGCGTCGGTCTGGGATTGGCGCTCATCCAGTCCGGCGATCTCGAAGCCGGCCGCCGGCAGCTCGAGATCGCGGTCATTCTCGATCCCACGAACAGCCTGGTCCGCAGCTACATGGCCAAGACGTACGGCGCGGAGCATCGCCTGGCCTTGAGCGAGACGCAGCTCGAGCTCGCCAAGGCGTTCGACCCGCTCGATCCGACGCCTTGGCTCTACGACGCCTTGCGCAAGCGCGAGCAGAACGAGCCGGTCGCCGCGCTGCACGACCTCGGCCGGGCGACCGACCTGAACGACCGGCGCGCGCCCTACCGTTCGCGGCTGCTGGTGGACGAGGACCTCGGAGCCCGCAGCGCCGGGTGGGGACGCCTGTACCGCGAGCTCGGCTTCGAGGAGCTCGCCCTGCTGCGCGGCTGGCAGGCCGTGGCCGCCGATCCCGCCGATTACTCCGCGCACCGGTTGCTCGCCGATGTCTACTCCACCTTGCCGCGGCACGAGATCGCGCGCGTGAACGAGCTGTTCCAGTCGCAGCTCCTGCAGCCGATCAACGTGACGCCCATCCAACCGCAGCTTGCCGAGGTCAGCCGGTCCTTCGCGGGGAAACTCGGCCCCACGGAGCTCGCCTTCGACGAGTTCACGGCACCCCTGAGCGAGAACGGCATCCGGCTGCGCGGTTCCGCCGCCGTCGCGGACGATCGGACCCGCGGCCAGGACGTCATCGTGGCGGGGCTGCACGACCGCGTGTCGTACAGCTTGGGCCATTATCTTTTCGAGACGGACGGCTTTCGCCCCAACAACGATTTCGAGCAGAGCGTCACGAACGCGTTCGTCCAGTTTCGGGCCAACCCCGACACGAGCCTTCTCGCAGAGATTCGGCTTGCGAACATCGAGAGCGGCGACCTGCAAGCACGTTTCGACCCCAACGCCTATATTCCCGAGCTGCGCATGGACGAGAACGTCGACACGCTGCGTGTCGGGGTCCGTAGGAACTTATCGAGCCATGCGGAAATCCTGGCTTCCCTGCAATACCAGGATATTGCTCTTTCCGGAACGAGCGGCCCTCTTTTCAGCGTGAGATCCGACAGCAGCGCCTATGCGGGTGACTTTTCTCACCTCTACGACAGCGGCCGCTGGCACGTCACCAGCGGCTTCTTCGTGCTCGAACGGGAGCGAACCGATCTGAGGCTCATCGACGTCGATGAGCCCCTGCCCCCGGGAGTCGCGCGCGTCACGGAGCAGACGGACGACGTGCGGCAAATCTCGCCCTACGTCTACGCGACGTTTGCCGCAACACCCGACCTCCGCTTGACGATCGGCGCCAGCGCCGATTCGCTCGATGGCGGGCAGTCCGACAGGGAACGCTTGAATCCGAAGCTCGGCCTCTGGTGGCAACCTACCGCGCGCACCAGCGTTCGAGCCGCCGCCTTCCGGACGCTTCAGGGTCCTCTGGTCTCGCGACGGAACATTCTGCCGCGACTCGAGCCCGTGCAGGTGGCTGGCTTCAACCAGTTTTTCTACGGCAGCGAAGGCGATCTCGCGACGCGTTACGGCATCGGCGTCGACCACGCGTTCTCCGAGCGCGTGTCCGGAGGAATCGAGATCTCGGAGCGAGAGATCGAGCTCCCGCTTCACGCCCAGGTCGGACCGATCTCGGCGGACGTGGGCAACAGCGACGAGCAACTGCGCCGCGCTTATCTCCACTGGACACCGTCCGCCCGCGTGGCGTTCAAGGCGGAGTACCAGCGCGACGACTTCGACAACGGCGGTGGGCTGTTCAACGGCTTCTCGAGCATGAAAATAGAGCGTCTGCCGCTCGAGGCGCGCTACTTCCACCGTTCCGGCCTGAGCGTGGGCGTCACCGGCACGTACGCCCGGCAGGAAGGCTACTTCGCCGACAGCGTTTTCATCACGCCGAGCACCTCCACCGTCTACGGCGAGGACTCCTTCTGGATCTTCGATGCCTCGGTGGGCTATCGGCTGCCCAACCGGCGGGGCATCGTATCCTTGAACGTGGCGAACCTTTTCGACGAAAGGTTCCAATTTCAGGACATCGATCCGGAGAACCCGGAGTTCTTGCCCGATCGAACGATCTACCTACGGTTCACCCTTGCATTCGACTAAAGATGGCAACGCGGGAATGTCGTCCCAAACGCGACAAAGGATAATTCCCAATGCAACCAAATCGGTTACCATGGCGGCACGGGCATCGCCTGGACGCCGTCGAAGTACACCTTCCCGCTCCGTCGATCGGTCCCGCGGAGAGCAAAATAAAGAAAGAGGTATCGATCCCATGACCGCTCAAAGGCAGTTTGAGAGCCACGCGCGAGGCGAAATCGCAGCGCAGTTGCACGACCAGTTCTCGCGGCTGTCGCGGCAATTGCGAAACATGGACCTGCCGAACGGCATGACGCCGGAGCGACTGAGCGCCCTGTCCGTGATCGAGAAGTACGGACCGATCTCGGTGACGGCGTTGGCAGACAAGGAGATGGTTCGCCCGGCCACGATGTCGCGCATGGTGTCCGCCCTCGTCGACGAGGGGCTCGTTCGCCGGCACGAAGACCGCGAAGACGGCCGCGGCGTGCTCGTCACCGCCACGCCGAAGGGCCGGCGAGCCTATCAGCGCGCCCACCAGCTTCGTCTGCAGCGCTTCATTGAAGCGTTGGAACGTTTGACGCCGGAGCAGCTTGCGGCGATGCGCGGCCTCGCCTCGGCGTTGGAGCGCTTCACCTCGGTGCTCGACGATCAGCACCGAAGCTAGCTGACGATCGGCTCAGCGCGCGCCTGCCGTCGCGTCGAGCGCGCGCCGCGTCGCCTGCGCCAGCTCGGCCAGCGAGAACGGCTTCACGAGATAGGACACGCCCGTCCGCCGCGGCGACGTGTTGTCCGTCAACACCAGCAACGCGCTCCGCGTCCGACCGAGCCACGACGGCACGCCGTCGCTGCCGAACGACTGCGCATCGACGATCGTGAGCTGCGCTTCCGCGAACCCGATCGGCGGCGACGACGCGCTCACCTCCAGTGGAGCGCGCACGCTGTAGCCCAGCACCTCGAGGATCTGCGCGATCGTGGACCTCAGCGCCTCGTCGGCGGTCACGATCAGCACCCGCTCCTTGCCGGACGGCAACGTGGACAACGGGGTGGTTCCGGCGGTCGCATCGATCGAGCCGTCGGAGCAAAGCGGCAGGAGCAACGTCATCGTCGTGCCGCGTCCGAGCGCGGACTGCACCGCGATCGCACCGCCGCCGCGCTCCGCGAAGGCGCGCACCATGCTGAGCCCGAGCCCCGTCCCGCCACGATCGGTCTTCGTGGAGAAGAACGGCTCGAACACCCGCCCGAGAAGCTCGGGCGGAATCCCGACGCCGTCGTCGACCACCTTGATGGCCGCGTACTTGCCCGCAGGGATGCCGAGCTTCGCGCCCTCCATCGCCGACACCGCGGCCTCGCCCACTTCCACGGACACCCGGCCCTTGCCCTCGATCGCGTCGCGCGCGTTCACGGCGAGGTTCACCACCACGCTTTCGAGCTGCGCTGCGCTCGTGCGCACCGGCCACGGACCAGGCGCCACGCGCACGTCGAACGTGATGCGGGTGCCGAGCGCGCGCCGGAGCAGCGGAGCGAGATCCTGGACCACTTTGCCCGCGTCGATGACGGCGGCGGGCTCGCCCTCGTCGCGCCGGGCGAAGCTCAGCAGCTGCCGAATGAGCTCCGCGCCGCGCTTGCCGGCATCCCGCGCCGCCTTCACTTTCTCGAACACCTTGGGCTGCTGCCGCACGTCCTCGGCCGCGAGCGACAGATTGCCGACCAGCACGGTCAGCAGGTTGTTGAAATCGTGGGCTATACCTGCGGTGAGACTGCCGAGCGCCTCCATGCGGGCGCTGCGTTGCAGCGCGTTGCCGAGCTGCCGCTCGGCCGTGTTGTCCACGAAGATGCCGACGACGGCGCCGGCTCCGGCGCCCGGGAACGGCCGCAGCTCGCCGCGCACGGCGACGGCGGCGCCGCGGGGCCCGCGCAGGCCAATCGCGACCGTGCCGCCGCGCCCCGTCTCGAGGGCTCCCCGCCACGCCCGCTGATCCTCGGGATCGGCCAGGAGGTCGGCGACGCTGCTCCCCAGCAGGTCGGCGGCGTTGGTCACGCCCAGCATCTGGCACATCCGCGCGTTCGCACGCAGCACGTCGCCCGAGCGCGAGACGATCAGCGTGCCCACCACCCGGCTGTCCTCGAGCAGGCCGAGCTCGGACGCAGCAGCGGCGCCGGGCACGAGGCGGATTTTTTCTTGGCGCATCAGCCCCTCCGAGGCTTCCGGCATGCGCCGACTGCGAGCTGAGCGGCAAGACCTTAATGGAGAGCGCCGCTCGTCTGATTGACGCGATTCACATAATCGCCAACGGCGTCCCCGAGAAGGGAGAAGCGATTCACAGGCCCCTAACCTGCCGGAGAGTAAGCTACTTCCCTCGCCCTGCGCGCGAGGGAGGCCCCGGGTTGAACGACACGAAGCTCACGCGGACGATCGCGAGCACGGCGACGATCAAGCTCGCGAATTTTCCGGGGCTCGACCTCGTCTACACCCCCCTCGAGGAGCGCTTCGAACGCCTCACGCGGCTCGCGCGCCGGTCGCTCGGCGTGCCCGTGGCGGGCGTAGCGCTCGTGTCGGAGGGCAAGCAGTGGCTCAAGTCGATCGCGGGCTGGAACGTGTCCGAGGTGCCGGCCGATTTCGGGCTGTGCCAGTGGGCCATCGCCGCCGACGGGTTGCACGTCATTCCCGACATGAGCGCCGACCCCCGCACGTCGTCGCATCCGTTCGTGGTCGGCCATCCCCGCTTCAGGTTCTACGCGGGCTACCCGCTGGTCGATCACAACAAGCTCGCGGTGGGCGCGTTCTGCGTGCTCGACGTGAAGCCGCGCAATCCGTCGGCCGCGGAGCAGCGCTGCATCCTCGACCTCGCCGCGCTCACGCAGCAGGAGATCCTGGCCGACCATCTGACCACCGCGCAGACGGCGCTCGTGTCGAAGCTCAGCGTTGCCCGGCGCGAAGCGATGATCGACCCGCTCACGAGGCTGTGGAACCGACGCGGCGCAGGCGTGCTGCTCAAGGCCGCCCTGGAGAACGCGGACCAGAACCGGCAGACGCTCGGCATCATCGTGCTCGATCTCGACAACTTCAAACGCGTGAACGACACCTATGGCCATCAGGCGGGCGACGAGCTGCTGCGCAAGGTCGGCGCGCGCCTCGTGAGCGCGTTGCGCGAGCAGGATCTCACGTTCAGGCTGGGCGGCGACGAGTTCCTCATGGTGATCGCCAACGCCGACCAGCGGTCGGTGCAGCAGATCGCCGAACGCGTGCGGCGCGCCATCACCGACGAGCCCGTGCCGACGCGCAGCGGCGCGCTCGCGGCGAGCGCGAGCCTCGGGGTCACGCTGCGCGCCCCGGGCGAGCGGGTCACCGTCGAGGAGCTCCTCGACCGGGCCGACCAGGCGCTCATGCGGTCGAAGGCCGACGGCCGCAACCGCGTGCGCGTGACGGCTTGACGGCCTGACGCCCGCCCCGAGCGCCCCCCAACGCTCGCTCCCCGCACGACGGAGCGGGTATCATCCTTGCGTTGCGAGCCCCGGCCGCGACGAGCACGCAACGCTTTATCACCATTCTCAGGCAACGACGAGGGAGCGGGCCGTGACGTCCAAGAAGGGGGACCAGGAGCCGCAGCAACCGGACGCTTACACGGTTGCACGACGTAATTTCTTGAAAGGTGCCGCCGTCGGCGCCGCCACCGCCCTGGTGGCCGGAGCCGCCGATGCCCAGGCGCCCGCCGGCGCCTCGGGCGCGCGTGCCGGCGTGGCCCGGCCCACGGAAGCCGATGGCCGCGCCGACTTCGACCCGCCGGAGCCGCGTCCGGGCACGTTCATCGAGCACCCGGCTTCCGACTACATGGTGGACGTGCTCAGGGCGCTCGATCTCGACTACGTGGCGGTGAACCCGGGCTCCTCGTTCGAGGGCCTGCACGAGTCGATCTTGAACTACGGCGGCAACCGCAAGCCCGAGATCCTCACGGTGCTGCACGAGGAGGCCGGCGCGGCCATGGCCCACGGCTACGCGAAGGCCGCCGGCAAGCCCATGATGACGCTCATGCACGGCACCGTGGGGCTGCTGCACGCCTCCATGGCAATTTTCCAGGCCTGGGCCGACCGCGTGCCGATCTTCGCCGTGGTGGCGCACAACCGTAACCCCACCGGCGTGGTGAACCGACCGCACAGCGCCCAGGACATGGGCGCGCTCGTGCGCGACTACGTGAAGTTCGACGACGAGGCGACCAACCTCGAGCGCTTCGCACAGGCCGCGATGCGCGCGTACGTCATCGGCCGCACGCCCCCGATGGGCCCCACGCTGCTCGTCGTCGACTCGGCGCTGCAGGAGATGCCCCTGCCGCCCGGCTTCGATCTGCCCGTGCCCAAGCTCGTGATGCCGTCACCGCCCCAGGGCGATGCGAACGCCGTGCGCGAGGCGGCGCGCTGGCTCGTAGAGGCGGAGCGTCCACTCATCCGCACCGGGAAGCTCGCCCGCACGCCCGCCGGCTGGGACCTCATGGTGGAGCTCGCGGAGCTGCTGCAGGCGCCGGTGGACGTCGGCGGCTACGGCTCGTGGCAGGACTTCCCGTCGTGGCACCCGCTCTACGGCAACGGCGGCCCTGACTATCGGCCCGACGTCGTGCTCGGGCTCGAGTTGAACGACATGGCGGCCACTGCCCGCAGCCTGCGCGCCGCGGGAGGCCGCACGATCAGCATCTGCTCCGAATACCTCTATCAGGGCACCAACATTCACGACTTCGGGCCCTACTCCGAGGTGGATCTCGCCATCGCGGGCGACGGCGAGGCCACGCTTCCGGCGCTCATCGAGGAGATTCGCCGGCTGGGCGGCCGCGACCTCGAGCGCAGGCGGCAGGTGCGCGCCGAGCGCGTCGCGGCCGCGCATCGCGCCATCCGCGAGCAGGAGATCGACGCCGCGCGCCACGGCTGGAACGCGAGCCCGATCAGCGTGCCGCGCATGATCGCCGAGCTCGGCCGGCAGATCCGCAACGACGACTGGGCGATCGTGTCCGGCCACCAGTTCACGGGCACGTGGCAGCGGCGGCTGCTGAACCACGACAAGCATTACCGCTACAACGGCGACTGCGGCGGCTTCGGCATCGGCTACGACACGCCCGCGTCCGTGGGCGGCGCGCTCGCCCACCGCGAGCACGGCCGCCTGCCGATCGCCATCGTCGGAGACGGCGATTTCAACTTCGTGGGAGCCGGCGCGCTCTGGACGGCGGCGCATCATCGCATCCCGCTGCTCGTCATCGTCCACAACAACCGCGCCTATCACGCGGAAGTGATGCTCGTGCAGCGCGTGGCGGGGCGGCGCGGACGGGGCACCGACAAGTGCCACATCGGCAACGTCATCGCCGACCCGAATCCCGATTACGCCAAGATCGCCCAGGGGTATGGCGTCTACGCCGAGGGCCCCATTGCCGATCCCGCCGAGCTCGGGCCCGCGCTCGAGCGCGCGCTCGCCCGCGTGCGCGCAGGCGAGCCGGCGCTCGTCGACGTGATCTCCCAGCCGCGATAGCGAGCCGAGACGATGAGCGAGCGACACGCAACCATCACGGCCCGCGCCGCCCTGGCGGCGCTCGCGGCCTGCGCCCTGCCCGCGGCCGCCCAGGCGCCCGGCGAGCTCGTGGGCGACCCCGTTCGCGGCGAGCGCTACTTCACCACGGAGTACAAGTGCTACGCCTGCCACGGCTTCGACGCGCAGACGGGCGAACGGCGCCTGCTGCCCATGCGCTACACCCAGGAGGGCTTCATCACCTTCGTGCAGCGCTCGCCGCTGCCGCAGATGCCGGCCTTCCCGGACATGCCGGCCCAGGCGCTAGCGGACGTGTACGTGTACATCCAGTCGATCCCGGTGGACGCGCCCGAGGTGGACGAGGTGCCGCTGCTCAAGGAGATTCGCGACGCGAAGCTCGCCGCGTTCGATGCGGGCGAATAGCGCCGCGGGCGGCGATTTGCGCCCCGCGGCGGGGCGTGCGATAAATAGCCGCGCCGAACAGACCGGAGGATCGCCAATAGCGTCGATAAGTCATTGATGGACATGCCGTTTTCGCCTCGCCCAGGGTTGCCGCGGGCGGTCCGGGCGGAAACCGGCCGTCCTCGCGGCCCGGTCCTCGGGGCGCACTCTAGCGGGGCGCGAGAGTCTAACGGTCAGCCATTCTTCGCTTTGGTGTTCACGAGGGAGTAGTTCATGACAAGGGTCATTCGTTCGGGCGTCGCCTGCGCATTGATGGCCGTGCTCGTGGCCGGCACGGCGCTGGCCCAAGGGGGCTCCGAGACGCCCGCCGACGAGAAGCAGCGCATGACGCAGCTCGGGCTCGAGCACGCCACGGCCCGCGACCTCTACGAGTACTTCAAGCGGCAGGCGAACGGCGGCAAAGCGCTGACGTGGCGCGAGATCCCCGACTGGACCGGCATCTGGACCCGGGAGGCGAGCCCGTTCTTCTGGGATCCCGACCAGACGTCCACGGAGACCCTGCCCCCCTCGGTGAAGCTCACCCCTGCGTACGAGCAGGAGCTCAGGGAGCGTGTCGACAAGTTCAACCAGGGCATCGACTACGACCCGCTGAGCATGTGCAATCCCGCCGGCATGCCGCGCTGGCTCGTGGAGCCCTTCCTGAGGGAGTTCATCGTCACGCCACATCAGGTGTGGCTCGTGAACGAGATGATGAACGAGATTCGGCGCGTCTATACCGACGGCCGGGATCATCCGAGCGAGGAGGACGCCTATCCCCTCTGGGAAGGCGACTCGATCGGCTTCTGGGACGGCGACCGCCTCGTGATCCACACCGCGCAGATGCGCGAGGGCATGCTGCAGCGGATCCAGCCCCGCGTCAGCGATCAGGTGGAGGTGGTCGAGATCTGGCAGAAGACCGCCGACGACACCATGGTCGCGCACGTGTGGCTGTACGATCCGCAGGCGTTCAGGGAACCCTGGTACACTAAGCAGGTGTACAAGAAGCTCTCGAACGACGACAAGAGCCTCCGCATTCGTTATTGGCACTGCGGCGAGAACCCGAACAACGTGGTCATCGAAACCGAGGAGGGAGCTTCGGATTTCGCGGACTTCACGTTCACTGACAAAGACGATGAGTAAGGAGATCTGGAGATGAAGAATTCCTTCGCTGGGGCTTTGCTCGGGACGCTGGTCCTCGGCGCCGCGCCGGCGGTAGCCCATCACTCCACGGCGATGTTCGACGACCAGAAGGAGATCACCGTCACCGGGGTCGTCAAGGAGTTTCAGTACACGAACCCGCACTCCTGGCTGCTCGTGGACGTGAAGAACGAGGACGGCAGCACCACGACGTGGGGCTTCGAGGCGGAAGGCCCGAGCACGCTGATGCGCGCCGGCATTCGCAAGAGCGACCTGCCGCCGGGCACCGAGATCACCATCACCGGCCACCCGATGAAGGACGGCCGGCCGGCCGCGGCGTGGATTCGCGCCACGCGCGGTGACGGCAAGGAGCTCGACCCGCGCGCGGGCTTCCAGATTCGCTGACGCGCAACGCGTCACTCGCGAAGCGAAGCGGCCCCCTGCGGGCCGCTTCGTCTTTTGGCCCCCCCTACGCCGCCGAGGTCCTCAATGCCGACACGAGCTCGCGGGAGTTGCGCAGGTGCAGATCGCGCTGCGGGTACGGCACCTCGATGCCGTGCTCGCGGAAGAGCTGCCAGATCTTCAGCAGCACCGCGCTCTTCACGTTCTGCACGCCGTTCTGCGCATCCGCGATCCAGATCCTGAGCTCGAGATCGACGGCGCTCTCGCCGAAGCCGAGCAGCAGGCACTTCGGCTCCGGCCGCGCGAGCACCCGCTCGGTCTCGGCCGCGGCACGCTCGCAGAGCTCGATCGCCTTCGGCAGATCCGTGTCGAAGTGCACGCGCAGCGGCACCTTGAGCCGGGTCTCCGTGCTCGTGTGCGTCCAGTTCTCCACCCGCTCCGTGATCAGCACGTCGTTCGGGATCAGGTGCTCCACGCCGTCGCGAGTCACCACCGAGACGTAGCGGGCGCCGAGCGACGTCACCCAGCCGTACGTGCTTCCCACGCCGATCACGTCGCCCGGCTTGATCGACTTGTCGAGCAGGAGCACGAGGCCGCTCACGAGGTTGCTGATGACCTTCTGGAGGCCGAAGCCGATACCCAAACCGATGGCGCCGCCGACCACCGCGAGGGCCGTGAGGTTGATGCCGACGCTCTGGATGGCGAGCAGCACGGCCAGGCTCACGAGCACGATCTTGAGCGACTTGATGAACAGCACCTGCACCGACGGCGACAGCGCGCGGCTCGTGCGGATGCGGGTCTCGAGCACGCCCGTGAGGTACGTCGCGAGCCATAGCAGGACGGCGAGCGCCACCGTGGATTTCACCACGGTGTAGAGCGAGATCCGCAGGTTGCCGATCGTGATGGCGACCGAGTCGAGCAGCGCGACGGCCGGATCGATCAGGTTGAGGATGTTGAGCGCGGCGATCGCCCACACCGACCAGGTGATCACGGCCGACCACAACGGATGCACCACGAGCTGCGAGACGAAGCGGATGACCACCCAGGCGGTCACGAGGCTGGCCGCGATGTCGAGCACGTGATGGGGCCAGGCGAGCCGAATCGCGGCCGCGATCGCGAGCCACTGGAACGCAAGCCACACGAGCGGCAGCAGCAGCGGCAGCACCAGCGCCACGATCCGCCCGGCCACCTTGTGCTCGCGGTAACGCTCGAGCCACGCGGCGAGCTTGCGGGCGGGGAGCAGCGCCGCTCCCAGCGTCGCGGCGAGGACCAGCAGCTGAACCGCGTTGCCGGCGACGAGCACGTTCGCCGCGAGCCACGCATACAGGCGGTCGACCAGCTCGATGAGCCGTTCGATGGACAATAGGTCGGTCATGACACTCACTCCGGGACTTCGGCGCGAGCCAGTCTAGCGGAGGCCGGCTCGCAGACGGGAAGACGCCGGTTCCGCCATCGAAGCGCGTTCGCGGAAAGCGTGGCGCGCACCCGCCGTCGTCGGGCGCGCGGCTCGTCGCTCGGGCGGTGCTTCGTGCGCGGCAGCCCGGGCACGCCACCGCGCCTGGAGCGCTACTGCGGGTCGCCGCGAGCCACGAGGTCTTCCGCCTGATCCCGCACGCTGCCCCGCGGAAGCTCGGTCTTGATCTCGTACGTCTGGTTGGCGAGCAGCGTCACTTCCGTCTCGAACGCCTGATAGCCCGGCAGCGCGATGCGCACCCGATGCGTGCCCGCGCGCAGGCGCAAGCCCCGCCGGCCCTCGAAACGGTCCACGTGGCCGGCGTAGACGCCGTCGATGAACACGGCGGCGCGCTCGGGCGCCACCGACAGGCGCAACGTCGCCGTCTGGCCTTTGTCGGGGTACGTCGCCCCCGCGAGCGGCTGCATCGCGAGCGTGTAGCGATGCTTCGCGCCCGGCTCTACGACGATGGTCGAGGTGACGTCCTCGTAGCCCGCGAGCTTGATCAGCAGATCGTGCCGACCCGGCACGAGCCTGAGCCGGTTCTTGCCCTGAAGCTCCTTGACGAACCCGAGGTACTGGCCGTCCACCCAAACGCCGGCGTTGCGCTCCGCGCGCGTGGCGGGATCGAGGGCAACCTCGCCCAGCACGCGCTCGGCGCCGTGCGCCGGTATGACGAGCGCAGCGAGCAGCGCGGCGGACAGCACGAAGCCGCGAAGACCGTAGCAGCGCATGATTGGCCTCCCCACAAGGCCGAAAGGATCGCGCGCACCATAGCGGCGTCGGCGGCGCGCCGCAAAACTGTCGGCGTTTGCCTACAGTCCCGGCAGCGCCTCCCGCGCGATGGCCGCGGACGGCGGCACGGGCGCGTCCACGAGCCGGAGCTCGCGGAGCACCTCGGAGACCCGCTCCACCACGGCGTCGTCGATGGCCGGCCGCGTCGCCCAGCGGGTGGTGCGGAGCCACTCCGCCACGTCGGGCTCCCGCAGCCCGTAGCGGGCGGCGATCGCCGCCGGGCTCGAGGGATCCGCCGCCACGCGGGCGGCGGCGCGGCAGACGCCCTCGATCGCGGCGCGCACGGCGTCCCGCTTCTCGGTGAGCGCTCGTGCCGTCGCGCAGGCGACGAAGCCCGGCCACGGCGCGGCGAGCTCGCCGACGCGGCGAAACTTGCCCGCGTCGACCAGCGGCTTCGTCATGAGCTTCTCCCACAGGAAGACATCGGCCTCGCCCGCCTCGAACGCGGCCACGGCGCCCTCGAGCGTCTTCACGGTGACGAAGCGCAACCCGTCCGCGGGCCAGCCGCGCTCGCGGGCGAGCACATAAGACATCAGGTGAGAACCCGAGCCTAAGCGACTGATGGCAAAACGAGCGTTGCGCAGCTCGTCCACGGACGTGAACGCGCTGCCGGCGGGCACGTGGACGCCCCACAGGAGCGGCGACTCCGTGTAGAGGCTCACGATGCGGTAGCGGCCGCGGCGGGCGATGCCCGCCACGGCCGCCTCGGTGAGCAGCATCGCGACGTCCAGGCGATCCTCCTCGAGCGCCGCGATCATGGCGCCCGAGCCGTCGGGAAAGTCGGTCCAGCGCGCCGCGACGCCGAGCGCCGCGAGCTCGCCGCCGTCGATCACGCGCTGCCACGGCCAGTTGAAGTGCTCCGGCACCCCACCGATTCGAAGCTCTGTCAAAGCATTACCCACGATTGTTGAACCACGACTATAGGAGCGCGGACGCCAAAGCACGCGATCTTCAGAGGGCGCGCGAAGATCGCGGCTGGAAAGCCGCGCCCGCAGGCTTCGTTCGCCCGCGGGCGCTGCCCGCCGCCTAGCGGCCGTCGGGCGAGAAAGCGATCAGCACGTTGCCCGGAATGCCGCCGCCGTTCGGATAGCCCGAGTTCACGAGCACGAGGCCCGCGCCGATCGTGATGCCGGGCCCGTCGAGCGAGCCGCCGCGCGCCGGCACGCCGTTCACCGTCTGGAAGTCCCGCACCGTGTCGAAGTCCCACAGGATCTTGCCGTTCTCGGTCGAGTACGCGCGCACGTGCCCGTCCATGGATCCCGAGAACACGACGCCCGGGATGGCGGCCACCGCGCCCGGCTGCGCCGGGCTGCAACGCGGACGGTCCCCGCACTTGCCCGGCGGCGTGTACCACACCTGCTCGCCGTCGCTGAGCCTGAGCGCGAACATGCCCCCGCCTTCGTTCGGGTCCGCTTCGGTGGCCCACGCGAACGGCACCGGGATGCGAACGACGTCGGAGAGCGCGGCGTACACGTTGACGCCGTCCGTGGCCGTGCCCCACTGCACGCCGCCCATGGAGCCGCCACGGCCGATCCGCCGCTGCCAAAGGATCGCCCCTTCGCGGTCCGGGTCGAGCGCGTGCACGACGCCGGACTTCTGCCCGGCCACGAGCGCCCGGCGGTCGTTGCCGAGATCCACCAGCATGGGCGACGCCCCGAAGTCGAAGTCCGGGCCGTTCGCCTCGGCGCAGTTGGTCTTGTCGTCCACCATGCGGCACGCGGCCGTCCAGGCGTCGTTCTCCGTCATCTGGCGCGACCAGAGGATGCGGCCGGTATCGAGGTCCATGGCGACGAACGCGTCGGAGAGCTCGGTCGCCGGATCGCTGTAGTTGTTGCCGGTGGTGACGTAGACGGCGTTGCGCACCGGATCGATCGCCGGGCTCGACCAGATCGGCGCGCCCGAGGGCCCCCAGAGCTGCGCGCCCACGGCGTTCTTCTTCGTCGGCTTGGGCTCCGGCACGGTGTACGTCTTCCACACCTGCCGCCCCGTGGCCGCGTCGAGCGCCACCAGGCTGCCGCGGAACCGGCAGCACTCGTAGGTCGCGACGGCCGCGGCGCCCTCCTCGTTCGACGCGACGGGCACGTACAGCCGTCCTTCGTGGAACGCCGGCGTTCCCGTGACGCGCGCCACCGGGAAGTCGTCCACCAGGACGGACCAGAGCCGCTCGCCCGTCGCCGCGTCGAGCGCGTGCGCGTACCCTCGCTGGTCGCCGAAGAAGAGCGCGAGGCGCCGGCCCGAAACATGCTCGATCTCGGCCACCGTCAGCCCCGAGCGCACGCTCGCGTCCGCGTCGTAATACCAGTGGATGCAGCCCGTCTGCGCGTCGAGCGAGTAGACGTACCCGCCGAAGCTGCCGATGAACACTCGGTCGCCGACGATCGCCGCCTGCATGTTCACGCGGTCGTCGCCGGGAAAGCCGAACGCCCACTTGACCGCGAGCCGCGGCACGTCCGCGGCCGTGAGCCCCGCAGCGTCGGCGGTCTGAAAGCGCTGATTGCGCGTGTCGGGACCGAAACCCATCCAGCGCGGCCCGTCGAGCACGAGGCGCGCGCCGCGCTCCCGGCACATCGCCGACGCCGGCGGCTCGGTCGACAGCGCCGCGGACAGCGGCTCGCCCGCCAGGTACTCCGCGAGCGTGCGGCGCTGCTCGTGCGACATGGTGAGCGCCATGCTGATCATGGTGCCCTTCTCCATCGCGTCCAGGATGCGCTCCGGCGCCATCGCCTCGAAGGCCTCGCGGCTCGGCGCGCGCTCGAGCCCCGCGTCGTGACAGGCGGCGCAGTTGGCGCGGTAGAGATCGGCCCCTTCCTGCCCCCACGCCGGCGCGACCGACCAGAGCGGCAGGCACATGGCCGCGAGCCCGACGATCCTTCGATTGTGCATGCGATTTCCCCCTTCGCGCCGCGCCGCGGCGGCGAGCATCGACGCTGGCGCCAGACCGAGACCGGCCGTCACACGGTGGCGGTGGGCGCTATCACCCAGGAATAGAGCGCGTCGGCCGCGGCCGGGAAAGAGGCGCCCGGCGTCGCGGCGGCGGTCCGGACGATCTCGGTGCGCCCGCTCGGGCAGCGCGCCACCAGCTCGGCCATGCGCTCGGCCCACGCGGTGCCGGCCGCCTCGAGGCGCACGTTGGGCGCCGACATCTCGGCGGGACCGGTGAGGTCGTGCGCGACGCAGGCGTCGCCCGGGCGATGCTCGGCGCGAAACACCACGCGCATCCGTTGATCCCAGGCGAGCTGCTCCAGGCAGAACAGCGCGCCATGCGCGGTCAGCCCCGCGATCGCGGCCGGACCTTCTCGCCAGCGATGGTAGAGATCGTCGTACCAAAGGCGCGTCATGTCGCCGTCGATGGCCGCGGTCACGAGACCGAGCGCCTCGGCCCGGCGGCCGAACGCCACGCTTTCCGGGAACCGCGCGTCGTAGACCACCTTGTAGAGCGGCACGGTCACGGGCGACGGGCCGACCCCGGCCGCCCGCGCTGCCCGCGAGGCGATGGGCCACGCGGACGCCGCAAGGCCGATCTGCAGAAACCTCCTGCGGTTGGTCATGACGATCCCCCGGGCCGCGTGCGGAGCGACGCCCCGCCGCCGCCATTTCGTAACCGGCCGGTATGATACGGCACGCCTCGTCCGTGGGTGTAGGCGCTGAGCGGCCGAGCGGATTCCGGCCTCCAGGCCGCGACCTCTGCCCGGCGTTCGGCGCCGGCTGCTAGACTGGCCTCGTGAAGGATGCGCCGCGCGCCAAGAAGTCCGCTCACGCCGAGCGTTTTCGGCACGCAGCCGAGCACGCGCACGTCGTCCCGCTCTGGACCTTCTTCGACGAATGGTTTCCCGCCGAGCCGCACACCGCGGCCGTGGGACATCTGTGGCGCTACGAGGCGTTGCGGCCGCTGCTGCTCGACGGCGCGACGCAGATCGACACGGCAGAGGCCGAGCGGCGCGTGCTCGCGCTCGAGAACCCCGAGCTTCCCGGACGGCGGCTCGCCACCGATGCGCTCTACGCGGGCCTGCAGCTCATCATGCCCCACGAGATCGCGCCCGCGCATCGGCACAGCGCGGCAGCCTTGCGCTTCGTCCTCGAAGGGCACGGCGCGTACACGTCCGTGTCGGGCGAACGCGTGCCGATGGAACCCGGCGACCTCGTCGTGACCCCCGCGTGGACGTGGCACGAGCACGGCCACGAAGGCGAAGGCCCGGCGATCTGGCTCGACGTGCTGGACGTCGCGCTCGTCCGCTTCCTCGGCGCGGGCTTCTCGGAGCGCTACCCGGAGAAAGAGTTTCCGCGGCGGCTGCCGCCGGGCGACAGCCATCACCGCTTCGGCATGGGGATGGCGCCCGCGGGCTATCGCCGCGAGGCGTCCGCCGCGCCCGCGGCGAGCTATTCATATGCACGCTGCCGGCGGGTGCTCGAGCACCTCGCGGCGCATGACCCGCTCGATCCGTGCCAAGGGCTGCGCATGGAGTACGTCGACCCGACCACGGGCGGTCCCGCGATCCCCACGATCTCCACCTTCCTGCAATGGCTGCCGCCGAAGTTCGCGGGCGAGCCGCACGCGACGACCGCGGGAACGATCTACGTGGTCGTGGAAGGTCGGGGCCGCGTGACGATCGGTGCCGGCGACGCCGCGCGCCGCTTCGAGTTCGGCCCGCGCGACGTCTGGGTCGTGCCGAGCTGGCAGCCGGCCTGCCTCGAGACCGACGAGGAAACGGTTCTGTTCAGCGCCTCGGACGAGGCCGTGCAGCGCAAGCTCGGCCTCTGGCGCGAACGTCGCGGACACTGATCCCATCTTTTTGCTCCGGAGACTGCAACCGATGCATTCGCGTATCACGCTCGCCGCGTTGTGGGTCGCCGCGCTCTGCGGCGCGTCCTTCGCCGTCGCCGCCGAGCGCGACTTCGTGCCGGTGACGGACGACATGCTCCGCGATCCCGATCCCGCGGACTGGCTCATGTGGCGGCGCACGCTAGACGGCTCGGGCTACAGCCCGCTCGACGCCATTCACCGCGGCAACGTGGCGCGCCTCGCGCTCGCCTGGACGCACGATCTCGAGCCCGGCCCTTCGCAGGAAGGCGTGCCGCTCGTCTACGACGGCGTGATGTACGTGCCGAACCCGCTCGACGTCACCGAGGCGCTCGACGCCGCCACGGGCGAACGCATCTGGCGGCACGCGCGCCGTCTGCCCGAGGACGTGGGGCAATACATCCCCTTCCCGCACACGAATCGCAACCTCGCGATCTACGACCGCCTGATCATCGACAACGGCTCGGACGACTACGTGTACGCGCTCGACGCGCGCACCGGCGAGCTCGTGTGGGAGACGCGGGTTTTCGATTACAAGGTCAACCCGTCGAAGCAGGGGTCCGCGCCGTTCGTGGCCAACGGCAAGCTCATCTCGGGGCGCAACTGCATGCCGCAAGGGGGCCCGGACACCTGCGTGATCACGGCGCACGACGCGCTGACCGGCAAGGAGCTCTGGCGCAGGCGCACGATCCCGCGGCCCGACGAGCCGGGCGGCGACAGCTGGGGCGACGTGCCGGACGCGGAGCGCTGGCACGTGGGCGCCTGGCTCATCCCGAGCTACGACCCCGAGCTCGACCTCGTGTACATCGGCACGTCCGTGACCGCACCGGCGCCGAAGTTCATGCTCGCGGGCAACGACCACCGGTACCTCTATCACAACTCGACGCTCGCGCTCGATCCGGATACGGGAGAGCTGCGCTGGTACTACCAGCATCTCGTCGATCACTGGGACCTCGATCACCCCTACGAGCGACTGCTCATCGACACGGTCGTGGCGCCGAACCCGGAGGCCGTGCCCTGGATCAACCCGCGGCTGCGGCCGGGCGAGCGGCGCCGCGTGGTGACGGGCATTCCGGGCAAGACGGGCATCGTCTACACGCTGGATCGCGCCACCGGCGAGTTCTTGTGGGCGCGGCCCACGATCACGCAGAACGTGGTGACGCACATCGACGGCGCCACGGGGAACGTGACGGTGAACCCGGAGAAGCTCTTCACCGCGGCGGACCAGGAGGTCTTCGTCTGCCCCACCACCAACGGCGGCAAGAACTGGCCCGCCGGCGCGTACAGCCCGCGCACCGGGCTCATGTACTTCCCCATGCAGAACACCTGCATGACCACGCGCTCGATCGCGGACAAGGCGACGCCGGAGATGATCTACGCGATCAACAACTCGACGGTGATCACGCCGGGCGAGACCGGCGTGGGGACCATCCGCGCGATCGCCGTCGAGACGGGCGAGGAGAAGTGGCGGCACGACCAGCGCACGGGGGTGACCGCGCTGCTCGCGACGGGCGGCGACCTCGTGTTCGGGGGCGACGTGGGCGGCAAGTTCCGCGCGCTCGACGCGCTCACCGGCGAGGTGCTGTGGGAGACGGACCTGGGCTCCGAGGTCACGGGGCACCCCATCACGTTCGCCGTCGACGGCAAGCAGTACGTGGCCGTGACCACGGGCACGTCGAACATGACGGGGGCGCTCGCGCGCCTCACGCCCGACGAGCGGGCGGCCGGACGCGAGAACAGGCTGTTCGTGTTCGCGCTGCCCGACTGACGAGTCGGCGGCGCGCTCGGGTCTCGTGCCGCCGCCTCAGTCGGCGGCCACCGCGAGATCGAGCACGCCGCTCGCCTGCAGCTCCTCGATGAAGCCGAACGACGCCTTGTCGGTGATCCGGTCCACGTACAGGACGCCGTCCAGGTGGTCGCACTCGTGCTGGACGACGCGCGCGTGGAAACCCTCCGCGACGCGATCGATCTCTCGGCCGGAAGGGTCCCAGCCCGTGTAGCGGATGCGGCGGTAGCGCGGCACGAGACCGCGCATGCCGGGCACGCTCAAGCACCCCTCCCAGCCTTGCTCGACCTCGTCGTCGAGCGGCTCGAGGCGCGGGTTCACGAGCACCGTGAACGGCACGGGCTCCACGTCCGGATAACGCGGGTTGGCCTCCACGCCGAAGACCACCACGCGCAGCGGCACGCCGATCTGTGGCGCGGCGAGCCCGGCCCCGTTGTACGCCTCCATGGTGTCCATCATGTCGGCCACGAGCTCGTGCAGCGCCGGCGTGTCGAGCTCGCGCACCGGCTCCGCCACGCGCCGGAGCCGCGGGTCGCCCATCCTGATGACCGTCCTCGCCGTCATGTTCGCTTCGGTGGCGCCTCCTCCGCGCCGCGCCGGCCGGGCGCCGGCTTTCCACGCCAACGATACCGCGACGGCCGCCGGCGCCGGAACCGCAACCCTACGCCGGCGGCCGGCGGTGCGCCACGAGCGCGCCCAAGTGTGACGCCGCTTCGCGAAAGCCCCGGGGGGAGGCCGCACACTGTCCGCGCGGCGCGGCAGCCCAGGCAGAAACTGAATGTACCTACAGCACTTCGACTTCGACAGGCCGCCCTTCGATGGCGGCATCGCCCAGGACATGGACGTGTTCCTCGGCCCCCGGCACGAGGAGATCCTGGACCATTTCGCCATCGCCCTGTCCACGCACAACTCGATGCTCGCGCTGACCGGCGCGCCCGGCGTCGGCAAGACCACGCTCGCCTGCACGGCCGTGCGCGCCTCGGCCACGCGCCTCGCGCTGGGCTGGGTCGGCACCCCGCCCGGCACGCCCCAGGACCTCCTCGAGCAGCTGCTCGCGGAGTTCGATGTCGGCGGCACGCGCGGCGGCCGCAGCGAACGCCTGCAGACCTGGCGGCAGTTCCTGAGCGAGATGAGCGCCACGGAATCGCGGGTGATCGTGATCGTCGAGAACGCCCAGGACGTGCCGGCGGACGTGCTGCGGGTCCTCGAGTCGCTCACCGCCGCCGACCCGAGCGGCTGCCCCGGGGCCAACGTCGTGCTGACCGGCACGCCGGCGTTCGCGGAGCTCCTCGACGCCCCTCCGCTCCGCTCGCTGCGGCAGCGAATTCGGTTGCGGCAGACGCTCGAGCCGCTCGACGAGGCCGAGACCGGACGCTACGTCGAGCATCGCATCGCGCGGGCTGGTGGCGACTTCGCGGCGCTCGTGGACGCGGACGCCGTCACCGCGATGCACCGCTTCACGGGCGGCGTGCCGCGCGTGCTCAACAACCTCTGCGAGACGGCGTTCTCGCTCGCCGCGCGCCGCGGGCTGCCGAAGCTCTCCGCCGAGCTCGTCGCCCGCGTCGCCACCGAGCTCCTGGGCCTCGCCGAGCCGCAGCCCGCCGCGCCGGGTCCGGCCTCGCTCGCCGCGGTCGTCCCGGGCCCCGGCGCCGAGCGCCGGCCGGCCGCGGCGCCGGTGGTGGACCTGCCCGTGCTCACCGACGCGGTGGAGCCGCCGGCACCCGTGCGCGCGCAGGCGCCTTCGCCGGGCGCCGCCCTGCTGCGGGACGCGCTGCTCGAGGAAGCCCGCGCCCGCGTGCGTCGCAGCGAAGAGGAGCTGTCCTTCCAAGCCGCGGACGAGGCGCTCGCCGAGGAGCCCGCGTCCGTGCGCCTGCGCGTCGGCGCCCGCTGACCCCGCGACGCGGCCTAAGCGCGCTCGGCCAACGGGCGGTACGGCCGCGGCCCGGGCCCGACGTACTCCGCGCTCGGGCGAATCAGGCGGTTGTCCGCCCGCTGCTCGAAGACGTGCGCGGCCCAGCCCGCCACGCGCGCGCAGACGAAGATGGGCGTGAAAAGCGGCGTGGGAATCCCAAGCGCGTGGTACGCCGGCGCGCTGTAGAAGTCGACGTTCGGAAAGAGGCCCTTGCGCTCGCGCATCGTGCGATCGATTGCGTGGGCCACTGCGAGCTTGCGGCGGCTGTCGTCGTCCCGCGCGAGCTTCTCCGCCCAGCGCTCGATCACGGGACTGCGCGGGTCGCCCTGCTTGTACACCGCGTGGCCGAAGCCCATGACGCGCTCCTTGCGGGCGAGCATCTCCTCCACGCCGCGCACGGCGGCCTCGGCATCCGTGAACCGTTCGATGAGCGCCATCGCCTGCTCGTTCGCCCCGCCGTGCAGCGGCCCGCGCAGCGTGCCGATGGCAGCCGTGACGGCCGAGTGCAAGTCGGACAGCGTGGCGGCGCACACGCGCGCCGCGAACGTGGACGCGTTGAACTCGTGCTCGGCGTACAGGATCAACGACGCGTCGAGGGCGCGCGCGTGCGACGCCAACGGCGGCTCGTCGTGCAGCAGCCGCAGGAAATGCGCCGCCGCGCCCGGCTCGTCGCTGGCCGTGGCGATTCGGCGGGCGGCGCGCGTGAAGTGATACCAGTAGAGCAGCATGCTGGGCAGCGCGCCGATCAGCCGGGTGGCGGCGCGGCGCTGCTCCTCGAAGGTTCGCTCCGGCTCGAGCGTGCCCAGCATGGAGCAGCCCGTGCGGAGCACGTCCATGGGATGCGCGGAGGCAGGGATCGCCTCGAGCACGGCGGCGAGGTCCACGGGCAGCTGGCGCGCCTCCGCGAGCTCGTCACGGAACGCCTCGAGCTCGGCTCCCGTGGGCAGCTCGCCGTAGAGCAGCAGATAGGCCACTTCCTCGAAGCTCGATCGTGCCGCGAGCTCCGCCACGTCGTAGCCGCGGTACCGCAGCGCCTTGCCGTCGGCGCCTACGCTCGAGATGGCGGTGGTGCCGGCCGAGACGCCGCGCAGTCCCGTTCCGTCGACGCGTGCATTCATAGAGCGCTCGAGATCACGTTTGTCGCCCGCGATTCGGACCCGATGTTGGCACACTCGTCCCCGTCTTGCGAGCGTCGCGTCTAGTCGCCGTCGTCCTTCGCGAACAGCTCGTCGAGCTTGCGCTCGTACGCATAGTAGCCGAGCACGTCGTACAGCTCTTCGCGCGTCTGCATGGCACCGAGCAGCGCGACCTGCGTGCCCTGCTCGCGCAGCGTGCGATAGACCGTCGCGGCCGCGTGGCTCATCGCGCGAAACGCGCTGAGCGGGTAAAGGATCAGCTTCACGCCCGCGTCCGCGAGCTCGGCCACCGTGAACATCGGCGTGAGACCGAACTCCGTGAGGTTCGCGAGCACCGGCACCGACACGGCGCGCGTGAACGCGCGATACTCGTCGAGCGTTCGCAACGCCTCGGCGAAGATCATGTCGGCGCCCGCCTCGACGTACGCCGCCACGCGCTCGAGCGTGGGCGCGAGGCCCTCGCGGGCGAACGCGTCCGTGCGCGCCATCACCACGAAGGAGTCGTCCGTGCGCGCGTCCACGGCCGCCTTGATCCGGTCGCACATCTCCGCGGCGTCCACCGTGGCCTTGTTGGGGCGGTGGCCGCAGCGCTTGGCCTGCTGCTGGTCCTCGATGTGCATGCCGGCCGCGCCGGCGCGGATGAGCTCGCGGGTGGCGCGCGCGATGTTGAAGGCGCTGCCCCACCCCGTGTCCGCGTCGACGAGCAGCGGCAGGTCGCATGCCCCCGTGATGCGGCGCGCGTCCTCGAGCACGTCGTGCAGCGTGGTGATGCCGAGATCCGGCATGCCGTACGACGCGTTCGCCACGCCCGCGCCCGACAGATAGACGGCCTCGAACCCTGCGCGCTTCGCGAGCAGGGCGCAGTAGGCGTTGATGGCGCCGGGAATCTGCAGCGGCGGCCGCTCGCGGACCGCCTGCCTGAAGCGCGTGCCGGGGCTCGCTGTTGCGTTCGTCATTGCGGCTCCACCCAAAGGTCCATGAGCTCGTCGACCGGCAGCGCCTCGAGCCGCGCCTGGTCCTCGAACGCCGACTCGATGCGCTGCGCGCGCGCCTCGTCGAAGCGCGTTCGCACGTTGCGGCGGAACTTCTCCACGAGCAGCGGGATGCCTTCCGCGCGCCTGCGCCGGTGCCCGATCGGATACTCGACCACGACGCGCTCCGTGTGGGAGCCGTCGCGGAAGTGCACCGTGAGCGCGTTGCCGATCGCGCGCTTGTCGGGGTCGAGGTAGTCGGCGCTGAAGCGCGGGTCCTCGGTAACCGTCATGCGCGCCCGCAGCCGGTCGATGCGCGGGTCGCGCGCCACCTCGTCCTCGTAGTCGTCGGCCGTCAGGCGGCCGAAGATCAGCGGCACCGCCACCATGTACTGCAGGCAGTGGTCGCGGTCGGCGGGGTTCGCGAGCGGCCCCGTCTTGTCGATGATGCGCACGGCGGCGGACTGCGTCTCGATGACGATGCGCTCCACGTCGTCGAGCCGGGGCGCCACCACGGGATGCAGGCGCAGCGCCGCCTCGACGGCGGTCTGCGCGTGGAACTCCGCAGGGAAGGAGATCTTGAAGAGCACGTTCTCCATGACGTAGGAGCCCAACGGCCGCGCGAGCACCACCGGCTTGCCGCGCAGCAGCACGTGCTCGAAGCCCCAGGCGGGCGCCGTCAGCGCCGACGGATAGCCCATCTCGCCCTGCAGCGCCATGAGGGCGAGACGGACGCCGCGGCTCGTCGCGTCGCCCGCGGCCCAGCTCTTGCGCGAGCCCGTGTTCGGCGCGTGCCGGTAGGTCCTGAGCGCACCGCCGTCGAGCCAGGCGTTCGAGAGCGCGTTCACGATCTGCTCGCGCGTGCCGCCCAGGAGCTGCGTGACGACGGCCGTGGTGGCCACGCGCACCAGCAGCACGTGATCGAGCCCCACGGCGTTGAAGCTGTTCTCGAGCGCGAGCACGCCCTGGATCTCGTGCGCCTTGATCATGGCCGTGAGCAGTTCGCCCACGGTGAAGCGCCGGCGGCCGCTGCGGCTCGACCAGTCCGCGACCGCCAGCAGGCCGCCGATGTTGTCGGACGGGTGGCCCCATTCGGCCGCGAGCCACGTGTCGTTGAAGTCGAGCCAGCGGATCAGCGCGCCGATGTCGAAGGCGGCCTTGACCGGATCGAGCTCGTAGGCGGTGCCCGGCACGCGGGCGCCGCGGGGCAGCGTCGCGCCGGGCACTACGGGGCCGAGCAGCTTCGTGCAGGCCGGATAGTTGAGCGCGAGCGCCGCGCAGCCGAGCGCGTCCATGAGGCAGTAGCGCGCCGTCGCGCGCGCCTCTTGGCCCTCGGCCCGAAACTCGAGCACGTAGTCGGCGATGGCGGCGAGCAGCGCATCGGGCGCCGGCCGGGCCGCGTCGCGAATGCCGATGAGGCTCATGGCGGGGCTTCCTGCATCGCTGCGTGCGAACGAGAGCTTGCGGTCACGCCGCACTATAGCAGGCGCGGCGAGCGTGACGGCGGCCCCCGCCGCCTCGATGGCAGAATGGCCGCGACCGGGCCCGCTGCCCCCTCGAGCCGCCTGCATGCTGAGCTACCGCCACGCCTTCCACGCCGGCAATCACGCGGACGTGCTGAAGCACGTGGTGCTGCTCGCCCTCCTCCACCGGCTCGTGCAGAAGGAGAAGCCGCTGCGCTACGTCGAGACCCACGCGGGCGCCGGCGGCTACGACCTCCGCGCGCCCGAAGCCGAGCGCCATCGCGAATACGCGGGCGGCATCGGCCGCATCTTCACCGCGCGCGAGGCGCCCGCCGCCGTCGGCAGGCTGCTCGACCTCGTGCGCCGTTACAACGGCGACGGCCCCCTGCGCCATTATCCGGGCTCGCCCTGGCTCGCCCGCGAGGCGCTGCGCCCGGACGACGACGTCTACTTATACGAGCTCCACAAGGCCGAGCACGCCGCGCTCGCCCGGGGCTGCCGCGGCGACCGCCGCGTGCACGTGCTGCACGCGGACGGCTTCGAGGGCGCCGTGGGCCTCGTGCCGCCGCCGTCGCGCCGCGCCCTCGTTTTCGTCGATCCGTCGTACGAGACCAGGGACGAAGAGGCCCGCGTGATCGACCTGCTCGCGAAGCTCGCGCGGCGGTTCGCCACCGGCGTGTATGCCGTCTGGTACCCGCTGCTCGCCCGCCGACGACCGGACGCGCTCGAGCACGCCGCCCGCGCCGCGGGGTTCGCGCCGCTGGACGTCTATGCGCTGCAGGTGCATCCCGGGGCGCGCGGCATGACGGGGAGCGCCATGCTCGTCGTGAACACGCCGTGGAAGGTGGCGGAGGAGATGCGCGCTGCGCTGCCGTGGCTCGCACGCGAGCTCGGCGGCGACGGCGGCTCCTACCGTCTGACGACCGCCGACGCGTCGCGTTAGGTGCGGAACGCAGAAGCCCGCGCGAACGTGTCGCCCCGTCAGTCGGCACTCGCCGCGGCGATGCGCGCCGCCATCTCGGGCGCCGTGTCGCGCAGGATCTCGAGGATGGCCGCGCGGTCGGCGGCGGAGAGATGCGCAAATTTGCCGCTCTCGTCCGCGCCCGCCAGGATCTCCGCCATGCGGCGGTACACCTGCGTCTTGGCCGCGTCGGGCAGCGCTGCGAACGCGTCCGAGTAGACGAGATAGCTCAACGGATACTTGAAGAGGCGGCGCTCGAGATCGAGGTCGCGCAGCGACCGCCCCTGGGCGTCGCGCGGACCGCGGCTCTGGAACTCCTCCGCGAAGCCCGACGTGCCGCGAATGCGGTCCGTGAGCGATGCCTCGCCCGCGAGGAACAACGCCTCCACGAGCGTCTCGGTGATGGCGGCGAGCTGCGCGGCGGCCGCGGGCGAAGCGCTCGCGTCGAGCCCGCCTTCCGCGAGCCGGCTGCGCACGTCCCACGACACGCGCGTGATGGCGTTCTGCACGTGCACCTGGTGCTCGAGGATCATGAGCGCCACGATGTCGCTGTAGCTCGTGAGGTAAGCGCTCGTGTCCACGAGCCCGTCGAGGTTCTCGAGGTTGCCGACGCGCAGGCTGTCGAGCCGTTCGAAGTCGTCGAAGCTCCTGATGATCACGTTGCCGAGATGCACCTGAGCGCCGTGATACCCGCTCACGTACCAGCCGCCCCACCGGCTCTTGAGCGGCGTGCGATCGCTCGTGAGGATCCACCCCTCGTGCGCCACGAGGTTGCCGCGCGCGTCGGTGTAGCCGGAGCCCACGATGAAGCGCGGCACGCCGCCGCCCGTGAGCGAGTAGGAATCGTGACAGCGCAGGCAGCGGCCGAGCTCCCGCTCGAACGACTGCGGGTCGCCGTCCTGCCCGAGCGTGTAGAACACGGGGCCCAAGCTCGGGTCCATGGTCGCGATCTCGAACGAGGCGGCGCCCTGCACCCACGCGACGTAGGTGTCGTCGTTGAAGTAGATGGCCCGCGGCGTCGTCGCATCGATGCCGCCCGTTTGCAGGCTCGTCCCCGAGAACACGAGCGTTTGCGACGACGGGTCGATATCGAGCGCCTTCAGGAGATCGGCGAGCGCCGCGCGCGGCGAGCCCGAGTCGAGCCGCACGTCGCCGCTCGCGAGCCGCGCCGCGAAGCGGCTGACGCGATTATCTGGCGCCGCCGTCGAGTAGCCGATGGCGGGATACTCGATGTCGTAGCGAAGCGGCTGCTGCGGGGCGGCCGCCGCCTCGGCGCCCGCGGCGCCGTCCTGCGCGCCGGCGCGGACGACCGCGCGCTCGTCCGCGCCGTTTGCCCGCCATTGCACGACGGCGAGCGTCGCGACGACCGCCGCCGCCACCACGGCGGCGGACACGAGCATCGTCTTCGTGCCTATCGCCATGCGAGCTCCAGGACCCGTTGCTGCACCTCCCGCCACGCGGGCGCGAACGGCGCCACGAGATCGAAATGACCGACGCCCGGTAGGATCGCGAGATCCACGTCGCGGTTCCCTTCGCCTTCTTGCGTGGCGAAGCGCCGGCTCTGACTCAAGGGCACGATGAAATCGTCCGTGCCGTGCACGAGGCGCACGGCAACGCCGAGCGGCGCGAGCTCGAGCGGGCTCGCCTGGGCGTAGCGGTCGCCGTAGCGCCGCTCGCCGCCGCCGATGAGCTTCTCGGCGGACCGATTGCACGAGTCGTCGCCGAGGGCATAGCGGCGCAGATCGCTGATCGCCGCGAGCGCCACCACGCCGCGCACGGGAAGCGGCTCACCGGTCCGCAGCTCGCTGCCTTCGGGGAGCCGCGCACGCCCCGCGGCCCACAGCGCGAGATGGCCGCCGGCCGAATGGCCGACCAGCACGACGCGCGCGAGATCGAGCGGCTGCTCGGCGGCCAGCACGCGCAGGTGATCCACGCCGCGCGCCACGTCGAGCAGCGTGCCGGGCCAGCCGCCACCCTTGTCCCCGAGCCGCCGGTATTCGAGCGTCCACGTCGCGACCCCGGCCTCGGTGAGCGCGGCGCTCGCGGGCTCGATGTGCCGCAGGTCGTACTCCGACTCCCAGCAACCGCCATGGATCACCACGGCGACCGGATGCGGCCCCGGGCCGGGCGGCAGCCGCAGCACACCGAATTGCAGCGGCGACTCGTCGGCATACGCCTGGCGCAGCCCGTCGGGCGGCGCGGGCTGCGCCGCGAGCTCCTCCCAGGTGACGGCGCCGCGCGCCGTCATGGCGAGCGGCGCGGCGAGCGCCGCGAGCAAGACCGTGCGAAACGTACGGCGCCGCGCAGGTCGTGTGGCCATCGCTCCGCTCCGCGGCCTGGAAGGAGGCCGCGCACCCGTGTGCCTGTCACGGCCGCAAGGATAGACGAATCGCCGCGGAGCGGTCGACGCGCCGCGCCCGTGCGCGCGGCGCTTCGTGTGGACACGTCGTGGCTCGCAAGCTACTCTGCCGCCCGCCGTCAGCGGAACGTGGGGGGGCATCGTGGGCTTTTTCCTCTGGCTCGAACAGACCTGGCTCGCCGAGTGGGTGCGCAGCTCCACGACGGGCTATCCCACCATGATCACGAGCCACGCCATCGGCATGGCGGTGATGGTGGGCCTCGCCGTGCTGCTCGCCCTGCGGGTGCTCGGCGTGTTCCGCGAGCTGCCGCTGCCCGCGTTGCAACGCTACCTCGGCCTCGCCTGGGCCGGCTTCGGCCTGAATTTCCTGTCGGGCGTGGGCCTGTTCGTCGCTCAGGCGACGATGTACGTGACCGACGCCACGTTCCTCATCAAGATCGCCCTGGTGTTCCTGGGCGCCGCCGCTACCGGCGCGCTGCAGGGCCAGCTCGCCAAGGAAGGCGGGGCGACCAACCCGGCGCCGAGCGGCGGCATGAGAGCGACCGCGGCGCTGTCGATCGTGTTCTGGATCGGTGCGATCATAACCGGACGCCTCATCGCCTACGTCTGAGGAAGCACGACCATGGATGCCGTCTACGACTGGATCACCTCCACCCCGATCAGCGGCTTCGTGCTGGGCTACGCCTGGGCATGGCCGACGCTCGAGTCGCTGCACTTCATCGGGTTGTGCTTCCTGATCGGCGCGTTGCTGATCATGGATCTGCGGCTCATCGGCTTCCAGCGTGTGATTCCGCTGCGCGCGGTGCACTCGCTCATGCCGGTGGCCATCGTCGCGTTCGCCGTCAACCTCGTGACCGGCGTGCTGTTCGTGTTCGGCGATCCGCACCTCTACTTCGTCAACCCGGCCTTCCAGCTCAAGATGCTGTTCGTGCTGCTGGCGGGGCTCAACTTCCTGCTCTACTACGTGAAGGTGGAGCCGAAGCTCGCGACGCTCGGGCCGAACGACGCCACGCCCCCGCTCGCGAAGGCCGTGGGCGTCGCGTCGCTCGCGTTCTGGTTCCTCGTGCTCTCCTATGGCCGACTGCTGCCCTACCTCGGCACCGGCGGCGGCTGATCGTCCGCCCCGCCCTCGTCGCCCGGCTGGGGCGGCGGCGACTTCGTATTCATCGTGAACGGGGCGCTCCGCACGACCGCCAGGATCAACGACTGGAACCGGTAGTCGTCCGCGGCCGCCTCGCGCGCGATCTGGCGCACGAACGGCATGTCGGAGTGCTCGAGGCCGCGGCCGATGGCGTAGGTGAGCAGCTTCTCTGCCACCGTGCGCGCGAACTGCTCCGAGTACTTGAGCACGAACTCGCGCACGCCCACGGGGCCGTTCACCACGGTGCCGTCGTACATCCGGACGGACGCGTCGATGGGCGCGCCGTCGTCGTGCGTGCGCCAGCGCCCGATGGCGTCGAACGGCTCGAGCGCGAAGCCGATCGGGTCCATGAGCAGGTGGCAGCCCGAGCAGGCGGGATTGTCGCGATGCCGCTCCATCTGCGCGCGGATCGACGGCCGCGCGTCGCCCGCCGGCCCGTCGTCGACGGCGGCCTCGAGCTCGGGCCCGTCCGGCGGCGGAGGCGGCGGCGTCACACCCAGCAGGTTCTGCAGCACCCAGTAGCCGCGGATCACGGGCGACGTGCGCATGGGCTGCGAGGACACGGTGAGGAAGCTCCCCTTGCCGAGCAGGCCGCGCCGCGCATCGAGGTCGGGACCGAGCGTCACGCGCCGGAAGCGGCTGCCCCGCACGCCGGGGATGCCGTAATGCTTCGCGAGGCGCTCGTCCACGAACGTGTAGTCGGCCGTCAGGAGCTCGAGCACGCTGCGGTTCTCGCGCAGCACGGTCTCGAACAGGAGCTCCGTCTCGCGGCGGAAGGCACGGCGCAGGTTGTCGTCGAAGTCGGGGAACACGTCGACCACGGGCGCGTGGCTCTCGAGCGCGCGCAGGTTCAGCCACTGCCCGGCGAAGTTCTCGGTCAGCGCCGCGGAGCGCGGATCCGCGAGCATGCGGCGCACCTGTCGCTCGAGCTCGGCGGGATCGCCGAGCCGCCCCTGCTCGGCCGCCGTGAGCAGCTCGTCGTCCGGGATGCTGCTCCATAGGAAAAACGACAGCCGCGACGCGAGCTCGACGTCGCTCACGCGATACGCCTCGCCCGGGGCCACGCCCTCGGGCTCCGTCTCCATGCGATAGAGGAACTTCGGGGCGACGAGCAGCCGCTGCAGCGCGAGCTCGATGCCCGCCTCGAAACCGTGCGCCGCGCCCTGGGCGTAGAGCTCGAGCAGCGCGTCTACGTCCTCCTCGGTGGCCGTGCCGCGGTAGGCGAGCCGCGCGAGCCGGGTGAGGATCTCGCGCGCGCACGGCTCGCGCTCCGCCTCGCTCTCGGGCCGGCACGAGAAGATCGCGCGGCGGCTCGGCGTGTCGCTCACCCCCTGAACGTCGTACGGCCCGTCGATGCGCACGGCGCCCACGTGCGGATAGAACGTGAAGCCCGGCAGCCCGCCCGTCTCGATCGTGCTGCGCTCGAACGGATCGTTGATGTCGAGGAGCGGCGCGTAGTTCGTCGCGAGGAACGTCACGCCCACCTCGTGCGGGCCGGCGGTCACGCGCAGCGGCACGTCGATCGTGGGCAGCTCCTCGCCGGCCGAGGGCCCGTCCACGCCGAGCGCCTCGTCCCAGTCGACGAGCGCGACGCGCTCGCCGTCGAGCAGCACCTCGAGCTGCTCGCCGCGCACCTCACCGAACGGGCGGAAGCTGCCCATGTTGCCGCGCGTGACGGCGAACACCTTGACGACGTACTCGCCGTCCGCGGGGAACAAGTGATTTATGGCCAGCCCGCCGCGGGTGCCGAACGGCAGGCCCGGCACGTGGTAGGTCTGGGTCTCGTCCCCCGGTACGCGGTAGAGCGTCTGCGTAGGCTCCGTGGCGGTGCCGATCGCGAGCCGGGCGATCGCGCCCGCGGCCGCGAGATACGCCTCGAGCAGCGCGGACGACATCGTCAGCGTGCCCGCCTGGTTGTCGAAGCCGCGGCTCGAGTCGTCCGGCGGCAGGAAGCGCTCCGGGTCCACCTCCAACGCGAGCAGGTCGCGAATGGCGTTGCCGTACTCGGCGCGGTTCAGGCGATGCCAGCCCGGGGGCGGGAGGTGCGGCACGAGCGTGCGGTCGAGCTCGTGCTCGATCCAGGACGCGAGCGCGCGATAGGTTCGCGCGTCGGGCCGCGGCTCATCCGCGGGTGGCATGACCCCGGCGCGAAGCTTCCGTGCGACCTTCTCCCACACGGCCGGCTCCTCGTCGATGGCGTCGAGGCTGCGCCCCTCGAGGTAGAGGCCGCCGGCCTGCTCGGCGTAGCTGTGGCAGCCGGCGCAATAGCGCTCGATCGTGGCGGCGTGCTCGGCGACGAGCGCCTCGCGCGACGGCTCGCAGCCCGCGCACGCGGCAGCCGCGACCACGACCAGCGAGGCCGAGCGGATTCGCCGGCGCATGGATGGCCCTCAGGCCGGCGCGGGCGGCAACGACAGGATCCGCCGGGCCTCGGCCGGCGTCGCGACCTTGCGGCCGTAGCGCTCGGCGAGCTGCGCGACGCGCGCCACGAGCTCCGCGTTGCTGGCCGCGAGCCGCGACTTGTCGAAGCGCACGTTGTCCTCGAGACCCGTGCGGCAGTGCCCGCCGAGCTCGAGCGACCACTCGTTGACGGTGAGCTGGTGCCGGCCGATGCCCGCCGCCGTCCAGGTGGCGCCGGGCAGCACGCGCTGCAATTGCGCGATCTCGAACTCGAGGACCTCGCGGTCGGCCGGCAGCGCGTTCGGCACGCCGAGCACGAACTGCACGTGCACCGGCGTCTCGAGCAGACCCTCTTTCACGAGGTTCGCTGCATTGTACAGCATGGCGAGGTCGAAGATCTCCACCTCCGGCTTGATGCGGTGCTCGCGCATGAGCGTGGCGAGCTCGCGGATCAGCGACGGCGGATTCTCGTAGATGATGGTGGCGAAGTTGACGGACCCGGTGGTCAGCGACGCCATGTCCGGGCGGTGATACAGCATGCCGCCCCGCTCGGAGCCGCGGCCGCTCCGCCCGCCCGTCGAGAACTGCACGATCATGTCTGGGCAGTGCTTGCGCACGCCTTCCAGGAACCGGCCGAACTTCTCGGGATCGGACGTAGTGGAGCCGTCGTCGTTGCGCACGTGCACGTGCACGATGGCCGCGCCCGCCTCGTAGGCCTCGTGCGTGGATTCGATCTGCTCCTCCACGCGGATCGGCACCGCCGGGTTGTCCTTCTTCGTGGGGACGGAGCCCGTGATCGCCACGGTGATGATGCAGGGCTCGGCCAAGACCGTTCGTCCTTCGGTGCTGCGCAGAAGGGCCGGATTTTAGAGCCTGCGCCCCTGCGGCCACAAACGGCCGCTTGCGCGGACTGCGGGGGCGGTTATGCTGCTACTCCCTCGTTCGCCTTCAGGAGTCGCACACCCATGTCCGAGCTCACCCTCGTCAAAGCGAACACGATCATCGCCAAGGCGCTCGAGAAGGCGCGGCAGATGGGCATCAAGCCGGTCACGGTCGTCGTGCTGGACGAGGCCGGGCACCTGAAGGCGATGCAGCGCGAGGACGGCGCCAGCATGTTCCGCTTCGACGTGGCCACGGGCAAGGCGTGGGCCGCGGTCGGCATGGGCGCGTCGAGCCGGGCGCTCGCGGCCCGCGCCAAGGACAATCCGAACTTCTTCATCACGCTCGCGGCCACCGCGCAGGGCAAGTTCCTGCCGCAGATCGGCGGCGTGCTGATCCGCAACGCCCAGGGCGAGATCCTCGGGGCCGCGGGCGCGAGCGGCGGCACCGGCGAGGAAGACGAGGCGATCTGCATCTACGGCATCGAGCAGGCCGGGTTCACCGCGGACGCAAAGCCCTGACGCGCGGCCTCGCGGCGTCGCGCCTCAGCGCTTGCGCAGCAGCGTGACGCCCTCGCCCACGGCGAGGAACGCGTGGTCCACGCGCTCGTCGCCGCGCACGAGGTCGTTGAACTCGCGCAGCGCCTTCGCATTCGCCGAGCGCTGCTCGATGATCGGCGCCCCGGCCAGCGCGAGCGTGTTGTCCACGGCGATGAGGCCGCCCGGCCGCAGGAGCTCGAGCAGCTTCTCGTAGTAGGCGGCGTAGCTCGGCTTGTCCGCGTCGACGAACGCGAAGTCGAACGTGCCCGCCGCGCCGTCGCGCAGCAGCTCGTCGAGCGTCTCGAGCGCGGGCTTCAAGCGCAGGTCGATGCGCGACTCGACCCCCGCCTCGCGCCAGAACCGGCGCCCGACGTCGGTCCACTCCTTGCTCACGTCGCAGGTGACCAGCAGGCCGTCGGCCGGCAGCGCGAGCGCCACGGCGAGCGCCGAGTAGCCCGTGTACGTGCCGATCTCGATGCAGCGGCGCGCGCCCATGAGCTTCACGAGCAACGCCATGAGCTGGCCCTGGTCCGGGCCGATCTGCATCTCGCTCTCGGGCCGCGGCGCGGTCTCCTCCCGCAGCCGGGCGAGCACCTCGGGCTCCCGCGAGCAGCGGAGCACGTATTCGTAGACCGGGCGCGGCAGCAGAGCGGTTCGCGTCGCCATGACACGACTGTAGCAAAGGCCGTGCCCGAGCGGGAAAGCCCGTGCCGTCCGGAGGCGCGGTCGCGCGCAGTCACGTTAACATTCGCCGTTCGCCGCCCGCTGCCCGGCGGCCGATCTGCGCATGGAGCACAAGCACCGCGTCTTCCTCGTCTGCGTGATCGGCATCTTCGTGACGGTGTTCGACACGAGCTCGTCGATCGTGGCGCTGCCCACGATCGCGCTCGAGCTCGGCACGGACCTGCCGACGGCCCAGTGGGTGATCATCGGCAACGGCCTCACGATCGCCGCGCTGCTCGTGCCCGTGGGCCGGCTGTCGGACCTGATCGGCCGCAAGCGCATCTACGTGGTCGGCGCCCTGGCGTTCGCGCTCGGCGCGCTCGCGGCCACGCGGGCCGGCGGCATCTACGAGCTCATCGCGGCGCGGGTGCTGGTCGGCGTGGGGTCGGCCATGACGCAGGGCACGGGCATGGCGATCCTCGCGGGCCAGTTCGAGCCCCACGAGCGCGCCAGGATGCTGGGCCTGCAGCTCGGCGTCGTGGGGCTCGGCGCCATCGCGGGCCCGGCGGGCGGCGGCCTCATCGTGGGCGCCTTCGGCTGGCGGGCGTTGTTCGCCATCACCGTGGTCGCCATGCTCGCCATCGCCGTGACGGCCGCGCGTGTGCTGCGGCGGCGCTCGGAGCGGCCGCCGGTCGACGGCCCGTTCGACTACCTGGGCGCCGTGCTCTTCTCGGGCTTCCTCGTGGCGCTGCTGCTCACGCTCACGCTCGGGCCGCGCGCGGGCTGGAGCGATCCCCGCACGCTCGCCGGGCTCGCCGCGAGCCTCGCCCTGCTCGCCGCGTTCATCGCCGTCGAGCGGCGGCACGCCTCGCCCATGGTGGATCTGCGCCTCTTCCGTAACGGCGCCTTCGGCCTCGGGTCGCTGTCGGCCGTGGTCACCTTCATGGGCCTCTCCGCCACGCGCTTCCTCGCGCCGTTCTTCCTGCAGGGCGTGAAGGGGCTCGCGCCCGCGCAGGTGGGGCTGCTGATCGTCCCCGCGGCGCTGGTCACGGCGCTCACCGCCCCGGTCGCGGGCCGCATGGCGGACCGCTTCGGCGTGCGGCTGCTCGCCAACATCGGCATGGGCATCTGCCTCGTGGGGTTCGCCCTGTTCGGGTTGCTCGAGATTACGACGCCCGTCTGGGCGGTGGTGGCCGCGCTGATGGTGATGTCGCTCGGCATGTCGGCGTTCGGGGCCGCGAACTCCGCGTCCATGCTGAACTCGCTCGATGCGGATGCGCACGGCGTGGGCTCGGGGTTCGTGAACCTCTGCCGCAACTCGGGCAACGTCATCGGCATCGCCTTCGGCACGGCCGTCGTCACGCTCACGATGGGCGCCGCCGGCTACCCGCCTTCGCTCGAGGAGGTGGAGCCCGGCGCCGACAGCGGCATCCTGGTGGCCTTCACGCGGGGCGTGGAGCTCGCTGCCTTCGCGCTCGCGCTGCTCGCGCTCGCCGTGCTCGCGACGCTCGTCGCCTGGTCGTGGCGCCGGCGGCGGGCGGCGACGCGACGGCCGTAGCCGCATGCGCGCACGGCAGGCTCGTGCGCTCGCTGCGCGTTACGGCAACGCGAGCGCCACGAGCTCCGCGGGCCGGTCGCGGCCCACCGCCATCACGATGTACTGCTTGCCGCCCACCATGTAGGTCATGGGCAGCCCGCTCACGGCGCCCGGCAGCTCGATCTCGGCCACGATCTCGCCCGTGGCCTTGTCGTGCGCCCGCAGGACCGGGTCGCCGCCGTAGCCTTCACCTGCGAAGAGCAGCGTCTTGGTCACGAGCAGCGCCGCGCGGGTCGGCTTGCCGGTGCGCGGCAGCGACACGCCCGCGAGCGCCGGATTGCGCTCGACGTCCTCCGGCGTGTCGCCGTTCGGCACCATCCACACGTGCTCGCCCGTGTTCATGTCGATGGCGGTGATGCGGCCCCAGGGCGGCTTCACGAGCGGCAGGCCCAGCGGCTTCGGTGCCTCGCCGTTCACGAAGAGATAGCGGATGTCGGAGCGGTCGCCCGCCGCGTTCACGGCGAACACCGTGAGGTTCGTCTGCGAGCCGACGTAGAGGATGCCCGTCTCGGGATCGACCGCGCCGCCTTCCCAGTTCGCCCCGCCCCCGTAGTGGGGCAGCACGAGCGTGCCGCGCGTGCCGTCCGGCGCGTCGATGAGCGACGGCGGCGTGAACATCGGGCCCATGCGCAGATCCTTCACGGCCTCGAGCGCGGCGGCCTTGATCTCGGGCGTGAAGTCGATCAGGTCGTCCTCCGTGACGCCCTGGCGCTCGTACGGGGCGGGCTTCGTGGGAAACGGCTGAGTCGGCGACGTCCACTCGCCCGGCACGTCCGACTGCGGCACGGGCCGCTCCTCGATGGGCCACAGCGGCTCGCCGGTCTCGCGATCGAACGCGAACGCGAAGCCGTGCTTCGTGAGCTGCACGACGGCCTTCACGGGCCGGGAGCCCACGGTCACGTCGAGCAGGATCGGCGACGTGGGAAGGTCCCAGTCCCAGATGTCGTGATGGACGAGCTGGTAGTGCCAGCGCCGCTCGCCCGTCGCGGCGTCGAGCGCCACGAGGCTGTTCGCGAACAGGTTCGCGCCCGGGCGCTCGCCGCCGTACATGTCGCTGGTGGCGCCCTCCACGGGCAGGTACACGAGGCCGAGCTCGGGATCCGCGGCCATCGGCGCCCACACGCCCGCGTTGCCGGTGTACTCGGCGGAGCCCTCGAGCCAGGTGTCGTAGCCGAGCTCGCCGGGCTCGGGGATCGTGTGGAACGTCCAGAGCAGCTCGCCCGTGCGGGCGCTGTAGCCGCGCACGTCGAGCTTCGTCTGCGTCCTCGAGCTCGGCCGCGCCCCGATGCCGCCGGCGGGCCCCACCACGACCACGTCGCCCACCACGAGCGGCGGCGACGTGGAGCCGGCCTCCGTCACCTGCGCCGGCCCGCGCAGGCCTCGCTGCAGGTCCACGAAGCCGGCCTCGCCGAAGTCGCGCTTCGGCAACCCCGTCCGAGCGTCGAGCGCGACGAGGAAGAAGCCGGGCGTCACCACGAAGATGCGCTCGTCGTCGGCCCCGTCCGTCCAGTAGGCCACGCCGCGGCCCGCCATCTTGCGCGGCGCGCGCTGGAAGCGCTCGCCTTCGTCGGGCCGCCAGATCCAGAGCGTCTCGCCGGTGGCGGCGTCGATGGCGACCACGTTGCGGGTGACGCCCGCGGTGGCGTACAGCACGCCGTCGATCATGATCGGCGTGGTCTCGTTCTTGAGCTCCGGCGTAGGGCCGAAATTGCCGGCATACCAGCGCCACGCGATGCGCAGCTCGGCGACGTTGCTCGCGTCGATCTGGTCGAGCGGCGAGTAGCGTTGGGCGTAGAGGTTGCCGCCGTACACGGGCCATTCGACCATGCCGTCGGCGGGCGCGCCGCCGTTCGTCTGCGCGACGCCCGCGCTCGCAGCGAGCAACGCGGCGCTCGCCGCCGCGAGCGTCGCCGCGCGTAGCAACGTCGTCGTCATCGTGACTTTCCCCCCGGGCGAGCTGCCGAGCCGATTCTAGCGCGGCCTCCGCGGGATCGTGCGCGGCGGCCCCGGCACAATGCCCGGCACGGTGCTTGACCGCCGAGCGACGGGCCGCGTTAGATACGGCGAGCTCCTTCTCCCGGCCTCGCGATGCGCTCAGTCGGCAAGCCGATCCACCTCCTGCTCGTTGCGCTCGCGCTCGCGGGCGAACCGGCCGTCCACGCCGACACGGCCACGATCGCGGCCGCGAGCAACTTCGCGGAGCCGCTCGCGGAGCTCGAGCGCGCGTTCGAGGCCGCGGGTGCGCACGAGCTCGTCGTCGTGACGGGCTCCACCGGGCAGCTCTACGCCCAGATCGCCAACGCCGCGCCGTTCGACGTGCTGCTCGCCGCCGACGACGAGACGCCCGCGCTGCTCGTGCGCGAGCGCCTCGGCGTCGCCCCATCGCGCTTCACGTACGCGATCGGCCGACTGGTCCTCTGGACCCGGTCGGAGCGCCTGCGGGAGGGGCTCTCGCTGGACGTGCTCGAGTCGGGCGACTTCCGCTGGCTCGCGATCGCGCGCCCCGAGCTCGCGCCGTACGGGCTCGCGGCCCGCCAGACGCTCGAGGCGCTGGGGGTCTGGGAGACGCTCGAGCGCAAGATCGTGCAAGGGCAGAACATCGGCCAGACGTTCGCGATGGCCGCCACCGGCAACGCGGACCTCGCCCTGGTCGCGCTGGCGCAAGCCGTGAGCTACCGCGAGCCCGCCGCGTACGTCGAGGTGCCAACGCACCTGCACGATCCGATCCGTCAGGACGCCGTGCTGCTCCGGCGCGCCACGGACAACGCCGCCGCGCTCGCGTTTCTCGAGTTCCTGAAGAGCGACGCGGCGATCGCCATCATCGAGCGCTACGGCTACGAGATCCCGCGGTAGTCGCCCGCCGCACGGCTCACCCGTCGCCGGGCGGCGCGCTTTGCGGCGCGTGAGCCCGCAGCACCTCGAGGAAGCGCTCGCCGTAGCGGTCGAGCTTCGCTTGCCCCACCCCGCTCACGGCCAGGAGCTCCGCGGCGTTCGCAGGTCTCGTGGCGACCATCTCGAGCAGCGTAGCGTCGTGGAAGATCACGTACGGCGGCAGATTCTGCTCGGCGGCGAGCCGCCGCCGGCATTCGCGCAGCGCCTCCCAGAGGGGCTTGTCCGCGTCGCGCAGCGTGTAGCCCGCGATGCGCGGCTTGCGCTCCTTGGGCTTCCCCGCGAGCGGGCGCCTGGTCTCCTGCCGGAAGCTCACGCGCACCTCGCCGCGCAGCAGCGGCCGGCTCCGCTCGGTGAGCGCGAGCGCGCCGAAGCGCTCGTGATCCACCTCGAGATACCCCTGCACGACGAGCTGGCGGATGACGGAGCGCCACGTTTGCGCATCGAGATCGGCGCCGATGCCGAACACGGAAAGCTGCTCGTGGCGGAAGCGCGCGACCTTCTCGTTCGCGACGCCGCGCAGCACGTCCACGACGTGCGCCGCGCCGAAGCGCTGCCCGGTGCGGTACACGGCCGAGAGCAGCTTGCGCGCCGCCTCCGTGCCGCCCCAGGTGGCCGGCGGCGCGAGGCAATTGTCGCAGTTGCCGCACGGCTCGGCGCGCTCCTCGCCGAAGTAGGCGAGCAGCGGCCGCCGGCGGCACTCCGTGACCTCGCACCAGCCGAGCAGCGCGTCGAGGCGGTGCCGCTCGAGGCGCTTGTGCTCCTCGCTCGCCTCCGAGCCCTCCACGAGCTGGCGAAGCTGCACGACGTCCGAAAGCCCATAGACGAGCCAGGCTTCGGCCGGCTCGCCGTCGCGGCCCGCGCGCCCCGTCTCCTGGTAGTACGACTCGATATTCTTCGGCAAGTCGAGATGCGCGACGAAGCGCACGTCCGGCTTGTCGATGCCCATGCCGAACGCGATCGTGGCGACGATGACGACGCCCTCCTCGGCGAGAAAGCGGCGCTGGTGCGCGGCCCGCGTCTCGGCGGGGAGCCCCGCGTGATAGGGCAGCGCGACGAATCCCTGCGTCTCGAGCCACGCGGCGATCGTCTCCACCTTCTTGCGCGTCAGGCAGTAGACGATGCCCGCCTCGCCGCGGTGCCCTTCCAGGAAGCGCGCGAGCTGCCGCCGCTCGTCGGCCTTCTCCTGCACGAGGTAGCGGATGTTCGGGCGGTCGAAGCTGGAGACGAACACGCGCGGGTCGGCGAGCTCCAGTCGCTCCACGATCTCCCGCCGCACGCGCGGCGTGGCCGTGGCCGTGAGCGCCATGCGCGGCACGCCGGGAAAGCGGCGGCCGAGCTCGCCGAGCGCCAGGTAGTCCTGGCGGAAGTCGTGGCCCCATTGGGAGATGCAGTGGGCCTCGTCGATGGCGATGACGGCCAGCGGGACCCTGGCGAGGAGCTCGAGCGTCGGCTCCTGCATGACGCGCTCCGGCGCCACGTAGAGCAGATCGAGCTTGCCGGCCTCGAGCGCGCGGATCACGCGCCGCTGCTCGTCACGGCTCAACGCGGAATTCAGGAACGCGGCGTCCACACCCGCGTCGCGCAGCGCGCTCACCTGATTCTCCATGAGCGCGATGAGCGGCGAGATCACGAGCCCCGTGCCCTCGCGCGCGAGCGCCGGGATCTGGTAGCAGAGCGACTTGCCGCCGCCCGTGGGCATGAGCACGAGCACGTCGCGCCCCGCCATGACCGCGGCCACGATGGCTTCCTGATCGCCGCGGAAATCGGCGTAACCGAACACCTCGCGCAGCAGGCGCCGCGCGCGCTCGGCCGGCGGCTCGGACGTGCCGACGAGGGGTAGCTGCATGGCCGGCATGATGCCACATCCGCCCCCGAGCGCCGCGCGCCATTCCCGCGGTGTTCACGAGAAAGCGGCGCCGCGCGGGCCTCGTGCTTTCGGGAACGGCGGCGGCTATGCTTCGGCACACTCGTGCAGACGGAGCCGCCGCATGCTCAAGCCGCGTTCGATCGCCACCGCCGCAGCGTCGCTCGCAGGTCTCGTCGTGCTCCTCGCGTCCGGCGCGGCCGACGCGCAGGATCGCCGCTCGCCGCTGCTCGCGCCGCTGCCGCAAGTGTTCGAGACGGCGGAGCACCGCATCCGCGTGACGGCGGTGGCCACGGGCCTTGCCAACCCCTGGAGCATCGCGTTCCTGCCGAACGGCGATGTGCTCGTCACCGAGCGCCCGGGACGCCTGCGCGTGGTGCGCGACGGCGTGCTCGATCCCGAGCCGGTGCAAGGCGTGCCCGAGGTGCACCGCACGGTGCTCGGCGGCCTGCTCGATGTCGCGCTCCACCCGCAGTTCGAGTCGAATCGGCTCGTCTACCTCACGCACTCGAAGGCCCGGGCGGACGGCAAGTCCACCACGGCCCTCGTCCGCGGCCGCTTCGACGGACGCGCGCTGCACGACGTGGAGGAGCTCTTCGTCGCCAACAACTGGAGCACGTCCGTCACGAACTTCGGCGGCCGCATGGCGTTCGATCGCGACGGCTTCCTGTTCCTGACGATCGGCGAGCGCCAGGAGCAGGACCGCGCGCAGGACGGCAACGACCACGGCGGCAAGGTGCTCAGGCTCCGCGACGACGGCAGCGTGCCGGAGGACAACCCGTTCGTCGGCAAGCCGGGCTTCGCCCCGGAGGTGTATTCGCTCGGGCATCGCAGCCCCCAGGGGCTCGCGCTGCATCCGGTGACCGGCGCCATCTGGGAGAACGAGCACGGGCCGCTCGGCGGCGACGAGATCAACGTCATCCTGCCGGGCCGCAACTACGGCTGGCCGCTCGTGACCTACGGCCGGGACTACGACGGCTCGCCGGTCAGCGAGCTCACCTCTCGCCCGGACCTCGAGCCGCCGCTCATGTACTGGGTGCCGTCGATCGCGATCTCGGGGCTCTCGTTCTACACGGGCGACCGCTTCCCCGCCTGGCGCGGCAACGCGTTCGTCGGCGCGATGATGGAAGGCCGCACGCGCGCCACGGGGCACATCCAGCGCATCACCTTCACGGAGAACGGCCAGCCGCTGCAGCGCGAGCCCATCCTGTTCGAGCTGCGGCAGCGCATCCGCGACGTGCGCCCAGGGCCGGACGGGCTGTTGTACGTGCTGACGGACGAGAATCCCGGCGCGCTGCTCAGGATCGAGCCGGCGGACTAGGCGCGCATCCCGCGAGGGCCAAGCGCCTCAGCGGTACAGCTTCAGGTTCCGGTAGGCCGCCTCGATGTTCTGCGCGCGCAGCCGCTCGTAGTTCGCCCAGTCGCGGTACTTGGGCAGCTCGAGCGCGGCCTCGAGCTCCTCGAGCGACTTGCCCGCGGCGATGCCCGCCGAGACGGCGGCCTTCAAGTCCTCGAAGTACTCGCGCGTGGCCGTGACGTCGGCCTTCGAGAAGAGCGGCGCGCCGTGGCCGCCCGCGAGCAGGTCGAAGTCGAGCGCCTCCACCGTCCGGTACGATCGGATCCACTCGTCCATGGGGCTGCCGTCGAACGGCCCGCAGGCGCTCGGCAGCGAGCGGATGTCGTCGGTGACGAGCGCGTCCGCGAGGAACTCGGTGGCGAACACGACGCGCTCCGCCGGGAAGTACATGACCGTCGCATCGTCCGAATGGTTCAGCCCCGGGTGCACGAGCTCCACCACCTTGCCGCCGAGCTCGATGCGCATGCGCTCGGAGTACACGATGTTCGGCCGCACGATGTCGCGTTGCAGCTCCTGCGGCGTCACCTGGCCGTCGCCGTCGCGGTCGAAGCGCGTGAAGAACACGGGGCCGAAGCCGCAAATCCCGGGCGCCGCCTGCGTGGGGATGTCGATGTCCTCCGGATCGAACCGGCCGTTGTCGTTGCGGTCGATCATGTCGCCGGGCATCTGCGGATAGCGGCCGTCCATGTTGCGCAGCATGTTCTCGTGCCCCACGAACAGCGCCGTGTCCGCGAACGCCCCGCCGCCCTCCGCGTGATCGAAGTGGCTGTGGCTGTAGACAACGTAGCGCACCGGCACTTCGAAGCGCTCGTCGAGCGCCTGCCGCAGCCACGTCGCGAACTCGGTGTTGATGGGGTCGCCCAGGATGATGCCCTCGGGCGTGACGAGAAAGATCGTGTACCAGTTGCCGTTGCGGGCGCGATAGAGGTCGCCCGTGACGTGAATGATCTCGCGCACCGGCTGCGGGCGCGGCTGGGCCACGGCCTCTCCGATCAGGCTGCCGCCGCACGCCGCGGCGGCGAGCGCGGCGATGATTCCGGTGCGCAAGCTCGCGTGCCTCCGCTTCGCTGTCCGCAGCCGGAGTATAGCCCCGCGGCCGAGAGGGCTACGCGGCCCGCGCGCGGGCCTGCTGCCGGCGCGCGGCCGGACGATCCGCGCCGCGTCGGGACGCGAGGGGCGGCGGACTGGCGGTCAGGAGCGCGTATCGTCGCGCTCGTACACCAACGGGATGTCGCGGCTCGCCGCGTAGGACACGGCCCACTCGCGGGCGGCGGCGTGATCGAGCGGCACGGCCTGCCCGAGCGTCTTGATGTCCCACTTGGTCTTGCCGTTGACGGAGATGATCGTGACGTGATCGATGCTGGTGACGGCCTCGCCGTCCTCGCCGATCGTGGTCTCGACCAGCAGGAAGTTCGGGTCGACGTAGGACTCGCCGGGTTCCAGCGCGGGAAGCACTCGGACGTCAGCGGCCTTCATCGACATGCCCCCTTCGACTCAACGATGTCGCGAGTATCGCTCCTCCGCCCGGTCGTCGGGTGCCGCTTCGACATAAAAACGCCGCCTCGTGACATAAGGTCGTGCAAGAACGCACGCACGCCCGCTCGCAGCGCCGGCGGTCAGGAGAGCTCGTCGATGAAGCGTTCCTGGCGGCGGCGCATGGCCTCGTCGGGCAGGCGGCCGCGCGCCGCGCCGAAATTGTCGATCACATGCCGCGCCTGCCGCGTGCCCGGAATCGCGCAGGTCACCGCCGGGTGCGCGATCAGATACTTCAGGAAGAACTGCCCCCAGCTCTCGCAGTCGAACTCGGCGGCCCAATCGGGCAACGAGCGCCCCTGCACCTTCTCGAACAGCCCGCCGCTGCCGAACGGCAGGTTGAGCAGCACGGCGAAGCCGCGATCCTGCGCGAGCGGCAGCAGCCGCTCCGCGGCCTTGCGGTCGTCCAGCGAATAGTTGAGCTGCAC
>DATCLY010000029.1:0-135328 GCA_036563665.1 Gammaproteobacteria bacterium
CCGACTCGCACGATCAGATCGATCTGTTCGGTAGCTGGACGTTCGGCGAGCGCTTGCAGCTGCGCGGCGGCATCGACAACCTGCTGGATGCGGATCCGGAATGGGTGGGAGCCACCGCCACGGATAGGAACATCGGCACCACGCTCCCGATTTACGATCAGTTCGGGCGCCGTATTTTCCTCGGGCTGCAGCTCGCGCTATAGGGAGCGCCGACGCAAGCCGAACGGGCCGCGGCCCACGGCGCGCGGAAACTACGTATGGCGGTCGCGGGCCCTGCGGCCCGAGCATGTGCGGTCATGTCCGACGACGCCATCGACCTCGATCGCACGGGCGCGGGCCTGCAACGCCTGGTATGCGTCCGCGAGAAGCGCGGCACGGTCCTTTGTCCCGGCCGCTGCGCGTGCATCGACATCCCGGGCGACCCGGAGCCGCACCGCTTCCTGTCGGCGGAGCCGCTGCCGGGGGGCGCGTCCCTCGCGGCGGCGCGCGAGCAACGTCTCGCGTGGAGCACGAAGGTTGACTTCTGCGCCAGGAACTTGCCGTTGACCTCGCTCGCCGCGTTTCTCGACCGCGCGTTCCCCGGCCAGGTGTTCCTGCCCGGCGGCAAGGTGCACAGCAGCGTCACGGCCGAGCACGACGGCGTGACATTGGCAGAGCTCGCCGCGGCGTGCGGGCTGGTCACGACGGCTTCCGGCTGAGGCACGGCGGCGGGCGCGGGGTCTCCGGTGGGAGCGCCTTTCGAGGCGCGAGCGCTTCTCTTCGAGTGAAGATCGCGGCTCGAAAGCCGCTCCCACCTGGCCGCCGAACGAAGCCGTGTAGCGACTGTCCAGCCGCGACTCTTCGTCCGCCGACGTGGAGCCGTCAGCGGCGCGGCAAGCGCAGCGCGATCAGCTCGCCCGGGTATCCCGGCCCGCTCACGGCCACGACGATGTACTGCGCCCCTTCGTGCATGTACGTCATGGGCGATCCGGTCTGGGGTGCCGGCAGCCGCACCGCGCCGACCTCGCGTCCGGTGGCCTTGTCGTAGGCGCGCAGCATCGCGCCCCGCGTGCCGTCCGGCTGCGTGGTGAACAGCGGCTCGCCCGCGATCAGCAGCGTGCGCGTCACCAGCGTGCCCGGCGAGCCCGGCTGCCCCGTGCGCGGGATGTCCAGGCCCTGCAGCAGCGGGTGCTCGCGGATGTTGTCCGGCGTCTCGCCGTGCGCGATCTGCCAGAGGATCTCGCCGCGGTTCATGTCGATGGCGCTGATCCTGCCGTAAGGCGGCTTCAGCAAGGGCAGCCCCTGCACGGCCAGCGCGAGGCGGGGCGGACCGCGCTCCGGATCGGGCGGCGGCGCCCGCCACTCGCCGCGGAACTCCGAGCGCGCGCCGCCGACGCCCGAGCCCGAGCCGCCCGTGGTGCGCGGACCGGTCACGGCGTTGCCTTGCACGTACGCCATGTCCGACTGCCCGGGGAACGGCGGCACGAGGCCAACGCTCACGACGGACGTCTGCGAAGCGACATAGAGAATGTTCGTCTCCGGGTCGAACGAGCCGCCCTGCCAGTTCGTGCCGCCGTTCTGGCTCGGCGCCATGAGCGTGCCCAGCGGCCCCTCGATCGTGCTCACGACCGGCGCCGTGAAGAGCGGCCCCGCCTTGTGCCACGACACCACCTCGAGCGCTTCGGCGCGAAGCTCCGGCGTGAAGTCGATCAGCACCTCCTCGGTCACGCCCTGCACGTCGTATGCGGGCGGCTTCGTGGGGAAGGGCTGCGTGGGCGAGTACCACTCGCCGGGTACGTCGCCTCGCGGCACGGGCCGTTCCTCGATGGGCCATACCGGCTCGCCGGTCACGCGATCGAACACGTAGAGAAAGGCCTGCTTGGTCGGCTGCGCCACGGCTTTGATGGGCCGGCCGTCCACGACGATGTCGATCAGGATCGGCGCGCAAGGGATGTCGTGGTCCCAGATCCCGTGATGCACGAGCTGGTAGTGCCACTTCCGCTCACCGGTGTGCAGGTCCACGGCGAGCAGCGTCTCCGCGAACAGGTTGTCGCCGGGGCGGTTGGCGCCGTAGTAGTCGCCCGTGGCGGCCTCGACGGGCAGGTACACCATCTCGAGCTCCTCGTCCACGGAGATCTGTGCCCAGACGCCCGTGTTGCCGGTGTACTCGGCGGACCCGGCGAGCCAGGTCTCGGTGCCGAATTCGCCCGGCTGCGGGACGGTGTGGAAGATCCACAGCCGCTCGCCCGTGCGCACGTCGTAGCCGCGCACGTAGCCCTTCACGGCGCGGGCGCTCCTCGGGTTGGCGCCCGTGGGGTGCGCCGCGCCCACGATGACGACGTCCTTGGCGACGATCGGCGTCGCGTGGAGGCCGATCTCGGGGCTCAGCGGATCGATGTATTGATCCGCTTCCTGCTTGAGATCCACGATGCCGTCGCGGCCGAAGGTCGGGATGCGCCGGCCCGTGCGTGCATCGAGCGCGATGAGCCGATAGCCGGGCGTGACGTAGAGGATGCGTTCGTCCTCGCCGTCCGGGCTTCGCCAGTACGCGAGCCCGCGGCCGGACAATTGCCGCGGCGCCACCCGCCCGCGCTCACCTTCGTCCAGCCGATGCATCCAAAGGAGCTCGCCGTTTCCCGCATCGAGCGCCACGACGGCACGCCGGGAGCCTGCGGTGGAATACACCACGCCGCCGACCATGAGCGGCGTCGATTGGAAGTTGTACTCGGGGGCGGGTCCCAGGTTGGACGTGTCGAAGCGCCACGCGACCTCGAGCCGCCCGAAGTTCGTGGCATCGATCTGGTCGAGCGGGGCGTAGCGCGTGTGGCCGAGGTCGCCGCCGTACGTGGGCCACTCGCCGTTCGGCGCACCGCGCTGCCCGAGCGCGGCGGGCGCCATGCCGGCGAGCGACGCGCCGGCGATCGCAACGAGCACTGCATGCGGTCTCATGAGAAGTCCCCGGGTGACGAGCGCGAGTATAGACCGGCTCGGCGCTCGCGGGCGCCGCCCCGCGCCGCGCGCTAGACTGCGGCCGACGCCGATCGTAGGAGGGAGCTTTGGCGGAACGCTCGATCGACATCGCGGGACTCTGCGCGACCGAGCTGGCGGCGCGGCTTCGCGCTCGCGAGCTGCGCGCGCTCGACGTCGCGGAGCGTTACCTCGATCGCATCCGCGAGCGCGAGCCGTCGATCCACGCCTGGGCCTGCATCGAGCCGGATCGCGTGCGCGAGCGGGCGCGCGCGCTCGATGCCGGGCCGATCGCGGGACCGCTGCACGGCGTGCCGCTCGGCGTGAAGGACATCATCGATACCGCGGACTTGCCCACCGCCTACGGCTCGCCGATCTACGCCGGCCATCGTCCGGCGGCCGACGCCGCCTGCGTGGCGGCGGCGCGGCGCGCGGGCGCGGTCGTGCTCGGCAAGACGGTGACCACCGAGTTCGCGTTCCTCGCGCCCGCCGCCACCGTGAACCCGCACGACTTCGCCCATACGCCGGGCGGCTCCTCGAGCGGCTCGGCGGCCGCCGTCGCGGACGGCATGGTGCCGCTCGCGTTCGGCACGCAGACGGGCGGCTCGATCATCCGGCCCGCGAGCTTCTGCGGCGTGGTCGGCTACAAGCCGACCTTCGGGACGCTGCCGCGCGAAGGCGTGAAGATGTTCGCCGACAGTCTCGACACCGTCGGCGTGCTCGCGCGCACGGTGGCCGACGCGGGCCTGCTCGTGGGCGCGCTCGCGAGCCGCGGCGATCTCGTGAGTCTGCCTGGCATCGAGGCTCCGCCGCGAATCGGCGCGTGCCGCACGCACGATTGGACGGCGCTCAGCCCGGAGATGCAGGAGCGGCTCGAGCAGGCGGCCGAGACGCTCGCCCGCGCGGGCGCGCGCGTCGAATGGATCGAGCTGCCGGGCGACTTCGCCGGCCTCGGCGACGCGCACGCGGCCATCCAGGCGTTCGAGGCGGTGCGCAACCTCGCTCGCGAGCGGCGCGAGCACGCCGAACGGCTCAGCGCGCTGCTTCGCCGGCAGCTCGAGGAGGGGGACGCCGTCACGCCGGAGCGTTACGCGCGTGCGCAGTCGCTCGCGGCCGCGTGCCGTGCTCAGTTGCCGTCCGTGTTCGGGGACTGCGATGTGCTGCTCGCCGCGAGCGCCACGGGCGAAGCGCCGCGCGGGCTCGCGTCGACCGGCAGCCCGATCATGAACCGCGTGTGGACGCTGCTGCACGTGCCGTGCGTCGGCGTGCCGGCCGGCACGGGCCCGAGCGGGCTGCCGCTCGGCCTGCAGGTGATCGGCCGCGAAGGGGACGACGCGCGCACGCTCGCCTGCGCCGCGTGGATTCACTGCCGGCTCGGATAGCCGCTCCTACAGCGAGGTGGCGCGTCGGCGGGCGCCCGGCACGGCGGCGCGCACTGCGGCGATCACGTCGTTGACGTCGTCGTCCGTGAGCGCGGCGGACAGCGGGATGCTCGCGGTCTGGCGGCCGATCCGTAGCGCGTTCGGGTAGTTCTCGGGGCGCCAACCGAACCGGCGCTGGTAGTACGGGTGCTCCGGCACGCTCACGTAGTGCACGCCCACGCCCACGTTCTGCCGCTGCATGGCCGTGAGGAACTCGTCGCGCGAGACGCCCGCCGCAGCCTCGTCGATCAGCAGCGTGTAGAGGTGCAAGGCGTGGCGCGAGCGCTCGTCGAGCGGCGCCGGGCGGACGAGCGGCAAGTCCGCGAACGCGCGCTCGTAGGTGCGCCAGATCTCGAGCCGGCGGCGCCAGCTCGCCTCCACGCGGGCGAGCTGATGAATGCCGAGCGCGGCCTGCAGGTCCGTCATGTTGTACTTGAAGCCGCATTCGGTGATCTCGTAGTGCCGGTAGCCATCGGCGCCGAAGCGCTTCCAGGCGTCGCGGCTCATGCCGTGCAGCGCGAGCGTGCGGATCCGCGCCGCGTGCTCCGGGCGGCGCGCGATGACCGTCCCGCCCTCGCCGGTGACCACGTTCTTGGTGACGTAGAAGCTGAAGCAGCCGAAGTCGCCGATCGTGCCGGAGGGCTGCCCGCGCCATGTCGTCTCGATGGCGTGCGCGCAGTCCTCGATCACGGCGAGATCGTGCGCGCGGGCAATGCGCATGATCGCGTCCATGTCGCAGGCGCGGCCGGCGAAATGCACGGGCACGATGGCGCGCGTGCGCGGCCCCACGCGCTCGGCCACGGCGCTCGGCGAGAGGTTCATCGTCACGGGATCCACGTCCGCCAGCACCGGCGTCGCGCCGGCGTGCACGATGGCGTTCACGGTGGCGCAGAACGTGAGCGGCGTCGTGATCACCTCGTCACCCGCGCCGACGCCGGCGGCGATCAGGCTCAAGTGCAGCGCCGCCGTGCAGGAAGCGACGGCGCAGGTCTGGGCGGAGTCCGCGCCCTTGAACGCCGCGAAGGCCTGCTCGAAAGCCTGCACCCGGGGCCCCGTGCCGAGCCACCCGGACTCGAGCACGCGCGCCACCTCGTCCATCTCCGCCCGCTCGATGCGCGGCGCGCCGAACACCAGGAATCGGTCTCTCACGTGGCGATGTACTTCTTGTCGGGTTGCACGAGCCGTCTGAGATAGGCGCCGTATTCCGATGCGCCGAGGAGCTCGGCTCGCCGATAGAGCGCTTCCCCGTCGATGAAGCCGAGCCGATAGGCGATTTCCTCCGGGCACGCCACCTTCAAGCCTTGCCGCCGCTCCATGATGGCGACGAAGTTGCTCGCCTCGAGCAGCGACTCGTGGGTGCCGGTGTCGAGCCAGGCGATGCCGCGGCCCAGCACCTCGACGTGCAGCAGCTCTCGCTGCAGGTACCACGCGTTCAAGTCCGTGATCTCGAGCTCGCCGCGGGCGGACGGCTCGAGATCCTGCGCGATCGCGCACACGTTCTCGTCGTAGAAGTACAGACCCGTCACGGCGTAGGAGGACTTCGGCGTCGCGGGCTTCTCCTCCAACGTCACCGGCCGGCCGTCCGCCGAGAGCTCCACGACGCCGTAGCGCTCGGGGTCCGTGACGTAATAGGCGAAGATGGTGGCACCGCTCTCCCGCTCGGCGGCCGAGCGCAGCAGCGGCCCGAGACCGTCGCCGTGAAACACGTTGTCGCCGAGCACGAGGGCCACGGGCTCGCCGCGGATGAAGGGCTTGCCGATCAGGAAGGCCTCCGGCAGCCCGCGGGGCGCCTGCTGGAAAGCGTACTGGATGTCGATGCCCCATTGGGAGCCGTCGCCCAGGGCGCGGTGGAACAGCGGGCCTTCCTCGGGCCGCGTGATGACGAGGATGTTGCGGATCCCCGCGAGCATCAGCGTGGCGAGCGGATAGTAGACCATCGGCTTGTCGAACACGGGCAGGAGCTGCTTGCTCACCGTGTGCGTGGCCGGGTAGAGGCGCGTGCTGTTGCCGCCGGCGAGCAGGATGCCGCGCTCGATCACCGCGCGATCCCCAGACGGCGCCCGTCGTAACGGGTGGAGGCGAGCGCGGACCAGCGGCGGTTCGCGAGATACCAGTCCACCGTGCGGGCGAGGCCGCTCTCGAACGTCTCGAGCGGCTGCCAACCGAGCTCCCGCGCGATCTTGCGCGCGTCCACGGCGTAGCGGCGGTCGTGCCCCGGGCGATCCGGCACGAAGGTGATCTGCCGGCGGTAGCTCGCGCCGTCGGCGCGGGGCGCGCGCGCGTCCAGCAGATCGCACACGGCGCGCACGACGTCGATGTTGCGCCAGCGCTCGCCGCCGCCGATGTTGTAGCGCTCGCCGGGAACGCCGCTCGCGAGCACGAGCGCGAGCGCCCGGCAGTGATCGTCCACGTACAGCCAGTCCCGCACGTGACCGCCATCGCCGTAGACGGGCAGCGGCTTGCCGGCGAGCGCAGACAGGATCGTGAGCGGGATGAGCTTCTCCGGAAACTGTCTCGGCCCGTAGTTGTTGGAGCAGCTCGTGAGCAGCACCGGCAGCCCGTACGTGGTATGCCAGGCGCGCACGAGGTGATCGGCGGCCGCCTTGCTGGCCGAATAGGGCGAGCTCGGACGATACGGCGACGCCTCCGTGAAGTACCCCTCGGTCACCGGTCCGTACACCTCGTCCGTCGACACATGGTGGAAGCGGAAACGCGAGCGTCGCCGGGCGTCGAGCGTGCGCCAGTAGTCGAGCGTCACGTCGAGCACGGTGTATGTGCCCACCACGTTGGTCGTGATGAACGGCGCCGGCGCGTCGATCGAGCGGTCGACGTGCGACTCGGCCGCGAGGTGCACCACGGCCTGCGGGCGAAACTCCTGGAAGAGGCGCGCGACGGCGGGCCGGTCGCATATGTCCACGCGCGCGAACGCGAAGCGCGGGTCGCCTGCGAGCTCGTCGAGCACCGTCGGGTCGCTCGCGTACGTGAGCTTGTCCACGCAGAGCACACGTTCGACGCCCGCGGAGAGCAAGTGCCGGATCAGCGCCGAGCCGATGAAGCCCGCGCCGCCGGTCACGAGCACGCTGGCGTGGGGCAGGGCCGTCACGGCCGCGGCGTTCTTAGCCCTGCGGCGCATCGTCCAGCACCGCGCCGTTCGCGTGGGCGCCGTCCCGCTCGACGACGCGCCGCAGCGCGGCCAGCGTGTCGCGGGCCGTCGCTTCCCAGCTGAAGTCCGCGGCGCGCCGCAGGCTCGCGGCCGACAGTCCCGCGCGCACCTCCGCGCTCGTGAGCACCGCGAGGAGCTTGTCCGCCAGGTCCGCCTCGTCGAGCGCGCGTGCGCGCAGCGCGGCCCCCGCCGCCACGTCGGCGCTGCCGCCCGCGTCGGCCACCACGAGCGGCCGTCCGCACGCCATCGCCTGCAGCACCGTGTTCGGGCACCCCTCGTACACGCACGGGTTCACGACGGCGTCGGCCAGGTTGTAGAGGAGCGGCAGGCGCTCGAACGGCACGAACGGAATGAAGCGCACGCGGCGAAAATCGGCGCCTCGGCCCTCCACGTGCTCGAGATGCTCCCGCACGCGATGCCCCGCGAACACGAGCTCCGCGTCCACGCGGTCGCGAATGCGGAGAAACGCGCGATAGGCCACCTCGGGGCTCTTGCCGGGGAAGAACAGGTCGTCGCGGTTCCCGTGCAGCACCCGGGTCGGCACGAGCGCGAACCGCGCGGGCAGGTCGAGCTCGCGGCGGAAGGCCTCGAGCGCATCCGCGTCCGCGACGGGCGCGAAGCGCGCGTCGGGTGCCGAGTACGCCACCGTCGCATGCGCGATCGGCAGCTTCAGCACGCGACGGTTCTCCTCGAGGATGAAGCGTGAGTTCGGGAAGACGTGAGCGCAGCGCCGGATCGAGATCGGGATCATGATCCGCTGGTACCAGCGATCGAGCGTCGAGTACTCGTGCGGCCGCGTGAACCACGACGGCTCCTGCAGGCCCATGGTGACCGGGCAGTGGCTCACGAGCGGCACGAAGAACTTCGGGTCGAAGATCACGTCCGCGCGCTCCAGCCAGGCCCGATAAGGCACGTGCACCTGGTCCCAGAACAGCGCGGAGCGGGACTCGACGAGGATTTCCCGCACGTTGCTGTGGTCCGCGAAGCGCCCGAGCCATTTGCGCGTGCGATATAAAAGCACGAAGGAGACGGTGCTGTCCCGCACCATGGCTTCCACCCAGGATTCGGTGAGCGTGCGGAAGCCCGTGTCGCGGTCCATCGCGCGCATCATGACTGCGACTTTCATGTGCCCCTCGGAAGGCCGGTTCTTCGTCGTTGTCCCTGGCGCTCGAGACGCCGGCCTTGGCATGCCCTCGCCCGCGCTCTGACGGTGCAAAGCACATGCCAGGGAGCCGGGTGGCGGGAAGCGCCGCGTGGCGCCCGGAGGTGAGCGGAAATCGCACGATCCGGAGCCATGCCGGTTCCTCGGTTTTGCCAAATTTGGAATTTTTCGCGAAGGCGTGACGGCCGGGCCGGGACAGACCGCCTGCGCGCCGGCGGGCTCCGGGCCTGGCCGAGCATGCGCGTGGGCCACTTCGTCCAGGTCTGCTCCAGGCGGGCGCCGGCGGCCCACCCCCTTACAATCGCGTCCATGCCTCACCGTGCGCTCGTTGTCACGCTGGCGTTGCTCGCCGTCACCGCCGCCCTGTGGCTGCTCCATGTCTTCGGCCGCACGCTGCCGACCGGCGCGCTCGTGGCCGCGTGGCTCGCGATGACGGCGGCGATGGGCTTTGCGCTCTTCCGCCGCGCCCGCATTCGGCGGGCGGCGGCGCTCGGCGCGTACCTGCGCGAAGGCAGCGCGCTGCGGCACCGGTTCCGCGGCGGCTGGCTCATGGCGTCGACCCGCCTGGCGCTCGGGGCCGCGCTCGCGCTCGCGTTGCTGCTCGCGGTGCTGCGGCTCGACGACGGCCGCGCCTGGGCGGCGCTCGTGGCGAGCGCGCCCGTGCTCGGGGCGGCGGTGCTTTGGCTACAGCAGCGGCTCGCCGCGCACGCGAACGCGGTTTACCTGCCGGAGCTCGCTTGGCGGCTGGCCGCGGCGGCGGTGGGCGTGGTGCTCGTGGCGGTGCTCGTGGCGCTCGCGTTCCACCGCGCCTATCCGGCCCTCGGTGACGCCACGCTGGAGCAGGCGGTGTGGCACATGGCCGACGCCGAGCGCGCCCGCAGCGCCTTCGCGCAGGCACTGCTGCAGGCGGCCGCGGCCAAGGACGGGCTCACCCTCTGGCTCGCCCAGCAGCTCATGCCGGAGCCCGGCGCATCGCTGGCCGATGCGCTCGGCTGGCTCGTGGTGCTGGGGGAGGAAACCTTGTTCGTGTGGTCTTACTTGACGTTGTGCAGCGCGTGGTTGCTGCCGATCACTTATAGTGAGGCCGATGCGCGAACTGCGTCTTGATTGCACCTGGCCCGACGCCCTCGCGGCGGCGTTCGCGGCCGTCATCACGGGCGTGCTGCTGTGGCTCGTGACGAACGTGGCGCCGCGCGACTGGCCCGCGCCACCGGTCATGCCCGTGACCGTGGACGGCGAGCACTACCGCGTGGGACCTGCCGAGCTCGAGTGGCTCGAGTCCTTCTCCGAGCTGCACTTCACGGCCGGCGAGCAGGCCGCCCGCGAGATCGTCGCGGCGGAGATCGACGCGCGGCTCGATGCCATCTTCGCGGACGCCCGCGCGCGCGTGCCGCAGTTCGCGGACTGGTACTACTCGCTGCGCGGCGAGTACACCCGGCTCGCGATGGCGGCGCTCTCGTTCGCCCACCTCGCCGAGCCGGACTATGTGGCGCGGCACGCGGCGGCGATCCTGTTCCCGGACGACGCATGGGAGAGCGGTCTCGCGGCGCTCCAAGGCGCCGCGGGCGCGGCGCTCGCGGCACATCAGGAGCGCGTGCGAAGCGGCTGGCTCGCGGAGGTGACGCGGCGGCTCTCGGACCGGCGCGTGCCGCCGCCGCTGCCGGGCGCGGCCACCGACGCGCCGGTCGATCTCGACCGCCTGCTGCAGGATCTCGCGGCGCGCGAGCGGGCCGCATTCACCACACGCGTGTCGGTGAGCACCGTGGCCGCCGCGGGCGCGGCCGCCGCCGGCTCTGCGGCGGCGCGGGCGGCCCGCACGGGGCGCCTCGCGGCCCGGGGGGCGGGGCGCGGTGCGGCGCGCGTGGGCGCGGCGGCCGCCGGCGGCGCGACCGTCTGCGCGCCGAGCGGCCCGGGGGCGGTGGCGTGCGCGCTCGTCGCCGGTGCCGCCGTGTGGCTCGGCACCGACTGGGCGCTGCTCAGCCTCGACGAGCATTTCAATCGCGACGAGCTCGTGGCCGCGCTCGAGGGCAGCCTCGAGGAGCTGCGCGCGCAGGTGGCGCTCGCGCTCGAGGAGTCGTACGACCGGCTCATCGCTGAACGCTACGGCGCCGCGCGGCGTGAGATTCGCAAGGAATTCGTGCCGGCGGAGGCGGGCGCGCGGGTGGGCCACTGAGCGCGCGGTGAACCGCGCGATCGGTGGCGCTATGCGCTGCCCGATCCGCGGCCGCGCTCCTGATCGCGCATCTTTCCGGCTGCGCTGCCCGTGACCTCGCACTGCTCCGCGGGTTCGAGCTCCAACGTCTGCCGCTTCGCGAGCGCCGCGGCGCGAGCTCGGCCGTAACGCGCCGTGCGGCGGCGGCGAGGTCGGCGGGCGGCCGCCCACACGGCGAGCACCACCGAGAGCAACAGCGCGAGCAGCCGACCCTGCAGCGAGCGCGGCGTTCTCACACGGCGGGCTTAGCCTTGAGCAGCACGTAGCCGACGCCTCTCACCGTCTGGATCAGGCCGGGCCCGAGCTTGCGGCGGAGATGGTGCACGTGCACCTCGACGGCATTGCTGTCGGCCTCTTGCCCCAGCCGTAGACGTGCCGTTCGAGCTGCTCGCGGGACAGCACGCGGCCGGCGTTCAGCATCAGGGCTTCGGAGGTCGAACTCGCGCGAGGATCGGCACGCCCGCACGGTGCACGGTCCGCGCGGCCCGTCCAGCACGACCAGGAGCATTACGTGCTCGTCGGCTTCGACATGGCTCTCTGAGGCCGGTCGTCGGCCGATGGGCGTGCTCGTCTCGTCGCGCGAAGCGCCGACGGCCGCTGTAACCGCGAGTGGCTCCGCAGCCGCTGCCGTACAAGATCGTGCAGACGCCGGACCTGGTCCTGATGCTCCACGAAGAGAACAGCGACTTTCGCCAGGTGTTCCTGGACGGCCGCGAGCCCGCGGAGGACGCGCTGCCCCGCTGGCTCGGCTACTCCACGGGGCGGTGGGAGGGCGACACGCTGGTCGTGACGACCGTCGGCATCACCGAGCAGAGCTGGATCGACGCGCTCGGGAATCCGCACACCGAGCAGCTCCGCGTGACGGAGCGGTTCCGGCGGCCGAGTGTCGGACGCCTCGAGGTGGACATCACGCTCGAGGACCCGGGCGCGTACACGAAGCCCATCACGTACACCGTCGGTGCGACGCTGCAGCCGGACCAGGATCTGCTCGAGTACTTCTGCACCGAGAACGAGAAAGACGTGCAGCACTTCGAGTAGCGAGCCGGCGTTCGCTAGAGCGTTCGAGTTCGCTACACTCGGTCCCCACGCTGGCGCCCGCGGGCACCGGGAGAGCTGCCGCCTGCGCCTCGGCGCGCTCACAACCGTTGTTGCGAATAGGAATCAGCGAAAAGGGAGGGTCGTCGTGGCGACGAGGCTTGGGCTCGCCTTGCTGCTGATGTGTTGCGCGCTATCCGCGCGCGCCCAGGTCCCTCACATCCTCGGTACGTGGAAGCTGAACGTCCCCGCTTCGCGTCTGCCGGGGCCCGCTCCGCAGACCCACGTCAGGCGCTACAGTCTCGGGCCCGACGGCACGATCATCGGGCTCGCGGTGATGGTCGACGCGCAAGGCAACCCGGGATTCTTGCAGTTTGCCGCGAAGCCGGACGGCAAGGACTATCCCGAGCTCGATGCCCGCTCGGCCGCGCAATACCTCATCGACGGATCGGCGCCGCTCGCAACGTATGCGGAAACACCCGTCGACTCGCGCACGGTGGAGTGGGTAGACAAGTACGAGGGCACGGTAATTGCGTCCGGCAGGAAGTGGGTCTCGGAGGACGGCCGGACGCTCACCTTCACCGCCGTCGTAAAGGGGGAGGACGACGAGGAACGGGAGTTCTTGTTCGTGTTCGATCGGGTAGTGCCCGACGAAGCGAATTGACGCGCGTACGCCCTCGTCGCGACCGAGCTCATCGCTTGGGCGGCCGCGCGGCTGTTGGGGAACTGCGTCTCGAGAAATGCCGTCGGGCGATCGGCCGTGGGCGACATCGCGCTTTTCGTGTCCGCCGGTACGCAACGTGCATCGGCCGGCCATGATTCAACGTCTCGGCTACGTCGCGATCGCGAAGTCCATCGATGCGCCGACGAATCGCACCTGCCGGCTGCGCAACGCGACGCCCGAGCGGCTGCGGGAGCTCATCGGGTCGAACGTGGCCAACCTGCGCCGCGTGCTCGAGTTCAATCGCGAGCACTCGATCCTTCTCTACCGCATCAGCAGCGACGTCGTTCCGTTCGGCTCGCACCGCATCAACCGAATCCGCTGGTGGGAAGAGCTCCGCGAGCCCCTCGCGAGCATCGGCCGCTTCGCGCGCGCGAGCGGCATGCGTCTGTCGATGCACCCGGGTCAGTACACGCTTCTTTCCGCGCGCGATGCCCGGATTCTCACCGCTGCGATCGACGATCTCGCCTGGCACTGCCGCCTGCTCGACGCCCTTTGCATGGGCGCCGACGCCAAGGTCATCGTGCACGTGGGCGCCGCATACGGAGAGTCGAAGGCGATCGCCATCCGGCGTTTCGCGAGCGTCGCTCGCGACCTTCCGGAGAACATCCGCCGCCGCCTCATCGTGGAGAACGACGAACGCATCTTCACGGCAGAGAACGTGCTCGAGGCCGCGCAGCTCGCCGAAATGCCCGTGGTTTTCGATTGGCTTCACCACCGAGCGAACCCCGGCAGGGCGCGCCGGCACTCCGCCGCGAGCGCCGTCGTGCGGCACTGCTTCGCGACGTGGCGCAACGAGGACGGCCCGCCGAAGGTTCACATGAGCAGCCAGGCTCGCGGTCGCCGGCGCGGCTCGCACGCCGACTACGTCGCGCTTCGCGACGTGCTCGCATTCTTGCGGCTCGCGCCGAACGTGCCGTTCGACTGCATGCTGGAAGCGAAGGCCAAGGACCTTGCGCTGTTCCAGCTGCGTCGTCGCCTCGCGGCGGCGGGGATCACGGAAGGCGCCATCGGCGTCTCGGCGACGCAGCACTCGCGCGCGGCGTCGCCCTCGCCGCGCGGGCGATAGCCCCCAGCACGTAGAGATCGGACGACAAATGCACTCCTGGAATGTTCCAGCGGCAACGGAGCGATGGCGGCCGTCCTGTGACGACCGCGCTTCGAGCCCTCACGGGCTCCGCGGCTCGATCCAGATCGCCCGCGCACGGCCGAGCAGCTCGCCGCGCTCGCCGAAGACCGCCGTGCCGGTCTCGTGCTTGCGGCCGCTCGAGCCGAGCGTCCAGCCCAGGACGACGCAGCGCTCGCCGATCCGCGCTCTGCGGTCCACTTCCGCCGTCATCTCGCCGAGCAGCGCCGGACGCATGTCGGGCGCGGCGGACGCGAAGCCCGGGCAGTCGAGCGCGGCCCAGACGTGCTGCGTACCCACGGCGCCGTCGCCTGCGTCGAGCGATGCGTCCGGAATCCAGGGCGCGGCCACCACGTGTCCTCCTGCGTCGGGCTGCGGCTCGAGCACGCCGGCGAAAATCCGGAGCGCATCGCCTTCTGCCCGCTGCGGGCCGCACACGAAACACTCCGGTGCGGGATGACGGGCGAATCCGGTGTAGCGGCGCGACGCGGCCGTCGCCTGCTCGAACGTGGGTGTCGCGGGCGGGTCGGGCAGGACGGCGTCGCGCGGGCGCGCCTGCGCGATGACGTCGTCGCCGTGGAGCACGTCGAGGGTGTGGCCGTTGTCCACCACTCGCAGGTCCGTGTCGAGCGGCGCGGGCTCGAGCAGCCGGACCGTCACGGGACGCGCCGCCACGCTCGCGATGAGGCCGCAGAGATAGCCGCCGTTCGCGCTGGAGGTGGGGCCGCGGAAGCGGTGCGGGACACGGATGGACGAAGAGGGGGCGCGCGTCATTCGTCGAAGCGACAAAACACATGAAGATCGCGCCTGGAAGGCGCTCCTACCCGGATTGTCGCACGGTCACGGCGCTTCGACGCGGATGGTGCGGAGCTGCCAGGGGTCGCCCGGCAGGGGGGCGGTGCCTTCGGGGTAGCCGCTCAGGCTCATGAAATACGCCACGATGCTCGCGTAGCTCACGGGCGTGAGGCCGCCGGGCTTCGCGGGCGGCATCGCGAGCGAGATGTCCTGATAGACGTCGCCGAGCGTGACGCCGGACCACCTCGCGGCGAAGTTGCCCCCCGAGTAGTTCGCGGCCTCGTGGCACGCGGCGCACTCCTGCTTGAAGAGCTGCTCGCCTTCGGCGGCCTGCGCGGCCGTGAACACGCCGTCCCGCACGGAGCGGGTGGGCACGTCGCGCCGCACGGGCCGCGGCACGATGCGCGTCGTCTCGTCCGGCAGGGCGAACACCCACGTCACGCCCGTGCCCTGCGGCACGTCCACGCCCACGAGGCGGCCCAGCGTGGTCGTCGGCGCCACGCGCCCGCCGGCGCCCACCGCGACGTACTGCTTGCCGTCCACCTCGAAGGTCACGGGTGCGCCCGACACGTCGCCGTTCAGCCGCATCTGCCACAGCAGCTCGCCGGTCGCCGCGTCCAGCGCGAAGAACTGCCGGTCGGCCGTGCCGCCGAACACGATGCCGCCCGCCGTGGCGAGCGCGGACGCCGTCATCGGCGCGCCGCTCGCCGGCCGGTAGGTCCAGGCGCGGTTGCCGGTCACGGGATCGAACGCGACGAACTCGCCCACGAAGTCGTAGCCGGGCGCGAGCGAGGCCGTGTAGGTCACGCCGGGGAGGCCGCGCCCCGGTATGTACACGGGCGTGACCACCTGCGCCGTCATGCAGGAGTTGTTCACGCCGAGGTAGTAGTAGCCCGTGATCGGGCTGTAGCTCGGCGCCTGCAGGTTGCGCGCGCCGTGGATGTGCGGGCAGATCTCGAACACTTTGCCGGAGTCGACGTCCGCGGGCTGGGGAATGGCGCGCGGGTCGTAGATCGGGCGGCCGCTCTTCGTCCACCCGGTGATGACGTTGTCGTACGCCGTGCGGAAGGCGTGCAGGAACTCGCCGGTGACGCGGTCGAGCACCACGCCCCAGCCGATCTTGCCGGTGGTGATCACGGCCTTGCGCAGGCGGCCGCCGATCTCGAGATCGACGAGCATGCCTTCGTACCCCGAGCGGTCCCACTGATCCGCGGGCACGAGCTGGAAGTGCCAGCGGATCTCGCCCGTGGCGGCGTCGGCCGCGATCAGCGTGTTCGTGTAGAGGGAGTCGCCGGGGCCGCGCGACGCGGTCGTCCACGGCGTGGGCTGGCCCGTGGAGAAATACACGAGGCGAAGCTCCGGGTCGTAGCTCGCCGTGTTCCAGGCGGCGCCGCCGAGGGGCGACCAGCGCTCGTTCTCCGTCCAGGTCTCGTAGCCCGGCTCGCCGGGGCGTGGCACCGTGTAGAGCGTCCAGAGCAGCTCGCCGGTTCGGGCGTCGAACGCCTGGAACTTGCCGCGAGCCGCGAAGTCGCCGCCCGTGGTGCCGAGGAACACCTTGCCTTCGGCGATGAGCGGCGGGTGCGCGTGGCCTTCGCCGGTCCTGTAGTCGCCGGTCTTCACCTCCCAGCGCTTCTGCCCCGTGGCGGCGTCGAGTGCCACGAGGTAGCTGTCGGCCGTGCCCCAATAAATCGTGTCGCCGTAGATCGAAACCCCGCGATGGCGCGGATACGCCTCCGACGTCGCAATGTCGTCCGGGTAGGTGCGCACGTGCGCCCACGCGAGCTCGCCCGTGGTCACGTCGAACGCCACCACGCGGCCGCTGCCTTCGGCCACGTACATGAGGCCGTTCGCCACGATGGGCGTCGGCACCCAGCGGCTGTTGTCGCGCATGGTGTACGTCCACACGGGACGGAGCTGCGCGACGTTGTCGCGGTTGATCTGGGTGAGCGGGCTGAAGGCGGTGACGTCGTAGGTGCGGCGATAGTGCATCCAGTCGCCGGGCTCGGGCGCGAGCAGACGCTCCGCCGTCACCGGCGCAAAGTCCGCGGGCTGCTGCGCCTGCGCGGCACCCGCGGCCGAGGCGAGCAGGGCGGCGCAGAGCGCGCCCGCCTTGCCGCCTTCGATCCCCATCGCCCCTCCCCCTCGTTCTGTTGTTCTTGTCGGGCGTCGCGCGGGCCGCTACAGCACCGTGGCCCGCTCGATCATCGTGGGCTTCACAGGCAGGGAGTCGAGATACGCGCCGCCGTCCCGCCAGAGGCGCGCTTGATCGAGCCCCATGCTCGGGTCGCCCACCTGCACGAAGCTGTCCACGACGTCCATGCCGCTCACCACCTTGCCGAACACGGTGAAGTTGTACTGCGGATCGGCGAGCTGGTTGTTCTCCCTGTAGTTGATGAACACCTGTGTGGAGTTCGTGTCGGGCCCGGCCTTCGCGAACGCGAGCGTGCCGCGCTCGAGGGCGAAGAGGCTCGGATCGTCGCGGAAGGTGCGGTTCTGCCAGGCCCGGTGCGGCTCGCGCCAGTTGATGCCGAACTGCGCCACGAAGCCGGGCACCACGCGCGAGATGGGCGTGTCGTCGTAGAAGCCGGACTGCACGAGCTCGATGAACCGCTGCGCGGCATTCGGAGCGGCCTCCGGATACACCTCGATGGTCACGTCGCCCGCGGTGGTCTCGAGCAGCACCCGCGTCACGCGCGTGATGGTCGGCACGGCGTTTTCCTTGCCGGGCAGCGGCACGAGCGTGTGCGCGACGGAGGATTGCGCGGCGGCGGCCGCAGCCGGCGAGGCGGCAGGCGCCGCCGCTGTCGGCGGCGCGCTTTCGGGCTGGCAGCCGACGAGGGCGAGCCCGAGGAGCGGCGCACAGGCGCGGACGATGACGGACTGCTGCATCGGATCGAATCCTTCTGTCTGCGGAGGGGCGGGCCGTGCGCCCGCCGGCATGCGCGACGCTACCGTCGGCTCGCGACGCGCGTCAAGGTTCGACGGGCGCCGGCGCGCGAGGAACCCCTGCGGGCCGGCTGGGCGAGCGCCGGAGCGCTATGCCCGGGCGACGGCCCCGCGCGTCGTGCGGTAGCAGACTGCACGCGGCCGGGCATGGAGCTTGCATCGCTCTGCGCCGACCACGGACGGGCGTCGATTCACACAATCAAGCACGGCGATCGCCGCGGCGGCCCGTCGCCGGAACGGAGAATCGAATGGCGGGAACCACGAAAGCGAGCTTGCAGGAGCGTTTCAGGAGACTCGAGGCACATCTTCAAGAGGAGAACCCGGAGCTGCTCGGCATCGTGCAGAGCTTTCGACGGCTCGACGCGGTGGCCTACCGGCTGGGGCTTCTCGATAACGACGAGTCCTACGCGACGCAGGTGTCGTGGTGGCCGCTGATCGCCGTGCTCGGCACGTACTCCTCCGGCAAGTCCACGTTCATCAACACGTTCCTGGGGCGTCGCCTGCAGGCGACGGGTAACCAGGCCGTGGACGACAAGTTCACGGTGATCTGCTACGGGCGCGACGCCACGTCGCGCGTTCTGCCCGGCCTCGCGCTCGACAACGATCCACGCTTTCCGTTCTACCAGATCAGCGGCGAGATCGACGAGATGCTGGGCGGCGACGACCAGCGGCTCGACTCCTATCTGCAGCTCAAGACCACCGACAGCGAGGCGGTGCGCGGCAAGATCATCATCGACTCGCCGGGCTTCGACGCGGACGACCAGCGCACGGCCACGCTGCGCATCACGAGCCACATCATCGATCTCTCCGACCTCGTGCTGGTCTTCTTCGACGCGCGCCACCCCGAGGCCGGCACCATGCGCGACACGCTCGAGTACCTCGTGGGTGCCACGCTGCGGCGGCCGGACTTCAACAAGTTCCTCTATATCCTGAATCAGATCGACAACGCGGCGCGCGAGGACAACCCCGAGGAGGTATTCGCCGCGTGGCAGCGCGCGCTCGCGCAGAAGGGGCTCACGGCCGGGCGGTTCTATCAGATCTACGATCCCGAGGCGGCGGTTCCCATCGAGAACGAGCACCTGCGCCGGCGCTTCGAGGCGAAGCGCGAGCAGGACACGGCCGCCATCCTCGAGCGCGTGCGCCAGATCGAAGTGGAGCGCTCCTACCGCGTGGCGGGCAAGCTCGAGCAGACGGCCGAGCTCATCCGCGACCGCTTGGTGCCGCGGCTCGAAGCGGCGCGGCGCACGTGGAGGCGCCGCTTGCTCTGGCTCGACGGCATCCTGCTCGGCGCGGTCGTGGCCGCGCTGCTCTTCGCGAGCTTCGCGTTCGATTGGTGGGACGGCGCGCGCTTCGCCCCGCCGTGGCTCGACTTTGCCGCCACCCGGCCCGTGCTGTTCTGGAGCGGCGTCGTGCTGATCCTCGTGGCGGTGTGGCTCGTTCATCGGCTGCTGCGGCGACTCGCGGGGCGCTCGGTGCTCCGGCAGCTGCGGAACGACGCGTCGCTCGGCGAGCACGCGGCTCGCGTGGCGAACGCGTTCGAGAAGAACCTGCGCTCCTGGCGGCCGTACTTCTTCACGCGGCCGCGCGGCTGGACGGCCGGCACGCGCAAGCGGCTCAACGCCGTGCTCGACGAGGCGCACGCCGCCATCCAGCGGCTGAACGACCGCTACACCGACCCGTCGGGACGCCGCGAGGCGGCCGCGCCTGCCGCAGCCGCGGGCGCCGAGCAGGTGCAGGAGCCTGCGGAAAGCGAGCAGCGCGCGGCGAACGGCGGGCAGCCCGCGCCCGACGCGTGGCCGCCTCCGGCACCGCGGCGCCGCGCCTTCTTCGGCCGGCGTTTCGGGGGTGCCGCCGCGCAGCCGGTGCCGGAGGAAGACGCCGACGACCGCGCGTATCGTCCCTGAGCGAGCGCGCCGGCGCTCAATGCGTGATGGCGTAGATCAGGTAATTCACGGCGAAGCGGTAGGCGAGGGCCGTCATGGGCTCGGGGTACCAGGGGTCGTCCGCGTGCTCCCAGGCGTCGCCCATGTCCATGTTGAAGTTGATGGCCACCATGAGCCTGCCGTCGTCGTCGAAGATGCCGCGCCAATGGGGCACGGTGCCGGGCCGTTGCCCGCCGCGGCCCGGAATCTGCGTGCGCTGATCGAGGTCGTAGAGCACGTGCAGCAGCGGGTGGTCCTCGCCGAGCTCCTCGATGCGCTTGTCCGGAAACACGCGCTGCATCGAGTCCACGAACACTTCCCACTCGTACTCGCCCCAGAAGTCGTCGACCATCAGGAAGCCGCCCCGGTCGAGGTACTCGCGCAGCAGCTTCGCTTCCTTGTCGTCCAGGTACCACTGGCCCACCTCCACGGCGTAGAGCCAGGGATAGTCGAAGATGCGCTCGTCCCTGAGCGTGATCAGGCGGCCGCCGCGGCCGTCGATGTCCACCGGCGCCGCGTCCACGCGCGTGAGGCGCGTGATGCCTTGCATGAGGTGATACTCGGCGTCGGCGTAGTCGGTGGCCCAGGCGCCGCCGCGGCCCCAGCCGCGAAACCGTCCGCGGCGGCTGTAGGGTGAGTCGGTGTAGACGAGGCGCGCGAAGTGAAACTCCGCGGTGGGCGGGCCGTCGAGGCGCTCGTCGCGGGGCTGACCGAGCGCCACGCCGAGCGCGAGCGCCGCGGCGAACAGGGCGGTAACGAGGGCGAACGCGAAGCGCGGCGAGCGGCGTGGTCCCACGCGCTTAGAATAACCGGCGGCGTAACGGCCGGGTATCTCCCGCGTATACTCCGGCCAAGCTCGTGCAGCAGGGGATTCGGAGGGAGCCATGTCGAGAGTCTGGGGTGCCGTCGCCCTGATCGCATTCGCGGCGCCGGTGTGGGCGCACCACGGCTTCGGCCGTTTCGATCCCACGAAGGACATCGAGATCGAGGGCACGCTCACGGGCGTCGACTTCGTCAACCCGCACGCTTATCTCTACTTCGACGCGGTGGGACCGGACGGCAACGTGATGCCGATGCGTTGCGAGATGCGCGCGGCCACCGTCTTGCGCCGCTCCGGCTGGTCGGAGGAGATGTTCGTCAAGGGCGCGCACGTGAAGATCGCCGGCAATCCGCACCGTGACGATCCGGCGTCGTGCTACGTCGAGACGCTGACCATCGGCGACGCGCCCACGCTCGAGCGCTACGCGCAGCTCGGCACCGCGAGCACGCCGCAGCGGGCGGAGCGCCCGGCGCGGCTGCCGTCGGGAAAGCCCAATCTCGCGGGCGAGTGGGCGCAAGAGCAGTATCTGCTGGCGCGGCCCCCGGGAGGCGAACGCGGCGGCCTGGTGCCCAAGAGCCTCGTGTCGGCGGTGGAGTCCGGCGAGCTGCCCATGTCGGAGGTGCCGGACGCCGGCTGGGCGCCGCGGCCCGTCACGTTCACGGAGGCGGGCCAGGCGGCCGCGGACGCGCTGCGCAACGCGCCGCCGCAGCAGAACCCGCGCATGCGCTGCGAGATCACGAGCATCCTGTTCGATTGGGTGTTCGACGGCCCCATCAACCGCATCACGCAGGGCGAGGACGTCATCACGCTCGAGTACGGCCGCGGCCTCGTCCGCACGATTCACATGAATCTCGCGAGCCATCCCGAGGACATCACGCCGAGCCGCGCCGGCCATTCCATCGGCCGGTGGGAAGGCGACACGCTGGTCGTGGACACGGTGGGCTTCCTGCCCGGCATCCTGGCGGGTCAGGTCGTGCACAGCGATCAGCTGCACGTCGTGGAGCGCTTCACGCTCGATCCGGAGAAGATGGCGCTGCGGCGCGAGTACGTGGCCGAGGATCCGCTCTATTTCGCGGATCAATATGTCGGGGCGGACGTCGTGCTGCCCGCGGATGCGCCGTTCGCCGTGGACCCGTGCGAGGAGCTCACCTACCGCAACTACGCGGAGGAAACGCGGTAGGCGGCTGAACGAAGCTTGTGGAGCGGCTTTCCAGCCGCGATCTTCAGCGACGCCGAACGAAGAGATCGCGCCTGGAAAGGCGCTCCCACCCGGCCGTTGAACGAAGCCTGTGGGAGCGGCTTTCAAGCCGCGAGCGACGTCACTCGCCGGCGTTGATGTCGAACACCTGCGCGTCTTCCGCCGGCGGGCGATACACCTCGAGCCCGCTAGAGCGGCGCGGAGGCTCGCGGCCCTCCGCCAGCGCCTCCGCCACCTGACGCTCGTACGCGCGCTCTCCGCTCAAGCCCATGCGCACGGCCGAGTTGCCTTCGTGGCAGGAGTACTCGTAGACGTCGTAGCCCGGCTGCGTGGTCCACATCGTGCGGACGGTGAACGGCGCCGTGTACGTCTCGGGGTCGTCCACCGTGATGCGATACTCGATCATCTCCGGGTCCACGCGGCGGATGCGCTCCGTCGTGCGCAGGCTCCTGCTGCTCGGGGGCCCGCCCAGGCTCGTGCGCCCGTTGAAGCCGCGCGTCTCGATCACGAGCGTGTCGCCGTCCCAGTAGCCGCGACTGTTGCCCATGAACTGCGCGAGCGCGTCGTCGAGGTGCGGACGCCGGTCGAGCGGGATCACGCGTGTCTCGTGGATCATCTCGTAGGTGATCGAGACGACATCGGGGCTCTGGAAGATCAGGATGCCGTTGCCGTAGATGGCGGCGCCCATGCCCCGGTTGATGCCGAGCGAGATGCAGCGGTCGTAGAGCGAGAAGTTCCTCGAAGGTGTTGAACGGGCCGCTCCCGAACGTGCCGCGGCCGGCCGTGGCCTGCGCCCGAGCCCGCCCCGCCTCGGTGAGCGGCGGGGTGCGGCCGTTCGGCGGGTCCACCACCAGCGACGTGTAGCCGAAGGTGCGCGTGCCCCACTCGTTGCGCAGGAAGGTCTCTTCGTTCACGGCGCGGCGGCGGCCCGCCTCCTGCATGCGGGCTCGCTCGAGGAACTGTTCCTGAGTCAGGAATTCCTGCGTGCCGAGCTCCTCGGGGCGATCGCGCGGGATGCCGCGCATGTCGTCCGTGCTCCACGTGCCGGCGAGCAGCGGATCGCCCCAGGAGGTTCTGGGCACCTGCCAATTCGGGTCCTCGTAGGCCGCCGCCGTTTGCTCCGCCGGAACGGTGCGCGAGGGCGGCAGCTCGATGTCGGCGGGGGCGCCCGCCGGCTGCGCGCACGACACTCGAGGTGCCGCCACGGCGAGGAGCGCCGCCGTGCTGATCCCGAGCTCTCTCGCGTTCATCGTCTCGCTCCGATCGGCCCGACGCCCGCGGCCGGCGCGGCCGCTACTTTGCTTCACTTCAATGGGTCCGCGTCCAGCCGCGCGATCCATCCTTCGGTCTGCGAGGAGGCGGCCGGATAGCGCTCGAGCACGAGGGGATCGTGCCCCGGGATCACGTGGGCGGCGGAGCTCGCGAGCCGGCGTATCGTCTTGTAGCCCTCGAGCAGCTCCGCGAGGTCATAGAGCACGGGGAACGCCCGACCGGTCTCCATGTGGGCGTAGAAGTGCGAGGCGTCCGAGGCGAGCACCACGGCGCCGCGGCGCGTGGCCACGCGCACGCACTGCAAGCCCTTGGTGTGGCCGCCGAGCTTGTGCACCGTGATGCCCGGGGCGATCTCGTCCGTGCCGTCGTGAAACTCCACCCTGCCCGCGAACACGCGGTGCACCATGCGCGCCGCGTCCTCGGCCTCGAAGGCGTGGTTCAGGGCGTGGTGGCACATCGAGCGGCCGGTCACGTACTCCATCTCCGCGTCCTGGACGTGGAAGCGCGCGTTCGGGAAGAGGGCGCCGTTGCCGCAGTGGTCGTAGTGCATGTGCGTGATGATCACGTCGCGCACCTCGTCGTGGCGGATGCCGAGCGCCTCGAGGCCCTGCTCCACGGGGTTGACGATGCGGCGCCCGCGCTTCCGGGCCATGGCTTCGTCGAAGCCCGTGTCGACCACGAACGTGCGGCCCTGGCCGACGATGGCCCAGACGAAGTAGTCGAGCGGCATGTCCGCGTCCTCGTGCGGGTCTGCGCCCACGAAGTTTCCGTAGGCTTTTCGCGACAGGTGCGCGTACTTGATCGCATAGACTTCGTATAGGGGTTCGCTCATCGTCGTGCCTGTTCAGGGAATGGAGGAGGCCACGCGGTATCTTCGGTGATGGTCCAAGGGCAGTCCAGGTTCACCCAAGCGCTCGCGGGACCGCCCCAAGTTGGCAAAGAATCGCAAAATCTGCAACGCCGGCGGCGCTCTGCCGCGCGTTTTCCGCGCGAAACGCCGCCGGCACGACCATTGCAAAAATGGCGATGGGGACCGTGTGGGAGACTCTCCATTAGCTGGTTGGATCGTGGCTCGTCCGCGCGCCGCGGGCTGGCAGGGAAGGTTTGGGGGCTGCTGCGCCTGATCGGCTTCGGGCAGGCGCTGCGGTTCGCGATCGCACGGCTCCTTCGGCCGCGGTCGCTCGTGCAGCTGGAGCTCCCCGGCATTCCGCACCCCGTCCTCGTGCGCGCGGGCGGTAAGGACATTCACTGCTTCTGGCAGGTGTTCGGCAACGGCGACTGCGAGGTGGACTTGCCGGAGGCGCCGCGCACCATCGTCGACGGCGGCGCCCACATCGGGCTCGCGTCGATCTATCTGGCGAACAAGTATCCAAATGCCACCATCGTGGCGCTCGAGCCGGACGAGGCGAACTACCGGCTCGCCCAACGCAACTTGCGCCACTACCCGCAGGTGCACCTCGTGCGGGGCGGGCTCTGGCACCGCGACGCGCTGCTCACCATCGACAACCCCGAGGCGGAGAGCTGGGCTTTCCGCGTTCGCGAGGTGCGCGACGCCGCGGAAGGCGGCATCGTCGGCCGCAGCCTCGACAGCCTGCTCGAGGAGCTCGGCCTGCCGCACGCGGATCTCGTCAAGCTCGACATCGAGGGCGCGGAGGCGGAGATCTTCGCGCGCGGCGCGCCGCGGTGGCTCCACCGCGTGACCGGCCTCATCATCGAGCTGCACGGGCGCAGGGCCGAGGCGGCCGTGCATCGGGCGACCCGCCGTCTCGGGCTCGCGCGCAGCCGCCGCGGCGAAAAGGTGATCTTCATCCGCGAGGCGCGCGCGGAAGCCTAGCCAGCGGGGTGGGAACGGCTTTCCAGCCGCGATCTTCGCAACGCAAAAGCCCGCGCTGACGCTTCGCGGCGTGGATCGCATGTGCCCCTTCCAGCACGCTCGCGCACAGGGATGTGCGCGCGCGAGGCTACATGGATGTATTCGCGGCGGTGCTGGAAGGGGCACATGCGAGCCGCGCCGCCCGCGGTGACGCAGGAATCGCGGCTAGAAGGCCGCTCCCACGGATGAAGATCGCGGCTGGAAGCCGTTCCCACCCGGCAGGTTGTGCGCCGTCGCTACTTCGCGCCGCTTTCCTTGTCGAGCTCGGCGAGGGCCTCCTTGGCGACGCGGAACGAGTCGACGGCCGCGGGCACGCCGGCGTAGATCGCGACTTGCAGCAGCACCTCGCGGATCTCCGTCTTGGTGGCGCCGTTCCGGATGGCGCCCTTCACGTGCACCTTGAGCTCGTGCGGGCGGTTCAGGCAGCTCAACATCGCGATGTTGAGCAGGCTGCGCATCTTCTTCGGCAGCTCCTCGCGGCCCCACACCGCGCCCCAGCAGTACTCCGTGACGAGCTCCTGCAGGGGCATGTTGAAGTCGTCGGCCGTGGCGAGCGCCTTCTCCACGAAGTCGGCACCGATCACGGACTTGCGGATCGCGAGGCCGCGTTCGAAGAGCTCCTTGTTCATCGGGTCGTTCTCCTTGGGGGTCGAGAATGGATGACACGCGTCGCGGCCGGCGTGCTCCCGCCTTGCGCCGCGGGCGCGACGGGGCGGGGGCGCCTGTCCGGGCGCGGCTGCAGGAATTGGTCGACGTGCTGCGCGGAGCACACGGCCGGCTACGCGCTCCTCACCAGGCTCGCGAGCTCGTGCGCCTGCGGCGCGTGCTCGATCGCCTCCACGAAGCGGCGGAGCGCCGCGGCCCTCTCGGCGCCGAGCGCCGCGGTGGCGGCCGCGTCGAATCGCGCACGCACGTCCGCGGCGCTCGCCGCCACGATCGCGTCCACGCGATGTGCGAGCGTGCGGCCGTCGGCGAGCGAGACGATCACCTCGGCGCCCTGCTTCGCGGGGTACGCGCGAGTCAGCGCGTCGTCCACCTCGAGCCGCGCGAGGGCGGCGAGCCGGAGCACGTCCGGGTTGCGGGACGGCTCGTAGTTGCGCTCCGCGAAGTCGCCGCGCGCGAGCGCGGCGGCTACGTTGTACTGGATGCTCATCTTCGCCTGGAGGATGCGCTCGAACGGCCCCGCGCAGTCGCAGCCCGGATAATGCGCGGCCGCGTACGGCACGCGCACGACGATGCGCTCGACGCCTTCAGCGAGCGGGCCGTGCGCGGTCGCGAGCGCGTGCGCGGCTTGCGCCGCGGCCTGCGCGTAATTGCAGGCGGGCACGGGCTTGAAGAACACGGCGAGGATCTCGGGCCGGTCGGCGAACGGCGCCGGCACGGCGGGCTCTCTCGGCTTGCGGAAAGCCGCGAGCAGCCCCGCCTCGCCGTCGAGCGCCGTGGGCGAGGCGTACGCGCCCGCCATCGCGAGCTGCACGGCAGTCACGGCGTTGCGCGCGGCGAAACCCACGTGGAAGAACATCTCGCTGCCGCCGGTCGCGGCCCACTCGTTGTAGCCCGCCACCGTGTTCGCGGCGAGCGCGAGCGCGGCGGCTGCCTGCTCCTCGCTCGCGCCGAGGAGCCGCGCGCCCGCCGCCGCGGCCGCGAGCGGTCCTGCGATGCCGGTGGGACGGAAAGTCCGCGCCACGTCCACGTCGAGAATCATCCGGCCCACCTTGCCGCCGATCTCGTACCCTGCGGCGAGCGCGGCCACGAAGTCCTTGCCGCTCGCCCGCGAGGCCGGCAGCAGCGCGAGCAGCGCGGGCACGAGCACCGTGCCCAGGTGGCTCACGCTCCCGAGGTGCATGTCGTCGCGCACGAGGCCGTGCCCGAGCACGGCGTTCGCGAACGCGGCATCCGCCGGCGTGGCGACGTCCGGCGTGCCGAAGATGCTCGCGGTGCCTGTGCCGCCGGAGGCGGCGCGCGCCACCGCCACGGCCTCGCGGCCCCAGGGCAGCTCGCGCGCGGCGAAGGCGGAGGAGAAGAGGTCGAGCACGCAGAGCTTCGCCTGCTCCGCGACGTCGACCGAAAGCTGCTCGTACTTCAGGCCCGCCGCGGCGGCCGCGAGGCGCCGTGCCAGCGGTGCCGCCGGGCGCGCGGCAGGGTCGACGGCGGCCATCACGCGTAGAGCCGCGGCACGCGCCCGCGGCAGGCGCGGCGAAGCGGAGCGAAGCCGGCGTGCGGCGCGGCGCTCGCGACGCCGTGCTTCACCCGCGCACCTCTACGCCGGCCCACTCCTCGTAGAGCCGCACGATCTCGGTGAAGTCCGACTCCGGGCCGAAGCGGGCGCGGGTGGCGTTGTACATCTGCAGCACGGCGGAGCCCGCGATCATCGGCACGCCGAGCGCGTCCGCCTCCTGCACGCACAGCCGCAGGTCCTTGCAGAAGAGACCCGTGGCGAAGCCGAAGTCGAACTTGCCGTTCAGCACGGAGCGCGGGAATTTGTCCTGCGTGGCGCTGTTGCGTCCGCTGCCCGTGTTGATGACGTCGAGCATCTGGCGCGGATCGAGGCCCGCCTTCACGCCCATGACCACCGCTTCCGCCGACAGCACGAGCGCCGCGGCAGACAGCAGGTTGTTGGCGAGCTTCATGACCTGGCCCTGCCCCGCGCCTTCGCCCATGAAGAACAGCTTGCCGAACTGCTCGAGCGCGGGCTTGATCTTCTCGTAGACGCCGCGCGGGCCGGACACCATCACCGCGAGCTTGCCGTCGCGCGCGCCCGCCATGCCGCCGCTCACCGGCGAGTCGATGTAGACGAGGCCGTGCTTGCCGATCTCGGCGGCCACCGTGCGGGCCATCTGCGGGCCGGTGGTCGAGAGGTCCACCACGTGCTTGACGCGCCCGCCGCCCACGAGGTCGAGCGCTACCTTCTGGACGACGTCGGGCGTCGGCAGGCTCAAAAACACCGTCTCCGCCGCGTTCGCCACGTCGCGCGCGGTGGCCGCCGGCCGCGCGCCGCTCTTCACGATCTCGTCGAGCGCCGCCCGCGAGGTGTCGAAGGCCGTGAGCGAGAAGCCCGCGTTGAGCAGCCGCCGCGCCATGTGCCCGCCCATGCGGCCGACGCCGATGAAACCGTAGTCCGTTGTCTCCAAGGTCGTTCTCCGTGTCTGCAGGATAAGAGGCCGCTGTCCTCGGCCCGCTGTGGGAGCGGCTTTCCGGCCGCGATCTCTACATCCGACGACGAGGAGGATCGCGGCTGGAAAGCCGCTCCTATCTTAAAGAGAGGCCGCTCCTATATCGTCATGCTCTGAAGTTCAGCTCGATGGCGACGCCGTTCGGGTCGTGGAGGAAGAGCTGCTTGAGCCCGATGTCGTCCAGCTCGTTCCGATCGGGCTCGATGCCGTAGCGCCGCAGGCGCTCGAGCATCTCCTCGTACCCCGAGGCGTTGAAGGCGATGTGGTCCACGGGGCCCGTGCCCGGGGCCTTGCGCGAGAAAGGGATGCCCATGCGCGCCGTCCAGGCTTCGTACTGATCCCAGTCGCCGATGTGGATGCAGGGCGTGTCGCCCAGATAGAGCCAGTAGCCGTCGAAGTCGAGCGCGGGGCGGAAACCCTCGGTGAAGCCGAGCGCGTCACGGTAGAAGTCCCGGGTCGCGTGGATGTCCTCGCTCAGCACGAGGTAGTGCTCCAGTCGCAGCAGCGGCATCCGGCCCTCGATCGTCGTCTTCGCGTCGTGCGGCGCTTTCTCGTTGGATGGGCGTGGAGTCTACAATATCCGGCGCATTTCTCGCGCCGCGGACCACGGGGGACGAGCGCCTGGCGAGGCGCGGTCGCTGCGTTCGGCGGCGCGAAGATCGCGGCTGGAAAGCCGCTCCCACAGGGGGGAGCGAGGATCGCGGCTCGAAAGGCCGCTCCCACACGGATCGGACGGAGGAGGCTCCATGACGGCACCCGGCTACCTGCGCATCGCGACGGAGGAGGCGTACGCGCCGCCGGACCTGCTCGAGCGCTACCGGCGCGTCATCCGGGATCGTTCGATCGACGACCCGGGCTTCCTGAGTCTCATGGGCTATTTTCTGTTCAACGGGAGCCCCGCCACCAATGCGATCGTGGAGCGCCTCCAGGATCTCGGCGAGCGGCGCATCGGCGACATGGACGCGGCCGGCATCGCCAAGCAGATCATCGGCATCACGGCCCCGGGCGTGCAGGTGTTCGAGGCGGACGTGGCCACGGGCCTCGCGCAGTCCTACAACGACCAGCTCGCCGAGGCCGTGCGTGCCCGCCCGGATCGCTTCGCGGGGCTCGCGGCCGTGGCGCCGCAGGACCCGCCGCGGGCGGCGCAGGAGCTCGAGCGGGCGGTGACGCGGCTGGGATTGAAGGGCGCCATCATCAACTCGCACACGCGCGGCGAGTATCTCGACGATCCGAAGTTCTGGCCCATCTTCGAGGCCGCGGACGCGCTCGACGTGCCCATCTATCTGCACCCGCAGTCGCCGCCGAAGTCCATGGTGCAGCCGTTCCTCGAGAGCGGCCTGGACGGCGCGGTGTACGGCTTCGCGGTCGAGACGGGCCTGCACATGCTCCGGCTCATCGTGAGCGGCGTGTTCGACCGCTTCCCGCGGCTCAGGATCGTGGTCGGCCACCTGGGCGAGGCCATTCCGTATTGGCTCTTCCGCGTGGACTTCTTCCACGCGCGCATGGTGCGCACGGGACGCTACCCGAACATGCGGCCGCTCCAGAAGAAGCCCAGCGATTACATGAAGGAGTGCTTCTACGTGACCACGAGCGGGATGGCGTGGGAGCCGCCGATCCTCTACGCGCGCTCGGTGCTCGGCCCGGATCGAGTGCTGTACGCGATGGACTACCCGTACCAGTACGTGCCCGAGGAGGTCGCGGTCACGGACGGGCTGCCGATCAGCGAAACCGAGAAGAAGCAGCTTTATCAAACCAACGCGGAGCGCGTCTTCAAGCTGTAGGTTCGTCGCATGAGAGACAACAGGCTGTTGGACGGCCGGGCGATCCGCGATCGCATCCTGGCCGAGGTGGCCGAGCGCGTGCGGGCGGCCGAGCGCAAGCATCGCGTCGGCCGCATCGTGTCGGTGAGCATCGGCGAGCACAAGGAGGCGGGCGTCTACGTCCGCGGCCAGGCGAGCGCGGCCCGCAAGGTGGGCCTCGATTTCGAGGATCAGACCTGGCCCGCCACGCTGCGGCAGGAGGAGTGCAAGGCGCGGCTCGTGGCCATGAACGACGACCGCGACGTGCTCGGCGTGATCCTGCAGCGCCCCGTGCCGAAGCATCTGAACGTGCGCTCGCTGGCCTCCGCCATCCACCCGCTCAAGGATCTCGAGGGCATGAATCCCGCCTCGATCGGCGACATCGTCTACAACGACCTCGCCCTCGCGCCGTGCACGGCGGCGGCGTCCGTGGAGCTCATCAAGGCCACGGGCCTGAACCTGCACGGCCTCGAGGTGGTGATGATCGGGCACTCGGAGATCGTGGGTAAGCCCGCGGCGTTCATGCTCATGGCCGAAGGCGCCACGGTCACCGTCTGCCACCACCTGACGCGCTCGGTGGCGGCGCACTCGCGCCGCGCGGACGCGGTGCTCGTGGCGGTGGGGAAGCCGAAGTTCCTGCGCGGAGACATGGTGAAGCCGGGCGCCGCGGTGATCGACATCGGCATCAATCAGGTCACGGCGCCTGACGGCACCACCACGATCGTCGGCGACGTCGACACCGACGACGTGAAGGAGGTGGCGAGCTGGGTCACGCCGGTGCCGGGCGGCGTGGGGCCCGTCACGGTGGCCATGTTCATGCGCAACGCCATCACCGCGCACGAGAAGCAGCTCGCCGCCGGCTGGCTCGACTGACACCGCCATGAAAGCGCCCGCGACGCTGCGCACCGCCCGCTTGCTGCTGCGGCGGCCCGTCGCGGCGGACGCGGACGCCGTGTTCGCGCGTTTCGCGAGCGACGCGGACGTCACGCGCTACCTGAGCTGGCGGCGGCACATCACGCTCGAGGACACGCGCGCGTTCATCGCGATGAGCGAAGCGCAGTGGGACAGCTCGCCGGCGGGGCCGTATCTGATCGAGCGCGCCGAGGACGGGCTGCTGCTCGGCAGCACGGGCCTCGCGTGCGACGGCCCGTCGCGCGCGGAGACGGGCTACGTGCTCGCGCGGGATGCGTGGGGACAGGGCTTCGCCACGGAGGCGCTGCAGGCCATGGTCGAGCTCGCGCCGACGGTCGGCGTGCGGCGGCTCTACGCGCTCTGTCACACCGAGCATGCGGCGTCTGCCCGGGTGCTCGAGAAATGCGGGTTCGTGCGCGAAAGGGTGTTACCGCGGCACGTGGAATTTCCGAATCTCGCGCCGGGCGAGCTCGCCGACGTCTTCTGCTACGTGCGCCGCGTCGGTCCGCTGTGGAGGCGGCTGCGCAGCGCGCTGTTCTTCTCGTCGCCGTGACGCCCCGCCGCTCGTGCCCCGCGAACCCCGTATAGTAGAATCGCCTTCAGGGGGCAGCGAGGGAGACGGCGCGCCCGGCGTCGCAACGAACGTCTCCCCGCCCGAGGTTGGGGGGATAGGTACATGAGCTTCAACGGCAGATGGCTGTTCGCGGCGCTCGCGCTCGCGGCCGGCGCCGCCGCGCAGGCGCACCATTCGTTCACCGCCACGTACTTCGAAGATCGCATCGTCACGATCGAAGGCAAGCTCCTGCAGTTCATGTTCCGCAATCCGCACTCGTTCGTGCACGTGGAGGCGCCGGACGAGCACGGCACTCTGCGGCGCTGGGCCGTCGAGTGGGGCGGGGCGGGGCAACTGTCCGGCCAGGGCGTGACCAGCCAGACGCTGCGTCCGGGCGACGTGGTCACCATCGAAGGCAATCCGGGCCGCGACCCCAACGACTATCGCCTGCGCATGCTGTACCTCCGCCGGAACTCCGACGGCTTCGACTGGGGCCGGCGGCCCGGCGAGACGTTCAACTGAGAGCCCGTCCGCAAGGCACTCAGGCTCGATGACCGTTCCCGGGCAGCGCCAGCGGCTCGTGCGGTGCCTCGGCATCGCGGCGTGCGTCGTCGCGGCGCTGCTGCTCGCCGCCCCGCGCGCCGACGCCCAGATCAGCATCGCGGGCGAGTGGGTGGGCCGCTACCACGAGGATCAGTCCGATCGCATTCCCGGCGACGTGCAGGGCGACTTCGCGGGCGTGCCGCTGAACGACGCGGCGCGCCGCTATGCCGAGGCGTTCGACGTCACGCGCGTGGCCGTGCTCGAGCATCAGTGCCAGCCCTACAACCTGCCGCACATCTACCGCGGGCCGCTGCAGTTCCGTATCTGGGAGGAGAAAGACCCGCAGACGCAGGAGATCATCGCCTACCGGCAGTATCTCGGCACCTACATGCAGTGGCGCACCATCTGGATGGACGGCCGCCCGCACCCGCCGGAATATGCGCCGCACACCTTCATGGGTTTCTCCACGGGCCGCTGGCACGGCGACATCCTGACCGTGGAAACCACGCACATCAAGAAGGAGTTCTACCGCCGCAGCGGCATCCCGAGCAGCGACCTCACCACGGTGGTGGAGCACTACATCCGGCACGGCAACGTGCTGTCGCACGTGCTGATCATCACCGACCCCGTGTACCTCACGGAGCCCTACGTCACGAGCCAGGAGTTCGTGCTGCTCGAGCGCGGCAATCAGAACTGGCTATACAACTGCGAGTACGTGATGGAGGTGCCGATGCCGAAGCACGAGGTGCCCTTCTATCTGCCCGGCATGAACCCCTTCATCGAGGACTTCGCGAACAAGTTCGGCCTGCCGTTCGAGGCGGTGTTCGGCGGCGCGGAAACGCTCTACCCCGAGTACATGCCGAAGCTCGAAGCGCTCATGCAAGGGACGGCGCGATGAGCGCGCGGGCCGCGTGCGCGGGAGAGCCCGCCGCCGCGGCGCCGCGGCGCTGCGCGACGGCCGAGCGCCTCGCGCGCCTGTGCGCCGTCGCGCTCATGACTGTCGAGCCGTCACCGCACGCGGTCGCGCAGGACGCGCAGATCGAGACCTTTCACGTCCAAGGCAACGTGCATCTCCTGGTCGGCGCGGGCGCGAACGTCGCCGTGCAGATCGGCGACGAAGGCGTGCTCGTGGTAGACACGGGTCCCGCGGCCGCGCGCGACGCGATGCTCGCGGCGATCCGAAGGCTTACGGACCGCCCCATCCGCTGGATCGTCAACACGAATGCCGACGCCGATCACACGGGCGGCAACGAGACCATCTCGCAGGCCGGCGTGACGGTGAACGGCAATCCCGCCGCAATCATCGCCCACGAGCGCGTGCTCACGCGCATGTCCGAGCAGGGCCGCGCCATCACCGAGCTGCCGCTGAACACGTTTTTCGAGTCGCAGCGCGACTTCAGCTTCAACGGCGAGGCGATCTTTCTCTACCACGTGCCGAACGCGCACACGGACGGCGACATCGTCGTGTACTTCCGCGGCTCCGACGTGCTCGTGGCGGGCGATCTCTTCACCACCACCCAGTATCCCGTCATCGACCTCGAGGCCGGCGGCGGCATCGACGGCGTCATCGAGGGGTTGAACCTCATGCTCGACGTGGCCGTGCCGCGCTATCTGCAGGAAGGGGGCACCTACGTCATCCCCGGCCACGGACGCGTGGGCGATGAGGCGGACATCGTGGAGTACCGCGACATGGTGGTGATCCTGCGCGAGCGGATCGCGGACATGGTGCGCCGCGGCATGACGCTCGAGCAGGTGCTCGCGGCGCGGCCCGCCCTGGACTACGACCCGCGCTACGACCGGGGCGGCGAATGGACCAGCCGCATGTTCGTCGAGGCCGTGTACCGCGACCTGAAGCGCAAGCTCGGAGGCGAATGAAGATGCGCCGGAGGCTCATCGTCCTGATCGCCGCGGCGTGCGCGTGCGCGCCGGCGGGGGCGCAGCGCGGCCCCGCGCCCGGCTCCGCCCGCGAGACCGCGCCCGTCGATCTCACGGGCTACTGGGTGTCGGTCGTCACGGAAGACTGGCGCCACCGCATGGCGACGCCGCGCAAGGGCGACTACGAGAGCGTGCCGCTCAACGACGAAGGCCGCCGCGCGGCCGACGCGTGGGATCTCGCGGCCGACAACGCCGCGGGCCTCGAGTGCAAGGCGTTCGGCGTGGGCGGCATCATGCGCCAGCCGGGCCGGCTGCACATCCACTGGCGCGACGACGACACGCTGCAGATCGACTTCGACGCGGGCTCCCAGACGCGGCTGCTGCACTTCGATCCCTCGGCGCCCGTGCCCGAGGAGCGCACCTGGCAGGGTCACTCGATCGCGACGTGGCTGCGTCCGCCGCAGGTGGGCGGCCCGGTGCGGGCCCAGATCGGCAACGTCACGGGGCCGGTCGCCGCGGGCGGCGGCGGCCGCGGGCAGCGCGGCGGTCCTCCGCCCCCGGCCTCGCTGAGCGAGGGCGGCTCGCTCGAGGTCCGCACCACCCATTTCCGCGCGGGGTACCTGCGCAAGAACGGCGTGCCGTACAGCGAGGACGCGCGGATCACCGAGTACTTCCACCGCTTGCCGCCGCACCCGAACGGCGACACGTGGTTGCACGTGCTCACGATCGTAGAGGACCCGCGCTACCTCACCGACCGCTTCTACACGAGCACGCATTTCAAGCTCGAGCGCGACGGCCGCAACTTCGATCCGAAGCCCTGCCGCACGGCCCCGCCGCCGCCGTGAGGGGCGGCGCAACCCGGCGCTAGCGAGCGAGCACCTCCGCGCGGCGCGCGCGGATCCTGTGCTTGAGCGCCTGCAAGCGCCGCGCGTCGCCCGCGAAAGGCCCCGCGGCAGGCTCCGCGGCGCCCGCGAGCATCGCGTGCAGGATGACGTCGGCGCGGTTCGCGTTCAAACCGGCGCCGGCGAGGTACTGCAGGCGGAGGTTGCGGTCCGTGTTGATCGCGGCGCCGTCGAGCCAGCCGCCGAGCTCCGCGCGGCCGCCGGCGAAGGTCGCGAGCAGGTCGACGCCCGAGGCGAAGCCCACCTCGCGCAGCGATGCGGCCACCCGCTCGTAGCCCGCGCTGCGCAGGCGCCGCTCCAGCCGATCCACATCGAGCGGCGCGTCGCCCGCGCGGCCGAGCAGCACGGCGTCGTAGCCCGCGCCGCGCACCGTGTTGGCGAACACCGCGCCGTTCGGAAACACCTCGAAGAACGTGGCGATCGCGCTGCGCACGGCGTCCTCCGTGGTCTCGTAGAGCTGCAGGAACGCGGTCACGGTGCCGCCGGGGTTGAGCCGCGACTTCGCGAGTCGCCAGAACTCCCGCGTGTAGAGCGCGGCCGCGCCCTTCGCCCAGGGATCGAGCGGGTCCGACGTGATGCCGTCGAACGTGGCCGACGTGGTGGCGAGGAAATGCCGGCCGTCGTCCACGACGAGCTCGACCTTCGGGTCGCGCACGACGCCGAAGTTGTGCGCCGCGAAGTGCTCGGCCGCCACCTCGCGCGCGAGCGGCTCGATCTCCGCTACGACCACGCGCGCGACGCCCGGGTCGAGCGCGACGGCGCCGGCCGTGATGCCCGCGCCGAGGCCGATCACCAGAACCGAGCGTGGGTCGTCCGCCGTGAGCGTGGTGAGATGCCCCAGCATGCGCTCGAGCCGCACGTCCTGCGGGTACGTGGAGGCCTGCGCCTTGCCCGCGTTGTGATAAGTGAGCGCGCCGGTCGCTTGCCGCGACACGGCCACCGGCCCCGTGATTCCCTCGCGCACGTAGATCACCTCGGCGCCGGCGCTGCGCGTGGGCATGAAGCGACCGAAGGCCGCGAGCTCCGGGGGCAAGGCCGGGACCGCGAAAACGAGCGCCGCGGCCGCGCCCGCGCCGAGCCAGGCCGCGCGGCGGACCGGGCGGGCGGCGTGCGACGCGAGCACGAGGAGCCCCGCGCCCGCGGACAGCACGATGGCGAGCTGCTGGGTGCCGCGCCCGCCGAGCGAGACCACGAGCACGAAGCTCGTCGCGAGCGCGCCCAGGATGGCGCCCGCGGTGTTCGCGGCGTAGAGCGGCCCCACGCACCGCCCGGGCTGCCGGCCGCGCTCGGCGAGCGCCGCGAGCGCGAGCGGGAAGCTCGCGCCCCAGAGCACGGCGCCGGGCAGCACGGGCAGCGCCGTGCGCAGCAAATCGAGCTCGAGCGCCACGCGCGCCGACGACGCGAGGGTGGGGTCGAGCGGCCAGTAGGGCAGCGACCGCGCGATCGTGAACGCCGCCCACGCGATCGCGGCGGCGGCGAGGAGCTGGCAGCCGCCGAGCGCGGCGCCCGGCGACGCGCGCCGCGACCAGGCGCTGCCCGCGGCGCCGCCGGCGCCGAGGCCGAGCAGGAACACGGCGAGGATCAGGGCAAAGGTGTAGACCGTGCCGCCGAGGAGCAGCGCCAGGTGGCGCGTCCAGAGCACCTCCGCGGCGAGCGCCGTCGCGCCCGAGAGCGCGGCGGCCGCGTACACGGGCCACCCCGGGGCGTGCGGAGCCGCCGCGCCGGGAGGCAGGGCCGCGGCCGCCGCGGCCGATGACGGCACCCTGGCGCTCAAGGCGAGACAGGCGAGACCGGCCGCGGCGTTCGACCCGGCCGCCGCGAACGTGGCGAAGGCGGAGTCATGCGCGCGCAGCAGGTAGAAGGCCGCGAGCACGCAGCCCGCCACGCCGCCCGCGACGTTCGCCGCGTACAGAACCCCGAGCCGCGCCGCGCCGCCCGCTGTGGGCTCCACCCAGCGCCCCGCCACGGGCAGCGTCGCGCCCATGAGCACGGTGGGCGGCAGCAGGCAGAGCGCCGCGGCCGCGGCGCGCAGCGCAAGGCCGGAGAACCCGCCGCCGCCCACGGCGGCGTACGCCGTGCCGATGCCGGGCAGCGCGAGCAGCACGACGAGCGCGAGCGCCGCCACCGCGAGCTCGATGAGGCCCAGCACGCGCAGGGGGTGCGCGCGCGCCGGCACGAGGCGGGGCGCCAGCAGGCTGCCGAGACAGAGCCCGCCCATGATGGTGCCGAGCAGCACGCCGAGCGACGGCGCGGACGTGCCGATGACGAGGCCGAGGAGCTCCAGCCACGCGATCTGATAGACGAGCGCCGCGCAGCCGCTCAGCGCGAACGCCGCGATCAGGACGGCGGGCGCGATCCGCGGCACGACCTCTGCATGAGCATGCAGCTCTCCTCGGGCACTGGGCGGGGTAGATGGCGCGCGGCGGAGCGGCGCCCCCGCCGCGCCGCGAGCCATCCTAGGGAAACGCGCCGGGCCGCACAACCGCGGCGGGGCGGGCGCCGACGAGGCTGGCAGCAGGGGGCGGGGAAACGCTAATCTCGGTCGAGAGTGGGATCATGGGTACGTCCACGCACGACAACGGAAGCACTGCACCCCGGCAAGGCCGCCTGGCCGGGGTCGATTACCACCGTCTGGTCTCGAGCGTCCAGGACTACGCCATCTTCATGATCGACCCCGCGGGCCGCGTGGCGAGCTGGAACGCGGGCGCGGAAGCCATGAGCGGCTACACCGAGATGGAGATCCTGGGCGCGCCTTTCTCCTGTTTGTACCCGTCGGAGCGGATCGCCGCCGGCTCGCCCGACCGTGAGCTCGCCCGGGCGGCCGAGGACGGGCGCTATGAAGAGGAGGGGTGGCACGTTCGCAAGGACGGTTCCCGTTATTGGGCGAGCGTCGTGCTCACCGCGCTGCGCGACGAAGCCGGTGGACCGGCGGGCTTCACGGTTATCGCACGGGACGTGAGCGCCCGGCAGGCGGCGGCCGAAGCGCTGCGCGAGAGCGAGGAGCGCTTTCGCGCGCTCGTGGAAGGCATTTCCGACTACGCCATCTTCATGCTCGGTCGCAACGGCTTCGTGAGCAGCTGGAACACCGGCGCCGAGCGCATCCAGGGCTACACGAGCGACGAGATCATCGGCAAGCACTTCTCGCGCTTCTACACCGCGGAAGACGTGGCCGCCAACAAGCCGTGGCAGGAGCTCGCCCTGGCCAAGGAGAACGGCAGGGCTGCGAGCGAAGGCTGGCGCGTGCGGCGCGATGGATCGCTGTTCTGGGCGAGCAGCGTCATCACCGCGTTGCACGACTCGAACGGTCAGCTCTACGGCTTCGCCAGCGTGACGCAGGACCTCACGCAGCGGCGGCACGCGGAGGCGCTCGCCGACACGGCCGAGCGCATGCACGAGTTCCTCGCGATGCTCGCGCACGAGCTCCGCAATCCGCTCGCGCCCATCCGCAACGCCGTGGCGCTCATGGGCAAGAAGGGTCTGCCCGATCCCACGCTCGAGTCGATGCGGCAGACCATCGACCGGCAGAGCGCGCAGCTGACGCGCATCGTCGACGATCTGCTCGACATCAACCGCATCGCCCGGGGGCGCTTCGCGGTGCAGCTCGAGCCCACCGACCTGAAGGACGTGCTGGCGCGTGCGGTGGAGGCGAGCCAGCCGCTCATCGACGCGCAGGGCCATCGGCTGCAGCTCAACATTCCCGCCGGTCCGCTCCCGCTCCACGGCGACGCGCTGCGCCTCACGCAGGCGTTCGTGAACATCCTGAACAACGCCGCGAAGTACACCGCGACCGGTGGCGACATCACGTTGCGCGCCGGCGTGCGCGGCGCGGACGTCGAGGTGCGCGTGCGCGACACGGGCAGGGGCATCCCGCGCGACGATCTCGAGAAGGTGTTCGACCTGTTCACGCAGATCGACCCCGACACGCATCGGGCGGAAGGCGGGCTCGGCGTCGGCCTCGCGCTCGTGCGTCGCGTGGTGGAGCTGCACGGCGGCGCGGTGCAGGCACGCAGCGAAGGTCCCGGGCGCGGCAGCGAGTTCATCGTGCGCTTGCCGCTCGCCATCCGCGGGCCGAGCGCGGTGCCGAGCGAGCGGCCGCAGGCGCCCGCGCGCGCCGGCTCCATGCGCATGCTCGTGGCGGACGACAACGAGGACGCGGCCGACAGCCTGCGGATGCTGCTCGAGGCGATGGGGCACGACGTGCTCGCCCTCTACGACGGCCCTGCCGTGCTGGCCGCCGTGGAGTCGTTCCGTCCCGACGTCGTCCTGCTCGACATCGGCATGCCGCACATGAGCGGCTACGACCTCGCGCGCGAGCTGCGCGCCAAGTCCGGCGACGCCGGTCCCGCGCTCGTGGCCGTCACGGGCTGGGGCCAGGAGGCGGACCGCCAGCGCGCACTCGGCGCGGGCTTCCACCACCACTTCACCAAGCCGGTGACCGAAGAAGCGCTCCAACGGCTCCTGGCCGGCATCTGGAGCGAGCGCCACGGCGTCCCGAGCTGACGGCCGCTCGCCGCCATCTGCGATGACCGGGGCCTCGTGATGCTGATCGCGTTGCTCGTGCTCGCGACGATGCTCGGGCCGCTCGCGATGTCGTCTTTCATCCCGGCCATCCCCGCCATCCAGCAGGGCTTCGGCGTGCCGACCACCACGGCGCAGCTCACGCTCACGGTGTCGGTACTGTCCATGGCCCTGAGCTCGCTGATCTACGGCACTTTGGCCGATCGCTACGGCCGCCGGCCGGTGCTGCTCGGGGGCGTGGCGCTCGCCATCGCGGGCTCGGTGATCTGCGCCGTGGCGGGCTCCGTGTGGCTCGTGATCGTGGGACGCGCGCTGCAGGCCGCGGGCGCGATCGCGGGCCTCGTGCTGTCGCGCGTGATCGTGCGCGACGTCTACGGCGACGAGCGCTCGGCCAGCGTGCTCGCCTACGTCACGGCGGCCATGGCCGTCGCGCCCATGCTGGGGCCGCTCGCCGGCGGCTACCTGATCGACTACTTCGGCTGGCGCAGCGTGTTCGTGGCGGTGGCCGTGCTCGCCAGCCTGCTGCTCGGGCTGCTGCTGGTGCGGCTGCGGGAGACGCATCCCGGGCCGGGCGGCACGAGCGGCCGGCTCTTGCCCGGCCGGGAGTACGCGGCGCTGCTCGGTCGCTTCGCCTTCCTGCGCTACGCGATCTACGGCGCCGCGATGCAGGGCACGTTCATGGCGTTCATCGCCGGCGCGCCGTACGTCGCGACGCAGGTCTTCGCGCTGTCGGCGAGCGCGTATGGCTGGCATTTCATCGTGTGCCCGATCGGCTACCTCACCGGCAGCGTCATCGCCGGCCGCTTCGGCGGGCGGTTCGAGCGCGAGCCGCTGCTGCACGCGGGCGGCCTGCTCACCGTCGTGATCTGCGCGGTCGCCCTATGGCTCGCGCTCCGGCCCGGCTTCACGCCGATGCAGTTCTTCGTGCCGGTGGGCGTGCTGTCGTGCGTGATCGGCATCGTGTTTCCGAGCGCGCAGGTGGGCGTGCTCGTGAGCGGCGGGGAGCTGTCGGGGTCCGCATCGGGGCTCTTCAGCTTCATCCAGCTCGCGCTCGGCGCCGCGCTCGCGCAGCTCGTGGGTGCGCTGCTCGAGCACGGCCCGGCCGCCGTCACTGCCGTGATGGCGGCCGTGGCCGTGGTCGGCTTCGGCGTGCTGCTGCTGCGGCCGAAGCCGGCGGCGCTGCCGCTGCCGAGCGCCGAGAGCGGCGGTTGACGCCGTTCGTTGCGCGGGGGCGTCGATTGAGGGAACATCCGCGCATGCGCAGGTGGATCTTGCTGCTGTCGCTGCTCGGGCTCGTGCTGAGCGGCTTCGAAGGCGTGGCCGAGGAGCTCGACTCGGACGCCTGTGACAGCGGCCCCGGCTTCGAGCTGCACCACGACCACTCGCTCCCCGACGGCGGCAGCGGCGACGGGCCCGGCGGCGATTCCACGGCCGCGCATTTCTGTCACTGCGCTGCTCACGGCGTGCCGCTCGCGTCCTGGTGGAGCGTCCCGGTCAGCGAGGAGCATGCGCGGCGCTGGGTCGGGCCGCAGGCCTCGTTCTCCTCTTTCGCCATTCCCCCGCCCGTGAAGCCCCCGATCGCCTGATCCGCACGGACCACGCGTCGCGGCGCCGTGTGCCGCGGCGCCCGTGATCGGATAGGGGGGATCGGAGCATGATCTCGAGTCTCGGCGGCACGCCGAGCCGTTTCGTATTGCGCGCCTGCGTGGTGGCGTGCGTTCTCGCCGGCGCTACGCAGGCGCAGGACTCGCCGGACGGCCTCACGATGCAGGACGCCGTGGCCCGTGCGCTCGCCCGCAACCCGGGCGTGCGCGCGGCGGCGTCCGCCGTGGCCGCCGAGCGCGCCCGACGGGATGCGGCCGCGCTGCCGCCGCCGCTCGTGCTCGAGGGCGAGCTCGAGGACTTCGCGGGCTCGGGCGTCGCTGCGGGGCTCGACGGCGCGGAGACCACGCTCGGCGTCGGCACCGTGCTCGAGCTCGGAGGCAAGCGCGCCTTGCGGGCCGCGGCGGGCGATGCCCGCGTGGCGCTCGCGAGCACGGAGGCCGATCTGCTGCGGCTCGACCTCGCCGCCGAGGCGGCGCGGCGCTTTGTCGCCGCCGGCGCGGAGCAGGAGCGGCTCGCGCTCGCGGAGGAGGCGGCGGCCGTGGCGCGCCGCACGCTCGAGCTCGTGCAGGCCCGAGTGGAAGTGGGCCGCGCGTCGGACGCGGAGCTCGCGAGCGCCGAGGTGGAGGTGACCCGGGCGGAGCTCGAGATCGCCGCGCGGCGCCGGCGGGCGGAAGCGCTGCGCGTGGCGCTCGCCGCGCTCTGGGGCGACGAGCGGTCCGATTTCGAGCGCGTGGCGGCGCGCTTCGACGAGGTGGGCGAGGCGCCGCCGTTCGAGGCGCTGCGGGCGCGCCTCGATGCGAACCCCGACCTCGTCAGGCTGGCGAGCGAAGCCCGCATTCTGGAAGCCGAGCGCCGCCTCGCCGATGCGCAAGCCCGCCGCGACGTGCAGTTGTCCGCCGGCGTGCGGCATCTCGGCGTCTCCGACGACGCCGCGCTCGTGCTCGGCGTGAGCGTGCCGCTCGGGAGCACCGCGCGGGCCGCACCAGGCCGCGCCGCGGCGCGCGCCGAGCTCGAGCGTCTGCCGCTCGAGACCGAGCGCCGACGGCTCGACCTCCTGGCCACGCTCTACGAGCTGCATCAAGCGCTGCTCGGGGCCCGCGAGACCTTCCTCGCCTTGACGACCGACGTGCTGCCCGAGGCGGAGCGCGCCGTCGCGCTCTACGCCCGGGGCTTCGAGGTCGGCAGCCACACGCTGCTCGAGCTCGTGGAAGCGCAGGAGCGGCTGCTCGCGGTGCGCGGCGAGCGGCTCGAGGCGGCGCTCGCGTATCGCGAGGCGGCGATCGACATCGAGCACCTGCTGGGCGGATGGCCGCCGGGAGTCGTGCCATGAGGAAACTCGACCTTGCCGTCGCGCTCGTCATCCTGGCCGTGGGCACCACCGGCGCGGCCTGGCTGCTCGCCGGCCGCGGCGGCGCGCCGGCGTCGGTGACGGGCGACGAAGCGCTCCAGGAAGAGGCGGAGCGCGGGCCGCACGGCGGCCGGCTGCTCCGGGCGGACGACTTCGAGGTCGAAGTGCTGATCTTCGAGGCGGGCGTGCCGCCCGAGTTTCGCGTCTATGCGTATCGCGACGGCGCGCCGTTGCCGGCCGCCGAGCTCGACGGGCACATCGAGCTCGGGCGCTTGGGCGGCGTGCGCGAGTCGCTCGCGCTGCTTCCCGAAGGCGCGTACTTGAGGAGCGCCGGACCCGTGGCGGAGCCGCACTCCTTCGACGTGGAGCTCACCGTCGCCCATCGCGGCGAGACGCACGCGTTCCGCTATGCGAGCTACGAGGGCCGCACGGAGATCCCGCGGCGCGTGGCGGACGCGCAAGGCGTCGAGGTCGAGCGCGCGGGACCCGCGACGCTCGTGCGGGAGGTGGAGCTCACCGGCACGATCCAGGTGAGCCCCGAGCGCATCGCGGAAGTGCGCGCTCGCTTCCCCGGCGTGGTCACGGAGGTGCGCCTCTCGGTTGGCGACACGGTGGCGAAGGGCGAGCGGCTCGCGTCGATCGAGACGAACGAGAGCCTGCGCTCCGTGGCGCTCGCGGCGCCCATCGCCGGCACGGTGGTCGAGCGCCACGTGCAGGTGGGCCAGGTGGCGGGCGAGGAGCCGCTGTTCGTGATCGCGGACTTGAGCGAGGTGTGGGCGCAGCTCGACGTGTTCGGCGCGGACATCGGCGTCGTTCGCGCCGGGCAGCGCGTGCGCATCACCACGCTCGACGGGCGCGAGCTCGCGGGCACCATCGATTGGCTCTCGCCGCTCGTCGCTCACGGCAGCCAGAGCCTGCGTGCGCGCGTGGTGCTCGCCAACCCGGACGGCGCGCTCAGGCCCGGCCAGTTCGTGCGAGCGCACGTGGGCGTCGAGCGCATCGACGTGCCGCTCGCCGTGCGCCGCTCGGCGCTGCAGACGTTCCGCGGCCGCGACGTCGTGTTCGCGCGGGTGGGCGACGTCTACGAGGTGCGGATGCTCGAGGTCGGCCGCGGCGACCGCGAGCGCGTGGAGGTGCTCGACGGCCTCGCGCCCGGCGAGGAGTACGTCGTGGCGCAGAGCTTCCTCGTGAAGGCCGACATCGAGAAGGCGGGGGCCTCCCACGATCACTGAGGCAACGACGATGCTCGACCGGCTGCTCGCATTCGCGCTCCGTCACCGCTGGCTCATGATGGCGGCCGCGGCGGGCGTGGCCGTGCTCGGCGCCTTCAACTACCAGCGCCTCGCCATCGACGCGGTGCCCGACATCACCAACGTGCAGGTGCAGATCAACACCGAGGCGCCGGGCTACACGCCGCTCGAGGTGGAGCAACGCGTGACCGTGCCGATCGAGACGGCGCTCGCGGGCCTGCCGCAGCTCGATTACACGCGCTCGTTGTCGCGCTACGGGCTGTCGCAGGTGACCGTGGTGTTCGAGGACGGCACCGACATCTACTTCGCGCGCCAGGTCGTGGCCGAGCGGCTGAACGAGGTGCGCGGCACGCTGCCGCCGCCGCTCGAGCCGACGCTCGGCCCCATCGCCACGGGCCTCGGCGAGATCTTCATGTACTCCGTGACGTCGGCCGGGGGCGCGAAGCACGACCCCATGACGCTGCGCACCGTGCAGGACTGGATCGTGCGGCCGCAGCTCAGGCGCACGCCCGGCGTCGTCGAGGTGAGCACCATCGGCGGCTACGTGCAGCAGTTCCACGTGCTGCCGGATCCTGCGGCGCTGCGGGCCTACGACCTCACGTTCCACGACATCGTGGACGTGCTGCTCAGGAACAACGGCAACGTGGGCGCCGGCTACATCGAGCGCTTCGGCGGCCAGTATCTCGTGCGCTCGCCCGGCCAGATCACGACGCTCGAGGAGCTGCGCGACCTCACCGTCGCGCGCCGCAACGGCGTGCCGATCCCGTTGCGCGCCGTGGCGGAGGTGAAGCTCGGCAGCGAGCTGCGCACGGGCGCGGCCACGGAGAACGGCGCGGAGATCGTGCTCGGCACGGTGTTCATGCTGATGGGCGAGAACAGCCGGACCGTGGCGTCCGCGGTGGCGGAGCGGCTGGACGAAGTGCGCGCCTCGCTGCCGGCGGGGGTGGACGTCGAGCCGCTCTACGACCGCACGAAGCTCGTGGACGCCACCATCCGCACGGTAGCCACGAACCTCGCGGAAGGGGCGCTGCTCGTGATCGCCGTGCTGTTCGTGCTGCTCGGCAACTGGCGCGCGGCGCTCGTCACGGCGGCCGTGATCCCGCTCGCGATGCTGGTGACGATCACGGGGATGGTCGAGTCGCGCGTGTCGGCAAATCTCATGAGCCTCGGCGCGCTCGATTTCGGGCTCATCGTGGACGGTGCCGTGATCATCGTCGACAACTGCCTGCGACGCCTCGGCGCTGTGGGCCGACCACTCGATTTGCGCGAGCGGTTCGCCGTCGTGCACGAGGCGACGCGCGAGGTGATCCGGCCTGCGGTGTTCGGCGTGACGATCATCCTGATCGTCTATCTGCCCGTCCTCACGCTGTCGGGCGTGGAGGGCAAGATGTTCCGGCCGATGGCGCTCACCGTGATGATGGCGCTCGCCGCGGCGCTCGCGATCTCGGTGACCATCGTCCCCGCCGCCGTGGCGCTCCTCGTGCGCGGGGGCGGCGCCGAGGAGACGCGGCTCATGAAAGCCGCGCAGCGCCTCTACCGGCCGCTGCTCGGGCGCGCGCTGGCTTGGCGCCTGCCGGTGGTGGCAGGCGCGCTCGCACTGGTGCTCGTCGCCGGCGCGCTCGCGACACGGCTCGGTCGCGAGTTCATTCCCACGCTCGACGAAGGCGACGTGACCATGCACGCCATGCGGATTCCCGGCACGAGCCTGTCGCAATCGATAGCGATGCAGTCGGCGCTCGAGTCGGCCCTGAGCGCGGTGCCGGAAGTGGAGCGCGTGTTCGCGAAGATGGGCACGGCCGACATCGCGAGCGATCCGATGCCGCCGTCGCTCGCCGATACGTACGTGATGCTGAAGCCGCGGTCGGAGTGGCCGGACCCGGACAAGCCGAAGGCCGAGCTCGTGGCGGAGCTCGAGCGGGCGGCGCTCGCGGTGCCCGGCAACCGCTACGAGATGACGCAGCCGATCGAGATGCGCTTCAACGAGCTGATCGCCGGCGTGCGCTCCGAGCTCGCCGTGAAGGTGTTCGGCGACGATCTCGCGACGCTGCTCGCCGTGGCGGAGGAAGTGGAAGCCGTGGTGCGCGCGACGCCGGGCGCCGCCGACGTGGGCGTGGAGCAGGTCGGCGGCCTGCCGACGCTGACCGTGACGCCCGACCGCAAACGGCTCGCGCTCTACGGCCTCGCGGCGGCGGACGTGCAGGAGACGGTCCGCGCCGCCGTCGGCGGGGCTACGGCCGGCCAGGTGTTCGAAGGCGACCGGCGATTCGACATCGTGGTGCGCTTGCCGGAGCCGCTGCGCAACGACCCGGCGGTGCTCGGCGAGCTGCCCGTGCCGCTGCCGCCCGCGGCCGTGGAGGTGCCGGGCGACGCCGACACCGTGGGGCACGGCGGCGAGCCGCCGCCCGAGGCCGTGCCGCTGCGCGAGGTGGCCAAGGTCTCGGTGGAGCGGCAGCCGAATCAGGTCAGCCGCGAGAACGGCAAGCGGCGCGTGATGGTGACGGCCAACGTGCGCGGCCGCGACCTCGGATCGTTCGTGGCCGAGGTGCGCCGGCGCGTCGCAGCCGAGGTCGAGCTGCCGGCGGGCTACTGGATCGAGTACGGCGGCACGTTCGAGCAGCTCGAGGCGGCCTCAACCCGGCTCGGCATCGTGGTGCCGGTGACGCTGCTCCTGATCTTCGCGGTGCTCGTGAGCGCGTTCGGCTCGGTGCGCGACGCGGCGCTCGTGTTCACGGGCGTGCCGCTCGCGCTCACGGGCGGCGTGGCCGCGCTCGCGCTGCGCGACATGCCGCTGTCGATCTCCGCAGGCGTCGGCTTCATCGCGCTGTCGGGCGTGGCCGTTCTGAACGGCGTGGTGATGCTCGAGTTCATCCGCAAGCTGCGCGGCGCGTTGCCGCTCGACGAGGCCATCCGGGAGGGCGCGAGCCGGCGGCTGCGTGCCGTGCTCATGACGGCGCTGGTGGCGAGCCTGGGTTTCCTGCCGATGGCGTTCAACGTGGGCACGGGCGCCGAGGTGCAGCGGCCGCTTGCGACGGTGGTCATCGGCGGCATCCTGTCCTCCACGCTGCTCACGCTGTTCGTGCTGCCCGCCCTCTACCGCATCGTCCACGGCGCGCGCCCGCCCAGCGTGGGAGCGGCTTTCCAGCCGCGATCTTCGTCTGTGGGAGCGACTTTCTAGTCGCGATTCTTGCGTCGCCGCAGGCGGCGCGGCTCGCATGGGCCCCTTCCGGCACCGCCGTGAATCCATCCCTGGAGGCTGGCGCGCGCACATCCCTGTGCGCGAGCCTGCTGGAAGGGGCGCATGGGATCCACGACGCGAGACGTCTGCGCGGGCTTTGGCGTCCTGAAGATCGCGGGCCGCCGATCTCGCCTCGCGCGGCGCGATCGGTTTAACCTGTGCGCCGCGCCGCCGCTTCGCGGCCCTGAGGAGCAGACTTGGCCACGATCGAACCCGGGTTGCGCGTCGGCGCAACGGAACGCACGTTCGCGCGCGCAACGCTCGCGCGCGTGACGTGGCGGCTGCTGCCGTTCCTGCTGCTGCTCTACATCGTCGCGTGGCTCGACCGCGTGAACGTGGGCTTCGCCGCGCTGCAGATGAATCGCGACCTCGGGTTCGACGCGGCGGTGTACGGCTTCGGCGCCGGCGTCTTCTTCGTCGGCTACGCGCTCTTCGAGATCCCGAGCAACCTGATCCTCGCGCGCGTGGGGGCGCGGCGCTGGATCGCGCGGATCATGATCACCTGGGGCATCGTCTCGGTGGCCATGATGTTCGTGCAGGGACCGGCGAGCTTCTACACGCTCCGGTTCCTGCTCGGCGTCGCCGAGGCGGGCTTCCTGCCGGGCATCATCTACTACCTCGGCAACTGGTTCCCGAGCGCGGAGCGTGCGCGCGCGGTGTCGTGGTTCATGGTGGCGATTCCGCTGTCGACCGTGGTCGGCGGACCCGTAGCGGGGTTGCTGCTGGAGCTCAACGGCACGCTCGGGTTGACCGGCTGGCAGTGGCTGTTCCTCATCGAGGGCGCGCCGGCCGTGCTGCTCGGCTTCGTGGTGCTGTTCTATCTGACCGACTCGCCCGAGGAGGCGCGCTGGCTCACGGCCGAGCAGCGGCGCTGGCTCGCCGCAGCCCTCGCGCGCGAGCGGACCGAAGCCGCCGAGCGCCACGGCATCGACGTCAAGCGGGCGCTCCGCCATCCCACGGTGTGGATGCTCGGGTTCATCATCTTCGCCTGCCAGTGCGGCAGCTACGGCCTGACGCTGTGGATCCCGCAGATCGTGCGCGGGCTCTCGGGCCTCTCCGATCTCGCCGTGAGCTTCATCTCGGCGATCCCGTACGCGGCCGCGGCCCTCGGCATGGTGGTGATCGGCGCGAGCTCGGACCGCACCGGCGAGCGGCTGCTGCACGTGGCCGTGCCGAGCACGATCGCCGCGGTGGGCTTCGCCGTGAGCGCGTGGCTGACCTCGCCCGTGCCCGGCATGATCGCGCTCACGGTGGCGGCCATCGGCGACCTCGGCAGCCGCGGGCCGTTCTGGACGCTGCCGGCGAAGTTCATGACCGGCAGCGCGGCGGCCGCCGGCATCGGCCTCATCAACACCTTGGGCTCGCTCGGCGGGTTCGTCGGGCCGTACGCCGTGGGGCTCGTCCGTAACGCCACGGGCGGCTTCGCCGGGGGGCTCCTGTTCCTCTCGGGGGTGCTGCTCGCGAGCGCCGTGCTGACCGTGCGGCTGCGCCGGGCGCCCGTGCTGCGGGACGCGGCCGCGGCGCCCGCGGCCGCCGTCGCCGAGTGACGCGCCGGCGCGAGGCTTGCAAAGGGCCCGCCGCGTTCCTATAGAGGGACGGTCCGGTCAACGCCAGGGATTCTCGATGCACAGAGCCTTTCTCCATTCACGGCGAGCCGTCCTGCTGGCGGCGCTCCTCTGTCTAGCGTCCGGCGCCTGGGCGCAGGGACAAGCGGTGCGCAGCGTCATGGGGCCGCGCCCCGTGGAGGAACGCGGGCCGCTGACCGCCGAAGAGCAGAGGACCATCGGCATCTTCGAGCGCGCGAGCCCGTCGGTCGTGTACATCACCACGGTGCAGCACGTGCGCGACTTCTGGACGCTGAACGTGATGCGGGTGCCCCAGGGCACGGGGTCGGGCTTCATTTGGGACGCCGACGGTCACGTGGTCACCAACTATCACGTGATCCGCGGGGCGCAGGAGGCGCTCGTCACGCTCGCCGATCAGCGCAGCTTCCCGGCGAGGCTCGTGGGCGTGAGCCCCGACCACGATCTCGCCGTGCTGAAGATCGACGTGCCGTTCGACGGCCCGCCGCCGCTGCCGATCGGCAGCAGCGCGGACCTCAAGGTGGGCCAGAGCGTGTTCGCCATCGGCAACCCGTTCGGCTTCGATCACACGCTGACCACCGGCGTGATCTCCGCGTTGAACCGCTCCATCGACAACGACCGCGGCGGAACGATCGAGAACCTCATCCAGACCGACGCGGCCATCAATCCCGGCAACAGCGGCGGCCCGCTGATCGACAGCGCCGGACGGCTCATCGGCGTGAACACGATGATCTACAGCCCCTCGGGCGCGTATGCCGGCATCGGCTTCGCTGTGCCGGTGGACACGGTCAACCGGGTCGTCCCGAGAATCATCCAGTACGGGCGCTACGTGCGGCCCACGCTCGGCATCACGGCCAACGACGAAGTGTCGCGGCGACTGCTGCGCGGCACGGGCGTCTCCGGCGTGCTCGTGCTCGACGTGCAGCGGGGCTCGCCGGCCGCCGCGTCGGGCCTCCGGCCCACACGCGTGGCGCCGGACGGGACCATCACGCTGGGTGACGTGATCCAGGCCATCGACGGCGAGCCGATCGAGGATTTCAACGACCTCGCGAGCGCGCTGGACAGCCGCGAGTTCGGCGAGGAGATCGCGCTCACGCTGTACCGCGACGATCGCCGCGTGGACGTGCGCGTCAGGCTGAGCGATCAGGCGCCCGCCCGCTCTTCGCGCTGACGCTGGCGCCGCATCGCGGCGCGCGGCGCGGTCAGGCGAGGCGGTTCACGATCGTGCCCGCGAGCCAGCTGCGGATGTTTTCCACGGCGGTGGTGAAGAACAGCCGATAGTTCTCGGCCGTGACGTAGCCCTGGTGCGGCGTGAGCACCGTGTTCGGCAGGCGGCGGAACGGATGATCGGCGGGTAGCGGCTCCGTGTCGAACACGTCGAGGCCCGCGCCGGCTATGCGGCCTGCGTGGAGCGCGTCGAGCAACGCGCGTTCGTCCACGATCGGGCCGCGGCTCGTGTTGACGAGATACGCTGTGGGCTTCATGTGCGCGAGCTCCGCGGCTCCCACGAGCCCGCGGCTGCGCTCGCCGAGCACGAGATGGATCGTGACCACGTCCGCGAGCGTGAAGAGCTCCTCTTTCGCGACCAGCCGCGCACCCACCTCCGCGCAGCGCTCCGCGGTGAGGTTGGGGCTCCACGCGACCACCTCCATGCCGAACGCGAGGCCCACGCGCGCCACCTGGGCGCCCAGCTTGCCGAGCCCCACGACACCGAGCGTCTTCCCCCGCAGCCCCACGTTCACGGCCGAGCCCCAGCCGCCGGTCCGCATGGCGCGGTCGTCCGCCGGCACGCGCTTCGCGAGCGCGAGAATGAGCGCCCACGTGTGCTCGGCCGCGGGGTAGGGCAGGATCGGCGTGCCCGTCACCACGATGCCGCGCTCCGCCGCCGCGGCGAGATCGATGGCGGCATTGCGCATGCCGGAAGTGACAAGATGCTCGAGGTTCGGCAGGCGCTCGAGCAGCGAGCGCGGGAACGGCGTGCGCTCGCGCATGGCGCAGACGATGTGGAAGGGGCGCAGGCGTTCCGCGACGGCCGCCTCGTCGGCGAGGTGATCGTGGAACACCGTCGTCTCGACGGCCGGCGCGAGCGAGGCCCAGTCCGCCATGCCGAGCGCGGCGTGCTCGTAGTCGTCGAGGATCGCGAGCTTGCGCATGATGATCTCGTTCGAGGCGGGCACGGATTCTACCCGCGAGCCCGGCGTCCGTCATGATCGCCCGAGCGAGCGTCGCGCGGCGGCGCGCGACGCTCGCCGGCGGCATCGCGTCACCCGTTGTTCTTGCGCACGGAAGAGTCGAATGGCGCGTCTCTTGCACAGGGGGCGGAATTCCTCGTGTGTTGATGAGGAGCGAGCCCATGGCGAACAGCGTTTACAAGATCACCGAGATCGTCGGCACGAGCCCGCAATCCTGGGAGGACGCCGTGAGCAACGCCGTCGAGACGGCGTCGAAGACGCTGCGCAACCTCCGCATCGCGGAGGTGAGCGCGCTCGACGTCGCCGTCGACAACGGCGCGGTGCGCGAGTACCGCGCGAAGGTGAAGCTCTCGTTCAAGTACGAGGAAGACCTGTCGCCCGCGGCGCGCGGCAGGGAAGCGGCGGAGGAGGACGAGACGCGCGAGCCGCGGGCGACGAAGCGCCGTCCCGCGAAGAGCGTCGGCAAGGCGTCGAAGAAGAAACGGCGTTGATCTCGCCGCGCGGCTGGCTCGCGCTCGCGCGCGTCGAGCCGCCGAGCGCGCCTTTCGAGGTGCGGCGCCAGCGCAACTGACGCGAACCCTGCAACGCATCGCAAACTCTGCGCGGGGCCCGCGTGCGCCTCGTGGACGCGGTGCGCCGTCCCGTCTGGCACGCTTTCTGCACCGGGGTCCGCCTCGCTCGAACCGCGCGGAGGCCGTGCCGCACGAAGCTCGCCGTGGTGGCGTACGTGCCACGGCCTTTCGGGATGCCGGCGTTCGAGGGGCACGCCTTCCTGGATCGGAGGGCCTGGGGCAACGGAAGCAACCAACGACAGGGGGAAGCGTCATGAAGGGACATCCGGCGGTGAGGAAGCTGTGTCTGCTGGCGCCGTCCGTCGTGCTGCTCGGCACGGCCGCGGCGCAGGACGACGGCACCGACGAAGACGTGCTCAACGAGGTGACCGTGCGGCTCGTCGGCTACAACGAGGTGCCGTCCGTCTCGACGCCCGCGCGCGGGCTGTTCACCGCGCTGATCGACGAGGCCGCGTCGACGATCACGTACACGCTCCAGTATGACCAGCTATCCGGCGACGTCACGCAGGCGCACCTGCATCTCGGCGAGCGCCACACGAACGGCGGCATCAGCGTGTGGCTGTGCAGCAATCTGACCGACCCCCCGCCGCCGGCGGGCACGCAGGCCTGCCCGCCGGGACCCGCGGAGATCACGGGCACGATCACGCCGGAGCAGGTGGGCGGGCCGGTCGACCAGGGCATCGCCGCCGGCGAGTTCGCGGAGGTGCTGGCCGCGATCCGGTCGGGCGCCGTCTATGCGAACGTACATTCGGCCACGCACCCGGGCGGCGAGATCCGCGGGCAGCTCTTCGGCCCCCTCGACGATCTCGACGATTCGGACGACGGCACTGAGGGCGCCGGCGACGGCACCGCCGACGGCGGTGGCGGGGACGGCGGCGGCGCCGGCGGCGATGGCGGATAGCCGCGGGCAGTCGACCGCGACGTGATCCGGGGCTAGGCGCGGCTTCCGGCCCCGGGGAGCGAGGGGTCCATCGGAGCAGTCGCGCCTGCCCGCGACGGCGGGGAGCGAGCGAGCTTCCCGCCGCGATCCTTGGCCCGCTTCCTCGTTGACACCGCGGGACCGGTGTACGACAGTGGGGCCGGTCAGACCGGAGTCGATCGAGGGGAGGTCATGCGCAGCTTCACGCAGGCCGTGGTCGGCCTGTGCCTCGGCTTGCTGGCGCTGTCCGCGGCGGCGCAGCGAAGCGTCCCGTTCCGCAACGGCATTCCCGTCGCGCCCACCGGTATTCCCCGCGTGCCGCTGCCTTCGGAGCCCGTGGAGTACGCCACGGCCGAAGGGCAGGACATCCGCGTCACGGTCTACGCGCGCGGCCTCGAGCGGCCCTGGAGCCTCGCGTTCCTGCCGGACGGCGCCATGCTCGTCACGGAGCGCGTCGGGCGGCTGCGCCTGATCCGCGACGGCGAGCTGCTGCCCGAGCCGGTCGCCGGTCTGCCGGAAGTGCGGGCTCAGGGTCTTTCGGGCCTCATGGACCTCGCGCTGCACCCGCGTTTCGAGGACAACCGCTTCGTCTACTTCTCCTACGTGAAGCCCAAGGGGGAGAACGGCTCGCTCGCGGTGGGGCGGGGCGTCTGGAACGGACAGGCGCTGACGGACGTGCGCGACGTCTTCGTCGCCCACGGCACGCCGAGCGTCTCGCGGATCACCTTCGACCACGACGGCCTGCTGTACGTCTCGCTCGCGGGCGGCATGGGCGACGTGGCCCAGGACCCGCAGAGCCTCGCGGGCAAGGTGCTCAGGCTGCGCGACGACGGCAGCGTGCCCGCCGACAACCCCTTCGTGGGTGACAGCCGCTATCGGCCGGAGATCTTCACGCTCGGCCACCGGAGCCCGCTGGCGCTCGCGGTGCATCCCGTGACCGGGGAGGTGTGGGAGAGCGAGAACGGCCCGAACGGCGGCGACGAGCTCAACGTGCTCGAGCCGGGCGCGAACTATGGCTGGCCGCTCGTGAGCCTCGGCCGCACCTACCCCGGGCCGTGGCAGGGCAGCCTCTCGCGGGAGGGCTACAAGGACCCGATCGTCTACTGGACGCCGTCGATCGCCACATCCGGCCTCACTTTTTATACCGGCGACGCGCTGCCGAAGTGGAAAGGCGACGTGTTCGTCGGCGCGCTGCGCATGGGCGAGATCCCGGGCACGGGCCACCTGCAGCGCATCCTCTTCAATGAGCGCATGGAAGAGCTGCGCCGCGAGATGCTGCTCGTGGATTTGCGCCAGCGCATCCGCGACGTGCGCCAGGGCCCGGACGGGCTGCTCTACCTGCTCACGGACGAGGACGACGGGGCGGTGCTGCGCATCGAGCCGGCAGAGCCGCGCGTGTCGTCGGCCCAGTGAGGGCGGACTGCTTCGCCGCCGCGGAGCGCACGCTCCGCGACGGACGCGGTTGTATCCACTTTCTGGGATTTCCCATCTTTTAGTAAAGACGCCGCTCGGCCCACGAGCGGCGCCTCCCGCCCGTTGCCGCTCATCGCAACGGTTCTGCGCCCTGCCACCGTTCGGCACGTTTCTTGCTCTTCGCTCGTAAAGGAACTCGAACGAAGCGAACAGTCATCCGAACGATCGCCGACCCGCGTCCCGCGAGGGCGCCAGGGGCGACGCATGCTGGGAGGACCGGTCCATGCAACACTCGCTCGAATCCCCCTCTGTCCCCGAGCAGGCCTCGGCCATCGAGAACGCCGAGGCGCGATGGGAGAGCGGGGGGCCGCCGCGGGTGATCGCCCTGGCGTTGCTCTGCGGGTGCCTCGCGGGAGCCGCGCACGGGCAAGGCTTGCCGTTCACGGAGAGCTTCGACAACCAGACGTTTCGCGACCCGACCCGCACGCGCGCGTCGAGCTGGGGCGAGGGGGCAAGCCCCGGGCAGCTCAAGCTCAGCACCGCGGAAGCGCTCGCGTCCACGTTCAGCGAAGCCACGGTCCCCGTGGACCTTCCGGGCGAGTTCATCACCCGCGCGCTGGCGCTCGGCGACCTCGACGGCGACGGCGATCTCGACCTCGCCGAGGGCGCCAGCGGCATGAGCGGCGTCTATCACTGGGATTCGACCGTCGGCCAGTTCGCTGCGCGCGTGCCGTTCGAGCCCACGAGCGCGAACACGCGCGGCATCGCCGTCGGGGACGTGGACGCCGACGGCGATCTGGACGTCGTCACCGGCAATCTGGACTCTCCTCCGCGGCTCTTTCTGAACGCGGGCGACGGCGTCACCTTCACCGGCTTCAACGTCTCGCCGGCCGGTCGGCGCACGGACCACGTGGGGCTCGTCGACGTGAACCTCGACGGCTTCCTGGACGTGGTGACTGCCAATCATACGGGCTTCAGGAACGCCATCTATTTCAATACGGGCGACCCGCTGCAGCCTTTCGGCCCGAACGGCGTTCCTGCCGTCGACATCAGCACGGCGGGCGACAACACCCAACAGCTCGTTTGGGGTGACGTCGACAACGACGGCGACATCGATTTCGTCGCGTTGAACGAGAATCAGGTCAACAAGCTCCACGGGAACCGCGGCGACGGCACGTTCTCGAACACGAGCATCGGCGACGAGGCCGAAGACTCGCAGGCCGGGGCGCTCGGCGACCTGAACGGCGACGGTTTCCTCGATCTGGTCGTCGCCAACGGCGCGCCGCCGGGAGCGACCAAAGTCTATCTGAACACGGTCGCTCCCCCCGATTCGCCGGGGCGCTTCGTCGTGCCGGGCGTGCCGCTGCCGGACTCCCCGAGCTTCGCGCATTCCGTGCGGCTCGCGGACGCCGACAACGACGGCGACCTGGACATCTTCCTGAGCACCGCGGGCCCGGCGCCCGCTTCGCAGACCAACCGCCTGTACCTCAACGACGGCGCCGGCACGTTCTCCACTTACGTCCTCCTCGGCGCGTCGATCGACATCACCAACTCGGGCGCCGTGGGCGACGTCGACAACGACGGCGATCTCGACTACGTCGCGGGCAACGAGAACCGGGACCCGGCGAACGTGGCCATCCCCGCCGTGAATCGACTGTTCCTGAACGGCGGCACTCCCACGGGCACGCAGGCGCCGCAGCTGCGCGGCGTGGCGTCGTCTTTGCGAGTGGACGCGGAGAGCGCGCCCATCGCGAGCGTCCGGCTGCGGGTAAACGGCGCGATCGGCGCCCACAATTCGGCGGACTTCTGGGTGTCCGCGAACGGCGGCCTCGGTTGGGTGCACGCCATGCCGAACCGGCCGGTGGCGATCCCGCCGGCCAAGCAGGGGACGGACTTGCGGTGGCGCGTGGAGATCTCGTCGAGCTCGCCGAACCCCGCGCTCGGGGCCGGCGCCTTCGCCCTCGACGACGTGGTGCTCGAGCTCAACACCTCGGCGCCCACCCGCGCCGCGCCGATCGGCGATCAATCCGGTACCCAGAACACGCCGTTCGGGCCGCTGGACGCCGCGTTCACCGACGCGGACGGCGACCGCGTGTTCCACTCGCTCGCCGGTCTGCCGGACGGCACCGGCATCACGATCGACCCGCTCACGGGCGTGATCGGCGGCGTTCCCACGAACGCGGACGCCATGGCTTCGCCGATCGCGGTGACCCTCATCGCGACGGACGGCGGGCTCAGGACCGAGCAGCCGTTCACGCTCACGGTGGCGAACGTCAACGACGCCCCGGTGTTCACGAGCACGCCGGTGACCACGGCGACGGGCGGCACGCCCTACGCCTACACCGTGACGGTGGCGGATCCGGACGTGGGCGACGTCGTCGCCATCACCGCGGCCGCGCTGCCGGCGTGGCTCACGCTCACCGACCACGGCAACGGCACCGCCACGCTGTCCGGCACGCCGAGCGATGCGGACGCGGGCGCGCACGCCGTGAGCCTCGTCGCCACGGACGCGGGCGGCGCCACGGCTCCGCAGGACTTCACCGTGTCCGTCGCCGCCGCCGGGGCCAACGCTCCGCCGGCCTTCACCAGCACGGCGCCGACGACGGCGACGGTGGGCACGGAATACGTGTACGCGATCGTCGCCGCCGATCCGAACGGGGAGCCCGTGACGATTTCGGCACCCATTTTGCCTGCCTGGCTCGTGCTGACCGACCATGGCGACGGCACCGCCGAGCTGCGCGGCACGCCCGCGGCGGCCGATGTGGGAGACCATCCGGTGGCCCTTGCCGCGGCGGACGCGCAGGGGGCTACGGCTCCGCAGGAGTTCGTCATCACGGTGGCCGCGGCAGGCGGCAGCGCGCCGCAGAACCCCGAACAGCCGCCGCCGAGCGGCGGGGCCGCGAGCGGCGGCGGTGGCGGTGGTGGCGGCGGCGGCGCGGCCGGGCTGCTCGAGCTCTTGGGCGTGGTGTTGCTCGCAGCGCTGCGCCCGCGGCGGCCCGCCCGTGCCGGACGGCTCGCTCGAGCGAGATGTATGTAAGAAACAAGCTCGACTATGTGCGCAGCGCGCTGCGCGATCCGTTCGAGGCCATGCGCCTGCTGCGGACCGCCCTGGCCACGTTCAAGTTTCGTTACCTCATGCGATGCGCCGGACCTGGCTGCATCTTCGGAGTGGGAAACCGGATCATCAACGCGCGCAACGTGCGCATCGGTGCGCGCTGCTTGTTTCAGGATTCGATCTACATACGCGCCGGCCTGCATGGCCGCATCACGATAGGTGATCGCGTGGCGGTCAACAGCTTCTGCCAGCTCTACGGCCACGGCGGCATCGAGATCGGCGACGAGAGCCAGCTCGGCCCGGGCACGCTCATCACCACCACCGAGCACGACTACTCGGACCGGAATCTCCGCGAGCGTTTCGCGCCCGTGAAGGTGGGTCGCCACGTGTGGGTCGGCGCCAACGTCACGATTCTTGCAGGCGTGACGATCGGCGACGGCGCCGTCATCGGCGCCGGAGCGGTGGTCCGCCAGGACGTTCCGCCGCGCACGCTGGCGGTCGGCGTGCCCGCCCGGGTCGTGAAGGAGCTCGGCGAGCACGCCGGACACGAGAAGGCGCGGCCGGTTGCGGAGCGACACGGATTGGAACGTTGGAGGACGCGTGCAAATGCCGATGGCAGTGCTTCATAAAGGCATCTATCACGGTATCCAGCTGTTGCGCGGTCGGCCCACGGTTGCCTACATGCACAAGCTCGCGCAGTGGGACGCGCTCGAGGCGAAGACCTACTCCGCGCTCTGCGAGCGCCGGCTCGCGCGCGCGCTCGAGCATGCGAAGCGGCGCGTGCCGCTCTACTCGAGCGGTCCATGGCGCGCGGTGCGGGACGACGCCGCTCACGACATCAGGAACTGGCCCGTGCTCGAGCGGCACGTGATTCGCGAGGAGCGCGACCGGCTCCTCGCGGACTGGGGCGCCATGGAGCGGCCGTCGCTCCACGTTCGACGCTCGTCCGGCTCGAGCGGTGCGCCCGTTGAAGTGGTTTGGGACACGCAGGCGATGGCTTGGAGCTGGGCCGCCGAGTATCACCCCATGCGGTGGCACGGGCTCGGGATCGGAGTGAAGACGCTGCGGATCTGGGGCTCGGCGAACGCGCTCGAGAACTGGGTGCTCAATCGCCACTTCGTGCGCACGGACGCGCTCACCACGGCGGAGCTCGAGAAGGCGTATCGCTACCTGCTCGAGGAGCGGCCCACGCTCGTCTGGGGCGTGCCGTCCGCCGTGGCGCAGCTCGCCCGCTACGTCGCCGAGCGGCCCACGGAGCGGCGGCTCGTGCCGTTCGCGAAGGTGGGCGGCGAGCAGGTCTATCAGTTCCAGCGCGAGGAGATCCGCCGAGCCCTCGGCGCGCGGGTCATCGAGGCGTACGGCTGCACGGAGATGGGGCCGATCGCCGCGGAGTGTCCGCTGGGATCGATGCACGTGATCGCCACGAACGTGCTCGTCGAGGTCTTCCGCGGCGACACGCCGCTGCCGGTGGGCGAGCACGGCGACCTCGTGCTGACCACGCTGATCAACCGCGGGATGCCGCTCGTGCGCTGCCGCGTCGGCGACAGCGGCCGGCTGTCGCCGGAGCGGTGCGCTTGCGGTCTGCCGCTGCCCGTGTTGACCGACCTGCGGGGCCGCAACGCCGACATGCTGCTCGCCGTGGACGGCACGCCGGTGCACGGCTCCGCCCTCGGCCAGGCGCTACACCGCTACCGCGACAAGCCGCCGCTCGCGCGCGTGCGCCAGATCCTGTTCGAGCAGATGGACGAGCGTCGGTGGACGATCCAGGTGGAGTCGGACGACGGCATCGAGCAAGACACCCTGAATCGGCAGGTGACGGAGCTGCTGCAGGAGACTTTCGGCTCGGGGTGCTCGGCCGAGGTCAGAGTGGTGCCGACGATCCCGCGCGAGCCGTCGGGCAAGTACCGCTACTATCGCGCGGCGCACTCCGCTCAGCAGGCGGCCGAGCAATGCGTGATGCACTGAGCGCAGCGTCCGCCGCCGTCAGGAAGGCGTCACGCCTTTGGGCGGACGGATGCTGCGCGCCTGCGCGGTATAGACGAACCACCACGGCATCCAGAGAAGGATTTGCAAAACGCGCCCCACCAGCGAGAGGGCGAGCGCCTCCGCCGCCGGCACGCCGGTCATGCCGAGCAGCAGGATCATGATGCCTTCGAACACGCCGATGCCGTCGATGGTAACGGGCAGGCGCGTAATGATCATCGACAGCGGCACTACGCCCGTGAGGAACAGCAGGCCCACATCGATGCCGAGCGCCTGCGCGGTGAGCCACATGCCGAGGACGACGAAATACTGCTCGACGAGCGTGAGCACGAAAAAACCGGAGATCACGTCGCCGTTCGCGCCGTAGCCCGCATAGATACCGTGAAAATGCCGCAGTCGGCGCACGATGCGGGATTCGCGCACGCGCGGCGGCAGCATGCGCACCACGCGATCGAACAGCCGGTCGTTGAACGACAGCGACACGGAGACCGCTCCGCCGAGCAGCACGCCCGCGCTCGCGACCCATAGCGCGTCGAATCGCTCGTCGGCGAGGCCGATGGCCGACAGGATCATGATCCCGATCAGCCCGAAGAACAGCGACGCGACGAAGCCCACGAGCCGCTCCACCACGATCGAGGCGAACACCTCGTAGCCGTCGAGTCCCTCGCGCGAAGCCATGTAGCCGCGGATCGCGTCGGCCCCCACCGTGGCGGGCAGGAACATGCCCCACACCATGGCGGTGCAGTAAATCTTGACCGTCTGCACGAGCGGCAGGCCGAGGCCGCGCGAGCGCAGCAGCACGAGCCACTTGTAGCTCATGAGGAAGCGGTCGAGCGTGAGGACCAGGAAGGCGAGCAGCAGATACACGGGGTCCGCGCGCACGATGCTGCCCCAGACCTCCTCGAGGCCGTCCACGTTGTAGACGATCACCGCCGCGAGCGCGACGCTGACGGTCACCCGAAGCAAAGTATTGAGTCGAGCGTTCAAGCGGCGAGCGCCCTCCTTGGCGCGAGCGTGTCGAAGACGGTGAGCGTGCGTTGCGCGGTGAGCTCCCAGCGAAAGCGCTTCACGCGGCGCAGCCCCGCGGACCGCAGCGCATCGCGGCGCTCGGGCGACGAGGCGAGCTCCGTGAGCGCGGCGGCGATGTCCTCCTCGTCGTACGGGTCCACGAGCCGTACGGCGTCGCCGCCGATCTCGGGGCAGGCGCCGGTCGCGGGCACGATGGCGGGACATCCGCAGGCGAGCGATTCCACGAGCGGGAACGCGAAGCTCTCGTTGAGCGTGACGAGCACGAAGAACTCGGCGAGCTGATACCCCATGTGGATTCGCTCATGGGGAATGAATCCGGTGAAGTGGACGCCTTCGAGCGCGGCGTCGTCGAATCCCCGCCGCCGCAGGTACCGGTCGATGTCGCGCCCCGCCACGACCAGCGGCAGCGTGCCGCCGCGCTCGCGATAGCGGCGGTAGGCACGCAGCAAGCGCTCGTTGTTGCCGCCCGGGTATTCGGGCATCTTGCCGTGGCCGGTGTGATACGTGCGGGCCACCGTGAAGATGAACCGCTCCGGCAGGCGGTACTCCCGGCGGAACTCCGCCAGCGCCTCCTCGTTGCGACGCGCATTGAAATGAGGCGCCGGCGCCGCGTAGGTGACGGTCACGCGGCCGGGATCGATCTTCACGTACTTGCTCAAGTCCGCCACCACGGTCTCGGAGATCGCGAGCAGCCGGTCGGCGGCGCGCAAGTAGAGCGGCAGCGTGAGGCGAATGTAGAGATTGTCCCACCACTGATAGTTTTGCGGATTCACGTACCAGTCGGATCCCTGGAGCACGAACGTCTTGGGGCGCCGCGACAGGAGCGGCACCGAGAACTTGGGATTGAATATGAGGTCGGCGTTCTCGCGGCGCGCCACGAGCGGGACGGCCACCTGATCCCAGAGGGTCTTGAGCGGCGCGTGCACGACGCGCACGTCAGCATTGGGATGCTCGGCGAACGCCCGCGCGTTCTTGGCGCTCGGCAGCAGGATCAGGTAACGCGTGCACGGATCGAGCGGCAGCAGGTGCGCGAGCAGGTTGCGCGCGTACACGCCGAGCCCGTCTTCCTGGTCGAGCATGCGAGCCATGACGCAGATCACGCGATCCTCCATGGCGCTCTCCATGATCGAATCATCTCAATGCGCAAGGTGTTGGGTTCCCGCGAACGACATGAGCTTGCGCGGCACCACGTCTCGCAGTCGCTGGCGCCCCCGCCCCGGCAGGAAGCGCAGCCAGTCCGCCTTGTAGCGTCCGTACGCCGGCAGGGCGGACGGGCGGCGCAGCCGGCGGAAGTCGAGGGCCACGCCGAAGGCGGCGACCCATCCTCGGTCCTTGAGCAGCCGCTGCGCGCGCTCGCTCCCGAGCATCCAGGGGTAGGCGAGGAAGCGCGGCGGGCGGCCGAGCTCCCGCTCGAAGCACACGCGCGCCTGCTCGAGCTCGTCCCGCACGAGCGCCTCGAGCTCCTGCTCGCTCACCGGTGTGGCGTCCTCCGCCCGGAACGCCTCGTCGTGCACCGCGCGCAGCCGCCGCAGCGCGTCGGGCCGCTCGAAGAACGCCGCGCCGCCGTTGGCGGCGACGAGCCGCCGGCACGCTTCCACCGCCGCGCGCGGCTCGATGACGCGGCGCGGGGCCGAGAGGAGCGGCGCCGACTCGTACACCGGGGTGCCGAGGGGCGGGAAGCCGCAGCGGTCGCCCGCCTGCTCGCGCCGCATCGGCCAGTCGAACAGGTCGTGCGCGGCCAGGGCCGCGGGGGTGGCGAATCCCGCGAGACGGGCGGAGACGTGGACCAGCGCGTGCCGGTGCGCGTGCGACTCGACGTCCACGCGGCCCGAGCGCGCGCACGCCCGCAGCTCCTCCCACGTCATGAACATGCGCGCGGGATCGCGCCTGACGGGCGCCGCGATGACCGGGCGCGCCCGCGCGGCGGGGCGCGACGCGGAGAGAATCCAGTGCGTCGGCACGAACAGCGCGGCCCGCGCCCGGTGCGCGAGCAGCAGCGGGAACGCCACCTCCCAGAAGCTCCGGCGCGCGTCGTCGAACGTGAGGAGCACGAGCCGCTCGCCGCAGCGGCCGTCCTGCATCCGGCAATGAAACTCGTCCAGGCCGATCGTGCGGTAGCCGTTGTCGGCGAGGAACTCGAGGTCCCGGGCCAGCGTCTCCGCCGTCACGTCGTGATAAGTGAACACCGGGATCTCGTCGCGCGGGACGCGGCCGCCGAAGAGAAACGCGGGGTAGCGCGTGTGGACCACCCGCGCGAGCGAGCGCCGCAGACGGCGTAAGGCGATCGCGGCGGTCACGACGCGGCTCCTGACGCGGTTGTCCTCGCGCCCATGGGCCGTTCAAGCCACGTCGCGGAGCAGCTCGTGCTCCACCATCGAGGCGTGCTCGCCCCGCAGGAAGATGCGGTACCACATCTCGGCGGCGCAGAGGAGCCACAGCCGCTGGCCGTGGTCCATGCGCCCGGACAGATGCTCGGCGAGCAGCGTGTCGAGCCCCTCGCGCCGCAGGTAGCCGTCCTCGACGAGCGCGGAGCTCTGCAGCAGCGCCTTGTGCAGCCGCCGGAACTCGTCGGCCAGCAGATAGGGCAGGGGCGAGGAGAAGCCCTGCTTCTCGCGCTCGAGCACTACGGCCGGCAGGTACCTGGCCGCCAGCGCCTTCTCGATGCGGCGCAGCTTCCGGCCCCGCACCTTGTGCTCCGGCGGCAGCGACGCGCAGTACTCCGCGAGCCGATGATCGAGAAAGGGGCTGCGCGCCTCGAGCCCGTGGGCCATCGTCATGCGGTCGAGGATCATCACCGGATGGTCCGGCAGCCGGACGCAGCTGTCGGCGAACAGCATCCGGTCGAGCGCTTCGCGGGCGTTCGCGCTGTCGAAGAGCTCGACGATCGCCCGGTCGGGATCGAACGCGCTCACTTGCTCCCGGAACGAGCGCGTGTAGAGCGCCTCGCGGTAGCGGTCCGACACGTAGAAGTACTGCAGGCTCTTCGCGTAGCGCCGGCCGCCCTCGTATTCCGCGAGATACTGCAGCCACTTGAGACGGTGGCCGACGCTCCGATACCAGCCGCCGCCCGACAGCCGGCTCACCACCGGCTCGAGCACGCGCTTGCGCACGGCCGCGGGCAGCAACGCGTAGTAGCTCGCGTAGACGTTGCCGTAGTAGCGGTCGTAGCCGCCGAAGAGCTCGTCGCCGCCGTCGCCGCCGAGCACCACCTTCACGTGCCGGCGAGCGAGCTCGGCGAGGTGGTAGAGGCAGAGCGACAGCGGATCGCCCGGCTCGTCGAGATGCCACACGATGCGGGGCAGCATGCGGGCGAGCGACGGCCGAACGCTCACCGAGCGGTTCGGCATCGCGAAGCGCTGGGCGACGGCGGCCGCGTAGGGCAGCTCGGAGCGGCCCGCGTACGGCACGCTCCCGGTGAACGTCTCGTAGGGCTGCCCGGAGACCCGGTGCATCAGGGCCACCACGAGGCTCGAGTCCATGCCGCCCGAGAGGAAGGCGCCGACCGGCACGTCGCTGACCAGATGGTGACGCACGGCGTCCTGCGCCTGCTCGTCGAGCTCCTGCACGGCCGTCTGGAACGACACGCGCCGCTTGGGCTCGAAGGCGAGCCGCCAGTAGGGAGCGACCTCCACGCGGCCGTCCTCGAACACGAGGTAATGCGCGGGCGGCAGCTTGCGGATGCGCTTGAACATCGAGCGCGGCGGCGAGACGAACCGCAGCGTGAGGTACTCGTGCAGCGCGTCGGGGTCGAGCTCCGCGAGCGACGGCTCGAGCGCGAGCAGCGCCTTCACCTCGGAGGCGAACGCGAAACGCTGCCCGTCGTGCCAGTAGAAGAGCGGCTTCTGGCCGAGATGATCGCGGGCGAGCGTGAGGCGTCGCGTCGTGAAATCGAACACGCCGAAGGCGAACATGCCGCGCAGGCTCTGCAGGGCCGTGAGTCCCTGCTCCGCGAACAGCCTGAGCAGCACCTCCGTGTCGCTCGTCGTGCGCAGCGGCCGCTGCGCGTCGAGGCGCGGGCGAAGCTCCCGGTAGTTGTAAATCTCGCCGTTGAACGTGATCCAGTAGCGGGCGTCGTCGCTCACCATCGGCTGGCGGGCGCGGGCCACGTCGATGATGGCGAGGCGGCGGTGGCCGAACGCCACGCCGGGCGCGATCAGGCAGTCGCCATCGTCGGGGCCCCGATGCGCCAGCGCATCGGTCATCCGCAGCACTTCCCTGGTGTACAGGCCGGTGCCGCCCACCAGCCCCGCGATGCCGCACATCCGCTATCTCCCCACACCTCGCCGCACCCCAGCGGCGCTTTGCACGCCGTAAAGCAAGTCGCGTGCCACGGGTTTGCAGGGCGGGAGGCGGGGGCCGGCGTGGGCTCGAACGGCCGCACGCGGGGCAGCGCGGGGCGCGCCCGGTTGCAAAATTTGCAATGGACCGGGCGCGTTGGGGACGCGTTGCCGCGGCCCGGGGCGGGTCTTGTCGAGGGCGGCCCGGCGGGCGCCCGCGGCCGTGGTCGACGACGGTCGCCCGCTCCGCGGAAGGGACTCGAGTATGGCTGCTTGCGGCGGTGGGGGGGTCCGTCTACGGGCCGTTAGCGGGCCGTCGGCCCGTCGCGAGGCCGCCGATAGCGGCGCGCGTCAGCGATCGAAGTACGCCGTCGACTTCTCGTTCTCCTGGCACACGAACTCGATCAGCTCCGAGTCGAGCAGGATCTGGTGGTTCACGCGGACCGTGAACGGCTTCGTGTAGGCCTTCGGGTCCTCGATCGTGACGTCGATCTCCATGCGGCCGAACACCGGGCGGCGGAACCGCTCGACGATCTTGCCGCTGCTCGTGAGCGGGCTGCCGAACACGTCGAGCCACACGTCGTCGCGCAGGCCCGTGGTCGTGACGACGAGCTCGTCGCCTTCCCAGCGGCCCACGGAGTAGCCGTACCACCAGGGCAGCGCGTCCGGTCCCGGCAACGGCCGCCCGTCGAGGAAGATCTGCCGGACGCCGCCGTTGGCCTCGTAGAGGATCACGATGAGATCCTTCGTCTGGACGATCTTGCGCGGCTGCGGGTGCAGGTGGAACTGCATGTGACCCATCGGCAGGCAGTGCGCGTCCGGGTTGTCCTTCATGTTGTTGGCCATGCGCTCCTCGCGCACCTGCCGCGCCCACTCGGTGAACGGCGGGCCGCCTTCGATGTTGGCGCCGATGTCGAAGAAGGTGGCGAGCGGCGGCGTCCCCGGCGGTTGCGGCGGCGGCTCCGCCCCCGGCTCGCGGCTCTCCGCGCCGCCGCCGTTCACGCCTTGCATGCGCTCCCAGACGCCCGTGAAGTCGGGGCGCCCGTCGGCCGTGCGCGGCGTGGGGCCTTCGAGGTCGGGCATGCCGTCCGGGTTCCGCGGAACGTTCGGCGTGGGCCACGGGTCCCACTGGGCTTCCGCAGCCAGGGACACGATCGCGAGCGCGGCCGTGACGGCCGCCGTACGCAAGCAACGCTTCATCGGTATCAATCGCGCTGTGCCGACGGCGAGAACATAGCCGATCGACCGCCGTTCGCAAAGCCCGATACGTCGTCGCGAAAGCGCGCGAATCGCGCCTACTTGCGGAGCTTGTAGCCGGTGCGGAAGATCCACCACACGATGGTGAGGCACACCGCCAGGAACACGGCCGTCATGCCGAGGCTCACGCCCACGCGCACGTCGGCGATCTCGTAGAAGCTCCAGCGGAAGCCGCTCACGAGATAGACCACCGGGTTGAACAGCGTCACCGTCTGCCACACCGGCGGCAGCATGTCGATCGAGTAGAAGCTGCCGCCCAGGAACGTGAGCGGCATCACCACCAGCGTGGGAACGATCTGCAGCTTCTCGAAGCTGTCGGCCCAGATGCCGATGATGAAGCCGAGCAGGCTGAACGCCACGGACGTGAGCACCAGGAAGCCCGCCATCCAGAACGGGTGGCGAATCTCGAGCGGCACGAAGAACGCTGCCGTGGCGAGGATGATGAGCCCGAGCATGATGGACTTCGTGGCCGCGGCGCCCACGTAGCCGAGCACGATCTCCACGGCGGAGATGGGCGCGGACAGCACCTCGTAGATCGTGCCCACGAAGCGCGGGAAGTAGATGCCGAAGGACGCGTTCATGATGCTGAGCGTGAGAATCGACAGCATGATGAGCCCCGGCACGATGAACGCGCCGTACTGCGTGCCTTCCACGGCCTCGATGCGCGAGCCGATGGCGCCGCCGAACACCACGAAGTAGAGCGACGTGGACAGCACGGGCGCCACGATGCTCTGCAGCACCGTGCGCCACGTGCGGGCCATCTCGAAGTTGTAGATGGCCTTGACCGCGTACCAGTTCATGCGGCGTTCCGCACGAGGTTCACGAAGATCTCCTCGAGCGAGCTCTGCCGTGTGCTGAGGTCCTTGAAGCGGATCCCCGCGCGCCCGAGCTCGCCGAGCAGGGCCGTGATGCCGGTGCGCTCGGCCTGCGTATCGTAGGTGTAGATGATCTCCGTGCCGTCCCCGTTCAGCTCGAGGCCGTAGGCGGCGAGGTCCGGGGGCAGCGCCGCGAGCGGCTCCTGCAGGTGCACGGTCATCTGCTTCTTGCCGAGCTTGCGCATGAGCTCGCGCTTCTCCTCGACCACGACGATCTCGCCTTTGTTGATGACCCCCACGCGGTCGGCCATCTCCTCGGCTTCCTGGATGTAGTGGGTGGTCAGGATGATCGTGACGCCGGACTCGCGCAGCCGCCGGACGAGCTCCCACATGTCCTTGCGCAGCTCCACGTCCACCCCCGCCGTGGGCTCGTCCAGGAACAGCACTTGGGGCTCGTGCGAGAGCGCCTTGGCGATCATCACCCGGCGCTTCATGCCGCCCGACAGCGTCATGATCTTGCTGTCCTTCTTGTCCCACAGCGACAGGGCCTTGAGCGTCCTCTCGATGTGCGCCGGGTCGGGGGCTTTGCCGAAGAGCCCGCGGCTGAACGAGGTGGTGGCCCAGACGCTCTCGAAGGCGTCGGTGGTGAGCTCCTGCGGCACGAGCCCGATGAGGGCGCGCGCCTGCCGAGGCTGCCGCACGATGTCGTGCCCGCCCACGGTGACGCGGCCCGACGACGGGTTCACGATGCCGCAGACGATATTAATGAGAGTGGTCTTGCCCGCGCCGTTCGGCCCGAGCAGGGCGAAGATCTCGCCGCGGCGGATGTCGAGATCCGTGGCCTTGAGGGCCGTGAATCCCCCGGCGTAGGTCTTCGAGAGGCCGCGAATCGAAATGATCGGCTCCATGCAGGCGGTCGGGACGCGTCGGCCGTGCGAAGGGAGCGCCTATGATAGTAATCGGGGCCCAGCCCGCAAACCGGCCCGGGGAACGCCCGCGGCGCCCCCGTTAACGTCCCCCTTAGCCGTTAAAGCAACCGTTAATTGCGTGACACGGGCGCCGTGCGTCGCCACGATGGCGCCCCCTTCCCCGACCAACGAATGAAAAGATGCTCTCGTCCCGTTCCTTGCTTCGTCCCGGTGAGCTGGCGGCGGCCGTCGCCACGCTGCTCTGCGCGCCCGGCGCGCTGGCTCAGGTCGGCGAGCCGATCGAGGAGATCGTCGTGTTCGGCCGCGGCTCCCAGCTCGTCGGCATCGCGGACGCGGCCAGCGAAGGGTCCGTGGGCGGCGCCGATCTCGCCGTGCGGCCGCTGCTCCGGACGGCCGAGCTGCTCGAGTCCGTGCCGGGGCTCGTGGCGGTGCAGCACTCGGGCAGCGGCAAGGCGAATCAGTATTTCCTCAGGGGCTTCAACCTGGACCACGGCACCGACTTCACGACCATCGTGGACGGCGTCCCCTGGAACCTGCGCTCGCACGGCCACGGCCAGGGCTACCTCGACGTGAACGGCCTGCTGCCGGAGATCGTGGAGCGGATCGACTACCGCAAGGGCCCCTACCGCGCGGACGTGGGCGACTTCGCGATGGCGGGCGCCTCCTTCATCACCACCATCGACCGGCTCGACGCGCCGTTCCTGTCGTTCGAGAGCGGCGAGTACGGGTGGGGGCGGATCGCGGCGGGCGGTTCGCTGGACCTGGCCGGCGAGAGCACGCTCACCGTGCTCGGCGAAACCAAGGGCTACGACGGGCCGTGGGCGCTCGAGGAAGATCTGAGCCACGCCTCCGTGTGGGGCAAGTACCTGCGCCCTACGGAATTCGGGTCGCTGGCTTTCACCCTGTCCGGCTACGACGCGGACTGGCGCCCGACGGAGCAGATTCCCGAGCGGGCCATCGGCACACCCGTGTGCGCAGACGCCTTCTGCGTCCTGGACGCCACTGCGAGGGGGCACACGTCGCGCTGGATCGCCGGAGCGCAGCTCGACGGCGACGACTGGCACGCGGCCACCTACGTCCAGTACTACGACTGGAGGATGTCGTCGAACCCCACCTACGACTTCCAGATCGACCAGTTCGACCGGCGCTGGACCCTCGGCGGCCGGGCGGAGCGGCTGCTCGTGGACCGCGACCGGGTGCAGCTCAACGTGGGGGCGGACGTCCGCTACGACGACATCGGCAAGGTCGGTCTCGACCACACCGAGGAGGGCGTGTTCGTCGAGACCATCTCCCACAACTCCATCACGGAGACTTCGGTGGGCGCCTTCGCCGAGGCGAGCTGGACGCCGACCGACCGGCTCCGCCTGCTCGGCGGCCTGCGGGGCGACTTCTACGACTTCGACGTCACGGCCCACACGCCGGGCAGCTTCGCCGGCAGCGAGACGGACAGCGAGCTGTCCCCCAAGGTGGGGGTCGCGTACGCCGTCACGGACCGCGTGGAGCTCTACGGCAACTGGGGCCAGGGCTTCCACTCGAACGACGCGCGCGGCGTGGTGAACGCGGCCGACCCCGTGCCGGGCCTGGGCGAGGGCACGGGCTACGAGGCCGGCGCGCGGTTCGAGATCGGCGACTTCAGGGTCACCGCCGCCTATTGGTGGCTCGAGCTCGACAGCGAGCTCAAGTTCGTGGGCGACTCGAACTCGGTGGAGCCCACCGGCGCGTCGAAGCGGCGCGGTTACGAGCTCACGGCCTTCTGGCGGCCGCTCGACTGGCTCGGCATCGACGCCGTCTACACGGGCAGCCGTGCCCGCTACGTGGACAACCCCGATGGGCCGTACATCGAGGGCGCGGTGGAGAACGCGGGCCAGATCGGCCTGTCGGCCGTGCGCGATCGCTGGGAGGCGAGCGTCCGCGTGCGCTATCTCGGCGAATACGCGCTCGTGCCGGACAACTCCATCCGCGCCGAGCACCAGACCACCATTAACCTGCGCGGCGCGTATCGCTTCGGCCGGACCACGCTCTATGCGGACCTGCTGAACGTGCTCGACGAGGACGGCAAGGACATCGTCTACTGGTACGAGGCGGTGGTGCCGGGCCTCGATCCTCCCGGCGTCACGTCGGAGGACATCGACTGCTCGGTCACGAACTGCCGCATGAGCCGGGCCGAGGAGCCGCGCACGCTGCGCGTGGGCGTCAAGGTCGAGTTCTGACGGCAATCGAAACGCCGCCGCCGAGAGAGCCGGGTGGGAGCGGCTTGAAAGCCGCTCCCACCTGGTGGGCGCGCGTCAGGCCGGCGGCGTGTCAGAACGCGCGGCGGGCGCCGATCACGTAGCGGCGGCCGAGCGTGTCGTACAGCGCTTCGTTGAACTCCGTGACGCCCGCGCGGCCGAGGATCTGCGCCGTCGGGCGCGGCTCCTGGTCGAACACGTTGTTGATGTTCGCGAACACCTCCCACGCGTCGTCGTTGCCGAAGCGGTAGCGCAGGGCCATGTCCGTGTAGTACGTGGACGGGATCGTGTTGTCGTCGATGTCCACGCCTTCCACGAGCCGGCGGTCGAGCATGCCGCCGTCGATGTAGCGCTCCTGCACGAACAGCGAGAACGGACCGCGCGCCCAGCTCACCGCCGCGGTGACCTTGAGCTCCGGGAAGCCGGTGCCGAGCGAGCCGCCGGGCGAGCCGATGTCGCCCGCGCGGTCGTCCACGGGCGCGCCGGGGTTGTGAATGGAGTTCTCGATCAGGCGCGTGGCGAACAGCCGCAGGTTGAACGGCCCGAGCGCGTAGCTCGCCTCGAGGTCCACGCCTTCGATGAGCTGCCGCTGGAAATTGATGAACAGGTTGTCGACGCGCGTGATGAGGTTCGTGATCGGATCGCGGTGCACGTACTGGCAGAGCTCCGTGTCGCCTTCGAAGCAGCCGTTCACGACGTCCTGCGCGGGCGGCTGCGCGATGGCGTCGTTGATGTCGATCCGATACCAGTCCAGCGACAGCGACAGGTTGTTCACCCGGGCCGGCTGGAACACGATGCCCGCGGTCGACGTGTCGGCCTTCTCGGGGTTCACGTTCGGGTTGCCGCCCGAGAAGCTCGCCGTGGAGATCGGCGTGGGTGCGCCGGTCACGGGGTTCGGGTTCGCCGGGTCCTCCACGTTCACGCCGCCGCGCGTCTGATCGAAGCGCTCGCGCAGCGTGGCGGCGCGCACGTCCCGCGACTGCGTCACCCGCAGCCGCACGACGTCGTTGATCTGCCAGTTGACCCCGAGCTTGCCGGCCCAGATCTCGCCGCTGCCCGAGTAGTCGGCCCAGCGGGCCGCGGCGGTCACGTCGAACTGGCGCGCCCAGCCCGCGTCGGCGACGATCGGAATGTTCAGCTCGCCGAACACGTCGCGCACGTCGTAGCCGCCGCCGAACTCGCGCAGGCTGCTGAACGTGACGGCGCTCGAGTTCGCGTCGCCCGTGAAGCCGGCCGGCACGTTGCGCACGCCGGGGATGCCGTTCGGCAGGTGCTGCGGGATCAGGCCGCGAACGCCGGGCGGCAGGAGGCCGAGATCGGAGAGCAGCACGCCGGAAGGCGTGGCCGGGAACTCGTCCGTGGGGTCGGGCGTCCGCTGGTCGAGCTCCTCCGAGCGGTAGGACGCGCCGAACGCGCCGGAGATCGGCCCGGCGCCGAAGCCTTCCCAGATGTCGCCGGTCATCAGGAACTCGAGGAAGTCCTGGCGCGTGTGCTGGATCGCGTGCTTGTAGTCGTCGACGATGTACGCGGCCGCCTCCGGCGAGATGTGCTGCACGCCGCCGAAGATGTTCATCGGCACGCAGTCGCCGAAGTTCACCGGATCGACGATCGCCACGTGGCACTTGATGCGGCCGTCCGCCGGATCCACCACCGCGTCGAGCGCGAGCGGGATGCGGTCCACGCGGATGCCGTTGTCGGTGTCGAACGACTGATCGTTCTTGCCGTACTGGTAGTAGGCGTTGAGCCGCCACCCGTCGAAGAAGCCGTCGGTGTCGAGGTCCACCTCGAAGCCTACGGTACCCGAGAAGAGCTCGTTCTTCGTGATCTGGCGCGCGTCGGGCAGCGGCCCGCGGCCGTCGTTCACGCCGAAGAGCGCGAAGCCCACGGACGGCACGCCCACGCCGTCCGGATCCGACGCCTGACCCGGCTGCATCATGATGTCGCGGATCTCCTGCGGCAGATACCCGTTGTCGGCGAAGATGCGCGGCGCCCAGGTCAGGATGAAGGAGATGTTCTCGCGCCGGTCGCTGACCTCGTTCTCGCCGAACAGCGTCTGGGCGAAGAACTTGACGTTGTCGTTGATCTCGAAGTCGTAACGCAGGAAGCCCGTCGTGCGCTCGTTGCCCGCGGCCACCTCGTTGTCGACGTCCGCTCCCCAGCTGCGGGTGGGGCGCGCCTGGCAGTTGCAGCCGGTGTTGATCGCGCCCACGCCGCTGAAGTCGAGCGGTCCGTACGTGCCGTCCGGATGGAACACCAGCTTGTCGAGCGACGAGCCCCGCTGGTTGATCATTCCGGTCTGGTTCCAGTTGGTTGGCTCGACGTACGGCAGCACGAAGTTGCGCGGGCCGTTGCGCAAGTCGGGCGTGAAGTTCGGGTTGGTCACGCGCGCCACGTTGCGGATGAAGTCGCGCTTCTCGAGAGACTCGAAGGAGCTGATGGCGTCCACCTCGTACCGCTCGATCGACCCGATCAGATGGCCGCGCTCGCCGACGTCGATGCCGAACGCGAAGCCCGCCTCGTAGGTGTCGCCGTCGCCGTAGCGCGTCTGGCCCATCTGCGCATGGCCTTTGAGCCCCTCGAACTCGGTGTCGAGGATGAAGTTCACCACGCCCGCGACGGCGTCGGTGCCGTAGCTCGCGGAGGCGCCGCCCGTGACGGTTTCCACGCTGCGCAGCAGCTCCTCCGGGAACATCGCGATGTCCACCGCGCCGAAACGGTTGCTCGGCACGACGCGGCGGCCGTCGAGCAGCACCAGCGTGCGGTTCACGCCGGCGCCGCGCAGGTTCAGGTTCGAGCCGCCCGAGTTCTGGCCGCCGTTGACCTGCTCCGGGCTCTGGTTCGAGAAGAACGGCGGCAGCTGGGTCAGCGAGTCGTACAGCGTGCCGGCCGACATGCTCGAAAGCTCGGTGGCGTTCACCGCCGTGACCGGCACGGGCGTGACCATGCCGGAGCGGATGATGCGTGTGCCCGTGACGGTGATCTCCTCGAGCCCCTGCTGGGGCTGCGGGGTCGGCTCCTGGGCTTGCGCCGACCAGCAGACGTGGATCGAAAGTGCGGCGATGAAGCAACGGCGCAGCGCGGCGCCGCTGCGAGACGCGAGCATGCGGTTCATGAGGCCCCCCTCCCCCTGGCCTTGAGAACGTCGCAATCTGGCATGCAAAAGCCGCGCCGAGCAGCACGCGATGATGCGCGCTCGCCACAACGACGCGGCGCCGATCGACGGCGCGCGGCGGACGCGCAGCGTCCGCGCGGCGCGCTCAGCCGCCCACGCGCTGCGCCGTGAACACGCCGCTCGGCAGGCGCGCGAGGAACCGCGTGGCTTCGCCGCGCGCGTTCACGACGAAGTCGATCTGCCCCTCGGGGTCGGTCAGGAAGAAGCGCGTTTCGGTCTCGGCGTAGAGCGGCAGCCGCACGCCGCGGGCGGGCGAGACGAACAGCCGGCCGCCTTCGAGCTCGATCGCCACGCGCATGCCGTCCATGTCGTATTCCCCCGCGTAGCGGGCGAGCACCTGCGCGTCCACCGGCGTCGCGTCCCGCGACGCCCGCGCGGGCGCCTGCGGCGCTCCCTGCGACCGCCACGCGCCGAGGTCGGGCTCGAGGGTCAGGCGCATCCAGACGAAGGCCCCGGCCACCGTCAGCGCGAGGATCAGGAAGGCGGCCGGAGGAAGGTCGAAGCGCATGGCACGGTCTCTCTGGCAGAAGGGCTGCTGAGCGGCGCAACGGAGGAGGGCCGAGGCCCGCGCGCCGCGCCCGCTGGCCCGCGCCGCCGCAGCCGCGGCCACGGGCTTGCGCTAACATTTTCGAAGCATGAAGGGCGGAGGGGAATGCGCATGCAGTCGCTACACGACGCCGCCATGCGCGGCAGGGGCTTCGTCTGGCTCGCGCTCGGCGCGCTCGCGGCCGCCGGCTGCGCGGAGCGCTCCTCCGAGCCCGCGGACGCGGAGCCCGCGGCGCCGGCGCCGCAGGCCGCGAGCAGCGCCGTCGCTTTCGAAGGCGCGCGCGTGATCGTCGGCGACGGCACCGTCATCGAGCAGGCCGTGCTCGTCGTCGACGGCGGCCGCATCGAGGCCGTGGGCCGCGCGGGCGAGGTGAGCGTCCCGGCGGGCGCCGCGCGCGTGGACCTCGCGGGCATGACGGTGATGCCGGCCATCGTGGACACGCACACGCACTTGAGCCGCGAGCGCGACGCGCTCATCGAGGACCTGCGCAGCCGCGCCCGCTTCGGCGTCGGCGCGGCATTGAGCTTGGGCCAGGACGACGGCGACGAGCTCTACCGCGTGCGCGACGAGACGATCCCGGGCGCCGCGCGCTACCGGCTCGCGGGCCGCGGCATCACGTCGCCCGAGCCCGGACGCTCCGAGATCCCGTACTGGATCACCACGCCCGAGGAGGGACGCGCGGCCGTGCGCGAGCTCGCCGAGCGGCGGGTGGACATCGTCAAGATCTGGGTGGACGACCGCAACGGCCAATACCAGAAGCTCGGGCCGGAGCTCTACGGCGCCGTCATCGACGAGGCGCACGCGCACGGCTTGCGCGTGACCGCCCACATCTTCGCGCTCGAGGACGCGAAGGGTCTGCTGCGCGCGGGGGTAGACGCCTTCGCGCACGGCGTGCGCGACCGCGACGTGGACGACGAGCTCGTGGCGCTCCTCGAGGAGCGGCCGGATTTCGTGCTCGTGCCGAACCTGCCCGACCGGGGCGTCCCCACCGACCTGTCCTGGCTCGAAGGGAAGGTGCCGGCCGAGCGGCTGGCCGAGCTGCAAGCGGCCGCGTCCACCGAGCGCCCCGAGGCGCAGGCCGCGTTCGCGATCCAGGCGCGCAACCTCGCGCGGCTCGCCCGCGAAGGGGTCACGATCGCGCTCGGCACGGACGGCAACACGCCATGGGGGCCGCACCTCGAGATGGCCGACATGGTGGCGGCCGGGCTCACGCCCGAGCAGGTGATCGTCGCCGCCACCCGCAACGGCGCCGAGCTCGTGGGCATCGACGACATGGGCACGCTGGAGCCCGGCAAGAGCGCGGACTTCATCGTGCTCGAGGCGAACCCGCTCGAGGACATCACGAACACGCGCCGCATCGCCGCCGTGTATCTGCGGGGCGAGCGGGTAGGCGACGCGCAGGGATCCGTGGCGGCGGTGCGCTGATGGACGTCGATACGGCGGAATTCGAGCGCGAGGTCATCGAGGCGTCGAAGACGCTGCCGGTGGTCGTCGACTTCTGGGCCACGTGGTGCGGCCCCTGTCGCACGCTCGGCCCCATCATCGAGAAGGTGGCCCGCGATTACGCGGGCCGCGTGAAGCTCGTGAAGGTGGATTCCGACCGCAACGCGGAGCTCGCGAATGTCTACGGCGTGCGCTCCATCCCGAACGTCATCGCGTTCAAGGACGGCCGTCCGGTGGCGCAGTTCCTGGGCGCCGTGCCGGAGAGCCAGGTGCGGGCGTTCTTCGAGAAGCTGCTGCCGTCGCCGGCGGAGGAGGCGCTGCACCGGGCCGAGGCGCTGTTCGCCGAAGAGCGGTACGCGGAGGCGGAACGCGAGCTCGCCGCGGTGACGCCCGACCCGGCCTGGGACGCGCGCGTCGAGGCCTTGCGCCGGGGCATCGCGTACGCGCGGCTGCGCGAGGAGGCCCCGAGCGAAGACGAGCTCGAGGCGCGCCTCGCGGCCAATCCGGCCGACCACGACGCGCGCCTGACGCTCGCGGGTATCTACGCGTCGCAGCGCCGCTATCGCGAGGCGATGGACCAGCTCCTCGAGATCGTGCGCCGCGCGCGCGACTTCCGCGACGGTGAAGCGCGCAAGCAGCTGCTCGCGATCTTCGAGCTCGCCGCCGAGGACCGCGCGCTCGTGTCCGAGTACCGCCGCAAGCTCGCGAGCGTGCTGCACTGAGCCGGCGCGCCGGCGCCCGCGCGCGCCGCGTGCCACGCATCCTTTCGCCTAACGCCGCTGCGGCACAAGGAGGACGCCGCGCTTGCGAGAACTCCGTCCTTGCTCTCGCCGGATCCAGCCGGCACCATCGGCCCGACGGAGGAGGGTGGGACTCCTCTCTGGTGTGGGGACTCGATGACGCGTCGTCAACGCGCCTTGGCCGTCGCGTGCGCCGTGCTCTGCACGCACGCCGCCGAGGCGGACGAAATACTTTCCTATCTCAACCTGTCGTCGCAGGACAAGCTGCACAGCCAGGTGGGGCTGTTCCTCGGCCACGAGGGGCTGTCCGTCAAGGCCGATGTGACGCTCGAGGGGCAGGACGGCACCACGCGCGTGCTGCCGCGCGTGACCTCCACGTTCAGCTCGATCGACTGGCTCCACGTGAAGACCGTGTTCGAGTACGGAGACTGGAACGCGGGCGGCACGTCCGAGCCCGCCGTCGACACGCGGGTGTCGGTGCGCTCGGCCGTGCCCTTCGTCGAGCACATCGAAGGCAGGGTGCATCAGACGGCCGCGGAGGTGAGCCAGTCGTTGCGCTTCGGCTTCGCGGACGTGGGCGTGCGCGCGCTCGGCGGCGGCACGGTGAACGTCAAGACGGACCTGACGCTCCAGTCCGCGCCGTCCGGCCCGCACTCGAAGCTCACGTCGTCGTTCGCGTTCGGCGAGGCGCTCGATCTGCGCACGGTGCTCGGCCTCGATGCGGCGAGCTACGACACGAAGCTGGTCTACCGCTCGTCGATGCCGCTGATCGCTCAGCTCGAAGGCGGCCTGCAGCGCTCGATGGAAGGCGACGTGTACCAGTCGCTCGGCGTGCGCTTCCCCGAGATCTCGCGCGGCGACGGCATCCTCACGCCGTTCACGGTGCGCAGCGGCGCGATCCTCGAGGAGACGATCGAGCCGACCGGAGCCGACAGCACGCGCATGGGCTTCGAGACCGAGCTCGCGGGCTTCCGCTCGGCGCTGCTCGGCGGGCGGAGCAAGCTCAGCCTCAGAGTCGAGCGCCGGCTCGACGAGGAGCACGAGAATCGCACGTCGCTCGCGTACGACCATGCCTGGGCGCCGCGCGACGAGACGTCCATCGCGCTGAACCTCAAGATGCTCCGCGAGCAGGGCGAGGTCGCGCCGACCGTGGGCATCTCCTGGCAGTCGCGCTTCTGAGCGGACGGGCTCGCGGGGCGCCGCCGCGCCTTGACACGGTGCGGTGATCCCTTTGAGATGGCCGGGGCAGGGATCGGAGAAGGCCCCACGATGCTCGTCACCTTTCGCACCAAGTCGTACGCGAACATCACGATGTTCGGCGACGTGGCCGTGAAGCTGCTGAAGCTCATGGGGCACAGCGGCACCGTGCCGAGCGCGCTCAAGGCGGAGGACGTGCCTGCGGCGGTCGCGCGGCTCAAGGCGGCCATCGCGGAGCACAAGCGGGCGGCCGCGGCCGAGCCGCCGCGGGACGAATCCTCCGACGGCGACGAGGAGCCGCCCGTGAGCCTCGCGAATCGCGCGCTGCCGCTGATCGAGCTGCTCGAGGCTGCGGCCCGCGCGAAGGCGGATGTCGTCTGGGACTGATTCACCGCGGGCCCCGCTTGACGGCCCGGCGCCTGCCTCCTATGTTCCGAGCGCACCGAAGCCGGGGGCGCGCGGCCGACCTGCGACGACGCGCGTGTTGCCCGGCTCCGTGGATCGTGATGCCGCTCGCAGAGCGCATGCACGAGAGGGAGAGGGGGGCTGCATGCCGGCTCGCGGAAACAGGATGGCCGTTCGAGCCGCCCGCCCGGGCGGCGCCGGCGTTCGTTTAGATTCCTTAAGTTCCCGGCCGAGCGATCGACCTGCGCTTGCTGTCGTTCCGCGGCAGCCACTAATCTCGTTGTTCCCTGGATCGCGTCCATTCGAGGTGAAGGAGTGCTGATGGATACGCTCGTGCGGTCGCGGGCGGGCGGCCTCGTCCGAGCCGCCGTGGTCGGTGTCGTCTTCGTGGCCGCCGCGACGGCGTTCGCGCAGGAAGGTCATCCGCTCAAGGGCTCGTGGATAGGGACGTGGAAGTCCAACGAGACGCACGGCGAGAGCATGTTCATGGTGCTCGACTGGGACGGCGAGAAGATCACGGGCACGATCAACCCCGGCATCGACAACATCGAGATCGACCGGGCGTCGCTCGATCCCGACGGCTGGGTCGTGCGGCTCGAGGCCGATGCCCAGGACAAGAGCGGGCGCACCGTTCACTACGTCATCGAGGGCAAGATCCAGGATCTCGAACTCCCGAACCGCTCGATCGTGGGCACCTGGCGAAGCGGAGACGGTCGGGGCGAGTTCGAGGCGAGCAGGCAGTAGCCGATGATGGGCATGGCATTCACACGGCGGTGTCTGGGGGCGGGGCCGCTGCTCGCCCTGGTGGCCAGCGGGGCGGCGGCGCATCACGCGATCGTCGGCAAGTTCGACGCGGCGAAGACCACCACGATGGAAGGCGTGGTCACGGCCGTCGACTGGCGCAATCCCCACGTGCACCTGTTCATGAACGTGGGGGCGGAGAACTGGGCCGTCGAGCTCGAGAGCCCGGTCATTCTCAAGCGCAGCGGCTGGAGCCGAGACACGGTGCAGCCCGGGGATGCCGTCATCGTGGACGGCATCGTGGCCCGCGACGGCACGCGGCAGGTGTGGGGCGAGTCCGTGCGTCTCGCCTCCACCGGGCGGCGCGTGCTCTACGCCCACGACTCGCTGCCGCCGCCGCCGAAGACGGCGCGCCCGACGCCGCGCTGGCCCGACGGCCAGCCGATGCTCGGGGCGCCGGACGGCGACGGGGGCTATTGGGCGTACCCCACCTCGACGTCGCTCGTGGAGGACGGCGTCGAGGTCGCCGTGGACGAATACGGCTTGCTGAAGGACATCGGCGACGCCCGGCGGGTGGCGCCCTTCCAGCCGTGGGCGCTCGCCCTGTACGTGCGCCGGCAGAATCGCCAGCTGCGGGACGATCCAATGTTCATCAACTGCAAGCCGCCCGGCGGCGTGCGTTATCTGCAGTCGTCGCTCGGCGTGCAGTTCCTGGAGGACCGCGCCCGGCAACGCATCTTCGTGCTGATGGGCAGCGGCAACCATAACTATCGGATCATTTATCTCGACGGGCGCGAGCCCGTGGGCAACGTGCGCGGCGACGACAACAACCCGCTCTACTACGGGCGTTCGGTGGGCCGCTGGGAAGGCGACACGCTGGTCGTCGAAACCATCGGATTCAACGAGGATTTCTGGTTCAGCAACGGTGGCCTCCCGCATACCGACCGACTGCGACTCACTGAACGGATCTCGCGGCCCGATGTCGATACGCTCAGGTACAGCGTGACCGTGGACGACCCGGGCGCCTACACGCGGCCGTGGACCGCATCGTGGGAGCTGCGCTGGGTCGGCGGCGAGGAGCTGCCGGAGTATTTCTGCCAGGACAACCGCTCCTGAGGCATTTCGACTAGACCAGGAGCGGCGTACGCCGCGATGGCTCGCGGCGTGAGGCGCGTTATGCTGGAGGGGCTTGGTCGCGCATGCGCGACTGTTTCGAGGAGGGGCACATGAACGCACGTGGTCTCGTCGCCGTGGTCGCCGGGGGGCTGCTGCTCGCCGCCGGCGGGGCCTCGGCTCACCATTCGTTTTCCGCGGAGTTCGACGCGGAGAAGCCGATCACGCTCACGGGCATCGTCACGAAGGTCGATTGGACCAATCCGCACGTGTGGATCTGGCTCAACGTGAAGGACGAGGCCACCGGCGAGATGGTGAACTGGGGCGCGGAGATGGGGCCGCCGCACGGCCTGCAGAGGAACGGTTGGCGGCGCGACACGCTCAAGATCGGCGAGGAGATCCGGGTGGACGGCTTCCTCGCACGCAACGGCAGCAAGCGCGTGAACGCCCGCACGGTCACGCTCACGGCCACGGGCTCGCGGCCGAGCGAGACGCTCGACGCGGCCTCGAGCAGCCGCACGGGCAACTAGGCTGACGACGGCCATGGGGGGGGAGCGCGAATGAGGAACGCATGGCTCGCGGCGGCGGTCGCGCTGCTCGCGACGGCGTCGTTCGATCCGGCGTTCGCTCAGCGGCGGCCGCGCAGCCCCGACTTGCCGCCGCCCGGTCCGGTGCCTCGCGACGCGCACGGCAAGGTGCATCTCGGGGGCGAGAAGCGCGAGGAGCCGGCGATCTGGATCCCGTTGTTCGGCATCACGGATCCGATCGCACCGGCCGACCAGGTGCCGTTCAAGCCGTGGGCCAGGGCGCTCTACGAGTCGCGCCAGGTGCACGAGCTCGAGCCGCATGCGCGCTGCAAGGCGTCGGCCTCGGCGCGGCAGTTCCTCACGCCTTACGGCGTCGAGTTCGTCGAGCTGCCGGAGTTCCAGCGGCTCTACATCTTCGACATCGGCGGGCCGCACACCTTCCGCACGGTCTATATGGACGGGCGCTCGCATCCGCGCGATCTCGAGCCCACGTACTACGGCCACAGCATCGGCTGGTGGGAAGGCGACACCCTCGTGATCGACACCGTCGGCTACAACGAGGGCTTCTGGATGGATCGCCGGGGCCTGCCGCACACGGAGCAGCTGCACACGGTCGAGCGCTTCACACGCATCGATTCCGAGACCATCGACTACGAGATCACGGTGCACGACTTGGGCGCCTACACGGCGCCCTGGACGGGCAGCTTCCAGCTGCAGTGGGACCGCGGCCAGGAGCTCTTCGAGTACGTGTGCCAGCAGGCGAACTACGCGCACGAGCTCATGGTGGGCGGCGAGCGCTCCACGGTGGATAGAAGCAGCCCGATAGTGCCCTGAGGGCAGGAGGCGAGAGGCGGCATGGAGCGGTCCGGCAACATCGAGAGAGGGGGCAGGACTCTGGGTGTGCTCCTCGCCGCCCTGGGCGGCGTGGTCTCGCTCGTCGGTTGCGAGCCGTCGCGTGAAGCGCAGATCGCAAACACCTCCGAGGTCCTCGGCCGCTACTGCCTCGATTGCCACGACGACATCGAGCAGGAGGCCGGGCTGTCGATCGAGTCCCTCGATCTCGCCGACGTGAGCGGTCACCGCGAGGCGTGGGAGAAGGTCGTCCGCAAGCTCTCCGCCGGCATGATGCCGCCGCCCGACAACCCGCGCCCGGACGACGAGACCTACGTGCGCGTCGTGAGCGTCATCGAGCGCGAGCTCGACGCCGCTTACCAGCCGTACTTCCCGCCGCCCGGCGCGCACCGGCTCAACCGCTTCGAGTACGCCAACGTCATCCGCGATCTCGTCGGCGTGGAGGTAGACCCTTCCCAGTTCCTGCCGCCGGACGATTCGAGCCGGGGCTTCGACAACCAGGCGGGCACGCTGTCGCTGTCTCCCGCGCTGCTCGAGGCGTATCTGTCGGCCGCCGGCAAGATCAGCCGGCTCGCGCTCGGCCACATCGACACGCCCACGCAAACCGTGTACCGCGTGGCGGAGGACACGACGCAGAACTATCACGTGGAGGGGCTGCCGTTCGGCACCCGGGGCGGAATCCTGATCGATCACTACTTCCCCGCGGACGGCGAGTACAACGTGAAGATCTTCTCCGTGAACCTCGGCAACATGGGCAACTTCCGCCCGTTCGGCGAGGTGCGCGGCGAGCAGCTCGAGGTGCTCGTGGACGGCGAGCGCGTGGCGGTGTTCGACTGGGACGAGGAGTTCAACGTCGGGCGGGGCTTCGGCGGCGGCAACGGTCAGCTCAAGACCATCGACGTGCGGGTGCCGATCACCGCCGGGCCGCACCAGATCGGCGTGACGTTCCTCGCGACGAACTACGCGCCGCTCCTCGACATCAACGATCCGTTCGAGCGCAGCACCATCGAGACGGGAGGGCTGCCGGGCTTCACGTTCTATCCGCACGTGGGCAGCGTGCGCATCGAGGGGCCGTACCAGGCCGCGGGCGCCGAGGACACGCCGGCGCGGCGGCGCGTGCTGGTGTGCGAGCCCGCGAGCGCCGCCGAGGAGCGGCCGTGCGCCGAGCGCATCGTGCGCTCGTTCGCGCGGCGCGCGTTCCGCGGCTTCCAGACCGAGCAGGACGTCGCCAAGCTCATGCGCTTCTACGACGCGGGCGCCGAGTCCGGCGGGTTCGAGGCGGGCATCGAGATGGCGCTGCAGCGCGCGCTCGTCGATCCGAAGTTCCTCTTCCGGATCGAGTCCGAGCCGGAGGACGTGCCGGTCGGAGAGGCATACGCCCTGAGCGACCTCGAGCTCGCGTCGCGGCTGTCGTTGTTCCTCTGGAGCAGCATGCCGGACGAGGAGCTCCTCGAGCTCGCCGAGCGCGGCGAGCTGTCCGATCCGCAGGTGCTCGAGGCGCAGGTGCGGCGCATGATCGCCGATCCGCGCTCCGAGGCATTCACGGCGAGCTTCGCGGGCCAATGGCTCGCGTTGCGCAAGCTCGAGGCGCATCAGCCCGTGGTCGACGAGTTCCCGGACTTCGACGACAACCTGCGCGACGCCTTCCGGCGCGAGACCGAGCTCTTCTTCGACAGCGTGCTGCGCGAGGACAGGAGCGCTTTGGAGCTCCTGACCGCCGACTACACCTTCGTAAACGATCGCCTGGCGAAGCACTACGGCATCCCGGGGGTGCAGGGCAGCCATTTCCGGCGCGTGTCGCTCGACGGCGACTTGGAACTCCGCCGCGGGCTGCTCGGGAAGGGCAGCGTGCTCACGACCTCGTCGCAGCCCGGCCGCACGTCGCCCGTGATCCGGGGCAACTACATCCTGTCGAGCCTGCTCGGCGTGCCACCGCCGCCGCCGCCGCCGAACGTGCCGAAGCTGCCGGAGGAGGAGGCCGACGCGGCGGGCAACGCCAAGACGCCCACGCTGCGGGAGATGTTCGAGAAGCACCGGGAGAACCCGTCGTGCCGCAGCTGCCACGTGCTCATGGATCCGTTCGGCTTCGCGCTCGAGCCGTTCGACGCGATCGGGCGCTACCGCACGACCGACGGCGGCAGCCCCATCAACGCGGCCGACGTGATGTACGACGGCACGCACGTGGACGGCCCGGCCGACGTGCGCGAGTTCGTGCTCAAGTATTCGGACCGCTTCGTGACGAACCTGGCCGAGAAGCTCATGACCTACGCGCTGGGCCGCGGCGTGGAGTACTACGACATGCCGCTGGTGCGCCAGATCGTGGCGGAGGCGGAAAAAGACGACTATCGGCTCAGCACGATGATCGCCGCGGTGGTGAAGAGCCCGGCGTTTCGCATGAACACCAAGCTCGATCCCGCGGGCGAGCAGCTGACGGGCGGCGGCGCGGAGACGGTCGCCGCGCGCGCCGCGGCCGAGGATTGAGGAGGGACGACGATGTTCATCACCAAGAAGCACCTTTCGCGCAGGGCCGTGCTGCGCGGCTTGGGCGGAACGATCGCGTTGCCGTTCCTGGACGCCATGGTGCCGGCGCTCACGCCCACGGCTCGGGCGCAGGCGGCCGTGCCCACGCGGTTCGTCGGCATCTTCATCCCGCACGGCGCGGCGCCCGGCTACTGGGTGCCGTCGTCCACCGAGCGCGGCTTCAAGTACCCGTACATCTGGGAGCCGCTCGAGCCGTTCCGTAGGCACGTGGTGCTGACGAGCGGCCTCTGGTCGCAGTCCTCCGAGAATCCGCCGGGCGTCACGGGCGCGGACCACTTCGTGGCCTCCGCGTATCTCTGCGCCGTGAAGCCGAAGAAGACCACCGGCGCGGACGTCGAGTGCGGCACCACCGTGGACCAGGTCATCGCCGAGCACATCGGCCAGGAGACGCTGCTGCCGTCGCTGCAGCTCGCCGTGGAGGACCCGGGCGCGAACTCCACCAACTGCGGCGAGGGTTACAGCTGCGTGTACACCAACACGATCTCGTGGCAAACGCCCACCCGGCCGCTGCCCATGGAGATCAACCCGCAGGTGGTGTTCGAGCGCCTGTTCGGCGACGGCGCGACCCCCGAGGTGCGGGCCGCGCGGCGGGAGCAGCAACGCAGCATTCTCGACTCCGTGTCGGACGATCTCGCGTCGTTGAAGAAGACCGTGGCCCCGCACGACCGCACCCGCATCGAGCAGTACCTCGAGGACGTGCGCGAGATCGAGCGGCGGCTCGCGATCGCGGCGCAGGCGTCCAGCGAGGCGCCCGAGATCGCCGTGCCGTACGGCGTGCCGGAGTCGTTCCACGAGCACATTCAGCTGCAGTTCGACCTGCTCGCGCTCGCGCTCCAGGCGGACATCACGCGCGTCGCCACGCTGCTCTACGCGCGCGACCTCACGGGCCGCGTGTATCCCGAGAGCGGCACCGACATCAGCTTCCACGGCGGCTCGCATCACGCCGAGGATCCGGGCCGCATCGCGCAGTACGCCAAGCTCAACCGCTACCACGTGTCCACGCTCGCCTACTTCGTGGAGAAGCTCGCGGGCATCCCGGAGGGCGACGGCACGCTGCTCGATCACTCGCTGATCCTGTACGGATCGAACATGGGCAACTCGAATCAGCACCTGCACTACGACGTGCCGCACGTGCTGATCGGCGGGGCGTCGGGTCAGCTCGAGGGCGACCGGCATCTGGCGTTCCCGTCGCGCACGGTTCCGACCGGCAACCTGCTGCTCAGCATCCTCGACTTCTACGGCGTGCACCTGGACGCGTTCGGCGACAGCACCGGTCGTATCGAGAGCATCTGAGCGCGCGGCGCTGCCGTCGACTCGAAGATCCCTTAGAACAGCAACCAGACAAACGGGGGCGGTCATGAAGAAGACGATCCTGGCGGCAGCGGCGGTGCTCTCGCTCGCAGGCGCAGCGGGGAGCGCGAGCGCGGACGACGCCGACGTGCTGCGCGAGGCGCGCGATCGCGCCGAGATCCAGGCGCTCATGTGGCGCTACGTGCGCGCGCTCGACACGCTCGACGCGGACGCGTACGCCTCCGTGTTCACGGAGGACGGCCAGTTCGGCAGCGGGCGGAACGCGGCCAAGGGCCGCGCCGCGCTGCGCGGCATGATCGAGAATCTCGCGAAGGCGCGCGCCGAGCGGGAGGCCAAGGGCGAGCCGAGCCCGCCCATGTACCACGTGATCACGAACTCGCACATCGAGTTCCTGGACGCCGATCATGCGCGCTATCACTCGTATTGGATGACCGTGTTCGGCGCGAGCGGCGAGGGCACGACGCCGCGCGTGGCGGCCGCGGGCCGCGGCGTGGACGAGCTCGTCCGCGTGGACGGCCGGTGGCTGATCCGCTCGCGCAACGTGGCGCCCCAGGACTGACGTTCACCGCGTGAGGCCGGCCGGGCGCGTCCCCGGCACGACCCCCCTTTGGCTCCCCGGGACGGACGCGGGGATAATGCGGGTTCGCCGCTGTCGAAGCGGACGGTCACGGCAATCGCCATGCACAGGCTCACGCGTCTCGCAGGGATGGTCACGATGGTCAGCGTTCTCGCCGCTCCCAAGCCTTCCACGGGCTCCACGCTCGGCGCCGACGTGCGCTCGATGGTGCTCGACAACGGCATGACGGTGATCGTCTGGCCCGTGCGCGACATCCCGAACGTGGCGCTCTACAACTTCGTGAAGGCGGGCAGCCGCAACGAGGCGCCGGGCGTCACCGGCCTCGCGCACTTCTTCGAGCACATGATGTTCAACGGCACGAGCCGCCGGGCGCCGGGCGAGTTCGACCGCATCATGGAGGCCGAGGGCGGCTCGAACAACGCGTTCACGAGCGACGACATCACGGTGTATCACGACTGGTTCCCGCGAACGGCGCTCGAGACCATCTTCGACCTCGAGGCCGACCGGCTCGCGAACCTGGCGTTCGTCCCCGACGTGGTGGAGAGCGAGCGGGGCGTCGTCTATTCCGAGCGGCGGCTGCGCACGGAGGACGACAACGAGGGCCGCCTCATGGAGCAGGTGCAGGCCACCGCGTTCCTCGCGCACCCGTACGGCAACCCCACCATCGGCTGGCCGTCCGACATCGAGTCCTGGACGATGGACGACCTGCAGCGCTTCTACCGGACGTACTACGCGCCGAACAACTGCACGCTCGTGATCGTGGGCGACGTGGACGCGGACGAGGTGTTCGCCCTCGCGCGGCGGCACTTCGGGCCCATCCCTGCGCAGGAGCCGCCGCCGCCCGTGCGGACGAAGGAGCCGGAGCAGCAGGGCGAGCGGCGCGTGGTCATCGAGGCCGAGGCGCAGACGCCGCTGCTGCAGTTCGCCTACCACGCCCTCGCGGCCGCCGACCCCGCCATGCCGGCGTTCGAGCTCCTCATGCGCATCCTCACGGACGGCGACTCGTCGCGGCTGCACCGCGCGCTCGTGGAGCAGCAGCAGGTGGCCGTGGAGGTGGACGGGTTCTGGCAGGAAGGGTTCGATCCGGGCCTCGCGTGGTTCTTCGTCACGCTGCCCGCGGACGGCGACCCCGCGGAAGCCGAGGCCGCATTCACGGCCGAGCTCGAGCGCGTGGCGCGCGACGGCGTGACCGCCGCGGAGGTGCGCAAGGCGAAAAGCCTCGTCACGGCCGACTTCTGGCGCAGCGTCGCCACCATCGACGGCAAGGCGCGGGGGCTCGGCACCTATCAGGTGTTCCACGGCGACTGGCGCCGGCTGTTCGAGGCGCCCGAGCGCTACGACGCGGTCACCGCCGAGCAGATCCAGGCGCTCGCGGCGCGTTACCTCGTGCCCCGCAACCGCACCGTGGGCGTGCTGCTGCCCGTGCGGGCGGAGCCGGCCGAGGACGAGGCGTGAAGGGCGCCGCCGGCCTCGGCGCCGCGCTGCTCCTGACCGGCGCGTCGATGTCCGCCGTCGCGGCCGACGGCGACGCGCCCGTCGTGCGCGTGCCGCCGTTCGAGCGCGCGGTGCTCGACAACGGCGTCACATTGCTGCTCATGGAGCGGCGCGAGATCCCGCTCGTCGCCTTCCAGGCGCTCGTGCGCAGCGGGGCGATCGCCGACCCGCCGGGCAAGGCGGGCACCGCGAGCCTGCTCGCGGGCCTGCTCGAGAAGGGCGCCGGGCCGCGCGACGCGTACGAGTTCGCGGACACGGTCGCCTCCGTGGGCGGCGTGCTCTCGGCCGGGGCGGGCCTCGAGACGATCACGGTGTCCGGCGAGTTCCTCGCGCGCGACCAGGCGCTCATGATCGAGCTGCTCGCGGATCTGCTGCAGCGGCCGCACCTCGACGCCGCGGAGCTCGAGAAGCTGCGCGCCCGGCAGATCGATCTGATCCGCGCGGCCAAGGACGGCGACCTCGCATCGCTGCTGCCGATCTACGGGGCCGGGGCGATCTTCGCCGAGCACCCGTACGGCCGTCCCGTGGACGGCAGCGAGCGCAGCCTCGCGAGCCTGACGCACGACGACGTGACGGCCTTCTACGCCGAGCACTTCGGCGGCGACCGCCTGATCCTCGCCGTGGTCGGCGACTTCGACGCCGCCGACATGCGGCGGCGCCTCGAGCAAGCGTTCGACGGATGGCGGCGCGCGCCGTCGCCCGCGCCCGCGGCGCCCGAGCCGCGCAAGGCGAGCGGCCGCCGCGTGCTGCTCGTGGACGCGCCCGCCTCCGTGCAGACGTACTTTTTGATCGGCAACGTGGGCGTCGCGCGCACGCATCCGGAGCGCGCGGCCATCGACGTCGTCAACACGCTGCTCGGCGGCCGCTTCACGTCGCTGCTGAACTCGGAGCTGCGCGTGCGCTCGGGCCTGACCTACGGCGCCCGCTCGCAGCTCGTGCGGCCGACGCGCCCCGGCGCGTGGCAGATCGTGAGCTACACGCGCACGGAGGCCACTGCGCAGGCCATCGATCTCGCGCTCGACGTGTACGCGCGCTTCAAGGCGGGCGCGATCGACGCCGCCTTGCTCGAGTCCGGCAAGCGCTACGTGCTGGGGCAATATCCCGGGCAGCTCGAGACGGCGCCGCAATGGGCGCGCCAGCTCGCGGAGCTCGAGCTCTTCGGCCTCGACCGGCAGTACGTGGAAGGCTACGGCCCGGCGCTCGCGGCCGTCACGTTCGAGGACGCGCAGCGGGTCGCGCGCACGATCTATCCGGCGCCCGAGGACCTCGTGCTCGTGCTGATCGGCGCGGCCCGCGAGATCCGCGCCACGGCCGCGCGGTACGGGCCGGTGACCGAGATGTCGATCACCGACCCCGCGTTCTCGCCCGCCGAGCGCTGAGCCGGCGGCGGGCAGGGAGGGAATCATGGGCGATGCGCACGACCGGCCACACACGCGTTACGGCGAGTCGCTCGCGGGCGAGCTCCTCGAGAGCCCGGCGGCCGAGCGCAACAAGCAGCCGATCCTCGAAGTGCTCGAGCGCGTGCTGCCCCGGGGCGGCCTGGTCCTCGAGGTGGCGAGCGGGACGGGCCAGCACGTGGTGCATTTCGCGCGGGGGCTCCTGGAGCTCTCCTGGCAGCCCACGGAGCCGGACGAGGCGTTGCGCGCCGCGCTCGAGCGCAGGCGGGCGGCGGCCGGGCTGCCGAACGTGCGCGCGGCGCTCGCGCTGGACGTCACGCGCCGGCCGTGGCCGGTGACGCAGGCCGACGCCATCGTCTGCATCAACATGATTCACATCGCGCCATGGGAAGCGGCAGAGGGGCTGCTCGAAGGCGCGGCGGAGGTGCTCCCCGCCGGCGCGCCGCTCGTGCTCTACGGCCCGTTCATGATCGACGGCCGGCACACGGCGCCGAGCAACGCAGCGTTCGATGCCAGCCTGCGCGCGCGGAACCCCGCCTGGGGCGTGCGCGACCTGCGCGACGTGCGCGCGCTCGCGGAACGGTGCGGCTTCGCGTACGCGGAACGCGTGGCGATGCCGGCCAACAATCTCACCGTGGTGTTCCGGAGGAGCTGAGCGCGAGCGCTAGCGATTCAGCATGAGGGGGATCACGAGATCCTCCTCGTCGTCCAGGTGCCGCAGCAGCCGGCGCGTCAGGAGCTCGGCCCGCGCGACGAGCCGGTCCGCGGCGCGGCGCGGCGCGTCGGCCCGCGGCGAATCGCCGTTCACGCGCAGCGCCTCGTCGAGGTTGCCCGCCGCCGCGATGCACGCGGTGACGTATTCGCAGAGCCTGTGGTGATCGCGCTCGAGCGCGTCGATGCCGGGCGCGAGCCGCGCGTCCGCCTTGCGGAACGCGGGGAAGTAATGCACGTCCTCGATGCGGTGGTGACCGTCCAGATGCGCGACGAGCGACCACAAGCGCGGCACGGCGGCGGCCGCGAGCCTGTCGGGCGGGACACGGCCGTCGCGGTACGCTTCGCCGCTCGCGCGCACCGCTTCGGCCTCGCGCCTGAAGCCGTCGTGGATCTCGAGCCAGAACAGCGCCATGCCGGACGGGCTCGTCCGCCAGGTGGAACGTGGAAACCGGTCGAGGAGCACGCGCAGCTCCGCCGGCCAGCCGCTGCGTTGTTCGAGCTCGAGATTCAACGGCCCCGGCAACTCCCGCTGGTCGGCGCATTGTGCCAAAGGCGGCGCGGCGCGGCCACGAATCCGCGAGCGGAGCGATCGCTCGTGCTGGGGTGTCGCGAAACGGGAGTCGAAGAGGAGAGGTTAGTGGGCAGAAGCGGCCGCCGTACCCGAGCGAGATCGAGGGGGGCGCGATTCGGAATCCGGTGCCGACGGCCGACCCTGCCCGCGCTCATATTTGCAAGCGGCGTGCCACGCGCCGAAGCCAAGCGCTGCAAGGCTTTAGGCCGCGAAAGGCGGCGATTTCGCACCACCGCGGGGCGCGTCGTGCGTGCCGCTGCACCGCGAACGGTCGTTCGGCGGTCGAACGATCTCGGCGTTACGACCAGCGGCCGGCGGCGATCGAGACCCAGACGAGCAGCGTCAGCAGCAGCGTGACGAACACGGCCGCGGAGGCCATGTCCTTGGCGCGACCGGCGAGGGGATGGTGCTCCGTGCCCACGCGGTCCACCGCGGCCTCGATGGCGGAGTTCAGGAGCTCGACGACCAGCACGAGCAGCAGGCTGCCGAGCAGGAGCGCGCGCTCGACGGCCGTGCGGCCGAGCCACGCGCCCACCGGCACGAGCACCGCCGCCACCACGCACTCGTAGCGGAACGCCTGCTCCTCGCGCCACGCGGCCCGTAGTCCCGCGACCGAGAATATGGTGGCGGCGACGATTTTGCGCAGGACGGCGTTCGCGGCGTGCGGCATCGAAGGGCGGCCGGGTGGTCGCTGGACGCAGCGGATGGTAGCAGACGGCTGCGCCCGCCCCGTCAGGGCGGGCCGAGCGCCGCCTCCGCGGGCGCGGAGACGTTCCGCGCCGCGTCGCGGGCCACGAGCACGTAGCGCGCGCCCCCGCCGCGCGCCTCGTCGACGTAGCTCGTTCCCGTGGGGTAGGCGATCACGCGGCCGTCGCGCGCGAGCACGTAGTCCACGACGCCGGTGTCGTCGTGCGCCGCGTCCCATGCGAGCCGCACGCCGTCTGCCGTGCGCGAGGCCGTGAAGCGGCCGGGCGACGACGGCGGCGTGCGGTCGTCCGTGTGCCGCTCGGTGCGCAGCTTCGGGCGGTCGAACGGGAAGCGCTCGTCGCGCACGCGTGGGTCCGTCAGGCCGCCGCTCAGGAAGTCGCGGATGTCGGCCACTTGAATGTTGCTCAAGTTGAACGTGTAGATGCCCGCGCCCGGTATACCATCTCGCTCCGGCAGCGCGGTCGCCGACACGTAGAAGCTCACGGCCGCGCCGAGATTGCCGAAACCGCCGGTGTGCATGAAGCGGGGCCTGAGCCCCACGTTCCTGAGGCTCGGCACCTTCATCTCGCCCGCGTCCTCGGGGTCGCCCGTCACCCGCTCGCGCCCGCGATCGAGCTCGGCGCGGCGCACGGCGATGTTGAAGAAGTCGTTGTTGGTGAAGAGCGGCGGCACGTGGCACTTGTCGCAGTGGAACGCCCGAAAGGCTTCCCAGCCGTACACCTGGCTCGGCGTGAGCGCGCGCTCGTCGCCGGCCACGTAGCGATCCCACGGCGTCTGGTCCGCCACCAGCGTGCGCTGATAGGCCGCGATCGCGAACGCGATGCGGACGGGCGTCACCGCGGGATCGCCGAACGCGGCCTCGAACAGGGCCGGATAGCTCGGGCGGGCCGCGAGGGCCGCCGCGACGTCGGCCGGCAGGTCCGTGGCGAGCGCGAGCGGGCGGCTCGACGCGACCTTGGCCGTGAGCTCGGCCCACGTGCGCCCCGCGTGCGCCATCTCGGCCTCGTTGGCGAGGGCCGTGAGCGCCTGGTTCTCGAGCGCGCCGCCGCGCGCGATCACGACCTCGCCGGTCAGCGGGTCGCGCAGCGTGCCGCCGGCGCTGCCGTCCCAGAAAAGCTCGTCGGCCCAGAGGGCGCCGAAGTTGGACGGCGCGGCGCGCGGCGTGACCTGCGGCGAGGTGCCGAACACGGGATGCACGACGGGCTTGCCCGACGCGTCGAGCGCCGCGATGCCGGGGGAGCCGAGCACGTCGTCGATGGTCCCCTTGTCCTTGCCGGGGTGCACGCCCGCACGGGGATCCGCGCCGCCGCTCGCCGGGCGGTGGCAGGTGCCGCACGCGACGCTGTTGTCGCTCGAGAGCTGCTCGTCCCAGAAGAGGATCTTGCCGAGCACGCGCTTCGCCTCGGTGGTCGGGTTCTCCGCCGGCTCGGGCACGGGCGGCAGCGCGCCGGCGCCCGCAGCGGCGGCGATGGCGGCGAGAAGGAGAACGGCGAGTCGCGCAACCGGCATGGCGCGCATTCTACCGACCCATCCGCGGGCGGCGGGGCCGGCATTGCCGCCCCGCGGCTGCGGCGCTAGCCTCTTCCCGTCATGGCGGTCGCCACGTCGATGCGGCTCCGGAGCCTCGCAACGTCCCAGCGCGTCGTCGCGCTGCTCGCCGCGCTGTTGCTCGCGGCGGAGGCGCTCGTGCTCGTGCACCGGCTCGACGTGGACGCGCACGCGAGCGACGCGCCGTGCAAGATCTGCCTGACGGTGGGCGCGTTCGACGGCGCGGTCACGCCTTCCATGCCGTTGCTCACGACGGCAGTCGTCCCGCAGCGGCCCGCCCAGCCGCGCGCGCCGCGCGCCGGGATACCGCCGCGCGCACCGCTCGCGCGCGGCCCGCCGTTCGCTTCCTGACCTTCACCGAAGCCGAGGACGGCCGCGGCCGGTCGTGACCGCGCCGTCGCGGTCCCGTTGTCTGCAGGCAGGAAGTCGAGGAATGGAAGTCGCTGGTTCGATGCGCCGCGCTTGGCCGTGGCTGATCCTGGCACCGGGCTGGGCCGGCGCGCAGGCGGTGGTCGAGGAGATTCACGTCACCGGCGTGCCGTTGCGCCGCGAGGCGGCCGAGCTCGCACAGTCGGTGACCGTGCTCCGCGACCAGACGCTCGATCGGATCCGAGGCACGAGCCTCGGCGAGACGCTGGCCCGTGAGCTCGGCGTGAGCTCCACGTATTTCGGCGGCGGCGCGTCGCGGCCGATCATCCGCGGGCTCGCGGGCGCGCGCGTGCGCACGCTGCAGGACGGCGTGGACTCGCTGGACGCGGCGTCGCTCAGCGTGGATCACGCGGTTGCCATCGATCCGCTGTTCGCGGAGCAGATCGAGATCTTCCGCGGGCCCACGACGCTGCTCTACGGCAGCGGCGCCGTGGGCGGGGTGATCAACACCGTGACGAGCCGCATCCCCGAGGCGGCGCCCGAGGAAGGCTTCGCGGGCGCCGCGGAGGTCAGGGCGGACTCGGCCGCCGAGGAGCGCTCGGCCGCCGTGCGGCTCGACGGCGGCGGCGCCCGCGCGGCCTGGCACGTGGACGGCTTGCGGCGCGTCACGAGCGACTACGAGATCCCCGGCGCCGCCGCCTTGCACGCCTCGGGCGAGGCGCACGACGAGCACGCGCTCGGCGTGCTCGCGAACAGCGACCTCGAGTCGGAGGCCGCGGCCGCGGGCGCCTCGTGGCTCGGAGAGCGCGCGTTCGCGGGCGCGGCCGCGAGCGGCCTGCGCATGGAATACGGCGTGCCGTGGCACGGGCACGCGGAAGCGGACGCGGACGAGCCCGGGGCCGACGTGCGCATCGCGCTCGAGCAGCGGCGGCTCGACGTGAAGGCCCGCTGGGTGGGGAACGGCGGCTTCGTCGGCGCCGTGAACGTGCGTGCCGCCTTCTCGGACTACGAGCACGTGGAGCTCGAAGGCGGCACGCCGGGCACGCGCTTCACGAACGACGCGCACGAGACGCGCATCGAGCTCGTGCACTCGGCGCTCGGGCGTTGGCGGGGCGCGCTCGGGCTGCAGCTCGAGGCGCGCGAGCTCGCGGCGCTCGGCGAGGAAGCGTTCGTGCCGCCGGTGGACATGCAGAGCTACGGCGTGTTCGCGCTCGAGCAGCTCGAGCTCGAGCGCTGGCACCTGTCGCTCGGCGGGCGCGTGGAGCACCGCCGCCATGCGCCGTTGAAGGCTGCGCCGCGGGCGGAAGGCACGGCGCGCAGCCTCGCGGTCGCGGCCATCCGCGAGCTCGGCGGCGGTTTCACGCTCGCGCTGAACGGCGCGCTCGCAGAGCGTCTGCCCGCGGCGGAGGAGCTCTACGCGGCGGGACCGCACCTCGCGAGCCGCGCCGTGGAGATCGGTGATCCCACGCTCGGCAAGGAGACGGCGCGCCACCTCGACGTGGCCGTGCGCAAGACGCTCGGGGACCTGACGCTGAGCGTCACGGCGTTCGTGACCGGGTACGACGATTTCATCTTCCTGCGCGGTACGGGCGCCGTGGACGCGCGCGAGGCGCTGCCGATCTTCGTCTACTCGCAGGCCGACGCCGACTTCGTGGGGTTCGAGGCAGAGCTCGTCGCGCGGCTCGCGAGGGTGGGCGCCGGCGAGCTCGACCTGCGCCTGTACGCGGACTCCGTGGAAGGCGAGCTCGACGACGGCGAGCCGCTGCCGCGGATGCCGCCGCTGCGCTATGGCGCCCGCCTGCAGTACCACGACGACCGCGTCGTGGCCGGCCTCGAGGCCACGCGCTACGACGCGCAGGACCGCACGGCGCCCTTCGAGACGCCCACGCCGGGTTACACGATGGTCGACGCCGATCTCGCCTGGCGGCTGCCGTCGCCGCGGCTCGAGCTCTTCGTGCGGGCGTCGAACCTCCTCGACGAGGACGCGCGCAAGCACACCTCGCTCGTCAAGGACTTCGTGCCGCTGCCCGGACGGAGCTACGGGCTCGGGCTGCGGGGCCGCTTCTGAGCGCGGGACGGCACCGCCGCGCGCGGTCAGGCCTGCGGGACGGCGCCCGGCTCCATGTACACGAGCTCCCAGATGTGGCCGTCCGGGTCCTGGAAGCCGTGCTGATACATGAAGCCGTAGTCCTTCGGGTCGCTGTAGCCGCTCCCACCCGCCGCGAGCGCCTTGCGGACGAGCTCGGCCACCTGCTCGCGGCTCTCGCAGGAGAGCGCGATCAGCACCTCCGTGCTGCGCGTGGCGTCGCTGATCGGCTTCGGCGTGAACTCCGCGAACTTGGCGTGCGTGAGGAGCATCGCGTAGATGTCCTCCGTGATCGCCATGCAGGCCGCCGTGTCGTCGGTGAACTGCGGGTTGAAGTCGAACCCCAGCGCGCGAAAGAAGCGCATCGAGGCGTCGAGGTCCCGCACGGGCAGGTTCACGAAAATTTTCCTGGACATATCCGGATCCTTGTACGGTTCGGGCGAGCGATCGCCCGCGCCGTAGTCGAACGGGGCAGGGCGGTATCGACACGGGCCGTGCCGGGGAGCGCGGCCGCGGGTCGGCCGGCCGCGCGGCGAGGGGAGTGCTCGAGGCGCCGCTATTCCGGCGGCTGCGGCAGCTCGCGCACGGGGCGGATCTCGATGCTGCCGAGCTGCGCCGGCGGTATTCTCGAAGCGACTTCAATCGCCTCGTCCAGGTCCTTGGCGTCTATCAAATAAAAGCCCGCGAGCTGCTCCTTCGTCTCGGCGAACGGCCCGTCAGTGGCCGTGACCTTGCCGTTGCGCACCCGCACGGTCGTGGCCGTGCTCGTGGGCTCGAGCGCCTCGCCGCCGAGCCGGTGGCCGCTCGCCGCGAGCTCCTTGCCGAAGGCCGCGCAGCGCAGGTTCAACGCGAGCCAGTCGCTGGGGGACATCTGGTTGATCTCGGCCTCCTGCAGGTAGACGAGGCATGCGTACTTCACGCGAATTCTCCTTTATGTTCCGTAACTCGTTGTCGGAAAAGGTCGGCGGCTGATCAGTGCATCACCTCCTGCAGGCGACGCTGCAGGAAGCGCCGCTCCGGCTCGAGGCGGGCGAGCGACAGCGCGCGCTCGTACGCCTCGCGCGCCGCGGCCTTCTGTCCGAGCCGCCGCTGGAAGTCCGCGCGCGCCGCGTGCGCGAGGTGGTAGTCAGCGAGCTCGCCGCGGGCGAGCAGATCGTCCACGAGGCGCAGGCCCGCGGCCGGCCCGTCGCGCATCGCCACGGCGACCGCGCGGTTGAGCTCCACCACGGGCGACGGCTCCACGGCGAGCAGCGCGTCGTACAGCGCCACGATCTGCGCCCAGTCGGTGTCCGCCGCCGTCGGCGCCTCGGCGTGCACGGCCGCGATCGCGGCCTGCAGCGAATAGGCGCCGAAGCGCCGCGAGGCGAGCGCGCGGGTCACGAGTTCCGCGCCTTCGGCGATCATCGCGCGGTCCCACAGCGAGCGGTCCTGGTCCTCGAGCAGGATCAGGTCGCCCTCGGGCGTCGCCCGTGCCGTCCGGCGTGCCTCGTGCAGCAGCATGAGCGCGAGCAGGCCGAGCACCTCGGGCTCCGGCATCAGATCCACGAGCAGCCGCCCGAGGCGGATCGCTTCCGCCGCGAGGTCGTGGCGGGTGAGGGAAGCGCCGGAGGAGGCCGCGTAACCCTCGTTGAAGACGAGGTAGACGACCCGCAGCACGCTGTCGAGCCGCTCGGGCAGCGCCTCGCGCGGCGGCACCTCGTACGGGATGCGCGCCAGCTTGATCTTGTTCTTGGCCCGCACGATGCGCTGGGCCAGCGTGGGCGGCGACGTCAGGAAGGCGCGTGCGATCTCCTCGGTCGTGAGGCCGCACACCTCCCGCAGCGTGAGCGCGATCTGCGCGTCGCGCGGCAGGGCCGGATGGCAGCACGTGAAGATCAGCCGCAAGCGATCGTCCGGCAGGTCTTGATCGAGCAATTCCGCGATGTCCGGTTCGTCCGCGGGCAGCCGCCCGAGGGCCTCCTCGTCGAGCGAATCGAACCGCGCGCGGCGCCTGATCCGGTCGACGGCCTTGAAGCGGCCGGCGGACACGAGCCACGCGCGGGGATTGCCCGGCAAGCCCTCCCGGGGCCACTGCTCGACGGCCGCCCGGAACGCTTCGTGCAAGGCCTCCTCGGCCAGGTCGAAGTCGCCCAGTAGCCGGATGAGCGTGGCGAGCACGCGCCGCGACTCCGCGCGGTAAATCTCGTCCACTGCCGCGAGGATGGACCGTTGCGACGCCTCCGCCATGCCCCCGACGATGCCCGATGCCCGCGACCGGCCGCAACCGTGCCGCCAGCCGCCCGTACGCTAGTCGAGCGGCGGATGCCGGAATCGACAGGGGGGAGGGGGCGCCGACCCCGGTCGAAAACGCACTTTGCCGTGCGACCATGGGCTGCGGGACCGCCTGAAGCGGTGCAGGTTTCCTCTGGTATCATCGCGCCCCCCGCAAAGGAGTTCGCCGTGCGCAAACAGAAGGAACCGGGGTGGGTGGCGCCCGCGGGCGCGCTGCTGCTCGCCCTCGCGCTCGCGGGCTGCGAGCAGCAAGTCGCCCAGGAGGCGCCGCCGCCGGTCGCGGTGAGCTTCCTCGAGGTGGTTCCGACCGAGCTGCCGCTCGAGCTCGAGTACGCCGCGCAGCTTCGGGGCATCCGCGAGGTGGAGGTGCGGGCGCGCGTCTCCGGCATCCTGCTCGAGCGTCTGTACGACGAGGGCGAGGCGGTAAAGGCGGGAGACGTGCTGTTCAAGATCGATCCCGCCCCGTTCCAGGCGGAGGTGGAGCGCGCACGGGCCGAGCTCGGTGTCCGGCTCGCGAACCTGCGGGCGGCCGAGCGCGAGCGCGACCGCATCCTGCCGCTCTACGAGCAGCAGGTCGCGAGCCTGCGGGATCGGGACAACGCCGTCACCGCCTACGAGACGGCGCGCGCCGCCGTGGCGGCCGCCGAGGCCGCGCTGCGCACCGCCGAGCTGTCGCTCTCCTACACGGACGTGCGCGCGCCGATCGACGGCCTCACGAGCCGCGAGGTGCGCTCGGAAGGCAGCCTCGTCACGGCCGGCGACGACTCGAGCCTTCTGACCTACATCGTGCAGACCGACCGTTTGTACGTGGAGTTCGCCGTGCCCGAGGCGGACGCCGAGCTCGTGCGGAAAGCGCTGGCGAAGCACCCCGACGACGTGGCCGTGCAGGTCGTGCGGAGCGGCGGCGTGGTGCATCCCGGCAAGGCCCGCATCGAGTTCATCGCGCCGCGCGTGGACGACGCCACCGGCACCGTGGCCGTGCGCGCGGTGCTCGAGAACGGCGACGGGACGCTGCTCCCCGGGCACGTGGCCCGCGCGCGGATCGAGGGCGTTGGCATTTCGGACGCGCTGGTGATTCCGCGGCGCGCCCTCATGCACGGCGCGCAGGGCACGTTCGTGTGGCGCATCGACGAGACCGGCGCGGTGGCGCCGCAGCCGGTGGAGGTCGGCCTGTCGGCGGGCAACGACGCCATCGTCACCAGCGGCCTCGCGAGCGGCGACCGCATCGTGGTGGACGGCACCATCAAGGTGTATCCGGGCGCGGTCGTCCAGGCCACCCCGGTCGGTGCGCAGGCCGGCGCGGCGCCGGCGCAAGGGTCGTTGTGATCTCGAACTATTTCATCGACCGGCCGCTGTTCGCGACGGTCGTGTCCGCGTTCATCGTGATCGCGGGGCTCGCGGCGTTTCGCGCGCTGCCCGTGGCGATGTACCCGGACATCACGCCGCCGCAGGTCAGCGTGACCACGGTGTATCCGGGCGCGAGCGCCGACGTCGTGGCCGAGACCGTGGCCGCGCCCCTCGAGCAGGCGCTGAACGGCGTGGAGGACATGCTGTACCTGCGCTCGGCCAGCTCCTCCAGCGGCTCGCTCGAGATCGCCATCACGTTCGCCGTGGGCACGGATCCGGACATCGCCGTGATCAACGTGCAGAACCGCGTGCAGAGCGCGCTGCAGATGCTGCCGGAGGAGGTGCGGCGCCAGGGCGTCACGGTGGCGAAGACGCTGCCGTCGTTCCTGCAGATCGTGACGTTCGACTCGCCGGACGGCCGCTACGACGAGCTGTTCGTGTCGAACTACGCGACGCTCAACGTGATCGACGAGCTGCGCCGCATCCCCGGCGTGGGCAACGTGCAGGTGTTCGGCGGGCGCGACTACTCCATCCGCATCTGGCTCGCGCCCGATCGGCTCGCGGAGCTCGGGCTCACGCCGTCCGACGTGGCCGAAGCCGTCCGGGAGCAGAACGCGCAATCCGCGGCCGGCAGAGTCGGCGACGAGCCGATGCACGAGCGCGTGGACATGACCCTCACGGTCACCACCCAGGCCCGGCTGTCCGACCCGGAGCAGTTCGAGCGCATCGTGCTCAAGACGGGCGAGGGCGGCGAGATCGTGCGGCTCGGCGACGTGGCGCGCGTGGAGCTCGGCGCCCGCGACTACTCGTTTGGCTTGACGCGCAAGGGCCGCCCCGTCGTGGGCGCGGCGATCCAGCTCGCGCCCGAGGCCAACGCGCTCGAGACGGCGCGGCTCGTGTACGAGCGGCTCGAGGAGCTCGGGCAGAGCTTCCCGCCGGGCCTCACCTGGGCCGTGCCGTACGACGTGAGCGAGTACGTGCGGGTGTCCATGCGCGAGGTGGCCATGACCTTCTTCGAGGCCATGGTGCTCGTGTTCTTCGTCGTGTGGCTGTTCCTCCACAACCTGCGCGCCACCGTCATCCCGTCGCTCGCCGTGCCGGTGTCGCTGATCGGCACGTTCGCGGGCATGTACCTGCTCGGCTTCTCGATCAACTCGCTCACGCTGTTCGGCATGGTGCTCGCGATCGGCATCGTGGTGGACGACGCCATCGTCGTGCTCGAGAACGTGGAGCGCCACATGCGCTCGGAGCACGTGGACTCGCGCGAGGCCACGCGCCGCGCGATGGCCGAGGTGAGCCGGCCGGTCATCGCCATCGTGCTCGTGCTGAACGCCGTGTTCCTGCCCGTGGCGTTCCTGGGCGGCCTCGTGGGCGAGATGTACCGCCAGTTCGCCATCACCATCGCCGTGTCGGTGAGCATCTCGGGCTTCGTGGCGCTCACGCTGACTCCGGCCCTGTGCGCGCGGCTGCTGCGCACGGGCGAGGTGCAGCCGAAGGGGCTCCTGCGGCACTTCGACGCGCTGTTCTCCAGAGTCACGCGCTTCTATACCTCGGGCGTGGCCTGGGTGCTGCGCCACGGCGCGGTGGCCGTGATCGTGATCGGCGTCATGCTGCTCGTCACCTGGCTCGTCTCGCGTTACGTGCCGCGAGCGCTCGTGCCGGACGAGGACCAGGGTTACGTGTTGAGCATCGTGGCGCTGCCGCCGGCCTCGTCGCTGCAGCGCACCTGGGACACGCTCGAGCAGCTCGACGAGGCGGCGTTCGCGCATCCCGCGTACGAGGACAACATCACGGTGGCCGGCTTCGACGTGCTGACCGGCGCGCAGCGCAGCAACGCGGGCGTGAGCTGGGTGCTGCTCAAGGACTGGTCGGAGCGCGAGGAGCCCGGCATGAGCGCGCCCGAGGTGGCGTTCTCGCTGCTCGGTGCGGGCTCGCAGATCAAGGACGGGTTCGTGTTCTCGCTGTCCCCGCCGCCGATCGAGGGCATGTCGAACACGGGCGGCTTCGAGGGCTTCGTGCAGATGCGCTCCGGCAACGACTACGCGGCGCTCGAGGCGGCCACGCAGCAGCTCATCGCCGCCGCGGCGCAGCGGCCGGAGCTCGCGCAGGTGTCGACGTCGTATTCCGCGCAGGTGCCGCGCGTGCACGTGGAGGTGGACCTCGAGAAGGCGAAGCTCCTGGGCGTCGATCTCGACGACGTGAACATCACGCTGCAGAGCACGTTCGGCGCGTATTACGTGAACGATTTCAACCGCAACGGGCGCGTGTATCGCGTGCAGCTGCAGTCGGAGGCGAAGTACCGCGCGTATCCCGAGGACATCCGCGACGTCTACGTGCGCTCCGAAAGCGGCGCCATGCCGCCGCTCACGGCCATCGCGAGCGTCAAGCACGTCACGGGCCCGGACGTGATCGAGCGCTTCAACCTGTTTCCGGCGGCGCGGCTGTCGGGCGAGCCCGCGCCGGGCTACAGCTCCGGCCAGGCGCTCGCCGTCATGGAGGAGCTCGCCGCCGAGCACCTGCCGGAGGGCTTCGCGCTCGCCTGGTCCGGCATCTCGTTCCAGGAGAAGACGAGCGGGCAGAACACGCTCGCCATCTTCGGGCTCGCCGTGCTCATGGTGTTCCTGATCCTGGCCGCCCAGTACGAGCGCATCACGCTGCCGTTCGCCGTGATCCTCGCGGTGCCGTTCGCCGTGTTCGGCGCGTTCATGGCCGTGTGGCTGCGCGGGCTGTACAACGACCTGTATCTGCAGATCGGCCTCGTCACCCTCGTGGGGCTCGCGGCCAAGAACGCCATCCTGATCGTGGAGTTCGCGGCGCACATGCACCGCGCCGGCATGACGCGCCTGCAGGCCGCCGTCGAGGCCGCGCGTTTACGCTTCCGGCCGATCGTCATGACGTCGCTCGCGTTCATTTTGGGCGTCGTGCCGCTCGCGATCAGTTCCGGGGCGGGCGCCGCGAGCCGCCATTCGATCGGCACCGGCGTCATCGGCGGCATGCTGGCAGCGACGTTCATCGCCGTGCTGTTCATTCCGCTGTTCTACGTGTGGACGTCGCGCGCGGGCGCGTACCTGCGCGGCGAGCGCGGGCCGGAGCTCAGCACCTGAGGCTTCGCCCCGTCAGTCGCAGGTGAAGTCCTGCGGCAGGCAGAACGCGGACTCGCGGGAGAAGCTCGCGCCGCCGCCGAGCGTGGCGGCGGAGCTCACGCCCGACGCCGAGGTCGCTCTCGAGGTGACGCTCGATGCGGCGGTGACGCCCCGTCCGGCCGACATGCGGCCGTCGCTGGCGTCGGGGCTCAGGGAAAAGCTCGACATGCCGGTGCTCGTGCTGCTCGTGGACGTGACGGTGGGCGTGCCCAGAGCGGGCGAGGACGTCGTGAAGCTCGACGTTCCGAGGCCGGCGCCCGAGGCGCCGGCGGCGGTACCGGTGCCGACGCTGGACGCGGACGAGGTGCCGAGACCGGTCGCCGGTCCCACGCCCGTCGCCGTGCTGCCCGTGCTCCGGGGTGCGCCGGGCGAGGTCGGCCCTGCGCCGAGCGACGTGGCGCTCGCCCCGAGCGAGCCGAAGCCGCGCGAGAACGAGCCGCCGGAGCCGATGCCGGCCGTGCCGAGGCCCGTGGTGGTGCCCAAGGTCGACGTGCGCGTGCGGCCGAGGGAGCGCGTCTCCGTCACGGACGGGATCAGCGCTCCGGGCCGGGTGCTGCTCGTCACGTTGGCGATGTTCTGGTTGCCCGTCCTGATCCCGCGCTCGGGGATGACGTCGCGGCCGCGGGCGTCGCCGTCGAAGCCGCCGCCCGCCTCGAATCCCCCACCGAACCCGCCGCCCTGCTGGGCCCACGCGGGGATCGCGAGCATCAAGGCCGCGGCCGCCGCGACCGCCCCGTGAAAGCGTTTCCCTGCCATGCGCCGTCTCCTTCGCCGGCGAAGCGGCCGGCCGCCGTCCATCCTGCCCGTGCCTTGCAAGAATGATTCCGACCGGGCCTTTGGCGGCGTGCGCGTTCGCGCCTGTACACTATCGCCCCGTTTCCCCGGGCACGGAAAGGACCCTCCATGTCGGACATGCCGGCGCTGCGCGCCACGGACCCTGAGATCTACGAGCTGATCCAAGCGGAAAAGCGCCGCGAGGACGAGTACATCCGCCTGATCCCGTCCGAGAACTACGCCTCGAAGGCGGTCATGGAGGCCACCGGGTCGATTCTCGCGAACAAGTATTCCGAGGGTTATCCGGGCAGGCGGTACTACGAAGGGCAGGTCTACATCGACCAGATCGAGACGCTCGCCATCGAGCGCGCGAAGGCGCTCTTCGGCGCCGCGCATGCGAACGTGCAGCCGTACTCGGGGTCGCCGGCCAATCAGGCCGTGTATCTCGCGCTGCTCGAGCCCGGCGACACGGTCATGGGGCTCGGCCTGCCGTTCGGCGGCCACCTGACGCACGGCTGGAACGTGAACTTCTCCGGCACGGTTTACAAGGCGGTGCAGTACGACGTCGACCCGCAGACGCATCGCGTCGATCTGAACCGCGTGGAAGATCTCGCGAAGCGGGCGAGGCCGAAGGTGATCTTCTGCGGCGGCACCGCTTATCCGCGCACCTGGGACTTCGCCGGGTTCGCCGAAGTGGCGAAGTCGGTGGGCGCGGTGCTCGTGGCGGACATCGCCCACATCGCGGGGCTCGTGGCCGCCGGCGTGCATCCGCATCCCTTCCCTCACGCGCAGATCGTCACGTCCACCACGCACAAGACGCTGCGGGGCCCGCGCGGCGGGCTGGTGCTGTCCGACGGCACGTATGCCAAGGAGCTCGACCGCGCGGTGTTTCCGGGCCTGCAGGGCGGCCCCCACAACCACACCACGGCGGCGATCGCCGTGGCGCTCAAGGAGGCGGCGACGCCCGAGTTCCGCGAGTATGCGCGGCAGGTGGTGGCGAATGCGAAGGTGCTCGCGGCGGAGCTCGCGGAGAGGGGGCTGCGGCTCATCTCCGGCGGCACCGACAACCACCTGATCCTCATCGACGTGACGCCGCGCGGGATCAACGGCAAGCCCGCGGCGCAGGCGCTGCACGCGGCGGGCATCGAGTGCAACTACAACACGATCCCGTTCGACCCGCGGAAGCCCTTCGACCCCAGCGGAATCCGCATCGGGACGCCGGCGGTGACGTCGCGCGGCATGAAGGAGATCGAGATGCGCGCGATCGCCGCGTGGATCGACCGCGCGCTCGCGGCGGCGGGCGACGCGCAGGCGCTCGAGCGCATCCGCCGCGAGATCGCCGAGTTCTGCCGCGCGTTCCCGGCGCCCGGCATCGCCGTCTAGCACGGCGCGGCGCCGTAGCCGCCGATCCTCAGCGCCTTTTGCGACGCGTCGCCTTTGCGTTGCCGCCGGGGACATCGCGTGCCTGGCGTCCGCGCAGGGGCCCGGCTTGTCGCGAGAGCGAACAGAACCGCGGAGGCGGCAGTGCCTCCGCGATTCGCTCAACGATGTGACCGCGTGGATGCGGTGATCAGGAGGCGGGTTTCAGGTCGAGCTTCACCTCGACGGTGACGTCCTGGCCTACCCAGCTCGTGTCGTTCCAGCCTTCGCCCACGTTGAAGTCGAAGCGGTTGACGACCATCGTGCCGTTGAACTTCGAGCCGTCGAACGTGAAGCTCATGACCACGGGCTTCGTCTGGCCCTTGAGCGTGAGGTTGCCGTTCGCCTTGTAGGTGCCGTTCTCGCCGGCCTCGATGCTGGTCGACTCGAACCGCGCCTCCGGATACTGGTCGACGGCGAACCAGTCAGCGTCGAGCAGCGCGGCATCGCGATCGGGGTCGCGCGTGTTCACCGACTCGAGCTTCACGACGCCGACGATGCTGCCCTTGGTGGGATCGCTCGGGTCGAGGTCGATCTGCGCCTCGAAGTCCGAGAAACGCCCGTTGAACTTCGTGCCTTGCTGCACGCCCACGAAGGCGACGGAGCTGGTCTCCTCCACGACGTCGTACTGGACGGCCGCAGCGCTCCCGGCGTAGCCGGCTGCAATCGCGGCAGCCGCCAGCGCACCCATCGAAATCTTGCTCATGCTCGAGCCCCTGTGCTTGCGTCACTCGATGCCGCCATTGTATCGACGCCTTCGAAGGTGCGCCAAACGCGCGGTTCAGCGGCGGTTCAGCTTCGGCGTGGGAAGCGGAGCGCGAAAAGCGCGGTACGCGCAGGCGTTTCCGCAACGGCCATCGGCGAGTCGCTGAACCGAGGGCGGCGTGCCGCGGGTTAGAATGCCGGGCGCCGGGGGGACTGTGCGGAGCGTTATGTCATTGGCGGGAGGACCCGCGGCGCTCGTGAGCGGGCGGTACGAACGATGACGGCGGCACGGCTCGTGTGCGTGCTCGCTCCGCTCGCGCTCGTCGCGTGCGGCCGCGGGCCGGCGGCGGACGCGGGCACGCCTCCGGCCACGCCCGCTCCCTACGCCCACTTCCTCGCGGCGGCCGACTGGCCGACCTACAACCGCGACCTCGCGGGCACGCGCTATTCGCCGCTGGACCAGATCGACGTGCGCAACGTGGCCCGGCTCGTCGAGGCGTGGCGCTATCCGTTGCCGCCGTTCCCGGACGCGTCCGGCTACGAGCTCACGCCGCTCGCCGTCGACGGCGTGCTGTATCTCGCGGCGGCGGACCGCATCGTCGCGCTCGCCGCCGACACGGGCACGGAGCGCTGGCGCCACGTGGTGCGGGGCGAGCCGCCGTCGCCGCGCGGGGTCACGTACTGGCCGGGCGATGCGGAGACGCCGCCGCGGCTCTTCTACACGGCGGGTCGGCGGCTCGCGGCCCTGGACGCGGCGACGGGCCAGCCCGTGCGGGCGTTCGGCTCGGGCGGCGCCGTCGAGATGCCCATTCCGTACCGCTCGGCCCCCACCGCCTTCGAGCATCTGCTGATCGTCGGCTCCGACGGTCCGCCCGGCAGCGTCCGCGCGTACAGCGCCCGCACGGGCGCCCAGGTGTGGCTGTTCAGCGCCGTGCCCCGGCCGGGTGAAGCCGGGTCCGATGCGGCGGCGAGCGATGCGTGGGGCGGTCGGCACGGTCTGCTGCATCGCGCGGCCTCGTTCACCGTGGACGTGGACCGCGCGCTCGTCTACGCCGTGTTCGGCGGCTCGGGGCCGAACGCGCACGACGGCGGCGAGCCTCCCGGCGATGCGCAGCTCGGCAACGCCGTCGTCGCCCTGGATGCGCGCACCGGCGCGCGGCGCTGGCACTTCCACACCCTGCGCCACGAGGTGTGGGACCACGACCTGCCGGCTGCCCCGACGCTGCTCGACGTGACGATTCGCGACGCGACCGTGCCCGTGCTCGTGCTGCCGTCGAGACCCGGCTATCTCTACATCCTGAACCGCGTGACCGGCGAGCCGCTGTTCGGCGTGGAGGAAAGCCCCGTGCCGCCCGGCGACGTGCCGGGCGCCGCGACGTCGCGCGCCAGGCCGATCCCCGTGAAGCCGCCGCCGCTCGCCCGCACGAGCTTCGCGCCGAGCGATCTCGTGACGGCCGAGGACACGACCGCCGAACACGCCGCGTTCTGCCGGCAGCTGCGCGAGCGAGGGGGCGGGCAGCGCGACGCGGCGGGACCGGCGCCGCGCGCGACCGTGGTCTTCCCGGGCTCGGCGGGCGGGGCGGGGTGGGGCGGCGCCGCTGCCGATCCCACGCGCGGCTTCGTGTTCGTGAACACCGCGGACGCCGGCGACCTCGTCTGGCCCGAGACGGCCGACGGCGGCGGCACGGCCCCGACCACGGCCGGCTTCTGGTGGGACGGCACGGGCGGCGACGCCGGGCCGCGCGCCGGCGAGACCTGGCCGTGCCAGAAGCCGCCATGGGGCCGGCTGACGGCGGTGAGCGCCTCGTCCGGCGAGATCGTGTGGCAGGTGCCGCTCGGCGTCACGGCGGAGCTGCCGCCTGGCAAGCAGGGCACGGGGCGGCTCAACCGGGGCGGGCCGATCGTCACGGCGGGCGGGCTCGTGTTCGTCGCGGCCACCGACGACCGGCGCCTGCGGGCGTTCGCGTCGCGCACGGGCGAGGAGCTCTGGAGCGCGGAGCTGCCGCGGCCTGGGCACGCCGTCCCGATCACCTACCAGGCGCGAAACGGCAAGCAGTACGTGGCCGTGACTGCGGGCGGCCCCGCCGATGCCGCCGCGGGCGCGCCGGCCGTTATCGCCTACGCGCTGCCATGACCGTTCGCACGCAGGTCGGCATCGTCGGGGCGGGCCCCTCCGGCCTGCTGCTCTCCCATCTGCTGCATCTCGCGGGCATCGACAGCGTGGTGCTCGAGCGGCGGAGCCGCGAGCACGTGCTCGGCCGCATCCGGGCCGGTGTGCTCGAGCAAGGCACCGTGGAGATCCTGAGGCAGGCGGGCCTCGCGCACCGCCTCGACCGCGAGGGCCTCGTGCACGAGGGCGTGGCCATCGCTTTCGGCGAGCACCGGCTGCGTGTCGACCTGCGGGCCCGCTGCGGCCGCTGCGTCACGGTGTACGGGCAGACCGAGCTCACCAAGGACCTCGTGGACGCGCGCACGGCGGCCGGCGGCGCGCTCGTCTACGAGGCCGAGGACGTGGCGCTGCACGGCATCGACGGGGACGCGCCGGCGCTCACGTACCGCAAGGACGGCGCGACCCATCGGTTGCGCTGCGACTTCGTCGCGGGCTGCGACGGCTACCACGGCGTGACCCGGCGCTCGATCCCTGCCAGCGCGATCACCGTGCACGAGCGCGTGTACCCGTACGGCTGGCTCGGCATCGTGGCGGACACGCAGCCCGTCTCCGACGAGCTCGTCTACGCGAGCCACGACCGGGGCTTTGCGCTCTGCAGCATGCGTTCGCGTACGCGCAGCCGCTGCTACGTGCAGTGCGAGCCGGACGAGGACCCGGCGCGCTGGAGCGACGAGCGGTTCTGGAGCGAGCTGCGCGCGCGGCTCCCGGCGGACCTCGCGGCGCGGCTCGAGACCGGGCCGTCGATCGAGAAGAGCGTGGCGCCGCTGCGCAGCTTCGTGGCGGAGCCCATGCGCTTCGGGCGGCTGTTCCTCGCGGGCGACGCGGCGCACATCGTGCCGCCGACGGGTGCGAAGGGGCTCAATCTCGCGGTGGCCGACGTCTACCGCCTCGCGCAGGCGCTGATCGCCTACTACAAGGGGGGGCGGAGCGACCTGCTCGACGGCTACTCCGACGCGTGCCTGAAGCGCATTTGGAACGCCGAGCGGTTCTCGGCGTGGCTCACGGGGTTGCTGCACCGCCCGCCCGGGAGGAGCACGTTCGACCGGCGATTGCAGCTCGCGGAGCTCGAGTACCTTGCGAGCTCGGAGGCCGCGCAGACGGCGTTCGCGGAGAACTACGCAGGGCTGCCACTGTAGAAAACCCTGACACCGGCGCACGCGCCGCGTGCGGCATGATATGGTCAGGATCCGGGAGCTTCCCCACGGCCGGCGCCGCGAGACGCGCGGCGGCGAGCTGGGCGGCGAGCTGGTTTTGTTGGCCGAGCGAGAACGATGGCGACCGTACTGGAAAACCTGATTCGAGACAAACGATTCGTGATCACGGCGGAGATCGTGCCGCCGCTGTCGGCCCGCGGCGAGCACCTGCTCCGCGAGGCGGCGCTGCTGCGGGGGCGCGCGGACGCCATCAACGTCACCGATGCGGCGGCCGGCCGCACCACCATGAGCAGCTTCGCGGCGGCGGCGATTCTCGCGGCCAACGGCTACGAGCCCATCCTGCAAGTCACCTGCCGCGACCGTAACCGCATCGCGCTCGCGGGCGACCTGCTGGGCGCGGCGGCGCACGGCGTCGGCAACGTGCTGGTGCTGCACGGCGACGATCCGAAGGGCGGCGATCAGCCGGAGGCGAAAGGCGTCTTCGACTTCAACTCGCGCGAGCTCATGACCTTCATCCGCGACATGCGCGACACCGGCAAGCTGCCGTCCGGCCGTGCGATCGATCCGCCGCCGCATTTCCTCATCGGCGGCGCCGACGTGCCGCAGAAGCCCGGCCCGAGCTGGAGCCCGCAGGGTCTGCTCTCGAAGATCGCGGCGGGCGCAGGGTTCATCCAGACCCAGTTCTGCTTCGACCTCGACGTGGCGGCGGCCTACATCGGCCGGCTGCGCGAGGAAGGCATCACGGAGCGCGCCGGGATTATCATCGGCGTCGGCCCCATCCGCTCGGCGAAGTCGGCGCGCTGGATGAACGAGAATCTCCATGGCGTGTACGTGCCCGACGCGATCATCGCCCGCCTCGAAGGAGCCCGCGATCCGTTGGAGGAAGGCAGGAAGATCTGCGCCGAGCTGATCGAAGGTCTGCGCGAGATCGACGGCGTGGCCGGCGCACACGTGATGGCGCCCGGCGGCGGCACCGAGTCGATCGCAGCCGCGCTCGACCTGGTGCGCCAGAGCGCTTGACGTCTTTTCGCGGGGGCGCTTCCGGCTGCCTCCGCGTGTTTATCGGAGGAGACACTGGTCATGGTTGCCAAGGCAGAGACCGCTATCACGCCCGAGATGATCGGCGCGATCCGCCAGGACAAGCCGCAGACGGGCGAGGAGTACCTCGAGTCGCTACGCGACGGCCGCGAGGTGTACATCTACGGCGAGCGCGTGACGGACGTCACCACGCATCCCGCGTTCCGCAACACCGCGCGCATGACCGCGCGCCTGTTCGACGCGCTGCACGACCCGGAGCGCAACAAGAAGCTGCTGCTGCCCGCGGACACGGACAACCCCAAGGCCCGCACGCACGCGTTCTTTCGCGCGCCGAAGACGGTGGAGGAGTCGGTGGCCGGCCGCGACGCCATCGCCGAGTGGCAGCGCATCACCTACGGCTGGATGGGCCGCTCGCCGGACTACAAGGCCGCGTTCCTCGGCACGCTCGGCGGCAACGCGGAGTTCTACGAGCCGTTCCAGGAAAACGCGAAGCGCTGGTACACGTTCTGCCAGGAGCGCGTGCCGTTCGTGAACCACGCGATCATCCATCCGCCGGTGGACCGGGACAAACCGCCCGACCAGGTGGCCGACGTGTGCGTGCACGTGGAGCGCGAGACCGACGCGGGCATCTACGTGTCGGGCGCGAAGGTGGTCGCCACGGGATCGGTGCTCACGAACTACACGTTCATCGCGCACCACGGGCTCATTCCGCTCCAGGACAAGAAGTTCGCGCTGGTGCTCATGACGCCCACGAACGCGCCCGGCGTGAAGTTCATCTGCCGCACGTCGTACGAGATGACGTCCACCGTGATGTCGAGCCCGTTCGACCAGCCGCTCTCCTCGCGGCTCGACGAGAACGACGCGGTGTTCATCATGGACAACGTGTTCGTGCCGTGGGAGAACGTGTTCGTCTACGGCGACGTGGAGAAGGCCAATAACTTCTTCCCGCGGACGGGTTTCCTGCCGCGCTTCGTGGTGCACGGCTGCACGCGCCTCGCCGTCAAGCTCGACTTCATCGCGGGCCTGCTGCTCAAGGCCGTGGAGGCCGCCGGCACCAAGGACTACCGCGGCGTGCAGGCCAACGTCGGCGAGGTGCTGGCTTGGCGGAACCTGTTCTGGGCGCTGACCGAGGCCATGGTGCGCGACCCGCGGCCGTGGAAGGGCGACTACCTGCTGCCGAACATGGACCCCGGCAACGCCTATCAGATCATCGCCACGATGGCGTACACGAAGATCAAGTACATCATCGAGCAGACGGTGGCATCGAGCTTGATCTATCTGAACTCGCACTCGCGCGATTTCAGCAATCCCGCCATCCGTCCGTACATCGACCGCTACATGCGCGGCTCGAACGGCTATACGGCCGAGCAACGCATCAAGCTCATGAAGCTCCTCTGGGACTGCCTGGGCACGGAGTTCGGCGCGCGCCACGAGCTCTACGAGATCAACTACGGCGGCAGCACGGAGGAGATCCGCCGGTATGCGCTCTTCAGCGCGATGGCCAACGGCAACGCGGAGCGGTTCAAGGGCTTCGCGGAGCAGTGCATGGCCGAGTACGACCTGAACGGTTGGACGGTGCCGGACCTGATCAACCCGGACGACCTGTCGTTCCACAGGCGCAAGGGCTGACCGGCACGGCGAGGCGGCGCGCGGCGGCTATGCGGCCGCCGCGCCGTCGTCCACCACGTCCTCCATCCGATAGCCGCCCCGCGGAATTGGGCGCCCGTCCGGGCGCAGGAAGTAGAACCTGCCGTCCGCGCCGCGGTGCATCTTGAACCGCCCCTCGTGCAGCAGCACGTGATGGTGCGTGCAGAGCAGCGCGAGGTTCTCGAGGCTCGTCTCGCCGCCGTCCGCCCAGTGGCGCACGTGATGCCCGTGCACGTAGCGCTTCCGATGGCACCCCGGGAACACGCACCCGCGATCGCGCGCCCAGAGCGCGCGGCGCAACGCGGCCGCGATCGTGCGCCGCTTCCGCCCGACGCCGAGCGGCTTGCCGTGCTGGTCCTCGAGGAGCGTGATCACGCTGCCGTCGCAGCAGAGCCGCTTGACCGTCTCTATCGGTAGCTCCGATCGCCCCGCGCTTCCGCGGAGGGCGGACTCGTCGACGTGCACGACCACCTGGTAGTGATCCGTGGCCGCGGGGGATTTCCCTGCACTGGCGCCGCCCGCGAGATAAGCCTTCGCCACCGCGACCAGCGCGTCCGCCTGTTGCGCGAGCCAACCGTTCCCGGGCGCGCCCCGCGCTTCCGCGGAGGCGCGATCCGCGGGATCGCGCGAGGCCGGCGCAGCGCTCGTCGCGCCGAACTCGTACTCCCTCGCCGCCTCGCCTGCCTCCGTGGCGCGCTCCAGCGCTTGTGCAATCAGCTCGCCATCCGCGAGCGGCACCTCCACGCTGATCGACATCGTGCCGCGGGCGGCGTTGCGCCGGATGACGAGCGAGCGCCGCTCCCACGCCCGCCAAGCATCTTCGACCGAGTCCAGCTCGCCATTGCGCATCTCGCGGCAGCGCTCCTCGATCTGCGCCGCCGTTACTTCGAGCGCGTAGGCAAGCAGCCGCTCCTCGTTGTGATGCCGGGCCACCCGCGTGAGCGCGCGCACCTTCGAGTAGGAGAGACGCCCCTCGGCGAACGCCGCGGATATCAACGGCAGCTCACGCAGCGTCTGTGCGACTCGTACGTGCTCGCGGGCGGCGGAGAGCGACAACTGGCAGCGCAGCGCGAGCCACTCCGCGCAATTACGGCACGACCACTTCCGCCAGCCCGTGCGCTCGTCGAACTCGCGGATCAGCACGAGCCAGCGATAAGTGTCCGCGTTCATCTGCCGCGCGAGCTTGCAGATCGCCGCGTCGAGGTCGTCGATGGAAGGAGAGCCGAGCACGGCCGAAGCGGACGGACGGTCGCCGGGATCCGAGCTCATCGAAAGCCTCCAAGAGCGCCGTAATGGACTGTCAGTATAGCCAGTAGAACTCGCTCCTCTCGTCACGAATCCCGTTCGTTCATGCAGTTATCTCATCGGGGCGAGCCAGGCAGGCTCCAGGCGTCGGCCGCCGCGCCGGCCGATTCGCGTAACATTCCGCCTTCTCCGCTTGCCCACGGGCGCAACGACCGCCTTCCGAGCTTCGCGATGCTCGCCGCCCCCGAACCCCGGCGTCTCCTCGACCCCGACCGCCGCGCCAAACGCAACGTGGCCGTGCTGGTCTTCGCGAACGCCGTCCTCGGCTCGCAGCTCGCCGTGAACATCATCGTGGCCGGGCTCGCGGGTGCGCTGCTCGCGGAGAACGAGGCGCTCGCCACGCTGCCGGTGTCGATGGTGGTGCTCTCCTCCATGTTCACGGCGCCCGCCGCATCCATGTTCATGGGGCGGTTCGGGCGCCGCGCGGGCTTCCTGCTCGGCGCGCTCGCGGGCGCCGTCGGCTCGGCGCTCGCGGCGCGCGCGCTCTTCGTCGGCAGCTTCGGGCTGCTCGTCGCCGGTGCCGTCGGCTTAGGGATCTATCAGGCCTTCCAGAATTTCTTCCGCTTCGCGGCGGCGGACACCGCTTCCGAAGCCTTCAAACCGAAGGCCATCTCGTGGGTGTTCGCGGGCGGCTTGCTGAGCGCGCTGATCGGCCCGGAGATCGTGCGGCTCACCTCGAACGCTTCCGCGGCCGCGGCCTACGCGAACGCCTATCTGATCAACATCGCGCTCAACGTCGTCGGCGCGCTCGGCCTGCTGTTGCTCGACATTCCGCGGCCCGCTTTGCGCGACAGAGCGGCCGGCTCGGGGCGCCCCCTCGCCGTCATCGCCCGCCAGCCCGTCTTCGTGGTCGCGGCGCTCTGCGGCATGGTGGGCTTCTCGACGATGAGCCTCGTGATGACCTCCACGCCGCTCGCGATGGTGGGCCACGGCTTCACCGCCGGGCATGCGGCGGACGTCGTGCGCTGGCACATCCTCGCGATGTTCGCGCCCGCGTTCTTCACGGGCACGCTCATCGTGCGTTTCGGGCACCTGCCCGTGATCGGCACGGGCCTCGCGCTGATCGCCGCGTGCGGCGCCATCGCGCTCGCGGGCGTCGACCTGCATCACTTCTACGCCGCTCTGGTCGCGCTCGGCATCGGCTGGAACTTCTCGTTCATCGGCGCCACGAGCCTGCTCGGCACGGCGCACACCGCCGCCGAGCAGGCGAAGGTTCAGGGGCTCAACGACTTCCTCGTCTTCGCGTTCGTCGCCGCGGGCTCGTTCGGCTCGGGCGTGCTGCTCGACGCGTTCGGCTGGAGCGCCGTGCAATACGCGATAGGCCCGGCGCTCGCGGTGGCTGGCGCCGGGGTGGTGTGGCTCGCGCTCGTCGGGAGGCGCGGCCGATAGCGCCGGCGGGCGGCCGGCGGGTGCAAGGGCCGACCTCCAGGAGTTCCTGATCGGGCTCCGGACGAAGGATCTGGATTTCGCGTTTGCGGCAGCATTCGGCAAGTCGTACGACGAGGTGACATCCGACTTGCGCGCGTACCTGCGCCGTGGCCGCTACACGATGGGCATCACGGACGTTCGGGATCGCAGCGGGGAAATGACGGTCGGGCCCGCTTCGGCGGCGAACGTCGAGTTCGCGCTGGCGCGCCTCGCCGTCGCGGGCAACAACGACGACCTGGCGCGGCGTCACATCGATGCCGTCATCGCGCTCGCGCCGACCGCCCCCGAGCCGTTCGAGCTGCGCGCGATGGTGGCGCAACGAGCGAACGACGCGGCCGCATTGCGCGAAGCGCTCGATGCGGCGATCGAGCGCGGCTCGGAAGACCCGTTCGTGCTCGGAGCCAAGGCGGCCTATCTCATCGACGCGAATGGCCGCGACGGCGTCCCGGTCGAGGAGCTGCTGCCGCCGGGGATCGCCCGCGAGGCGGCCGATCTGCTGCTGCGGTGCATCGCCGTGCAGCCGCGGAACGCCGTCGCATACGAGAATCTGGCGCTCGCGCTGCTGAACGTGGACGTCGTGACGGAGCAGGACGACCGGGCGCTCGCTCTGGGCCGTCGGGCTCGGCCGACGGACGGCATGGTGTTGCTCGGTCAAGCCGCCTTGCAGCGGCGGCGCGGCAACGTTCCGGAGGCGCTGCGGTTGCTCCGTGACGCACGCAGCGAGCCTTTTACCGTGCCGGCGGGCCATCGCTCCATGAGCAAAGGGCTGCACGACGGTTGGCTCGTCGAATGGGCGGATACGCGTGTCGGCGACCTCGTCGCCGCGCAACGGTTCGACGAGGCGAAAGCAATCGTCGCCGAGCAATTGGCCGACGACGCCATCGCCGGCCGCGCGCGGACCGCCCTGGAATCGATGCAACGCGAGCTGCTCGGCTTCGAGCGGCTCGACGCAGCCCGCACCGCGGCACGGGCCGGCAAGCACGACGAGGCCGAGTCGATCCTGCGGGAAGTGGCTGCCGATCCGGATGTCGGTCCGGCCGCCCGGCGGGAGGCGCAACGCATCCTGGACCGGCTAACCGAGTAACGAGCGCTGCGCCGGCCCGGCCGATACCGGTCGGCGAATGGCGCGCCCGTCGTGCCGCGTGCGCCGCTCAGTCCGGCAGCGCGAACACGTAGAGGTTGTTCGCGCTGCCCGGCCGCAGCTCCGGCGTGAGACTCGAGAGCTGAAACGTGTTCGGCGTGCCGCCCGTGCTGATCGCCACGTACTGCTTGCCGTCCACGGCATAGGTCACCGGGAACCCGGTGACCTGCGAGCCGAGGTTGACCTCCCACAGGATCTCGCCGGTGCGCTGATCGTAGGCGCGGAACCGGCCGTTCACGTCGCCGCCGAAGAGCAGCCCGCCGCCCGTCGCCATGAGCGAGGTGACGCCGGCGCGCTGCTCGTGCTTCCACGCCGTGCGGCCCGTCTGCACCGAGATCGCCTCGATGGTACCGACGCCGTCCTTGCCGGGCGTGATCTGGTCGCGGTTGCGGATGGCGTAGAGCTCGTCGAGGCTCGGCCGCGCCGCGATCGACGTCGACTCCTGGCAGGTGTTCTGCAGCGGGAAGTACATGAGGCCGGTGAGCGGGCTGTACGTGCCCGCGTGGTAGTTCTTGCCGCCCGCGAGGCTCGGGCAAATGAGGCGCGTCTGGCCCGGCGCCGTGAAGAGCTTGTCGGTGTTCACGACGCCGGCGCCGGACTCCGTGTTCACGCTCGCGATGACGTTCTGCTCCACCGTGGGCCGCGCCCACAGGAACTGCCCCGTGGCGCGGTCCAGCGTGTAGACGATGCCCGTCTTGCCGGGGATGCCGGTCAGCACCTTGCGCGTCTCGCCCGGACGCACGCGCGGGTTGATCCACGTGACCGCGTCGGGATCGGGCGCCGTGACCGTGTCGATCAGCAGCCGCTCGAACGGGTGGTCGAGGTCCCAGTGGTCCACGTTGTGCTGCAGATACCAGACGATCTCGCCGGTGTCCGCGTTCAGCGCCAGCGTGGAGTTGTGGTAGAGGTACTGCTCGTCGTTGCCGGCGAGCATGAACTTCGGCGCCGGCGACGTGACCGACGTGCCCACGTAGATCAGGTTCAGCTCCGGATCGAAGCTCGGCACCATCCACAGCCCCACGTGGCGGCGCTCCTCGTACGGGATGTCGCCCCAGGTGTCGCCGCCCGGCTCGTCCGGCCGCGGGATCGTGCGCGTGCGCCAGAGCTCCCGGCCGGTCTGCGCGTCGAACGCCGTGATCACGCAGGCCTCGGGCCCGCCTTCGGGCTCGCAGCTGCGTCCCGACACCACCTTGCCGTTCGCCACGATGGGGCCGGAGCTGTGCTGCGCGCCGCGCCGGTAATCGAGGATCTGCGTCTCCCACGCGAGCTCGCCGGTGCGCGCGTCGATGGCGTACGCGAAGTTGTCGGCGCCGTTGTCGAGGATGTACGTGCCGTAGATCGCGAGGTTGCGGTTGATCGACGGGAACGGGATGTACTCCGCGTTGTCCGGCTGCACGGGCCGGCGGTACTCCCAGATCAGGTCGCCGGTCGCCGCGTCGATGGCCTGCGTGATGTCGTTCGGATTGGGGAAGTACATGACGCCGTCGTAGACGAGCGGCGTGCCTTCCTGGATGCCGGGGTGGAGCGGCCGCGTCCACACGAGCCGGAGCCGCGCGACGTTGCGCCGGTCGATCTGATCGAGCGGGCTGTAGCCCCAGTGGTTCAGCGTGCGGCGCCACATGAGCCAGTCCGCCGGGTCCGGGTTCTGCAGCATCTCGTCCGTCACCGGCGCGAAGTCGTCGCGCTGCGCGAGCGCGGGGAGCGAGGCGGCGCCGAGCAGCAGCGCGGCGGCGAGGCGCAGCGGGCGCATGGCGGGGATCACCGCGTCCGCTCGGGCAGGGCGAACACGAAGAGCTGGTTGCCCGTGCCCGGGCGCAGCTCCGGCGACAGCCGCGCGAGGCCGAACGCGAGCCCCGAGCCGCCCGTGCTCACGGCGACGTACTGCCTGCCGTCCACCGCATAGGTGACGGGGTAGCCGTTCACGGGGGAGCCGAGGTTGACCTCCCACAGCACCTCGCCCGTCTCCTGATCGAAGGCGCGGAAGCGGCCGTTCACGTCGCCGCCGAACAGGAGGCCGCCGCCGGTGGCGACGAGCGACAGCATGCCCGCGCGCTGCTCGTACTTCCACGCCGTGCGGCCCGTCGAGGGCGAGATCGCATGGATGGTGCCCACGTTCTCCTCGCCCGGCGTGATCTGCACGCGGTTGCGGATCGCGTAGAGCTCCTCGATGCTCTGCTCCTCGGCCGCGGAGGTCGACATCATGCAAGTGTTCTGCAGCGGGTAATACATGAGCCGCGTGAGCGGGCTATAGGCGCCGGCCGGATAGTTCTTGCCTCCGGAAGTGCTCGGGCAGATGAGCTTCTCCTGTCCGGCGGCCGTGAAGATCTTGTCCGGGTTCACGATGGCCCGGCCGGACTCCACGTTGATGTCCTCGATGACGTTCTGCTCGATCGTCTCGCGCGCCCACAGGAAGTCGCCGGTCTCGCGGTCCAGCGTGTAGACGAGGCCCGTCTTGCCCGGGATGCCGGTGATGACCTTGCGCACCTCGCCCGGCCGGACGCGCGGATTGATCCAGGCCACGGCGTCCGGATCCGGCGCCACCTCCGTCTCGATCAGCAGCCGCTCGAACGGATGGTCGAGGTCCCAGTGATCCACGACGTGCTGGAAGTGCCACACGATCCGGCCCGTCTCGGCGTCGAGCGCCAGCGTGGAGTTGTGATAGAGGTGCTGCTCCTCGTTACCGCCGAGCATGAACTTCGGCGCGGGGGCCGTGACCGACGTGCCCACGTAGATGCGGTTCGTCTCCGGGTCGTAGCTCGGCACCATCCACATGCCCACGTGCCAGCGCTTCTCGTACGGCACGTCGCCCCAGGTCTCGCTGCCGGGCTCGCCGGGCTTCGGGATCGTGCGCGTGCGCCAGAGCTCGCGTCCCGTCTCGGCGTCGAAGGCCGTCACCACGCACGCTTCGGGCCCGCCTTCGGGCTCGCAGCTGCGACCCGAGATCACCTTGCCGCCGGGGATGCTGATCGGGCCCGAGCTGTTCTTCGCGCCGCGCCGGTAGTCGAGGATCAGCGATTCCCAGACGAGGTTGCCGGTTCGCGCGTCGAGCGCGTACGCGTAGCCGTCCGCGCCGTTGTCGAGGATGTGGTTGCCGTAGATGGCGAGGTTGCGGTTGGTGGGCGCGGCGGGGAAGTACTCGCCGACGTCCTCCGGCACGCGCCGCCGGTACTCCCAGATCAGCTCGCCCGTGGCGGCGTCGATGGCCTGCGTGATGTCGTTCGGGTTCGGGAAGAACATGACGCCGTCGTGGACGAGCGGCGTGCCTTCCTGGTCGCCCGGCGCGAGCGCACGCGTCCACACGAGCGTGAGCTGCGAGACGTTGCGCCGGTTGATCTGGTCGAGCGGGCTGTAGCCCCAGCTGTCGAGCGTGCGGCGCCACATGAGCCAGTCCTCGGGATCCGGGTTGCGCAGCATCTCGTCCGTGACCGGCTCGAAGTTGCGCAGCCGTGCGGCGGCCGGCGAGTCGGGCGCCACCGGGATGGCGGCGGTTTCTTGCGGCGATGCCGGTGAGGCGAGCGCCGTGCAGATGGCCGCGCCGAGCGCGGTAGCAAAGCGACGAACGGACGGCGCGGCCAGCGCGTTGCGGTGCAGCGACGGGCGGTGCATCGGAATCCCCCTGAGGACGCGAACGCCCCGAATCTTACCAGCAACTCGGAAATAGTCTCCGGGTGGCCGCCGGCTCAGACCGCCGTCGGATCCCGGGCGGCGCCCGGAGGCTGCGCCGCCGCCCGCGCCGCCCGCGGCGAGGCCACGACGCTGCCCGCGAGCGCGACGCCGACGTAGGCCCCGAGCGCGCTCGCGAGCGACGCGAGATAGGGCGCGCGCCACTCGAGGGCGTACTCGCCGAGCGCCCACACGGCCATTCCGGTGCCGAGCGCCGCCAGCGCGCTGCTCGGCCCGCCGAAGCGGCTGAAGAGACCGAACATGCCCACCACGAAGATGCCGGAGCTGCCGAACGCTGACGCCGTCTCCACGAGCGCGTAGATGCCCTCGGCGTGCAGCGCTATCACGTAGGCCGCGACGCCCAAGCCCGCCACGCCGAGCCGCGCGATGCGCACCTTGGCGCGTTCGTCGAGCCCGGGCCTGAGCGGCAGCACGACGTTGTGCGAGATCAGCGAGGCGGCCGCGAGCAGCGCGCTGTCCACGGTGGAGAGGATCGCCGAGATCAGCGCGCCCGCGAACACGACGTACGCGAGCGTGCCGAGGTGCCGCTCGGCCAACACGGCGATGAGCTGCTCCGGCTCCTCGAGGTCGGGCACGAGCCGGGGCCCGGCGAGGCCGAGCAGCACGGGCACGAGGCCCACGGCCACGTAGAGCGCCGCGCCGAGCAGGGTGGCGTTGCGGGCGGTGGCCGCGCTGCGGCAGCCCAGCATGCGCGACAGGAGCTCCACCGCGAGCATCGAGCCGAGCACGGGCACGGCCCAGGCCTCCGCGATGTCGAGCCAGTCGGTGCCCTCCGTGCCGAGCGGCTGGAGTCGCGACGGCTCCACGAGCGCGGCGAGTCCCGGGAGGCCGCCGTTCGCGTTCGCCACGAGCGCGAGCAGCACGACGAGGCCCACGACCAGCGCGACGCCCTGCACGAGGTCCGTGATCGCGTCTGCGAGCAGCCCGCCGACGACCGTGTAGCCCACGACGAACACCGCGGCCGCCGTGATGGCTACGGACACCTCGAGGTCGGACGCCGCGCTCACGACCTGGCCGAATGCGCGGATCTGGGCCGCCGCCCAGATCACGGACGTCGGCACCATGAGCAGGATGGCCACGCGCTCGACGCCGGCCGAGTAGCGTTCGCGGAACAGATCGCCGAACGTCGTGTACTTGCGGCGCCAGAGCGGTGCTGCCACGACGGCGCCCGCCACGAGCAGGCAAAGCCCGTAGCCGAACGGATCCGCCGAGCCGCCCGAGAGCCCTTCGGTGTAGATCGAGCCCGCGGCGCCGACGATCGTCTCCGCGCCGAACCAGGTGGCGAAGATCGAGAACGCGGCGAGGCCGAGCCCGAGGCGCCGCCCGGCGAGCACGTAGTCGGTCTCGCTCGCGATGCGCCGGGAGACCAGCACGCCGATGGCGAACTGCACCGCGAGGTAGGCCAGCACGCCGATCAATACCGGTTGCAAGACAAAGCCTCCCGCCCCTCGAGCCCCTGTTATGATGTCTCCGCGCTTCCCGATCAGGAGTCGAACGAGACCGGCGACGATGACCAGCACGAAGACCCACGCGATCCGAATTCTACCGGCAGCGCTGCTCGTGCCGGCCCTCGCGGCCGCCGACATCGAGCTGCCCGGCACGAAGGAAGGCATGACCGAGCTCGGGCGCCGCCACGCAACCGCCTGGGATCTCTACCAGTTCTTCCTCGAGCAGGCCGACGGCGGCGACCGCAAGGGACCCGCCGACATGCCCGACTGGTCGGGCGTGTACACCCGCAACGGCATCATCTTCAACTTCGATCCGGATCAGGGGCGCGATCGCCTGCCGACGGCGAAGCTCACGCCGGAGTACCAGCGGCGCCTCGAGGAGAAGCTCGACCGCATCGAGCGCGGCATCGAGTACGACCCGCTCTCCGAATGCGCGCCGCCGGGCCACCCGCGCTGGCTCACCGAGCCGTTCCTGCGCGAGTTCGTGCCCACGCCGAAGCAGACGTGGCTCATCAACGAGATGGTCAACGACATTCGCCGCGTGTACACGGACGGCCGGGGCCACACGCCGGAGGAAGAGGCCTATCCCACGTACAACGGCGATTCCATCGGATTCTGGGACGGAGACCGCCTCGTGGTGCACACCAATCAGCTCATGGCCGGGCAGTACCAGCGCACGCAGCCCGAGTACACGGAGCAGGTGGAGACGGTCGAGATCTGGGAGAAAGTGGACGACCGCAACATCGTGGCGCACGTGTGGGTGTACGACCCGCCGGTGCTCGCGGAGCCGTGGTACGTCAAGCAGACCTACACGAAGCTGTCGGACGAGCAGAGCCTGCGGATCCGGTACTGGCACTGCGCGGAGAACCCGAACAACGTCGTCATTCGCACGGAAGAGGGCTCGTCGCAGTTCCGCGACTTCACTTTCACGGACGAGGACGATCAATGAGGAGAACGGCATGAGAGGGACGACGGCGGGGCTCGGCTGGGCGGCGCTCGTGCTGCTCGGGGCCTGCACGCCCGAGCAGGGCGCGAACGAAGGGCCGGCTGCCGGGGACGCCCCCGATGCCGCGCAGGCGGCGGAGCTGCTTCCGGCGGATCGCGAAGGGCGCGCGGCGCTCGGCCGCGAGCACGCCACGGCGCGCGAGCTCTACGACGCGCTGCGGGCGCGCGCCGGGGGCGACGGACGGCTCTCCCTCGACGACATGCCGGACTGGAGCGGGCTCTGGACCCGCGTCGGCCCGCCGTTCTTCGACCCGGCGCAGCCGGAGGGCGTGCTCACGACGGCCAAGCTCAAGCCCGAGGCGCGCGCCGAGCTCGAGCGGCGGCGCGAGCTCGCCGCGCAAGGCATCGAGTACGACCCGATCAGCGACTGCAGCCCGCCCGGATTTCCCCGCTGGCTCGCGATCCCGTTCCTCCGGGAGTTCATCGTCACGCCAGATCAGACGTGGCTCTTCTCGGAGACGACCAACAACATGCGGCGGATCTACACCGACGGCCGCGACCATCCGCCCGCCGAGGACGCCTATCCGCTCTACTACGGCGACTCCATCGGCTTCTGGACGGACGACCACAGGCTGGTCATCCACACGAGCCAGATCCAGGAGAACATCTTCCACCGCAACGATCCGCGGCACTCCGATCAGCTCGAGACGGTGGAGGTTTGGCGGAAGACCGACGATTCCACGATCACGGCGGACGTGTGGGCGTACGATCCCGTCACGCTCGAGGAGCCGTGGTACGTGCAGCAGACGTACAAGCAGGTGCCGAATCCCGACAAGTCGCTCAGGATCGATTACTGGCACTGCTTCGAGAACCCCAACAACACGATCATCCAGACCCAGGAAGGCGGCTCGAGCTTCCGCGACTTCACGTTCACCGAGCAGGACGACCGCTGAGAAAGATCGCGCCTGCGAAGGCTCTCCCACCCGGCTGTCGAACGAAGCCTGTGGGAGCGGCTTTCGAGCCGCGATTCCGCAGCCGTCAGTCCATCGGGGTTCCGAACGGCGCGATCTCCGGCTGGTAGCCGCGGCTCACGAGCCACTTGTGCAGCGCCGGTCCGGTGCCTTGCGGCCAGGGCTTCACCTTCGCGAGCGGCACGGCCTTCCAGTCGGCGAGCTCCTCCGCGCAGAGCCGCACCTCGCCGGCGTGCGCACGGACGTGGTAGACGAGGATGATCTGGTTCAGGCGCTCGAAAGGGTAGATGCCGATCATCTCGCCCAGGTCGGCCTTGAGGCCGAGCTCCTCCTCCACCTCGCGCAGCACGGCCTGCTCGGGGTGCTCGCCCCGCTCGAGGAAGCCCGTGACGAGCCCGTACCAGGTTTCCGGCCAGCCGTGGCTGCGGACCATGAGCAAGGCGCCGTCGCGCTCGACGATCGCGCCGACCACCGGCACGGGGTTGTTCCAGTGGGTGAACCCGCACGCGGGGCAGACGAGGCGCTCGCGTCCGCCCCGCTCGGCGGCCGTGAGCTCGGTGCGGCAGAGCGGGCAGTAGCGGTACGGCGTGGCGCTCATCGCCCGTAGTCTACACAAGCGCCGGGTTACGTCCGGAAAAGGCAGGGCCGCGCCCGCAAAAGCGCGGGGCCGCGCCCGGAAAGCCGAAAGCGCTGGCGCGGTGACTCTACGGAGCGAACGCGCGGGGGGTCTCTACGGAGCGAACAGCTCCGCGTAGTTCTTGTTGTTCTCGGCGCAGACGTACTCGCCGATCTCCCACGCGGGGTGCAGCACCAGCGTCCCGCGGTAGCGCACGGGCTCGGCGAACACGGTGGGGTCCTCGACGATCGCCTCGTACTCGATGGCGTCGTACGCCACGCGGCGATAGCGCTCCGTCACGCGCATGGATTCCGTGTGCCGGTGGCCGCTCACGAGCGTCTTGTCGTTGAAGCCCGCCACGTCCACCACGAGCGTGTCTCCCTCCCAGCGCGCCACCGAGTGCCCCATCCAGGTGGGATCGAGGTCCTCGGGGTGCTGCGCGCCGACGCGGATGATGCGAAAGAGGTTGTAGGCCTCGTAGAGGATCACGACCACGTCGGGCCGCTGAACGATCTGCAGCGGATACGGCATCATCGTGGCCGCCGGCACGCCGGGCGGCAGGCAGTCGGCGCCCAACCCCAGGTCGGCGTCGCGGGGCGGCACGCGGTAGCCCTCCGCGCCGGGCGCGAGCACGATGGGCGCGGCGAGCCGCACGTCGCGGCCCCCGAGATAGACGCCGGAGAGATCCGGCTTGCCGTCGGGCAGGCGCGGCACCGCGCGTTCCTCCGCCGGCGCGGGGGCCGCGGCGGCCGCCGCACCGTCGCCGCCAGCCACCGTGACGGTCACCGCGCGCGTCTCGCTGCCGCCGCTCCCCGTGACGGTGAGCGTGTAGGTCGTGGTCGCCGTCGGCGTGACGCGGCGCGTGCCGCGGGTGGGCACGGCGCCCACGCCGGGCTCGATGGACATGGAGTAGGTGTTGAGCGCCTCCCAGCGCAGCGTCGTCGATTCGCCGGCCGCGATCGACGCCGGAGTCGCCTCGAAAGACAGGATCTCCGCCGGCGGCCCGGCCGGCGCCTCACCGGGGAAGCCGGCCGGCGGAGGCGCCTGAGCGAACGCGGCGCCGGCGCCGAGCAGGGCCAACGCGGCGAGCCGAGCGGCGCCGCGCAGCACGAGCGCGCTCATACTCGCGACCACACGCGGAGTTGCGTGCCGTCCTCGAGCTCGACGATGGCGCCGCGCATGGCGGCGGCGCCCGTCTTGGCCGGCGCACCCGTGCACTTGATCGTGTCGCCGACCTCGACCGTGTCGCGCGTCCAGCCGTAACGGCGCATCAGCACGGGCGGATCGAGCTCCATCGCCCACTCCGCCGTCGTTCCGTCCTCGCCTTGCACCTCGAAGTAGACGAACACGTGCGGGCTCGTCCATTCGATGCGCGTGACGACGCCCGACAGCGTGGTGAGGTGATCGGTGTCGTACATGGCGATGGAATGGTGGGCCGCGAGCGGCGCGGCGGCGAGCAGCGCAACGGGCAGGAAGAGGAGCCTGGTCATGCGCGGTTCCGGCGGCTGTCGAGGCGCCGGATTATACCTTGGCGCGGGCAGCGGCCCGGGCGCCGCGTGGCGCCTTGCGGGCGGCGATCGCGCGATGACAGACTGCCCGGTCGGCACCGCGCCCCGAAGGCCATGCTCGATCTCGACGCCTATTTCGCCCGCATCGGTTACTCCGGCAGCCGCGCTCCGGACGAGGCGACGCTGCGCGCGCTGCACCGCCACCACCCCGAGGCTATCGCCTTCGAGAACCTCACCACGCTCGCGGGCCGCCCCGTGCCGCTCGATCTCGATTCGCTGCACCGCAAGCTCGTCGCGGAAGGGCGGGGCGGGTACTGCTTCGAGCACAACCTCCTCTTCGGCAGGGTGCTCGAGGCGCTCGGCTTCGAGGTCACGGGCCTCGCCGCGCGCGTGCTCTGGCGCGCGGACGACGCCGGGCCGCCGCCGGAGCAGGCGGCGAGGCCGCGCACCCACATGCTGCTGCTCGTGCGCTGCGGCGACGCGCGGTACCTCGCCGACGTGGGCTTCGGCGGCCTCACGCTCACGGCGCCGCTCGCGTTCGAGCCGGGCGTCGAGCAGGCCACGCCCCATGAGCCCTTCCGCATCGTGCGCGAGGGGGAGCAGTTCAGGCTCGAGGCGCGGCTCGGGAGGCGGTGGCGCGTGCTCTATCAGTTCGACCTCGTGCGGCAGCTCCCCGTGGACTTCGAGGTGCTGAACCACTTCGTGGCGACCCATCCGAGCTCACACTTCCGCACCACGCTGATGGCGGCGCGGCCCGAGGCCGACCGACGCTACGCGCTGCTCGACAATCGGCTCACGGTGCGGTTCCTCGAAGGCGGCGAGGAGCGGCGGGCGCTCGGCTCCGTCGAGGAGCTGCGCGCCGCGCTCGAGCGCGAGTTCCGCATCGAGGTGCCGCGCGATGCGGCCACCGAGGAGGCGCTGCGGCGCGTGCTCGCGAAGGCGTGATGAGGCGACGCGCTATACTTGGCCAGCCTGCATCGAGGATGGAACGCTCATGATCATCGATTGCCACGGTCACTACACCACGGCGCCGAAGGAGCTCGGCGAGTACCGCGAGCGGCAGAAGGCGGAGCTCGAGAAGAACCCGCAGCACGTGTCCGAGAAGGGCGTGCTCAACATCACGGACGATCAGCTGCGGGAGAGCGTGGAGAACGCGCAGCTCAAGCTCCAGCGCGAGCGCGGCACCGACCTGACCATCTTCTCGCCACGGGCGAGCTGGATGGGCCATCACGTGGGCAACGCCTCCACGAGCAGGGCGTGGACCGAGCACTGCAACGATCTGATCTATCGGCTCACGCAGCTCTATCCGGACAACTTCGTGGGCGCGGCGCAGCTGCCGCAGTCGCCCGGCGCGCCCATCGACGACTGCGTGCGCGAGCTCGAGCGGTGCGTGAACGAGCTGGGCTTCGTTGGCTGCAACCTGAATCCCGATCCCACGGGCGGCTACTTCACGGGCCCGAGCCTCGGCGATCGCTACTGGTACCCGCTGTACGAGAAGATGTGCGAGCTGCAGGTGCCGGCCATGATCCACGTGAGCGCGGCGTGCAACACGCCGTACTTCCAGACCACGGGGTCGTACTACCTCGCGGCCGACACGATCGCGTTCATGCAGCTCATGACCTCGAATATTTTCAAGGACTTCCCCGATCTGAAGCTCATCATCCCGCACGGCGGCGGCGCCGTGCCGTTTCACTGGGGGCGGTTCCGCGGGCTCGCGGACATGCTGAAGCTGCCGCCGCTCACGGAGTCGGTGCTCAACAACGTGTACTTCGACACGTGCGTGTATCACCAGCCGGGCATCGACCTGCTGCTCGACGTGATCCCCATCGACAACATCCTGTTCGCGTCGGAGATGGTGGGCGCCGTGCGCGGCATCGACCCCGAGACCGGGCACTACTTCGACGACACCAAGCGCTACATCGACGCCAACAAGAAGCTCACGGACGAGGACCGCTACAGGCTCTTCGAAGGCAACGCCCGCAAGGTGTTTCCGCGGCTCGCCGCGCGCCTCGATGCCGCGGCGTCCGCGAAGCGCTAGCGGTCGGCCAGCGCGGCCACCACGTCGCGCTCGAGGCGCTCCGGCGGGACCCGGGGCGCGTAGCGGCGTCGCACGCGACCGTCCCGCCCCACGAGGAACTTGGTGAAGTTCCACTTGATCGCGCGGCTGCCGAGCAGGCCCGGGCGCGACTGCGTGAGCCAGCGGTAGAGCGGGTGCGCCTGCGGCCCGTTCACCTCGATCTTCGAGAACAGCGGAAACGTCACGTCGTATTCGAGCGAGCAGAACCGCTTGATCGCTGCCTCGTCCTCGGGCTCCTGATGCCCGAACTGGTCGCAGGGGAAGCCGAGCACGACGAGGCCGGCGTCGCGGTGCCGGCGCCACAGCGCCTCGAGCCCCCGGTATTGCGGCGTGAAGCCGCATTTGGATGCCACGTTCACGACCAGCAGCACCTTGCCCTCGTGCTCGCGCAGCGACCGCTCGCGGCCGTCGATGTCCAGGGCGGTGAAGTCGTAAGCCGTTAGCATGCCGGGAAGGATGGGGTCCGCTACGGATTCCCGCAAGCCTGCGCTTCCGGCCGCGCCCGCTATACTGCGCCTCCTGCGCGGCCCCTCGGGGGGCCGTCGCAGGTCTGTTCGACGGGCCCGCCCGGCGCGCCGGGCGCGGGCCCGCCATCGCTGCGCCGGACCGCCCCGGTTCGGCGGAAGAGGGGGTAAGCCATGCGAACCAGTGAGACGCCGATTCTGATCGTCGGCGGCGGAGCCGCCGGCACGATGCTAACGCTCGAACTCGCGCGCCGCGGGGTGGAGGCCCGCACCGTCGACCGGTTGCCCGGGCCTCAGCCCACGTCGCGTGCCATCACCGTGCACGCCCGGACGCTCGAGATCCTCGAGCGGGTGGATCAGCGCCTCGTGAACCGCTACCTCGAGCACGGCATCCACAACAAGGGCTACGTGCTGCATTTCGTCGACGGGAACGGCCGGCGGAGCGAGGTGCGGCCGGGGCTCGACTTCACGACCATCGACTGCCGCTATCCGTATTTTCTCGTGCACGGCCAGAACGACACGGAGAACAACATCCGCGATTACATGCGCGAGGAGCTCGGCCGCGAGATCGAGTGGAACACGCAATGCGTCGCCGTGCGGCAGGATGCGGACGGCGTCACGGCCACGCTCCTGCACGGCGACGGCGAGGAGGAGCAGGTGCGTTGCCGCTACCTCGTGGCTTGCGACGGCCTCAACTCGCGTGTCCGGCGCGAGCTCGGGCTCTCGCAGCAGGCGAGCGAGTACGCCGGCACGTATCTGCAGAACCTCGACGGCTATTTGCACGGCTTCCCCGATGTGGACGACTACGTGCACTACTGCGCCGGCACCGACCACTTCATCATGGTGGTGAAGCTGCCGCGCGGCTTCTATCGTCTGCTGCTCTCCGACCGCGGCGAGGCGGCCGATCCGAACGTCAGGCCGGAAGACGCTTTCATGCGCCTGGTGCACAAGCACTTCGACGGGGTGAAGCTCGGCGAGGTGGTGTGGCACTCGAAGTGGCAGAGCTACGTGCGGCTCGCGGATCAGTACCGCGCCGGGAACGTGTTCCTCGCGGGCGATTCGGCGCACGTGCACTCCACGACGGGCGGCCAGGGGATGAACTGCTGCCTGCAGGACGGCTACAACCTGGGCTGGAAGCTCGCCCTCGTCGTGCAGGGACACGCCGGCGCGGAGCTGCTCGACACCTACGAGGCGGAGCGCAAGCCCATCGCCGAGCAGGTGATCTGGGCCGCCTCGTCGCTGCACGAGATCTTCATGGGGCACGGCAAGGACATCCACGAGCGGGCGCAGCGGATGAGCGACCCGGCCTTCCTGGAAGCCGTGGTGGGGCGCTGCTCCGGCATCTCCTACACCTACCGCGACTACGTGCCGAAGCCGGCCGATCTCGCTCCGCTGCCGGGACCGGAGGTGGGCGACCGTGCGCCGGACGCGGCGCTGCCGGGCGGCCGCTCGCTGTTCGGGCTCACCCGCCACACCGGGTTCACGCTGCTCGCGCTGCCCGGCACCGGAGGCGGCATGGAGGACGCCGAGCGCGTGCTCGCGCGGGTGCGCGACCGCTATGCGCCCCTGGTCGTGGCACAGGCCGTGGAGCGCTCGCCGGAGCTCGACCGCTACTACGGCGTGGCCGACGAGCCGCGGCTGTTCCTGCTGCGGCCCGACGGGTACATCGGATACCGGTGTCGGGCGAGCCAGGGAGAGCGTCTCGAGGGGTATCTGGCCGGGATGCTGACGGGCGTCCGGCCCTGATTTATCGTAGCGAGCTTTCGAATCGGGATGGGGTGACGGACAACCATGGAGTTCCTCTACTTCCTCGGCCGCTTTCACGTCCTCGTGCTGCACCTGCCGATCGGCATCATCGTGGCCATCGTCTGTCTCGAATGGCTGGCACGGAAGGAGAAGTACCAGCATCTGCGCGGCGCTTTGCCGTTCCTCTGGGGCGCCTGCGCCGTGTCCGCGCTCGTGACGGTGCTCTTGGGCTACATGCACTTCGCCGAGGGCGGGTTCGAGGGCTCGTCCGGCAATCAGCACCGGCTGTTCGGCACCCTGTTCGCGGTGCTCACCACGGCGGTGGCGCTGCTGCGCGTGAGCCCCTTCGCGGGCAACTACGCGCCCCTGTTCCTTCCCGCGTCCGTCGTGCTGCTGCTGATCGTGTCGATCACCGGCCACTACGGCGGCAACCTCACCCACGGCTCCACCTACCTCATCGAGTACGCGCCGCAGCCGCTCCGCGCGCTCGCGGGGCTCCCGCCCCGGCGGCCGCCGGTCACGAACCTCGCCGCCGCCGATCCGTTCGAGGACGTGGTGGCGCCCATGTTCCAGCAGCGCTGCGGGAGCTGCCACAACAGCGACAAGCGCCAGGGCGAGCTCGACCTCACGAGCTATCAGGCCGCCATGCGGGGCGGCGAGACCGGACGCGTGATCGCGGCCGGCCGACCGGAGGTGAGCGAGCTGCTGCGGCGCATCACGCTGCCGCACGACGACGAGGAGTTCATGCCCGCCGAGGGCAAGACGCCGCTGACGGATCGCCAGGTGCGGATCATCGAGTGGTGGATCGCCGCCGGCGCCGTCACCGGCACGCCCATCGGCCAGCTCGACGTGCCGCCGGAGATCGAAGCGCTGCTGCGCGCGGAGCTCGGCCTCGAGAGCTAGCTAGCGGGTAAAAAAAAAAAGCGCCGGCGGCGTGCGGCCGCCGGCGCTGCCATGGCGCTCGTCAGAAGCGCTTCCTGATCGTCATCGCCCACTCCTCGGGCCGCACATAGGTCGTCTCGATCGTGCCGGCCACGGCCAGGAAGTTGAGCATGCTCTGGATGGCCCGCTCGTCGGTGATGTTCGAGCCGAGCAGCGCCGCCTCCCACGAGCCGTCGGCCGACGTCCAGCTGATCCGCGCGTTCACCAGCGTGAACGACGGCGCGTGCGCCAGCGGATCGTTGTTGGCCGCGTAGAACGTCTCGTCCTGGTAGGACGCGCCGATGTTCCACGAGAACTGGCTGCCGTTCGCGAGGTCGGTGAGCCACCCGAGGTTGAGCGACGCCTTGTACCTCGGCGTGCGCGCGGGCGTGCTGTCCTGATTCAGGATGCCCGTGCACGAGGAGGCGGGGAACCCGTTCGCGAGGCAGTCCGCGAGCGAGGGGACGTCCGTGTACTGGAAGTCCGTGTGGCCGATGCTGGCGTCGATCGACCAGTGGTCGCCGATCGTCGACTGCAGCTCGATCTCGAAGCCGTCGATGTCGGCGCTGCCCGCGTTGCTCGTGATCCAGGACGGGTTGTTGTTCTCGTCCAGACCCGAGGACGGGATCTGCATGTCCTCGTAGGTCATGTTGAAGATCGACGCGTTGACGCGCAGGCGCCGGCCGAAGAAGTCGGCCTTCATGCCGATCTCCACGTTCTCGAGGGTCTCCGGTCCGAACGGCACGCGCGTCGTCGCGCTGGGCCGGGCGCTCGTGCCGCCGCCGCGGAAGCCTTCCTGGTACGTGGCGAACACCATGAGGTTGTCCCTCACGTCGTAGGAGAGGCTGACCATCGGGTCGGTCTCGGTGGACTTGGCGCGCACGAGCGTCAGCGTCTCGAACCCGCAGCAGGCGTTGCCCTCGCGGTCGAAGCGCTCCTGCAAGATCTTCTTCTCGTCCTCGGTTCGCCGCACGCCCACGGTCAGCGACAGCCGGTCTGTGAGGTCGGTCAGCGTGTTGAGGAAGACGCCGTTGTTGCGCGTGTTCTGCGTGTCCACGCGGTCGATGCACGACTGCGCGTTGAGGCAGGGATAGAGCACCGAGATGTTGGAGTTGAAGTCGTCGGCGTCGAAGTAGAAGGCGCCGACGGTCCACTCGGTGCGGTCGCCGAACGCGCGGCCGCTCACGCGCAGCTCCGCCGTGTCCTGCTGGTCGCGGAACGTATCGAGCGTGTGGTTGATCGGCATCGGCGAGCCGTCGGAGTCGCGGCCCCACTGAGCGTCGAACTCGCGATGGGCCAGGATCGCCTTGATCGCCACCTCGTCGAGGTTCCAATCGAACGTGGTGCTCACGCCCCAGTGATTGAAGTCATTGATGTTGGGCGTCTCGATGCCGCCGTCGATGCCGGAGTTGTCGTTGAAGCCGGCGAAGTTGATCTTCTCGTTCGGCGGCACGAAGCGGCCGTCGTACGGCACGCCCCAGCGCGGCTGCGCCACCTCCCTGCTGAAGCGGGCGTTGTTGGTCTGGTTGGGGTCGATGAAGGTCACGAGGTCGTAGGGGCTCGTGGCCTTCTGATCCGTGACGTCGGCCGCGACGGTGAGCTCGAACCGGTCGCTCGCGACGTAGCGCAGGATGCCGCGCGCCGCCTGGACGTTCTCGTCACCGAACGTGCCCACCACGCAGTTGCGGTCCGTGCCGCGCTCCGAGGTGCGCGTCGGCAGCGCGAACGCGTTGTCCTCTGGGCTGAACGGCACGCCCATGATGGGCGTGTTGGTGGCGGTGTCCCAGCCGATGATGCCGTCCCCGACGCCCGCGAGCTGCGGCGTGCCGCGCTCGATCATGTAGCAGCGGAAGTCGATGTTCTCCTGCCAGCCGTCACGGCGCTTCGACACGTAGGACAGTCGGGCGAACAGCTTGTCCTCGACCAACGTGGTCTCGAACGAGCCGCGAACGTCCAGCCGGTCGTAGGTGCCCGCGGTCACCTCGACGCTGCCGCCGCCGTCGCCCTCGCCGGGCTTGCGCGAGATCAAACGTACCACGCCGCCGATGGCGTTCTTCCCGAACAGCGTGCCTTGCGGGCCTCGCAGCACCTCCACGCGCTCGAGGTCGAGCAGGTCCAGGATGGCGCCCGTGGGCCGGCCGAGCACCACGTCGTCGATGTAAATGGTGACGGTGGGCTCCGACGTCGCCTTGAAGTCGCCGTAGCCGAGGCCGCGCACGGAGGCTGCGAGCGTCGGACCCCAGCCCGAGCCGAGCTGGTCGATGACCACGTTCGGTGCCCAGTCGGCGATGTCGATCACGCTGGACGCGCCCACGTCCTCCAGCGATTCCGCGCTGATGGCGCTGATCGCGAGCGGCGTCTCCTGCAGCGATTCCTCGCGGAAGCGCGCCGTTACCACGATCTCCTCGAGGCCGCGTGCGGCCTCCCCTTCCTGCTGCGCGGACGCTGGTGCGAAGGGCAGGCCGGCGCACACGGCCGCCGACACCGCCAGCGCGAGCCGCGACGGACGCAGCACGACGTTGCGAAGACGCGTTGTCTCGTTCATGGGAAACCCCCTCCACTTGGCGTTGTTCTGGCCAGGCGGCCCCATCGGGTCGCCCGTCGCCGTTCAAAACAAGCGATTGTTGCTAATGTGCAACCATGAGCTTTTGAACGTGACGGGGAGTGTAGTGGCGCTGCAACGCCACAATCAAGCGGGTCAGCCACACTTCCGGCGGGTGATCGCCCCGGGGACGCTTCGGCGCGCGGGGCGGCTCAGCGCACCTGCCGGCCGCCGTGGCTGCCGCCTCGGGCGACGCCGCCGGACGAGCGGTAGCGGCCGCCCGAGCCCACGCTCGAGCTTTGTCGGCCGCTGCCGGCCGAGGCCCTGGGCGGGGCGGACCGGCCGCTGGGCGAGGAGCGGTAGGTGGGGGTGACGTTGCGGGGCGTCGCGGCACGGGGAACCGCCGAGCGCGGCGGGGCCGAAGTCCGCGGAGCGATCGAGGTGCGGGCAGGCGGCATCGAAGCCCGCGGGGTGACCGAGCTCCGCGGCGAGGCGGTTCGCGGGGCGACCGAGGTTCCGGGCGCGACCGACGCGCGCGGGGCGGCCGTGCGGGGAGCGGCCGCGCCGTTGGCACCCGGCCGGGCCGGCTGCGTCGCGCGCGCCGCCGCGTCGCCGAGCGACCCCACCCGCGCAGGCGCCCGCGGAGCAGCGCCCGCGCCGCTGCGGTAGGTGGCCGTCGGCGGCCGGCTGGCCGGGGTGCCGCGATTCGGCTGCGCCTGCGCCGGCGCCCGCGTGCCGGGCGACGCGCTGCGATAGGTGCCCCCGGTCGGCGCCGCGGTCGACGGGCGGCTCGCCCGGTATCCCGTGGAGCGGCTCGCGGAGTACGAATCGCCGCGCGTCACGGCCCGGTTCACGTAGCCCTCGCGCGATCTCGTCACCCGGCCGTCCCTCGCCTGCAGGTTGTAGTGCGGCCGCGAACCGTAGCGATGGCGCGGCCGCCAGACGTCGTCGAAGACGTTCACGTGGACGTGCAGCCCGCGACGGACGAAGAACGGCTCGTGGTAGTGCCAGCCGAAAAACGGGTGCAGATGGTGGTGATGGTGGTGGACGTGCAGCAGATGGCTGTGCCAGCCGATCGAGAACACCGTCGTCACGCCCCAGAAGAAGCCCGTGTGGAAGTGGTACCCCGCCGGATAAGGGTAGTAGTACACGGGGTAGGGCACGGGATAGTAGTGATAGACCGGCACGGCGTGCCGCACCACCACGGTCTCCGGCCCGTAGTAGGGGACGTAGATCACCTGCGGATCCGCGGGCTTGATGGCGATGACGCCGCCGTCCCGCGTCACCGTCTGCCGCTCGTCGCTGCGCAGGTTGCCGGCCGCGTAGGCCCGGTCCCGGAAGCGCTGCACGGCGTCGAGCACGTCGGCGCGCTGGGCGAGGACGGCCTCGCCGAGCCGCCACGTCCAGTCGAGGTCGCGGTTCAGCAGCTCGACGACCTCGGGATAGTTGAGCAGCGCGACCACTGAGTCGTCCCATTCCTCGTGGGGCTGCAGCGAGGGATCGGACTTGCGTTCCTCGAGGAAGCGCGCAGCCTGCACGATCTGCAGCGGGTACGTGGACGCGGGCAGCACGATGGCGATGAGATCGTCGGGATAGAGCGCGATCGGCGCCACGAGCTCGTCCAGCTGCGCAGCGGACAAAGGCTCGGCGTCGACGGCCACCTCGGGCTCCTGGGCCACGACGCGGCCGTGGAACGCGAGCGCTACACCGGCCGTAGCGAGCAGCGCCGCGAGCCGGCGCCGGGCCGCCCATGCGGTCCTTGCGGTGCGAATGGCCCTCGGCATGCTCACCCTCCCGCGCCTTACAGGCGCACTCCGGGACATCCTAGCCGTCACGGTAGCAGCGCCAAGCTGAACCGGCCATTAACGGCGGGGCCGGCCGCCGCGCCGCGTGCGCGCAGGCCCGGGGGAAGGGCTCACCAGCCCTCGAGGACGCCGCCGTCGAACCAGTCCCATAACAAATAGAACACGAGCTCGGTGGTTCGTTCCGAGCGATTCGTGGCGGGCACCCGGATGCCGACGTTGGCCATCACGTGCTGACGGGCGTTCAGCGTCACCTGGAGCTGCGGCACGAGGTCGTAATTCGTCTCCGCCCCGCCGCGCAGCTCTCGCGCGGCGAGCACCTCGATCATCGGCGTCCAGGCGCGGCCGAACCGCCCCTTCGTCCACGTGCGGCCGAGCGCGAGCCGCAGCCCGAGCTCGTCCTCGCGCTCGTCGGACGCCGGGAGCTCGACGAACGCGTGCAGCTGAAAGAACGAATCCCTGGGCAGCAGCTTGCCGAGCATCACGAACGGCTCGAAGATCGTCGTGCCGCTGCCGAAGCCCTTGGCCTCGTCGCCGGTGGGCAGCACCAGCTCTCCGCCGATGCTCCAGATCGTGCCGCGCTCGAGGCTGTGGCCCATCGTGTGCTTCACGCCCACGGCCAGGTCGCCCGTGCCGCTTTCCCTGCCTCGCGGCTCGCCGAGGTCGGCGCGCGCGAGGGGCACGCCGATCTCGATCTGATTCAACGGCCCGAAACGCTGCTCCCACAGGAACTCGTGCTGCAGCGCGTTCCGCCCCTCGGTGACGATCGTGGTGGTGATGACGGCCTCGTCTTCGGGATAGGCCTTCTCCGTGAACAGCGCGCGCGGCACGTTGAGCTCGCCGCGCGGCCAGCGGTCGTCGCGGCAGAACGTGCGCACGTGGGCGAGCACGCGCTCGATCTCCTCGTCCGTGAGCGCCTCGCCGAACGCCGGCATGAGCCTGTCGAAGCCGCGCGCGGGACCGCCGAGGTGCACGATCGCCGCCCAGTCCGAATCGGGCTCGCGCACCGCGAAGTCGCAATCGGTGAAGTCGGGAACGGGCACCTCGAACCCGAGCTGGCTCGCATCGAGCCCGCGGCCGTCCGCGCCGTGGCATGCCGCGCACGCGCGCGCGTAGAGCTCGGCGCCGCTCCGCACCTGCGCGGCCGCGGCGACGGTGGTCGAGCAGGCGAGCACGGCGAGCGCGAGGCGAACGATGGCGGACGACATCGTCATGCGAGCGAGGCTTCTCTCGGCGGCATGGTGACGACGCGCGCGTGCTTTCGCACTTGCGGAACGTACGCATTGTCGGTGCAGGCCGCCACAGTATAGTGAAGCGTTCGCCGCACCCGTTCGGCGTGAATCGTATGCGGTTGCGAACAATTGTCATTTGCGCGGCGTTCGTCGCGTGTTCGCGCGTCGCTGCGCAACAAGTGGCCGCGCATGCCGAGCTCGCGGCGGAGCTCTTCCCCGCGTCGGACCGCTGCATCGCATGCCACAGCAACGTGCACGCGGCCGACGGCACGGACGTGTCGATCGGCTACGACTGGCGCGCGTCGATGATGGCGAACTCCGCGCTCGACCCGTACTGGCACGCGGGCGTGCGCCGCGAGGTCATGGATCATCCGGCGGCGCAGGCACTCATCGAAGACACGTGCTCCACGTGCCACATGCCGATCGATCGCTTCGCCGCCGCGCTCGCGGGCGGGCAGGGGCGCGTGTTCGCGAACGTGGGCCTGCCGCCGTCGTCGGCGCCTGCGCCGGCCGCCGCGGACGGCGTGTCGTGCACGGTCTGTCATCAGATCGACGGCGGCAACTTCGGCACGGAGGAGAGCTTCGACGGCGGATTCGCGATCGACACCAACGCGCCGCCCGGCGCGCGCAGGATCTTCGGGCCTTATGCCGTCGACTCGGGACGCGCGGCGCTGATGGAGTCGGCGACGCGAGTGCGGCCGGCCGAGTCCGTGCATCTGCAGCAGTCGGAGCTCTGCGCCACGTGCCACACGCTCTTCACGCACGCGCTGAACGAGGCTGGCGAGCCGATCGCGCGGCTGCCCGAGCAGGTGCCGTATCTCGAGTGGCTCGAGAGCGAGTACCGCGCCAGCGCGAGCTGCCAGAGCTGCCACATGCCGGAGGTGCCGGGCGAGGTGCCCATGAGCTCGGTGCTCGGCGAGCCGCGTCCCAATGTCTCGCGCCACGTGTTCCAGGGCGGCAACGCGTTCATGCTCGGTGTCCTCGCGCGGCATCGCGGGGAACTCGGCGTGAAAGCGCTGCCGCAGGAGCTCGACGCGGCGATCGCCCGCACGAAGGAGTACCTGGCGACGGCCACGGCGCGCGTGCGCGTGGAGCCCGCAGACGTGCGCGCCGGGCGGCTCGTGTTCGACGTGCACGTCGAGAACCTCGCGGGCCACAAGTTCCCCACCGCGTATCCGTCGCGGCGGGCATGGCTGCACGTGAAGGTGACGGACGGGGCGGGCGCCGTCGTGTTCGAATCCGGCGCCGTGGGGCCCGACGGCGCCATCGCCGGCAACGACAACGACGCGGACGGCGGCCGCTTCGAGCCGCACTACGACGAGATCGAGCGCGCCGATCAGGTGCAGATCTACGAGCCGATCATGGTGGGCGCGGACGGGCGCGTCACCACCGGGCTCCTGAGCGGCGTGCGCTACGCGAAGGACAACCGCCTCCTGCCCCGCGGCTTCGACAAGGCGCGCGCGTCGCCCGACGTGGCGGTGCAGGGCGCGGCCCGGGAAGATCCGACCTTCGTCGCGGGCGGCGACCGCGTTCGCTACGCGGTGGACGTGGGCGGCGCGCGCGGCCCGTTCGCCGTGGAGGCGGAGCTGCTGTTCCAGTCGATCGGCTATCGCTGGGCCGAGAACCTGCGCGCCTACGCGGCGCCCGAGACGGAGCGGTTCCTCGCGTTCTATCGCGAAGCGGCGCCAGGCTCCGCGCTGCGCGTGGCCACCGCGACCCTGACGCTGGAAACCGCCGAATAGCCCCGCTCTTCGGGTAAAGTACGCCTGCCGCCGACCGGCGGTGACGGGAGACGCGATGAGGGTCGGAGTTCCGAAGGAGATTCACTCGGGCGAGAAGCGGGTGGCCACCACGCCGGATGTCGTGGGCGAGCTCGCCCGGCTCGGTTTCGAGGTGGCCGTGGAGGCGGGCGCCGGCGAGGGGGCGAGCTTCTCCGACGACGCCTATCGCGCCGCGGGGGCCGTCGTGGTGGACGGCCCGGAGGCGCTGTGGGGGTCGAGCGACGTCGTCCTCAAGGTGCGCCCGCCCGAGGAGCATCCCGCCCTCGGGCGCCACGAGACCGAGCTGCTCCGGCCGGGTCAGGTGCTGATCGGCTTCCTCTGGCCGGGGCTCAACCCCGACCTCCTGCGCCGCATCAGCGAGCGGCGCGCCACGGCCGTCGCGATGGATGCGATTCCCCGCATTTCCCGGGCCCAGAAGCTCGATGCGCTCTCGTCGATGGCCAACATCGCCGGTTATCGCGCCGTCGTGGAGGCCGCCCAGCATTTCGGCCGGTTCTTCCGCGGCCAGATCACCGCCGCCGGCAAGATGCCGCCCGCCACCGTGCTCGTCATCGGCGGCGGCGTGGCGGGCTTGCAGGCCATCGGCACCGCGAAGGGGATGGGCGCCGTCGTGCGCGCGTTCGACACGCGGCTCGAGGTGAAGGAGCAGGTCGAGAGCATGGACGCCGAGTTCCTCGTGCTCGACTTCGAGGAGGAGGGCACGGGGGCGGGCGGCTATGCGAAAGTGATGAGCCCCGAGTTCATCGCGGCCGAGATGGCGCTCTTCCGCCGCCAGGCGGAGGAAGTGGACATCATCATCACCACCGCGCTGATCCCGGGGAAGCCCGCGCCGAAGCTCATCACCGAGGACATGGTGAAGGTGATGAAGCCCGGCAGCGTGATCGTCGATCTCGCCGCGGAGCAGGGCGGCAACTGCGAGCTCACGGTGCCCGGCGAGCTCGTGGTGCGCCACGGCGTCACGATCATCGGCTACACCGACCTGCCGAGCCGGCTGGCCACCCAGTCGAGCCAGCTCTACGCCACGAACCTGCGGCATCTGCTGTCGGAGCTTTGCCCCGCGAAGGACGGCCGGCTCGTGTTCGACCTCACGGACGAGGTGGTGCGTGCGGCCACCGTCGTCAAGGACGGCGAGATCCTCTGGCCGCCGCCCGCGCCGGCTGCGCCGCCGAAGCCCGCCGCGCCGGCCCCGCGCCCGGCGGCCGCCGCCCAGGCGTCGCCTGCGAAGGCCACGCATGTGCCGCGCCCGCGCGGCTGGCTCGCCGCGGCCGGGCTCGCGCTCGGCGGCGTGCTGCTGCTCGCGCTCGGCGCCGTCGCGCCGCCGTCGTTTCTCCAGCACTTCACGGTGTTCGTGCTGGCGTGCTTCGTGGGCTACATGGTGATCTGGAACGTGAAGCCCGCGCTCCACACGCCGCTCATGAG
>DATCLY010000033.1:0-38171 GCA_036563665.1 Gammaproteobacteria bacterium
CAGTTCGACTTCGCCTTCCAGCCCTCGATCCGCCGCGAGCAGATCGAGAGCCTGCACGAGCTCGGCTTCATCAAGCGCCGGGAGAACGTGATCTTCCTCGGACCGCCTGGCGTCGGGAAGACACACTTGGCGATCAGCCTCGCGATCGCCGCAGCTCAAAGCGGACGCCGCGTCTACTACGGCACGCTCGTCAGTCTTATCGAGTCGCTCGAGCAGGCCAAGGCAGCCGGCCAGCTCTCTCGGCGGCTGCGCGTCCTGAGCCATCCGGCGCTCTTGATCGTCGACGAGATCGGGTATTTGCCCGTCAGTCGGGATGGTGCGGTCCTGTTCTTCCAGCTGATCAACGCCCGCTACGAGCAGGCCTCAACCGTGCTGACCTCCAACAAGGGGTTCGAGGAGTGGGGCGAGATCCTCGGCGACGAGGTCATGGCCGCTGCCCTGATCGACCGACTGATGCATCACTGTCACGTCGTCAACATCCGCGGCAACAGCTACCGGATGCGCGAGCACACCGAGTTCTGGCAAAGCATCCAGGAGAAGCAGAACGAGCCGTCAGCTGCCTCTAAGCGACGGCGAAGGGAGGTTCAGACGGCCTAAGGTTCGTCACCTCGAAGAGGTGTGCAATTTTCGGCCGCCACAAATGTGCAATTTTCGACCGGCGTTGACAGGCTGAATTGCCGCGGCCTCATTGAAGCTCGGCGAGCCGGAGCATGCGGCGGCGGAACTCCTCGATGTTTCCGCGGCTGAATCGCCTCTTCGATCTCAGCCATGCTTGGGAATATCCGCCGGTCTATCTCGAGGATCTCCCGGAAAGTAGTCGCGGACCAACCAAAGCCGGAATGCTCGGGATCCCAGCGGCTCACCTGTCACCTGTTCCTCAGGCACGACGTCGAGCTTCCTGCCTCATGGCGCTTCCTCCTCACCGTGTAGTGACGTGCCCGCGCGCTCGGCTCTCGAGCTCCGCCGCGTATCACGGACGATGTCCGGTCCAGCGGTCCGATCCTCGAACCGACTCGAGGACATCGGCTCCAGAATGTCCTGCCCTCGGCAGATCATCATCACGGCATCCACGCGAAGCCAGCTCTCGAGCTCGGCTCGCAGCCGCGCCCGCGTGATCGGCCGCCGCACGACGAAGGTGCCCGCCGCGCCGATATTGATGACGTCGACGTCCTTCAGCTCTGTTGCCCGCTCGGTCGGCCGGAAGGTTCTGTGCCCACCGACGTTGACGCCTCTGAGGAGAGCGACCAGCGCCATGGCCGCCGCAATACACTGTGCAGTGGAGATCCGCGGCGTGGAAGGCAAGCGCGGGAGGTGAATGTACCCGCTCGGAGCCGCGGCGGACCACAGGCCGCCCGACCGGCGCCGTCCCTCACCCGAAGTTGATCTTCGCCTCCAGGTTCGTCCGCGAATCCGCGTTCGACAGCGCCTCTTCCATGCTGATGATGCCGCGCCTGTAGAGATCGAACAGCGCCTGATCGAACGACTGCATGCCGGGCTCGCGCGTGTCCTTGAAGGCCTCTTTGACGCCCGCGATGTCGCCCTTGAGGATCATCTCCGCGATGTGCGGGGTGTTGAGCATGATCTCCACGGCCGCCACGCGCTTGCCGTCCTTCGAGCGCACCAGCCGCTGCGAGATGATCGCCCGGACGTACTGCGCGAGGTCCATCAGCACCTGCTTGTGCTGATCGTTCGGGTACATGTTGATGATGCGGTCCAGCGTCTCCGGCGCGTTGTTGGCGTGCAGCGTGGCGATGGCGAGATGGCCCGTGCCGGCCAGGTCGATGGCCGCCTGCATCGTCTCGCGGTCGCGGATCTCGCCGATCAGGATCACGTCCGGCGCCTCGCGCATGGCGCTGCGCAGCGCGGCGTGATACGAGTGCGTGTCGAGCCCGACTTCGCGCTGGTTCACGATCGACTTGTGGTTCGCGTGCAGGAACTCGATCGGGTCCTCGATCGTGACGATGTGCGACGCGGAATTGCGGTTGCGGTAGTCGATCATCGCGGCGAGCGTGGTGGACTTGCCCGAGCCGCTCGCGCCCACCATGAGGATCAGCCCGCGGCGCAGCATCACGAGGTCCTTGAGGATCTCGGGCATGCCGAGCTGATCGAGGTTCGGCAGGTCCGGCGTGATGAAGCGCAGCACCATGGCCACGTTGCCGCGCTGATGGAACACGTTCACGCGGAACCGGCCGAGGCCGGGCTCGGAGATCGCGAAGTCGATCTCGAGGTCCCGCGTGAACTGCTCGAGCTGCTGCTCGTTCATGAGCTCGAGCGCCGCCTGCCGCACCATCTTCGGCGTGAGCTCCACCTGGTTCACCGGCATGATCTTGCCGTCGATCTTGATCATCACCGGCGCATAGGTCGTGAAGAAGAGGTCGGACGCTTTCTTGTCCGCCATCAGCTTGAAAAGCGGCTTTACGTTCATGGCGACGTGCGACGCGGCGACCTAGAACCGCATCGCCTTTTCTTCGTCGTCGGCGAGCTGCAGGCTCTCCGCGTGCTCCTTCTGCGCGGAATCCTCGCGCTTGCTCTGCAGCTTGATCCGGAGCCTGAGCTCGTTCTGCGAGTCGGCGTTGCGGATGGCCTCGTCGTACGAGATGACGCCGTCCTCGTAGAGCTGGAACAGGGCCTGGTCGAACGTCTGCATCCCCAGGCGGTTCGACTTGGCCATGATGTCCTTGATCTGCGCCACCTCGCCGCGGTAGATCAGGTCGCTGATCAGCGGCGAGGCCAGCATGATCTCCATGGCGGCCACGCGCCCCATGCCGTTCTCCCTGGGGATCAGCCGCTGCGAGATCAGGGCCGTGATGTTGAGCGACAGGTCCATCAGCAGCTGCTGACGTTTCTCCTGCGGGAAGAAATTGATGATGCGGTCCAGCGCCTGGTTCGCGCTGTTCGCGTGCAGCGTGGCCACGCACAGGTGACCGGTCTCCGCGAACTGGATGCCATACTCCATCGTCTCGCGGTCTCGGATCTCGCCGATCATGATCACGTCCGGCGCCTGGCGCAGCGTGTTCTTGAGCGCGGCGTGCCAGCTCTCCGTGTCCACGCCCACCTCCCGGTGCGTGACCACGCAGCCCTTGTGCTGGTGCACGAACTCCACCGGGTCCTCGATGGTGATGATGTGGCCGCGGCTGTTCTCGTTGCGGTAGCCGATCATGGCCGCGAGCGTGGTGGACTTACCGGAGCCCGTGCCGCCCACCACCAGGCAGAGGCCGCGCTTGCGCATCGCCACCTCCTTGAGCTGCTGCGGCAGGTCCAGATCCTCGAAGGTGGGGATCTTGGTGACGATGGTGCGGATCACGGCGCCCACGTTGCCTTGCGCCACGAACGCGCTCACACGGAAGCGGCCGATGCCCTGCGGGGCGATGGCGAAGTTGCACTCCTTGGTGGCGTCGAACTCCTTCGCCTGCCGGTCGTTCATGATGGAGCGCACGATGAGCGAGCTCTCCGCCGGCGTGAGGGGCCGGTCGGCGAACGGCCTGATCGTGCCGTCGATCTTGATGGCCGGGGGGAAGTCCGCCGTGATGAAGAGGTCCGAGCCTTTGTGCTCCACCATCTTCCTGAGCAGGTTCTGTATGAGTCGTACTGCTTGATCCCGCTCCACGGATGTCTCCCCGCTCGCCCGCGCCGAAATCGTATCGATCTATCCGGACGGGTGGTTAAAAGCTCTCTTTGTTGACCGCCTTGAAGCGCGCCTCTTCCTTCGTGATGAGCCCCTTCGACAAAAGCTCCTGAAGGTTCTGGTCGAGGGTCTGCATGCCCTGCGCCTGCCCGGTCTGGATGGCCGAGTACATCTGCGCCACCTTGCCCTCGCGGATCAGGTTACGGATGGCCGGCGTGCCGATCATGATCTCGTGCGCGGCGATGCGCCCGCCGCCCACGCGCTTCAGCAGCGTCTGCGAGATCACGGCGCGCAGCGACTCCGACAGCATGCTGCGCACCATCTCCTTCTCGGCGGCCGGGAACACGTCCACGATACGGTCGATGGTCTTCGCGGCCGAGCTTGTGTGCAGCGTGCCGAACACGAGGTGACCGGTCTCGGCGGCCGTGAGCGCGAGGCGGATGGTCTCGAGGTCGCGCATCTCGCCCACGAGGATCACGTCCGGGTCCTCGCGCAGCGCGGAGCGCAGCGCCTCGCTGAAACCGAGCGTATCGCGGTGCACCTCGCGCTGGTTGATGAGCGACCGCTTGCTCTCGTGAACGAACTCGATCGGGTCCTCGATCGTGATGATGTGATCGGGCTTGTTCTCGTTCACGTAGTCGATCATCGCGGCGAGCGTGGTCGACTTACCGGAGCCCGTGGGGCCCGTGACGAGCACGAGGCCGCGCGGGTGCATGGCGATGTCCTTGAAGATGCGCGGGGCGCCGAGATCGTCCAGCGTGAGGATCTGCGACGGAATCGTGCGGAACACCGCGGCGCAGCCGCGGTTCTGGTTGAACGCATTCACGCGAAAGCGAGCGAGCTTCGGGATCTCGAACGAGAAGTCCGTCTCCAGAAACTCCTCGAAGTCCTTTCGCTGTTTGTCGTTCATGATGTCATACACCATACTGTGCACTTCCTTGTGCTTCAGTGGTGGCATATTGATCCGCTTGATGTCTCCGTCGACGCGAATGATCGGGGGAACGCCGGCCGACAAATGCAGGTCAGACGCGTTGTTCTTGACCGCGAATGCGAGCAGTTGAGCGATATCTACGGTGGCCATGACGGTCCCTTGAGACAAGCACCGACCAGAGTGCGCTAGAAGCTCATAATGAGCGTCAAATAGTATAGCTAAGGGTATTGGTCAAAGCGTGACTGAAATCACGGACCATTTCGCTCATATTCGCGAGCGCGTCGCACTCGCCGCGCGCCGGTCCGCGAAACACGTCATGATCGTGGCCGTGTCGAAGGGCCAGCCGGCGGAAGCCATCGACCGCGTCTACGCCGCGGGGCAGCGCCACTTCGGCGAGAGCTACGTGCAGGAAGCGCTGCCCAAGATCGAAGCGCTCCGGGGCCGCGACATCGAATGGCACTTCATCGGCCGCGTCCAGGCCAACAAGACGCGGCCGATTGCGGAACACTTCCACTGGGTGCACACCGTGGACCGCGAGAAGGTGGCGGTGCGCCTGAACGACGCGCGCCCGCACTACGCCCCGCCGCTCAACGTGCTGCTCCAGGTGAACCTGGCCGGCGAGCCTCAGAAGGGCGGCGTGAGCGAGGCGGAGCTCGCCCCGCTCGTCGCGGCCGTGAGCCGCCTGCCGCGCCTGGCGCTCCGGGGGCTCATGACCATACCGCCGGCCGAGGCGAGCGCGGACGAGAGCGCCGCATTGTTCGATCGCCTCAAGAGCCTTCAGGATCGGTTCGCCGCCGAGCACCCGGGCATGGACGTGCTGTCGATGGGGATGTCGGGCGACTTCGAGCTCGCCATCGCGTGCGGCTCCACCTGCGTGCGCATCGGCACGGCGATCTTCGGCCCGCGCCGCCGCTGAGCCCGAGCGGCGGCAAGCCGCGCGGCAGGCGTGCTATCTTTCAGCGACTCGTCACCGAGCCCCCTCCCCCGAGATGAAAGAGTCGTTCATATTCATCGTCAGGACGCTGTCGGACCTGTATCTGCTCACGTTCCTGCTGCGCTTCATCTTCCAGTGGGTGCGGGCGGACTACTACAACCCCTTCGCGCAGTTCGTGGTGAAGGTCACCAACCCGCTCGTGGTGCCGGCCCGGCGCCTGCTGCCCTCCGTGGGCGGCGTGGACATGCCGACGCTCGTGGTGCTCGTGCTGCTCGAGGCGCTGGTCACGGCGCTGCTGATCGCGCTCGCGGGCTGGTCGGTGCCGGCGCCCACGTTCCTCTGGTTCACCCTGCTCAGGCTCATACACCTCACGCTCTGGTTCTACACGGTGGCGATCCTGGTCTACGTGGTGCTGTCCTGGGTCGGGCAGGCGTCCTACAGCCCCCTGGCGCGGCTGCTCGACCAGATCGTCGAGCCGGTGCTGCGCCCCGCGCGGCGGCTGCTGCCGCCCATCGGGGGGCTCGACCTGTCGCCTCTGCTGGTGATGATCCTGCTGCAGGCGGTGGTCATCGCGCTGCGCCTGCCGCCGCTCCTCGCCTAGCCAGGTTCCGATCACTCCCCGACGCGCGAATGGTTTATATTGGGTACGCCACGCGCGTCAGGGGGAGTCAGCATGGTTCGTTACGCGCCATTGCCTGTAGTGCTCGCCGCGTCGGTCTTGCTCGCGGCGTGTGGAGAGAACGCGGCCGTGGATCCCACCAACACGCAGGCCGGAGTGCTGCCCGGCACGGAAGGCTCGCGCGATTTCGGCGACTACGTGGTCTATTTCAATTCTCTAAAGACCGACCAGCTCACGCCCGAGATCGCGCAGGACTACGGCATCGTGCGCAGCCCCAACCGCGCCCTGCTCACCGTGAGCATCCACCGCAAGCAGGACGGCGGGCCCGGCATACCCACCACCGGGGCCGTCACCGCCTCGGCCGTGAACCTGAACGGCCAGCTCAAGAACATGACGCTACGCGAGATCCGCGAGGGGGAGGCCATCTACTACATCGGCGAGCTCGCCATCACCGACGGCGAGGTGCTCATCTACACGATCGACGTCACGCCCACGAACGACCCGAGCCGCTACACCGTCCGCTTCCAGAAGCAGTTCTTCATCGACTGACGCCGACCGGCGGCGACCCACCGGCGCGGCCTCAGCCGGCCGGCGCCTCGCCCCGCACGCGGTTGCGAATGCGGATGAGGTCCGCGTGCGGCACGTACAGCAGCCCGGCGATCTTGCGTACGAGGTGGTCCTCGTGCTTGTCGAGCCGCTCGTCCGCGAGCGCCACGCGCCACAGCATCTCGATCACGCGGCGCTTCTCGTCCAGCGTGAGCCGCTCGTGCAGCTCGCGAGTGAACGACTGCAGCGAGGCCGCGTGGTCCGCGGCGGCGCGCGCCTCGCGCACGATGAGCTCCGCCTCCTCGTCGCTCAGGTCGAAGAAGCCCTTCACGAGGTGGAAGACGGCCTCGTCCTCGGCCACGTCCTCGGCGTAGTCCGCCCGGGCCACCTCCACGAGCAGCACGGCCGTCGCGATCCGCAGCGCCCGGTCGCGGGCCTCCGGATCCCCCTCCGGCCGCCCTCGCTCGAACGCGCGTTCCACGAGCTCAGCGAGCGCCCGCAGCACCCCGACGCTCCGCCACGAGCAGCGGCTCCAGGAACTCGCGCACGCGCTCGGCGAGCTCCGGCAGCTTGCCGTGGAAGAAATGGCCGGCCCCGGGCAGCACGGCGAGCTCGCCGCCTCCGTCCACGGCGGCGAGCCATTCGCGCACCTCGGCGAGCGGCACGACGTCGTCGCGATCGCCCTGCGCCACGAGCCAGGGGCAGGCGGGGGGCGTGAAGGGCGGCGGGATGCGCCTCACGGCGGGAGCCACCGCCACCAGGCCGCGCGGCGCGAGCGCCGCCGCTTCGGCGAGCGCCACGGCGCCGCCGAAGGAGAACCCGCCGAGGTAGAGCGGCAAGCCCGGCCAGCGGTCGCGGCACCAGGCGGCCACGGCCGCGAGGTCGGCGCGCTCGCCCCGGCCCTCGTCGTACGTGCCGGCCGACTGCCCCACGCCGCGGAAATTGAAACGCACCGCGGCGGCGCCGAGCCGCACGAACGCGCGCGCCACCGTGTGCGTGACCTTGTTGTGCAGCGTGCCGCCCTGCAGGGGATGCGGGTGACAGACCACGGCCACGGCCGTCACGTCGCCCGGCGAGGTGTCGATCACGGCCTCGAGCGGCCCCACCGGGCCCGGCACGGTGGCCGCTCGCGATTCGATCCGCAGCGCCGTCACCGGCCCGGATCCCGCTCCCTGTCGCCGGCTCCGAGGCCGGGCGCCGCCGTCCTGCGGCCGCGGGCACGCGCCCGCTCGAGGCGCCCCCGCTCCATCGATGTCCGCTGGTGCAATTCGGTCCTCCGTGGGGCCGATACTAACGCACGAGCCGGCCCGCGCTCAGCCTCGGGCCGCCTCCGCGGGCGCCGGCAGCTCCGCGAGCAGCTCGTTCAGCCGGCTCACGAACCCTGCCGGATCCTCGAGCTGACGGCCCTCGGCGAGCACGGCCTGATCGAAGAGCAGCAGCGCGAGCCGCTCGAAGCGCCCGTCGTCGTTCTCGTGCTCGAGCCGCTTGACCAGCGGGTGCCCGAGGTTGAGCTCGAGGTCCGGGATGGTGGCGGGCACCTCGTGCCCGGCCGCGACCAGGAGCTCCCGCATCCGGTAGCCCAGGTCGTGCTCGCGCAGCGCGAGGCAGGCCGCCGATTGCTTGAGCCGCTCGCTCGCCCGCACCTCGTTCACGCGCTCGCGCAGCGCCTGCTTCACCCGCTTCAGGAGCGCCTTCTGCTCCTTGTCGGGCTCCGCCTTCACCACGCGGGCCTCGCCGAGCTCCTCCGGAGAAAGGGCGCCGCGCCGGATGTCCTTGAAGGGCTTCCCCTGATGCTCGGTGAGGTGCTGCATGACCCACTCGTCGAGCCGGTCGCTCAAGAGCAGCACCTCGATGCCGCGGTCGCGGAACGCCTCGAGGTGGGGGCTCGTCCGCGCCACGGCGGGCGACTCGGCCACGAGGTAGTAGATGGCCTTCTGGTCGGGCTTCGCGTCGGCCAGGTACTGGGCGAGGCTGCGGTCGGGCTCCATGCCCGGCGATCGCGTGCTGTTGAAGCGCAGCAGCGCCGCGATGCGCTCGCGGTTCGCCGGGTCCTCGGCGAGGCCCTCCTTGAGCACCGCGCCGAACTCCTTCCAGAACCGCGCGTACTTCTCCGCGTCCTCGGATGCGAGCCGCTCCAGCATGTCGAGCGCGCGCCGCGTGAGGGCGTTGCGCATGCTCACGACGTTCTGGTCCTGCTGGATGAGCTCGCGCGACACGTTGAGCGACAGGTCGCTCGAATCCACCACGCCGCGGATGAAGCGCAGGTACAGCGGCAGGAACTGCGTGGCCTGCTCGGTGATGAAGACCCGCTGCACGTAGAGCTTCACGCCCCTCGGGTTCTCGCGGTTCCAGAGGTCGAACGGCGCCCGGGACGGCACGTACAGCAAGCTCGTGTACTCGCGCTTGCCCTCCACCCGGTTGTGGCTCCAGCAGAGGGGGTCCTCGAAGTCGTGGGCGATGTGCTTGTAGAACTCGCGGTACTCGTCGTCCGTGATCTCGCTCTTCGGCCGCGTCCAGAGCGCCTTGGCCCGGTTCACGGGCGAGTCGGCCTCCTTCTCCGTGCCGACCCTGAGCTTCACCGGGAACGCGATGTGGTCGGAGTACTTGCGGATCAGGGCTTCGAGCCGCCAGCGCTCCAGGAACTCCGCGGCGTCGTCCTTGAGCTCGAGCTGCACCGTGGTGCCGCGCTCGGCGCGGGTCACGGTCTCCACCGAGAACTCGCCCTGCCCGTCCGAGCTCCAGCGCACGCCCTGCTCCGGCGGCAGATCGGCCCGGCGCGTGAGCACGGTCACCCGGTTCGCCACGATGAACGCCGAGTAGAAGCCCACGCCGAACTGGCCGATGAGCTGGGAATCCTCCTTCTGCTCGCCGGTGAGCTTCGCGAGAAACTCCGCCGTGCCGGACTTCGCGATGGTGCCCAAGTGCTCGATGACCTCGGCGCGGCTCATGCCGATGCCGTTGTCGGTGACCGAGAGCCGCTTCGCGTCGGGGTCCGCCTCCACGTGGATGACGAGCTCGGGCTGGTCCTTCAGGAGCTCCGGTTTCGCCAGCGCCTCGAAGCGCAGCTTGTCGTTCGCGTCCGAGGCGTTGGAGATGAGCTCGCGGAGGAAGATCTCTCTGTTGCTGTACAGAGAGTGGATCATCAAATGGAGCAGTTGCTTGACCTCGGCCTGGAAGCCGAAGGTGGCCGCGTTCTCCTCGGGCACGTTCAATCCTCGCTGACGACGATCGCCGAAAGCGCCCAGGTGGGGGCTAGGCGGCGCTTTTCAAGCCGCGCGGCGGGGCGCGAAGCGGGCGAAGAGGCGGCAGGCGGCGGCCGTGAGCCAGAGGCCCGCGCCGGAGGCCGCCGCGGCCGCGCCGGCCGGCGACCAGGCGGGCGTCATGACCTCGAGCTCGGCGACTGCCAGGCCCGCGGCGGCGGCGAGCCCGATGGGGAGCCAGTGATCGCGCAGGCGCTCGGCCATCGCCACCGCGACGAACACCAGGTCGTCGAGGTCATCCCACCACTGCAAGACGACTTCCATGTCGCGGGCGTCGTGGTTATGTGATTGGGTGCTTCAGTCCTCGTCGGCGTCGTCGTCCGCCAGGGGATCGCGGCCGATGCGTGCTCGCTGCTCGCGGTACTCCCGGGCCGCGTCCATGGCCCATGCGATCCATTCCAGACGACAGATCTCGTTATTGTCGTTCTGCTCGTGCTCGCCGCGATCTCTCGAATCCATTGCTGAAGATCTGAGCTTCGACGGTGCGCACTATAGTCCCGCGCACTGAAACTTGCTGTGAGAAGGCTCTCAGAAGAGCTTGAGTTTACGCGACAAAAGACATCACTTATTGTAAGTTGCGCATCTGCGATGCGGTGAGTTTCACGTAACGCTTGCCACGCTCGATGCAGCGTATCGTCGTCCTCAACTCCAAAGGCGGCTCGGGCAAAACCACGGTTGCGAGCAACCTCGCCGCTTGCTTCGCTGCATCCGGCAAGCGCCCCGCCCTGATGGATCTCGACCCGCAAGGATCGGCCATGCGGTGGCTCAAGCGGCGGCCGGAGGAGTTTCCTTCCATCTACGGCATCGCGGCGTTCGAGCGCACGCCCGGCGTCACGCGCACCTGGCAGCTGCGCGTGCCGCCCGAATGCGCGGTGCTCGTGGTCGACACGCCGGCGGGCATCGAGCCGCAGAAGCTGCCCGAGATCACGCGCGGTGCCGACGCCGTGCTCGTGCCGGTGATGCCGTCCGACATCGACATCCACGCCACGGCGAAATGCATCGCGGACCTGCTGCTCGTGGCGAAGATCCGCCGCTCCGAGGAGCGCATCGGCATCATCGCCAACCGCGTGCGCGCCAACACGCTGGTGTCGCAGACGCTCATGCGGTTCTTGAACACGCTGGACATTCCGCTGGTGGCCACGCTGCGCGACACGCAGCACTACGTGCGCTCGGCGGAGGCGGGCATCGGGATCCACGAGATGCCGCGCAGGTTCGTGGAGCAGGACCTCGCGCAGTGGGAGAAGCTCATCGCCTGGCTCGCCACGCGGAAGCCGGTCGCGGTGGGACCGTCGCCGCCGACGCCCGTCAACGGCGCGCCGGTCAAGACGGGGCCGTAGCGGCGCTCGCTGGCGGGAAGCTCGGAGGCACACGCCGGGCGAACGCGCAGGCTCGGCACGGGCAAGCCCGGCGGGAAGGCTCAGCTATTCTCTTCGGCTTTCCAGGACTGGCGGACCTTGTCGGCCCAGTTGTGGTAGCCGCGCCAGCTGTACACGGAGTGATCGACCGGCACGCGCTCCGTGGTGGGCTTGGTGCTCACCCTCGACAACCACTTCCGGTACGCGTCCCAGCCCTGGTCGTCCTTCTGCTTGGCTTCGGACTCGCGGCCGTCCTCGGGAGCCTTGTGATCGCGAGCACCCCGATGATAGAGCGGCGGCCGAAACGGACGAGATTTCTGATCGCTCATCGGTGCGAGACGGTCCTTGTCGAGACGTGCGCAAGCTTACGCGGGAGCGCGCGCGCGTCCCAGGAACTGAATCACAACCGTTCGCGCGACGAAGCACGCATCGCCGGCCGGCGATGCAGCCAGAGCGGGTAAACGCGGCTTTTCTGCCGCGATCGCGGCCTTATGTAATTACGCGGCGGGCCGCAGCCGATAGCACGGCAGGTAATGCGCCGGATCCGACAGCCGCATGCGGCGCTGCGCGACGAAGTCCTTCAGCAGCCGGTCGAGCGCGCCCAGGATCCTGCGATCGCCGGTGAGCTCGAACGGCCCGTGCTCCTCGACGCGACGGATGCCCGCTTCGCGCACGTTGCCGGCCACGATGCCGGAGAACGCGCGCCGCAGGTTCACGGCCAGGCTGTGCACCGGCTGATCCGAGTGCAGCTCGAGCGCGGCCATCGCCTCGTGCGTGGCCTCGAACGGCTGCTGGAAGGCGTGGTCGATGTGCAGCCGCCAGTTGAAGTAGTACGGCTCGTCGCGCGCCGCGCGCGACTCGCGCACGAGCTCGAGACCCCGCACGATCTCCTCGGCCACCGCGTTCGCGTCGCCCAGGATCACCTTGTAGCGGCGCTGGGCGGCCGGCCCGAGCGTCGCCCCGATGAACTCGTGCAGCCGCTCGAAGTAGTGCCGCGCGTGCGACGGGCCGGTGAAGACCACCGGCAGCTGCTCGTGCTGGTTCTCGGGCGCGAGCAGCGTGCCGAGCAGATACAGGATCTCCTCGGCCGTGCCGACGCCGCCGGGGAACACCACGATGCCGTGCGCCAGCCGCACGAACGCCTCGAGCCGCTTCTCCATGTCCGGCATGATCACGAGCTCGTTCACGATCGGGTTCGGCGACTCCGCCGCGATGATCGTGGGCTCGGTGATCCCTAGATAGCGGCCGTCGCGGATGCGCTGCTTCGCGTGGCCCACGGTGGCGCCCTTCATGGGCCCCTTCATGGCGCCGGCGCCGCAGCCCGTGCAGATGTCGAGGCCGCGCAGCCCGAGCGCGTAGCCCACCACCTTGGTGTAGTCGTACTCCTCGCGGCTGATGGCGTGGCCGCCCCAGCAGACGACGAGGCGCGGCTCCTCCTGCACGTGCAGCGCGCGGGCGTTGCGCAGGATGTGGAACACCGCGTCGGTCAGCCCCTGGGAGGTGGTGAGATCGAACCGGTTGCTCCCGAGGATGGCGTCGTGGGCGTAGAGCAGATCCCGCAGCACCGCGAACAGGTGCTCCTGGATGCCGCGGATCATCTTGGTGCCGACGAACGCGTTGTCGGGCGCGTTGAAGAGCTCGAGGACGATGCCGCCCTCCTGCTGCGCGATGGAGATGCGGAAGTCCTCGTGCCGGCTCAGCACCTTGCGCACGTCGTCTTCCTGCGCCCCCGACAGCAGCACGGCGAGGGAGCATTGCCGCCAGAGCTCGTACAGCCCGCCCTCGCCCGCGTCGCGGAGGCGATTCGCCTCCAAGCGGGAAAGGATCTCCAGGCTGCCTTGCGGCGCTATACGGGCGTCCATGTGAATGTCTTCCTCGAGCCTACGGCCGAATCTCGATCGGCGTCGACTCGCGCGTCATGAGCCAGATGTCCACCATGTCGGAATTGGACACCGCGATGCAGCCATCGGTCCAATCCCGGCCGATATAGTGGCTCTCGTCGTATCGCGGCACGTTCGGCAGACCGTGGATCATGATCTGCCCGCCGGGATCCACGCCCATCGCCTTCGCGCGGGCCCGGTCCTCGGCGTTGGGATACGACACCTTGATGGACAGGAAGTAGTCGCTGTTCGGGTTCTTCGCCTCGAGGTAATAGAGGCCCTCGGGCGTGCGGAAATCGCCTTCGCGCTGTTTGTGCCCCACCGGCATGAGGCCGAGGGAGATGGGGAACTCCTTGAGCACGCGCCCGGCCTTGAGCAGATAGAGCTTGCGCTCGGACTTCACCACGAGCACCTTGTCGGCCTGCTCATGGTGTGTGACCACGCCCGGCGGCACGGCGTTCGCCGCCGTGGCCGCCGCGAGCAATGCGATCGCCGTGAGGGGCGTCAATCTCATGGGCGGGAGACTCTAAACAAGCATCTGCCGAATCGCAACGAAGCGCGTCGCAGGATGGCGACTGCCGCGCGCGTCACGGCGCGAGCATGTCGCGCAGCCTGCGCCGGGTCTCGGCGCCGTCCACGTGCAGCGCCTCGAGGCCGCAACGCTTCGCGGCGGCCACGTTCTCGGCCCGGTCGTCTACGAAGAGCGCCGGCCGTCCGTCGAGGCGCGCCAGCAGGTGGCGGTAGATCGCGGGATCGGGCTTCGTCGCCCCCACGAGCCCGGACAGCACCACGGTCTCGAACTTCGCCATGAACGGGAAGCGCTCGTAGAGGAAGCCGATCTGCTCGCCGGGGTAGTTCGACAGCGCATGCAGCCGGTAGCCGCCGGCGGCGAGGTCGTCGAGCAGCGCCACCGTCTCCGGGAAGTGTCCGGCGAACATGCGGTGCCACCCGCGGCAGTAGGCCTCGATCCACTCGCGGTGCTCGGGGAAGCGGCCCGCGAGCTCCGCCGCGGCGGCCGCGAACGGCCGCCCGGCGTCGATCGTCGTGTGCCACTCGGGCGTGCAGACCGTGGCGAGGAACCGCTCCACGTCCTCGGGCGGCAGCTCGAGGTGATCGCACAGCAGATAGCGCGGATCCCAGTCGATCAGCACGCCGCCGAGATCGAAGACGACGTCGCGGATCCCGAGCGGGCGCAGCATCGCCGCGTGCGTCGCGACGCGCTCAGGCGGCCCGCTGCAGCGCGGCGATCCGCTCCTCGAGCGGCGGATGCGACATGAACAGGCGCTTGAGCCCCGCGGCGGCGCGCCCGGAGATGCCGAACGCCTGCACCGACTCCGGCAGCTGCGAGGGCTGCCCGTACACGCGCTGCAGGCCCTGGAGCGCCCGGATCATGCTCTCCCGGCCGGCGAGGCGCGCCCCGCCCGCGTCGGCGCGGAACTCCCGCTGCCGCGAGAACCACATCACGATCATGCTCGCGAGGATGCCGAGCAGGATCTGCGCCACCAGGCTCACGATGAAGAACCCGGGCCCGTAGCCGCGCTCGGTGCGGAACACCAGGCGGTCCACCAGGAAGCCCACCACCCGCGACAGGAAGATGACGAACGTGTTCACCACGCCCTGGATCAGCGTGAGCGTGACCATGTCGCCGTTCGCGATGTGGCTCACCTCGTGGCCGAGCACCGCCTCCACCTCGCGCTCGCCGAGCTGGTCGAGCAGGCCGGTGCTCACGGCCACCAGGGCGTTGTTGCGCGTGGGGCCGGTGGCGAACGCGTTCACGTCGGGCGAGTCGTAGATCGCCACCTCCGGGCACTTGATGCCGGCCTCGCGGGCCTGCCGCTGCACGGTGTTCACGAGCCACGACTCGCGGGCGTTGCGCGGCGTGGTGATCACCCGCGCGCCCGTCATCGCCTTCGCCGTCCACTTGGAGATGGCGAGCGAGATCAGCGAGCCCGAGAAGCCGACGATGGCCGAGAAGATCAGCAGAGCCTCGAGGTCGAGCCTCGTACCTTGCTCCGCGAGCAGCGACTCGATGCCGAGCAGCCGCAGCGCGATGGAGAGCACCACGAGGACGGCGACGTTGGTCGCCACGAACAGCAGAATCCGCTTCATCTTCTTCCTATCGGTGAACCAATCATTTCGAACCAAAGCCGCACCCCCACATGGGGGCGCGCCGGACGGTTTACAAGCCGTGCGGCCCCTTGAGCATAGCGCAAGGCCCGGGGCGGCAACTGCTAAGATTGCCGGCCGCGACGTACGTTCCCGCCGCCCATGTCCGGCAAACGCCCCTTTTGGACAGTCCGTTTCGCCTGGCTGCGCTACGCCGTGGTCTGGCTCGGCTACGCGCTCATGCGGGCCCTCGTGCGGCTGCCGTTCTCCTGGCAGCTCTGGGCCGGCAAGCGGCTCGGGGACGTGGCGCGGGTGCTCCTGCCGGGCCGGCGGCGGGTGGCGGCCCGGAACCTCGAGGTGTGCTTCCCGGAGCTCTCGCCGGCCGAGCGCGAGCGCATCCTGCGGGAGCACTTCCGGGCGCTCGGCGCCTCGCTCGTGGAGATGGCGATGGGCTGGTTCGGCGACGAGGCGGAGATCCGCCGCCGCGTGCGGGTGGAAGGGGCCGAGCACCTCTCGGCCGCGCTCGAGCGCAAGCGCGGCGTGATCCTCTTCTCCGCGCATCTCACCACGTTCGAGTTCTTCTTCCCGGTGCTCGCCCCGCTCTGCCCGCGCCTCTGCGGCATGTACAAAGTGCAGCGCAACCCCGCCATGAACCGCATCATGAACAAGGGCCGGGGCCGCAACTTCGACGTGCTGTTCACGAAGGACAGCGTGCGCGAGATGCTGAAGCTGCTCGCCGACAACGCCGTCGTCTGGTATGCGTCGGACCAGAGCTACGGCCGCAAGGGCGCGGCCTTGATCCCGTTCTTCGGCGAGCCCGCCATGACGAACACGGCGATCAGCCGCATCGCCCGCGCGAGCGGCGCCGCGGTGCTGCCCTATTTCTGCCGGCGGCTGCCGGACGACACGTACGTGATGAGCATCGGCGCGCCGCTCGAAGGGTTGCCGAGCGACGACCCCGTGGAGGACGCGCGCCGGCTCACGCGCGTGCTCGAGGATTTCATCCGCCGCTGCCCGGAGCAGTACTGGTGGATCCACAAGCGCTTCAAGGGGCGGCCCGCCCCCTACCCGGACCTCTATGCATTCGGCAAGTGAAGCCGTGAAGCACGCCGTGCCGCCCGCGGAGGTCTCGCTCCGCCGCTTCGGCTCGCCGCGCTACTGGCCCACGTGGGCGCTCTGGCTCTGCATGCGCGCGCTCTCCGCCCTGCCGCTGCGCATGCAGATCAAGGTCGGTAAGCTGCTCGCGCGGCCGCTTCTCAAGCTCAAGGCGCGCGAGCGGCGCACGGCCGAGCGCAACCTCGCGGCGTGCTTCCCGGAGCTCGCGCCGGACGAGCGCGACGAGCTCCTCCTGCGGCACTTCCAAGCGCTCGGCGCGTCGTTCGCGGAAATGGCGACGGGCTGGTGCTGGCCCATCGAGAAGCTCCTGCGCATCGTGCGGATCGAGGGCCGGGAGCATCTCGACCGCGCGCTCGGCGCCGGCAAGGGCGCGATCCTGATGGCGGCGCACTTCACGACGCTCGAGGTGGGCGTGTCCGTGCTGCAGGTGATCGCGCCGCGCGTGAGCTGCATGTACCGCCCGCAGCGCAACGCGCTGCTCGACGCCTTGATCCGGCGCGGGCGGAGCCGCTTCGCGCCCGAGCAGATCCCGCGGGACGACGTGCGGGGGCTCATCCGCAAGCTCAAGGCGGGCTACGCCGTCGTCTACCTGCCGGACCAGACCTATCTCGGCAACCAGGCCGCGCTGCTGCCGTTCTTCGGCGTGCCGGCCATGACCAACGTCGCCACGTCCAAGCTCGCCCGCATCAGCGGCGCGCCGGTGCTGCCCTACTTCTGCCGCAGGCTGCCGGACGACTCGGGATACGTGGTCGACATCGGCCCGCCCGTCCCCGATTTCCCCAGCGACGACCCCGCGGCCGACACGCGCAAGCTGGTCGCGCTGCTCGAGGACTACATCCGCACGGCCCCCGAGCAGTACCTCTGGATCTACAAGAAGTTCAAGGGACGGCCGCCGCCGTATCCCGATCTGTACGCGAAGTGAGCGAGCGCCCGCCGCGGGCGTTGCCGATCACTTCGCCGCCCGCGCCGCCGGGGACGCCACGCGCGGACCGCACTCGACCGCCTCGTCGTAGCCGCGGCGCAGCCGACGCCAGGCCTCGTCATCGAACTCGGTGCCGGTCTCCATGGCCACCTTGCGCAGCGACCGCTCGAGGCGCGCCACGCCCACGTTCCGCCAGGTGCCCGGCGGGCGCAGCACGGCGTTGTCGAAGTCCACGAGGAACGGCAGGCCCTCGGAGTCGAGCAGGATGTTGTGCGCCGTGAGATCGGGGTGGTCCACGCCGTGGTCGTGGAACGCGCGCACCATGCCGCCGATGCGCTCCCAGGCTTCGGGCGGCGTCGTCCCCTCGGCCAGATGGGACGACAGGCGGCGCGTGTCCGGCAGGTAGCGCGTGATGAGGTCGGCGGTGTAGAGCGGCCCCATGCGCTGCACGCGGGCCGCGATCGGCGCGGGCGCGGGCAACCCGACCGCCTGCAGCGTGGCGAGCAGCCGCCACTCGCGGAACGAGCGCGTGCGCGCGAGCCCGAGCCAGAGGTAGTGATCCTCCACGAACTTCGAGACGAGCCCGCCCCGGTGGTAGTGGCGCACGGCCCAGATCTCGCCGTCGTGCTCCACGACGAGCACGCGGCCGCGGCCGGGCGTCTCCTGCACCTCGGCGCCCTGCCTGCGCCAGTAGTCGGCTTCGAACCAGCCGTCGGTCGCGGCCGCGCGGCGGTCGGCGGCCGTGAGGATCACGCCGCGCCGCGTGCGCACGATCGCTTCTTCAACCATCCGCCCGCCTCCGCGCTGCAGGGTCACCGTCGCCGAGTCGCCGCGCCAGAGCGGGCCACACGGCGTCGGCGTCGATCTCGCGCAGGCAGCGCAGGTGCCCGAGCGGGCAGTCGCGCTGGAAGCACGGGCTGCACGGGAGCTCGAGCCAGAACACGGTCTTGTCGTCGGTCAGCGCGGGCGTGAACCGCGGCGACGACGAGCCGTAGATCGCCACCACGTGCGTGCCGACGGCCGCGGCCACGTGCATGAGGCCCGAGTCGTTGGTCACGGCCACGGCGCTCGCCGCGAGCAAGTCCACCCCGTCCGCGAGGCTCGTCTCGCCGCAGAGGTTGCGCACGCGCGCGCCGCCGGCCTGTGCCGCGATGGCCTCGCCGAGCGGACGCTCCCTGGCGGAGCCGAGCACGATCACGTCGGCGCCTTCGTTCGCGGCGCGCACCGCGAGCGCGGCGAAACGCTCGAGCGGCCAGCGCTTGGCGGGGCCGTACTCCGCGCCGGGCATCAGCGCGAGCAGCGCGGGCGCCTCGAGGCCGAGCCGTTCCTTGAGCCGCCGCTGGTTGGCCGCGTCCACCGCGAGGCGCGGCCGCGGCAGCGCGTCGGGCAGCGCCTCGCCGGGCTCGAGGCCGAGCGCGACGAAGCGCTTGACGGTCTGATCGAGCCGCCGGGGGTCGAAGGGCCGTACGTCGTTCAGGAGCCCATAGCGCCATTCGCCGCGAAAGCCGGTGCGGCGCGGCACGCCCGCGAACAGCGGCACGAGCGCGGCCTTCGCGGAGCGCGGCAGCACGATCGCCTGCGAGTAGCGCTCGGCGCGCAGCCGCCGGCCGAGCGCGTAGCGCTTCGCGAGACCGAGCTCGCCGTGCCGCACGGGCAGCGCGATGCGCCGCTCCACCTCCGGCATGCGCGCGAGGATGGCCTCCGACCATTCGGGCGCCACCACGTGGATCGGAGCCCGCGGCCGGCGCTCCGCGAGCAGCCGGTACAGCGCCTGCGCCATCACCATGTCGCCGACCCACGAAGGGCCGATCACGAGAATCTTGTCACCAGACATGCTTCACGGGCGGTTCCGCGCCGGCCGGCGCGCGCCTTCGCCGTGCTCCGCCGCCGCGCACCTCGCTCATGCGCGCGGGGCGAAACCGAGGGCGTCGAGGTACGCGTTCACCCCGGCCCGCACGTCGCGGAAAGGCTCGCGGTAACCGACGGCGCGGAGCCGCGAGATGTCGGCCTGCGTGTAGCTCTGGTAACGCCCCCGCAGGTGCTCCGGGAACGGGATGTAGCGCAGTCGGCCGCCGCCGTGGCGATCGATGAGCGCGCGGGCGAGGTCGTTGAAGCTCGCGCTCGCGCCCGTGCCGACGTTGAAGATGCCGCGCACGCCCCGGTGCTCGAAGAACCAGAGGTTCACCTGCACGACGTCGTCCACGTACACGAAGTCGCGCCGCTGCTCGCCGGGGCCGTAGCCGTCGCTGCCTTCGAAGAGGCGCGCCTCGCCTTCCTCGACGAGCTGCCGGTGCAGGTGGTACGCCACGCTCGCCATCGGCCCCTTGTGCGCCTCGCCGGGACCATACACGTTGAAGTAGCGCAGCCCCACCACTTGCGAGTCCGCCCGCGCGAGGCGCTTCGACGCGTAGCGATCGAACAGGAGCTTCGACCAGCCGTACACGTTGAGCGGCCGCTCGGCCGCGGGGTCGTTCTCCATGAACGACGCGCTCGCGCCGTAGACCGCCGCGGACGAGGCATAAATCAACGGCACGCGCTCGCGCAGGCACCAGTCGAGGAGCGTGCGCGAGTAGCGGTAGTTGACCTCCATCATGTACCGGCCGTCCCACTCCGTGGTGACGGCGCACGCGCCCTGGTGAAAGACGGCCTCGGGTCGCCCGAGCGCGTCGCGTGCGATGAGGTCGGCGAACTCCGCGCGGTCGAGGTAGTCGTCGATGTCGGCGCCGACGAGGTTCACGAACTTGCGGCCGTCGGTGAGATCGTCCACGACCACCACGTCCGTGCGGCCGCGCGCGTTCAGGCCGCGCACGAGATTGCTGCCGATGAAGCCGGCTCCGCCCGTGACGACGATCATCGCGGGTGCCCGAGGCGCGCGGCCGCTAACCCGCCTGGTCCACGAGCTCGTATTTGGCGCTGCAGTAGGGGCACTTGGCCTCGCCCGTCGCCTCGATGGGCAAATAGACCTTCGGGTGCGAGTTCCACAGGTACGTGCCCGGCATGGGGCAGTGCAGCGGCAGGTCCGCCCGCGTGACGCGGTACGACCGCTCGGCGTTCGGCGTGGCGAGCTGCTCGTCCGGGCGCCCGGAACGTTGACGCACGATGCCCTCCTTGAAACGAGAGGTGCGGATTATAGCGGCTCGCGAACGCCGAACGTTTGGTCCCACACGGCCGTGACGAAGCGCCGGATCTCCACGAGCTCGTCCGCGGGCACCACGCGGCCGCGCTCGTCCAGGGCGAGCTCGTGCACGCGCCGCCGGAGCGTCAGGTACGCCTCCTTGAGCGCCGCGCAGCGCTCGGCGGGCACGAGCCCCGTGCGCTCGAGCGCCTCGAGCTGGCGCACGTTGTCGGGGAATTCCACGAGCTCGGGGTAGCGATCGCTCGACGCGAGCACCCAGTAGTCCACCAGGAACTCGATGTCGACGATGCCGCCCGGGTCCTGCTTCAGGTCGAACGTGTCCGGTCCCCCCTGCGACAGCTCCTTGCGCATGCGGAGCCGCATCTGCAGCACGTCGTCCTTGAGCCGGTCGCGGTGCACGTGGCGCGTGAGCACCTCGAGGCGCTCGGCGCCGAACGCCTCCCGCACGCGCGGGGAGCCCGCGAGCGGCCGGCTCCTGAGCAGCGCCTGGTGCTCCCAAGTCCAGGCCTCGTTGCGCTGGTAGCGGCGGAAGTTGTCCAGGCTCGCGACGAGCAGCCCGCGCCGCCCGTCCGGCCGAAGCCGCGTGTCGACCTCGTAGAGCCGTCCGGACGTCGTCTGGATCGTCAGGAAGTGGATGAGCCGCTGCACGAGGCGCGCGAAGAAGCGCTCGTTGTCCAGCGTCTTCGGCCCCGTCGTCTCCTGATGCGCGCCCGTTGAGTCGTGCAGGAACACGAGGTCGAGATCCGACCCGTAGCCGAGCTCGAGCCCGCCGAGCTTGCCGTAGCCGATGACCGCGAAGCCGGCCTCGACGAGGTGGCCGGGCGAGCCGTACATGGGCACTCCGTGCTTCGCCGTGAGCTCGCGCCACGCGGTGCGCAGCGCGAGCTCGAGCACGAGCTCGGCCGTGTCGGTGAGCCGGTCGCTCACCTTCATGATCGGCAGCGCGCCCAGCAGGTCGGCCACGGCGATGCGAAACACGGCCGTGCGATGGAAGTGGCGCATGGCGTCGAGCACGGCCTCGACGTCGTCGGGCGCCGCGCTCCCGAGCTGCCGCTCGAGGAGCTTCTCGAGCTCCTCCCGCGTCGGCGGCGAGTCGAACAGCCGCGCGTCGAGCAGCTCGTCGAGCAGCAACGGGTGCTCGGCCACGTGGCGCGCGAGCAGCGCGCTGCGGCTCGCGATCCTGAGCAGCCGCTCGAGCGCCGCCGGGCTCTCGTTGAGCAGCGCGAGGTAGGCGCTGCGGCGGCACACGGCCTGCAGCACGGGCAGCACGCGCGTCAGCGCAGAGGCGGGCAGACCGAGGTCCGCGATCAACGGCACGATCCGCGCGATCGTGCCGGCGAGCCGCTGGCGGCTCGGCTCGTCCATGCGCTGATAGAGCGCGCCCCGCCGCAGCTCCGCGAGCAGCCGCACGGCCTCCTCGTCTTGCGCCAGGGCCGTGCCGGCCACGATCTCCTCGATGGCGCCCGCCTCCCAGGCGGCCTTGATGCCGCCCACGCGCTCCGAGGCCTCGGCCGCGCTGCCTTGAAAGGCCACGCGGCCGAACTCGCGCTCGACGTCCGCGCGGTGGCGCGCGAGCTCGCGCTCGAGCGCCTCCCACGAAGAGGCGCTCATCGCGGCCGCGAGCCGGGCGCGGCCCTCCTCGTCGCGCGGCAGGTCGTGGGTCTGCGCGTCGTCGAGCGCCTGCAGCCGGTTCTCCACGGCGCGCAGGAACCGGTAGGCGTCCGCGAGCGCCTCCGCGCTCTGCGGCGCGAGCTGACGGTCGGCCGCGAGCAGCGCGAGCGCCTCGAGCAGCGAGCGCGTGCGGAGCGCCGGGTTCCTGCCGCCGCGCACGAGCTGCAGCGCCTGCACGATGAACTCGATCTCGCGGATGCCGCCGGGGCCGAGCTTGACGTTGTCCGCCACCGCGCGGCGCGCCATCTCGCGGCTGATCAGCGCCTTCATCTCGCGCAGCGAGGCGAACACGCCGAAGTCGAGATAGCGCCGGTAGACGAACGGCGTGAGGATCTCGCCGAAGAGCTCGGCCTCGTGCTCGTGCCCCGTGACGAGGCGCGCCTTCACGTAGGCGTAGCGCTCCCAGTCGCGGCCGTGGCGCACGAGGTACGCCTCGAACGCCGGCACGCTGATGGCCAAGGGGCCGCTCGCGCCGAAGGGCCGGAGGCGCGTGTCCACGCGGAACACCAATCCCTCGTCCGTAGGCTGCTCGAGCAGCTTGATCAGGAGCTGCGCGAGGCGGCGGTAGTACTGCTCCGGCTCCTCGCGGATGGAGTCGCCGACGTCGGCCTCGGGGAAGAGGAACACGAGGTCGATGTCCGACGAGAAATTGAGCTCCCGCCCGCCGAGCTTGCCCATGCCGAGCACGAGCAGCGGCACGTCCCGCCCCGCGGCGTCGCGCGGCCGGCCGTAGCGCGGCTCGAGCGCCTCGACGGCGTAGCGCAGCGCGACGCCGATCATGCCGTCCGCGAGCGCGGAGAGCTCCTCGAGCGTGGTCTCCACGCTCGCGTGGCCGCCGATGTCGCGCCACGCGATGCGGGCCATCTCGACCTGCCGCGCGCGGCGCAACGCCGCGAGCGCCTCGGCCTCCGGCCGGCCGTCGATGCAGAGGCGCGCCGCCAGCGCCTCCGCCGTGAGCGGCGCGGGATCCCGCAACCGCTCGGCCAGCGCCTCCGGGCGGCGCAGCAGCACGTTCAGCACGAACTCGCTCGTGGCGAGCACCCGCGGCGCGCTCGCCGCGAGCGCCTCCGGCAGCTCGACGCCGAGCGGCGCCACGCGCTCGCGCGCGCGCTCGAGCCGCGGGCGGACGGCGGCGGGCAGGTCGGGCGCAGGCTGCAGATGCACGGCTCGAACAGCGTTCTCGTACGAGACGCCCAAGCGTAGCAGGTAGGAGCGGCTTTCCAGCCGCGATCTTCATCTGTGGGAGCGACTTTCTAGTCGCGATTCTTGCGTTACCGCGGGCGGCGTTGAAGATCGCGGCTGGAAAGCCGCTCCCACCCGGCGGCTACACCAGCCAAAAGAAAAGCCCCGCGGGGGCGGGGCTTTTCCGGCGCGAACGAGGTGCGCGGCGTTACATCATGCCGCCCATGTCGTGTGGCATGTGCTGCGACTGCGTCTCCTCCTTCGGCTGCTCGGCGATCATCGCCTCCGTCGTGAGCAGGAGACCGGCCACCGACGCCGCGTTCTGCAGCGCGAGCCGCGTGACCTTGGTCGGGTCGATGATGCCGAACTCGACCATGTCGCCGTACTCGCCCGTGGCGGCGTTGAAGCCGTAGTTGCCCTTGCCGTTGAGCACCGCGTTCAGCACCACGGAAGGATCCGTGCCCGCGTTCGCCACGATCTGACGCAGCGGCTCCTCCGCCGCGCGGCGCAGGATGTTGATGCCGACGTTCTGGTCCTCGTTGGCGCCTTCGAGCGACTTGATGGCCTGCACGGCGCGCACCAGCGCCACGCCGCCGCCCGGCACCACGCCTTCCTCGACGGCCGCGCGCGTGGCGTGCAGCGCGTCCTCGACGCGGGCCTTCTTCTCCTTCATCTCCACCTCGGTGGCGGCGCCCACCTTGATGACGGCCACGCCGCCCGCGAGCTTGGCGACGCGCTCCTGGAGCTTCTCGCGATCGTAGTCGGAGGTGGACTCCTCGATCTCCTTGTTGATTTGCTCCACGCGCGCCTTGATGTCCTCGGTCTTGCCGGCGCCGTCGATGATGGTGGTGTTCTCCTTGCTGACCTGCACCTTCTTGGCCTCGCCGAGGTCCTGCAGCGTGGCCTTCTCGAGCGACAGGCCCACCTCCTCGGAGATCACCTGGCCGCCCGTGAGGATGGCGATGTCCTGCAGCATGGCCTTGCGGCGGTCGCCGAAGCCCGGCGCCTTCACGGCCGCCACCTTCACGATGCCGCGGATGTTGTTCACCACGAGCGTCGCGAGCGCCTCGCCTTCCACGTCCTCGGCGATGACGAGCAGCGGGCGGCCCGACTTCGCGATGGCCTCGAGCAGCGGCAGGAGCTCCCGGATGTTCGAGATCTTCTTGTCGTGAATGAGGATGTACGGGTTCTCGAGGACCGCCGACTGGCTCTGCTGATCGTTGATGAAATACGGCGAGAGATAGCCGCGGTCGAACTGCATGCCCTCGACGACCTCGAGCTCGTTCTCGAGCCCCGAGCCTTCCTCCACCGTGATGACGCCTTCCTTGCCCACCTTGGACATGGCGTCGGCGATGATCTTGCCGATCTCCTGGTCGGCGTTGGCGGAGATCGTGCCCACCTGGGCGATGGACTTGTCGTCCTTACACGGCTTCGAGAGCTTCTTGAGCTCCTCGGTGAGCGCGGCCGTGCCCCTGTCGATGCCGCGCTTCAGGTCCATGGGGTTGAAGCCCGCGGCCACGGCCTTCAGGCCTTCCCGCAGGATGGCTTGCGCCAGCACCGTGGCGGTGGTGGTGCCGTCGCCGGCGGCGTCGGAGGTCTGCGAGGCGACCTCCTTCACCATCTGCACGCCCATGTTCTCGAACTTGTCCTCGAGCTCGATCTCCTTGGCCACGGACACGCCGTCCTTGGTGACCGTGGGCGCGCCGAAGCTCTTCTCGAGCACGACGTTGCGGCCCTTGGGGCCGAGCGTCACTTTCACAGCGTTCGCGAGGACGTTCACGCCGCGCAGCATGCGTTGGCGGGCGTCGTCCGCGAACCGTACCTCTTTCGCAGTCGCCATCTTCGTCTCCTAATTCCGTTGGAAATCGCGCGTCGGGGCCTCAGCCCTCGATGACGGCCATGACGTCGTCTTCGCGCATGACGAGGTACTCCTCGCCGTCCACCTTGACCTCGGTGCCCGAATACTTACCGAACAGCACCTTGTCGCCCTTCTTGAGATCGAGCTTGCGGACTTCGCCGTTCTCGAGAATCTTGCCCTTGCCGACGGCGATGACCTCGCCCCGAATCGGCTTCTCGGCCGCAGTGTCCGGGATCACGATGCCGCCCGGCGAGGTACGCTCCTCCTCCGTGCGCTTGATCACGACCCGATCGTGAAGAGGACGAATCTTCATGGTTGACCTCCCGTAACCAATTGAAAAACAAAAAGAAACCTGTGACCGTACGATCCCGTTAGCACTCGGTCGAGAAGAGTGCTAATCATAGAAAGCGGGCCTCCGCATTGGCAAGGCTTGCGACGGCCATCATGACAGCGCGCACGAGCGGCCGCTATGCTTCCGAGGATTCCGACGGAGGCTTCGACGTGGCGACGCGCGCCCTGCTCGTGCTCACGACTTGCGGGACCCCGGCGGCCGCCGAGCGCCTCGCGCGACAGCTCGTGGCCGAGCGGCTCGCGGCGTGCGTCAACCGGATCGACCGCGTGACGTCGTGCTACCGCTGGAAGGGCGAGGTGGAGCAGGCCGAGGAGAGCCTGTTGCTCATCAAGACCACCGAGGACCGGTACGCGGCCGTCGAGCGCACCATCCGCGAGCAATCGGGCTACGAACTTCCCGAGGTGGTGGCGGTCGGAGTGGAGCGCGGCCTGCCCGATTACCTGGCCTGGGTGCGCGAATCGGTCGAGTAGCCATGAGGAACCGTCGATGACTCGCGTGTGGCTCGCAAAGGCGCTGGCGCTCGCCGTGCTCGCGGGGTCCGCGGCGGAGGCGCAGGACGTCCTGCCGCCGCAGCAGGCCTTCCCCTACACGGCCCGGGCCACGGCCGACGAGGTGGTGCTGCGGTTCGACGTCCTCGACGGCTACTACCTCTATCGCGACCGGTTCGGCTTCGCGAGCGACACGCCGGGCGTCACGCTCGGCACGCCCCGCTTCCCCGAGGGCGAGATCCACAGCGACGAGTTCTTCGGCGAGCAGGTCGTCTTCCGCCACGACTTCGAGATCGCCGTGCCCTACACGCGCACGGGCGACGCGCGCGAGCTCGACCTCTCCTTGCGGCTGCAAGGGTGCGCCGACATCGGCCTCTGCTACCCGCCGCAGAACTGGCGCGTGGCCGTGGGGCTGCCGGCCGCCGCGGACGGCCCGGGCCTGCTGTCGCGCCTCTTCTCGGGCGGCGTGGAGGACGAGCTCCTGCCGCCCGAGCAGGCGTTCGTCATGAACGCCCGCTTCGACGGCCCCAACGAGCTCACGGTGTCGTGGCAGATCGCGGAGGACTACTACCTCTATCGCGACAAGTTCGAGATCCAGGCCTCGGGCGACATCGAGCTCGGCGAGCCGCGCATCCCCGAGGGCGTCGCGCACTACGACGACAACTTCGGCGACGTGCGCGTCTTCTACGACTACGTGGAGGTGGTCGTGCCGTTCGCCCGGGCGAGCCCCGGGGAGCTGCCGGTCTCCGTCACGGCGGTCTTCCAGGGCTGCAAGGAGGGCAGCGTCTGCTACCCGCCGATCACGCAGACCATGGCCCTCACGCTGCCCGCCGCGAGCGATTTCGCGACGGCGGCGCCCTCGGGCGGCGGCGAAGGCCGCATGGTCTCCGAGCAGGACCGCTGGTCCGCCGTGATCCTCGGCGGCTCCTGGTGGGCGCTGCTCGGCGGCTTCTACGTGGCGGGGCTCTTGCTGTCGTTCACGCCGTGCGTGCTGCCGATGGTGCCCATCCTGTCCGGCATCATCGCCGGGCACGGCAACAACGTCTCCACGGGCCGGGGCTTCGCGCTGTCGCTCGCCTACGTGCTCGGCATGGCGTTCACGTACACGGGCGCGGGCGCGCTCGCCGCGCTCGCCGGCAGCCAGGTCCAGGCCGCGTTCCAGCAGCCGTGGATCATCGTGCTGTTCGCGGGCCTCTTCGCGGTGCTCGCGCTCGGCATGTTCGGCGTGTACGAGCTGCAGATGCCCGCGGCCATCCAGACCCGCATGGCCAACCTCGCGAACAGGCAGAAGGCGGGCACGTTCGCGGGCGTGGCCGTGATGGGGGCGCTCACGGCGCTGATCGTCACCACCTGCGTGGCGCCGCCGCTCGTGGGCGCGCTCGCCGTCATCGGCCAGGAGGGCGACGTGGTGCGCGGCGCGAGCGCGCTGTTCGCGCTGTCGATCGGCATGGGCTCGCCGCTGCTCCTGGTCGGCGCCTCGGCGGGTCGGCTGCTGCCCCGCGTGGGACCGTGGATGAACACCGTCAAGGCCGGGTTCGGCGTCATGATGCTCGGCCTCGCCATCTGGATGCTGGAGCGGGTGCTGCCGGGCACGGTCACGCTGCTGCTCTGGGCGCTGCTCGTGTTCCTCACGGGCGTGTTCCTGGGCGCGTTCGAGCCGCTGCCGCCTTCGCCGCCGCCGGCCAGGCGCCTCGCCAAAGGCATCGGCGTGCTGGCCTGCCTGTACGGCGCGCTGCTCCTCATCGGCGCCACGCTCGGCGGCGAGGATCCGCTGCGTCCGCTGCCGCGCGGCTTCACGGCCGGCGGCCCGGCGGCGCGACCGGCCGCGGAGGCGCTCGCCTTCGAGCCCATCGAGTCCGTGGCCGAGCTCGAGCGGGCGCTCGCGGACGCGCGCGCGAGCGGGCGGCCCGTGATGGTAGACTTCACGGCGGATTGGTGTGTGTCCTGCAAAGAGATGGAGGAATACACCTTTCCCGACCCGAGCGTCGTCGCGGCGCTCGAGCCGTTCGTGCTGCTGCGCGCCGACGTGACCGAGAACGACGACGATGACCAAGCGCTGCTCCAGTACTTCCGCAGCTACGGGCCGCCGACCATCGCGTTCTTCGATCGAAGCGGCACGCCGCAGCCGGACTACAAGCTGGTCGGCTACGTGCCGGCCCGCGACTTCGCGGCGCACGTCACCCGCGTGGCCGGCCTGTAAAGCCAGCCTCAGCCTGCCCAGAGCCTTGGCGCTGGTGCCGACGGCGCCGCGCGCATTCATCGGGTCGCTGCCATGAGCCGTCCGCTCCTGCTCACGCTGGTCCTCTCGGCCGCCGCGGCGGCCGGCTACGTGGCGTACCGGCTGGTGTCCGCGCCGGCGCCCGAAGTGACGGAAGTGCCGGCCGCGGCCGACGCGGCGCCCGAGCGCCGGCTCGTGGACGAGCTGCCGGACTTCTACCTGGACGACCTGGACGGCCAGCCCACCTCCATCCGGAGCTGGCCGGGCCAGCCCCTGATCGTGAACTTCTGGGCCACCTGGTGCGCGCCCTGCCGGCGCGAGATCCCCATGCTCAAGGAGCTGCAGGCGGCGAACCCCTGGCTCACGGTGGTGGGCATCGCGCTGGACCAGGACGACCCCGTGCGCCAGTACGCGGCGGAAATGGAGTTCAACTACCCGGTCCTCGTGGGTCAGGCGGACGGCTGGGAGGCCGCGAACCGCTTCGGCGTGGAGTTCTACGCGCTGCCGTTCACGGTGTTCACCGCGGGCGACGGCCACGTGCTCGGCGTCCACACCGGGGAGCTGCACCGGGAGCACCTGGACAACCTGCTCGCCGTGCTCGAGGACCTGCGGGCCGGCCGGGCGGACATCGAGGAGGCCCGGGCTCGCATCGCCGGCCGCCAGTAGCCGTTCGCGGCCAATTTGCGCCAAATCGCGACCATTTGCTGCGAAAACATGTAAACTCGCCCGTCATCCTTCCCAGGATGCGGTCGCTGATGGCGCGTCTCTTATTGTTGAATGGGCCCAACCTCGGCCTGCTCGGCCGGCGCGAGCCGGAGGTCTACGGCCGGACCACGCTGGCCGACATCGAGAAGCTGCTCGAGGAACGGGCGCGGGCCGAGGGCCACGAGCTCGAGGCGTTCCAGAGCGACGCCGAGCACGAGCTCATCGCGCGGATCCACGCCGCTCCGGGTCGGAACATCGAGTTCATTCTGTTCAATCCGGCCGCCTTCACCCATACGAGCATAGCGCTGCGCGACGCGCTGCTCGCGGTGCAGATCCCGTTCATCGAGCTGCACCTTTCGAACGTGGCGGCGCGGGAGGCATTCCGGCACCGCTCCTATTTCTCGGACATCGCCGTCGGCACCGTGACCGGGTTCGGGGTGCTGAGCTACGAGCTGGCCCTCATTGCCGCGTGCCGGCATCTCGCTCGAGGACGCTGATGGACATCCGCAAGGTCAAGAAACTGATCGAGCTGCTCGAGGAGTCGGGCATCGCCGAGATCGAGATCTCGGAGGGTGAGGAGTCGGTCCGCATCAGCCGCTATCCCCAGGGCGGCCTCATGACCTTCGCCGCGCCGCCGCAAGCCGCGGCGCCCGCGCCGGCCGCGCCCCCCGCGGAGGCGTCGAAGCCGGCCGCGCCCGAGCCCGAGCCGCCGCCGCGCGGCCACGAGATCACCGCGCCGATGGTGGGGACGGTGTATCTCGCGCCGAGCCCCGGCGCGAAGCCCTTCGTCGAGGTGGGCAGCCACGTGAAGCCGGGCGACACGCTCTGCATCATCGAAGCGATGAAGATGATGAATCAGATCGAGTGCGACGTGTCGGGCCGGATCGTGAGCGTGCTCGTGCAGAACGGCTCGCCGGTGGAGTTCGGTCAAGCGCTCTTCATCGTGGAAGAAGACTGACCGGATGCTCGACAAGGTGCTGATCGCGAATCGGGGCGAGATCGCGCTCCGCATCTTTCGCGCCTGCAAAGAGCTCGACATCAAGACGGTGGCCGTGCACTCCACGGCCGACACCACGCTCAAGCACGTGCTGCTCGCCGACGAGACGGTGTGCATCGGCCCCCCGCCGTCGCAGCAGAGCTACCTCAACATGCCGGCCATCATCGCGGCCGCCGAGGTCACCGACGCCGTCGCAATCCATCCGGGCTACGGGTTCCTGTCCGAGAACGCGGACTTCGCCGAGCGCGTGGAGGAGAGCGGCTTCATCTTCATCGGCCCCAAGGCGGAGACCATCCGGCTCATGGGCGACAAGGTGGCCGCCATCCAGACGATGAAGCGGTTCGGCATCCCGTGCGTGCCGGGCTCCGAGGGCCCGCTGTCGAACTCGCCGGACGAGAACGCCCGCATCGCCCGAGAGATCGGCTATCCGGTCATCATCAAGGCCGCGGCCGGCGGCGGCGGCCGCGGCATGCGCGTGGTGCACAGCGAGGCGGCGCTGCACAACGCCATTTCCATCACGCGCAGCGAGGCGCTCGCCGCGTTCGGCAGCGACCAGCTCTACATGGAGAAGTACCTCGACCGGCCGCGGCACATCGAGTTCCAGGTGCTGGCGGACGGCCAGGGGAACGCGGTGCATCTCGGCGAGCGCGACTGCTCCATGCAGCGGCGCCATCAGAAGGTGGTGGAGGAAGCGCCGGCGCCCGGCATCCCGCCGGAAGTGCGCGAGGAGATGGGCGCACGCTGCGTGCGAGCCTGTCTCGAGATCGGCTATCGCGGCGCGGGAACGTTCGAGTTCCTGTACCAGGACGGCGAGTTCTACTTCATCGAGATGAACACTCGCGTGCAGGTCGAGCACCCGGTGACCGAGATGGTCACGGGCATCGACATCGTGAAGGCGCAGCTCACGATCGCGGCCGGCGAGCCGCTCGCGATCCGCCAGCAGGACGTGCAGCTGCGCGGCCACGCCATCGAGTGCCGCATCAACGCCGAGGACCCGCGCACGTTCCTGCCGTCGCCCGGCACGGTGAACCTGTGGCATCCGCCCGGGGGCCCCGGCGTGCGCGTGGACAGCCATCTCTACGGCGGGTACGTCGTGCCGCCGTACTACGATTCGCTGATCGCGAAGATCATCACGCACGGCGAGAACCGCCGCTCGGCCATCGCGCGCATGACCACCGCGCTCAACGAGATCGTGATCGACGGCATCCGCACCAACGTGCCGCTGCACCTCGAGATCTTCCAGCACTCCGCGTTCAAGGCCGGAGGCACCGACATCCATTACCTGGAGAAGCGACTCGGGCTCAAGTGAGCCGGCGCCGCACGCCATGAGCTGGCTGATCGTGCGCCTGACGGTGGACGCCGGCGAAGCAGCAGCCGCCGAGGCGCTGCTCGAGCTCGCGGGCGCCGCGAGCGTGTCGCTGGACGACGCCGCCGACGCGCCGCTGTTCGAGCCGCGCCCCGGCGAGACGCCGCTCTGGCCGCGCGTGCGCCTGCAGGCCCTCCTTCCGTCCCGCACCGACACGGAAGCGCTCGTGCGCATGCTGCGCGCGCGCTTCGGCGCCGCCACCGAGATCGAGGTGCGGACGCTCGCGGACGAGGAATGGCAGGCGGCGGGCGCGGAGCCGATCGCGCCGCGGCGCATCGGCGAGCGGCTCACCCTCGTGAGCGCGGACGACGAGGCACCGGACGACGGCCGCCGCGTCGTGCGGCTGCGCATGGGGCTCGCGTTCGGCACGGGCGCGCACCCCACCACCCGCCTCTGCCTGGAGTGGATCGAGCGAGCGCTGCCTCCCGGCGCTCGCGTGCTCGATTACGGCTGCGGCTCGGGCGTGCTCGCGATCGCCGCGCTCGTGCTCGGCGCGCGCGAGGCCTACGCCGTGGACGACGACCCGCAGGCGCTCGTCGCGGCGCGGGACAACGCGCGTTTGAACGGGGTGGCGGGGCGGCTCTGGATCGGTCCCCCCGAGGAGCTCGCGCCGATCGAGACGGACGTCGTGGTCGCGAACATCGTGGCGGGCACGCTCGGTGAGCTCGCGCCGCTCTTCGCGGCGCGGCTGCGCCCGGGCGGCACCGTCGTGCTCTCGGGCGTGCTCGAGTCGCAATGCCCGTCGCTGCTCGCCGCCTACGCGCCGTGGTTCGAAGACTTCGAGCACGCGAAGCTCGACGGCTGGTCGCGGCTCGTCGCGCGCCGGGTGGGGCCCGAGCGTAGCGGCTAGAATTTGCGCACTGGGAGGACCGCGCCCCTCATGCTCTTCACCCGCTGCCCCGGCTGTCAGACGACGTTCCGGATCACCCTCGAGGCGTTGCACCAGGCGGGCGGCCAGGTGCGCTGCGGACGTTGCGCGGCGGTGTTCGACGCGTACGCGGAGCTGCGCGACGAGACGGGCCGCGCGGTGGGACCGGACGATGCGGCGGTCGCGCCGGCGGCGCCCGCCGTGGGACCGGAGGCGGCCTCGTCCGCCGCTTCGGCGGGCGACTCGGAGCCGCGCGGCGCGGATGCGCCGCCGGCGCCGGACGCGGTCCCGGACCCCCAGCCGGACGCCACCCAGCCGCCGGCCGCGGCGGCCGCAACTGCCGCCGCGCATTCGCCCGAAGACGGCGTCGGGGCGTCCCCGCCCGGCGCCGCCGAGCGAAGCCCGCAGGGCGGCGCGGCGGCGGACGACGACGCGCTCGACGGCCTGTCCCTGCAAGAGGTCATGCGGCAGATCGAGCGCGGCAGCGACGTCGACGACTCGAACGGCGCGGACGATTCGATCGATGCGGACGGCGACGCGAGCGCGCGCGACGCCATGACGCCCGTGCAAATCGCCGCCGTGCTCGAAGGCGATCACACGCACACGCTCGCGTCGCCGTGGCTGCCGCACGAGCCGCGCCCGTCGCGCTGGTGGACCGCCGGCGTCGTCGTCGCGGCGCTCGCGCTCGCCGCGCAAGCGGTGCATCACTATCGCAACGACCTCGCGCTGCACGAGCTGCTCGGCGCACCGCTGCGTCACGCATATGCCGCGCTCGGACAGCCGCTCTCGCCGCGCTGGGATCTGCTGCAATATCAGATCCTGGACTGGGTCGCGACGGCCGAGCCGAACGCGAACGGACGCGGCAGCTTGAAGATCACCGCGCGCATTCACAACCGCGGACCGCGCGCGCAACCGTATCCGCAGATTCACCTGCAGCTCGAGGATCGTTGGGACGCGACCGTGGGCAGCCGCGTGTTCGCACCCGCGGAGTATCTGGGGCGGGCGCCGGAAGCGATGATGGCGGCGGGCGCCACGGCGCAGGCGGAGCTGGAGGTGGTAGATCCCGGCCCCGACGCGTACGGATTCGAGCTCGACGTGTGCATGGAGATGGAAGGCGCGCTGCGGTGCCGCGCGGATTTACCCTTCCGTTGAAAACGCCGTCGCGCTTTCCGTGCTATGATCCTTCCCCCCTGATCGGACCCCCATAGCTAGTCACGGGGTTAACGCTGCACGGCGCGAACCTTGGGCGACGGGCGCCATTCCATTGCAGCGCGAGACGGGAGTTCTTGGGGGGAAGTGTCGTTATCCAATGCGTTCCAGGGGAGAACGTAGTGACCACCACACACAGCCGCAAGAAGACGGTCAGTAAGAAGCGCAGCAAACGCGCGCCTGTCGTCAGCCCGCCGATCAGCGCGCGCAGCAAGCCGCTCAGCATGCTCACGGACGAGTGCTTGAAGAGTTACTTCGCCAATCTCAATGGTCACAAGCCGGGCGATCTGTATCAGCTCGTGATCAGCGAAGTGGAGAAGCCGCTGTTCAAGGCGGTGCTCTCGTATACAAACGGCAATCAAAGCGAGGCGGCGGAGATTCTCGGCATCAATCGCGGCACGCTGCGCAAGAAGCTCCAGGCGTACAAGCTGAAGGGCGCGTGATCGGCGCCATGGCGGGCAAGCGGCGCGCACTGTTGAGCGTTTCGGACAAGCAGGGAATCGTCCGCTTCGCCCGCGGCCTGCTCGACCTGTCCTTCGAGGTGCTGTCGACCGGCGGCACCGCAAAAGCCTTGCGCGACGCGGGGTTAGCGGTGACAGACGTGTCGGCCGTGACCGGCTTCCCGGAGATCATGGACGGCCGCGTGAAGACGCTCCATCCGGCCGTGCACGGCGGGCTGCTCGCGCGCCGCGGCGTCGACGACGCCGTGCTCGCCGAGCACGGCATCGGCTTGATCGACGTGCTCGCCGTGAACCTCTATCCGTTCGAGTCCACGATCGCGCGCGCCGACTGCACGTACGAGCAGGCCATCGAGAACATCGACGTGGGCGGACCCGCCATGATCCGCGCCGCCGCGAAGAATCACGAGCGCGTTACCGTCGTCGTGGACGCGGCCGACTACGACGCCGTGCTCGAGGCGTTGCGCACGGGCGGTCCCACGCCGGAGCAGCGCCGCGCGCTCGCGGCGAAAGCGTTCGCGCACACCGCCGCGTACGACGCGGCGATCACGCAGTACCTGCACCCCGCGGCCGCGGAAGACGCGACGTGGCCCGAGCCGCTCGTGCTCGCGTGGCGGCGCGCGGAAGCGTTGCGCTACGGCGAGAATCCGCATCAGCGCGCCGCGCTCTATCGCGACGCGCGTCCCGTGCGCGGCACCGTCGCGCACGCCACGCTCGTGCAAGGCAAACCGCTGTCGTACAACAACCTCGTGGACGCGGACACCGCGTTACGCTGCGCGGCGGCGTTCGACGCGCCCTGCTGCGTCATCGTGAAGCACGCGAACCCGTGCGGCGTGGCGCTCGCGGACGATGCGCGCGATGCGTACGAGCGCGCCTACCGCTGCGACCCCACGTCCGCGTTCGGCGGCGTCATCGCGTTCAATCGGCCGCTCGACGAAGCCGCCGCGGCGGCGATCCTCGAGCGGCAGTTCGTGGAGGTGATCGCGGCGCCGGTGGTGGAGCCCGCGGCGCGCGAGCGGCTCACCGCGAAGCCCGCCGTGCGCGTGCTCGAGACGGGGCCGCTCGATCGGGCCGCCCGCGCCCTCGAGGCGCGCACGCTCGACGGCGCGCTGCTCGTGCAGGAGCAGGACGTGCCGCCCGCCGGGCTCGAGCTCACGCCCGTCACGCAACGCACGCCGAGCGATAGCGAGCGGGCCGATCTCGAGTTCGCGTGGCGCGTGGTGCGGTTCGTGAAATCCAACGCCATCGTGTTCGCGCGCGATCGCGCCACGCTCGGCATCGGCGCCGGGCAGCCGAGCCGCGTGATGAGCGTGCGCATCGCGGCGCTCAAGGCTGAGGAAGCGAGCCTCCCGCTCGACGGCGCGGTGATGGCGTCCGACGCGTTCTTTCCGTTCCGCGACGGCGTGGACGTGGCCGCGCGCTACGGCATCCGCGCCGTCGTGCAGCCGGGCGGCTCGCTGCGGGACGAGGAGGTCATCCGGGCGGCCGACGAGCACGGCATCGCGATGGTGTTCACCGGCATGCGGCACTTCAGGCATTGACGGCGAGGTGAGCGCGTGAAGGTGCTGATCGTGGGCGGCGGGGGCCGCGAGCATGCCCTCGCCTGGAAGGCGGCGCAGTCCCCCAGGGTGCGCGAGGTGCTCGTCGCGCCCGGCAACGCCGGCACGGCCGCGGAGCCCAAGACGCGCAACGTGCCCGTGGCCGCCACCGACATCGACGAGCTCGCGCGCGTGGCGCAGCGCGAGGCCGTGGACTTGACCATCGTCGGCCCCGAGCAGCCGCTCGTGGCCGGCATCGTGGATCGCTTCGAGGAGATGGGGCTCCGCTGCTTCGGCCCCCGCGCCGCGGCCGCGCGCCTCGAGGGCTCGAAGGCGTTCGCCAAGGACTTTCTCTCGCGGCACGGCGTCCCCACGGCGCGCTACCGCGAGTTCACGGCGCTCGAGCCGGCCCTCGAATACGTGCGCGGCCAGCCGTTGCCCATCGTGGTGAAGGCGGACGGCCTCGCGGCCGGCAAAGGCGTGGTCGTGGCGCGCACGCTCGACGAGGCCGAGGGGGCGCTCGAGGACATGCTCGAGGAGCGCCGCTTCGGCGCGGCCGGCGCCAAGGTGGTGGTGGAGGAATTCCTCGAGGGCGAGGAGGCGAGCTTCATCGCGCTCGTGGACGGCACCGACGTGCTGCCGCTCGCCTCGTCGCAGGACCACAAGACGCGCGACGACGGCGACCGCGGGCCGAACACGGGCGGCATGGGCGCCTACTCGCCGGCCCCGGTGGTGACCGAAGAGGTGCACCGCCGCGTGATGGACGAGATCATGCTGCCCACGGTGCACGGGCTCGCGAGCGAGGGCTTGCGCTACCGCGGCTTCCTCTACGCGGGCCTCATGATCGGCCGCGACGGCGCCCCGCGCGTGCTCGAGTTCAACTGCCGCTTCGGCGATCCCGAGACCCAGCCCATCCTGTTCCGCATGCGCTCGGACCTCGTCACGCTCGTGCTGCGGGCGTTCGACGGCACGCTCGCGCACGCGTCCGTCGACTGGGATCCGCGCGCCGCCGTGGGCGTGGTGATGGCGAGCGCGGGCTACCCGGGCGACGTGCGCAAGGGCGACCCGATCCGCGGGCTCGAGCGCGTGACCGGCGACGACGTGAAGGTCTTCCACGCCGGCACGCGGCTCGCGGACGACGGGGAGGTCCTGACCGACGGCGGACGCGTGCTGTGCGTGGTCGGCCTGGGCGACGACGTGAGCGCGGCGCGTGAGCGGGCTTACCGGGCGGTCGACCAGATCGACTGGGAGGGTGCCTTCTACCGGCGCGACATCGGTCACCGCGCCGTGGCGCGAGGGAGCTGAACGCCGCTCGAGGCGGGCGCCTCAGCGCTTCATCGACTCGAAGAACTCGGCGTTGGTCTTCGTGTCCTGGAGCTTCGAGATCAGGAACTCGATGGCGGCGAGCTCGTCCATCGGGTGCAGCACCTTGCGGAGCACCCACATCTTCTGCAGCTCGTCCGGCTGCGTGAGGAGCTCCTCTCTACGCGTGCCCGAGCGGTTGATGTTGATGGCCGGGAACACGCGCTTCTCGGCGATGCGGCGATCCAGGTGGATCTCCATGTTGCCGGTGCCCTTGAACTCCTCGTAGATCACGTCGTCCATCTTCGAGCCCGTGTCGATCAGCGCCGTGGCGATGATCGTGAGGCTGCCGCCCTCCTCGATGTTACGGGCCGCGCCGAAGAAGCGCTTCGGGCGCTGCAGCGCGTTCGCGTCCACGCCGCCCGTGAGCACCTTGCCCGAGGACGGCACGACGGTGTTGTACGCGCGCGCGAGCCGCGTGATCGAGTCGAGCAGGATGACGACGTCTTGCTTGTGCTCGGTGAGGCGCTTCGCCTTCTCGATGACCATCTCGGCCACCTGCACGTGCCGCGTGGCGGGCTCGTCGAACGTGGACGACACCACCTCGCCGCGCACCGTGCGCTCCATCTCGGTGACCTCCTCGGGCCGCTCGTCGATGAGCAGCACGATGAGGATGCACTCGGGATGATTGGCCGCGATGGACGCCGCGATGTTCTGCAGCAGCATGGTCTTGCCGGCCTTGGGCGGCGAGACGATCAGGCCGCGCTGGCCCTTGCCGATGGGCGCCACGAGATCAATGGTGCGGGCGGTCAGGTCCTCGGTGGAGCCGTTGCCGCGCTCGAGCTTCAGGCGCTTGGTCGGATGCAGCGGCGTGAGGTTCTCGAACAGCACCTTGTTGCGGGAGCTGTCCGGAGAGTCGTAGTTGATCTCGCCGACCTTCAGCAGCGCGAAGTAGCGCTCGCCGTCCTTCGGCGGGCGGATCAGGCCGGAGATCGTGTCGCCCGTGCGCAGGTTGAAGCGGCGGATCTGGCTCGGGCTGACGTAGATGTCGTCCGGGCCGGCGAGGTACGAGCTGTCCGCCGAGCGCAGGAAGCCGAAGCCGTCCTGCAGGATCTCGAGCACGCCGTCCCCGTAGATGTTCTCGCCGTTGCGCGCGTGCGCCTTGAGGATCGCGAAGATGATGTCCTGCTTGCGCGAGCGGGCCATGTTCTCCAGGCCCATGGACTCGGCCAGCTTGACGAGCTCGCTGATGGGCTTGGCCTTGAGCTCGGTCAGGTTCATCGAGCTGCGCGACTGCGTCAGCTCGGCCGGACTGATGACTTCGGCGTCGTCTGCGCCGTCGAACACATCGTCCTGCATGACGTCGTCGTGACGACTTCCGCCATTGCCCCGGTTCCCGTCGCGGTTACCGTGGCGTTGGCCCTTTGGCCGGTTGCGGCCCTGGTTGCCGAGATAGCCTCTCACAGGTTGCTGTCCAGAAATGCAGATAACTGGGACTTCGAAACGGCACCGACCTTCTGAGCCTCGAC
>DATCLY010000035.1:0-50875 GCA_036563665.1 Gammaproteobacteria bacterium
CGGGCGGATATATGCAACACCCCGTCGGCCGCGGCGTGCGGCGCCCTCGCAAGATCCCCCTGCACGAGACGCCGCTACATCGACAGGTGCGCGTCCACTCGGGAGGCCCTTGGCAGTGAGCTTCATCGGAGCCCGTGGCCCGACGAACTCGCCGGATGGGCAACGATGTCGCGAGACTTCGCGGCGGCCGCGCTCCCAGCCTCCTCGCGCGATGTCGGGCTTACGGCCGCAGCGCGCGGTACAGGAACGGCAGGCTCACGTCCATGCGGTGGTCGATCCCCGAATGCGTGCCGTCGAACTCCTCGTACCGGTGCGGCACGCCGTGCTCGTGCAGCCGCTTCGAGAGCAGCCGCGCGCCGTAGTGGATGCGGTACTGATCGCGCCAGCCGGCATCCATGAAGATGCCGCGCAGCGTCTTCAGGTTCTTCGCGTAGCGCCCCACCATGTTCACGGGGTCGTGGGCGAGCCAGCGGCGCCAGCGCGCTTCGATGCGCTCGCCGGTCTCGAGGTTGTACGGCAGCCGGAAGCCGTTCGGCGCGTCGGGATCCGGATCGTAGGTGGCCGCCATCGCGAGGTTCATGAGGCAATGCATCTCGGCGTTGGTCGGCTGGTTCTTCTTCCACACCGCTTCCAGGAAGCGCCGCACGCGGCCGTCGTCGCGGCCGTCCGCGCCGGCGCTGCCCTCGCGCGTCATGTCCACCGGCCCCTCCTTGCGCGACGGCTTGCGGTGCTTCGCGAGCTCGTCCAGCGTGTTCGGCCAGTCGCAGCCGTACACGAAGTCGAAATAGGCGTCGCCCGAGTGGTTGGCGATGGCGCCCCAGTAGCGTGCGTATTTCATGCCGTGGACCATGGCGCCGTAGCCGCCGGAGGATTTACCGAAGCAGCCGCGGTGCTCGCGCGAGGCGAGCGTGCGGAACTCGCGGTCCACGAACGGGATGAGCTCGCGCGTGAGGTAATCGGCGTAGCGGCCGATCGCCGTGGAGTTCACGTACTGGTTGCCGCCGAGCGCCGTGAAGCAGTCCGGGAACACGATGATGCAGCGGCCCATCTTGTCCTCGTGGATGAGCCGCGCCGCGCGCTCGGGCACGTTCTCCTCGAAGCCGCGCCAGGCGGTGTGCGCGGGGCCCGCGCCCGCGTAGCCCACGAGGTCGAAGAGCACGGGGAAACGCGCGCCGCGGCCGCGGCCCTGGCCTTCGTCGTAGCCCGGCGGCAGCCACACGTAAAGCTGGCGCACGTGCGGATCGCCGAGCGGGTTGTCGGCGAGCACGCGGGAGACGTGCTCGAGCGTGACCAGGCGGCCCGAAGGCCAAGTCGCGCGCTTCAAAGCCATAACGATACCGTGAACGACCGAAAGGCGTTCATTGTAGCGTTCGGGCGCAGACGATCCGGCAGTGACCGGCTCTTCGGGAGCGACGAACGAAGCGTGTGGGAGCGGCTTTCCAGCCGCGATCCTGCCCTTTGCGCGGCCGACGATCGCGGCTGGAAAGCCGCTCCCACATGGCTACTTGGCCCGGCGATTTCGCCTATGCGGGGTTCGACGCCGCGCGCAGGCGCTCGCGGAGGGCGCGGCGGTTGATCTTGTTGGTGCCGGTCTTCGGCAGCGAGTCGACGAAGTAGACCTCGACCGGGCGCTTGTACTTCACCATCTGCTGCTTGCAGTAGGCGAAGAACTCCTCCTCGTCCATCGTCTGGCCCTGATCGAGCACCACGAACGCGACCAGCACCTCGCCGAGGCGCGGGTCCGGCTTGCCGACCGTGGCGGCCTCGCGGATCTTCGGGTGGTTGAACAGCACCTCGTCCACCTCGCGGGGATACACGTTGTACCCGCCCACGATGACCATGTCCTTCTTGCGATCCACGAGGAACAGGAAGCCGTCCTCGTCCACGTAGCCGATGTCGCCCGTGTACATCCACCCGTCGCGCAGCGCCCGCGCCGTCTCCTCCGGCTGATTGCGATAGCGCACCATGAGCTGCGGCCCCTTCACGCGCACCTCGCCCGGCTGCCCCACGGGCAGCACGCGCGTGCCGGTCTCGACGTCCACCACCTCCACCTGCGTCTCGGGCACCGGATTGCCCACGGACAGGAGCTTGCGCTGGCCGTCGTGCAGGTTGAGGCAGAACGGCGCGCCTTCCGTCATGCCCCAGCCCTCTAGCAGCGGACAGCCGGTCCGCTCGAGCCACTCGCGGTGCAGATCCTCGGGCACGGGCGCCCCGCCGGAGAGGCAGTACTTGAGCGACGAGTAATCCGTCTGATCGAACAGCGGGCTCGACAGCAGGCCCATGTAGATCGGGGCCGGACCGCCGCCGAAGATCGTGATCTTGTGCTCGCCGAGCGCCCGCACGACCTTGTCGGGCTCGTAGCGCGGCACGATCACGAGCGTGCTCTGCATGTAGATCGGCACCCAGGCGGTGTAGGCGAGCCCCCAGATGTGGAACATCGGCGCCACCGTGAGGATCCGCTCCTCGCCGAAGCGGCCGGGCCACACGCTCACGTGCTGCAGCACGCCGTACATGAGCCCCCGATGCGTATGGTCCACGCCCTTCGGCACGCCCGTGGAGCCGCCGGTGAAGATCAGGAGCGCGAGATCGTCCGGCTCGGGCAGCGGCTCGGTGAAGCGATCGAGCGACGGATCCTGGATCCACTCGTCGAGCGTGACGCCCCCCGCGCCGAGCACCAGCGTCTCGCGGATGCCGAACTTTTCCGCCACGGCCCGCGCCTTGTCCGCCACCGTGGGATCGGCGATCAGGAACGACGCGTCCACGTCCTTCAGCACCTTCTCGAGCTCCGGCAGCGTGAGGAACGGATTGACGGTCGCCACCTGCGCGCAGGTGGCCATCACGGCCATGATGGCCACGTCGTCCTCGATGGAGTTCGGCATCATCACGATGGCGCGCGTGCCGCGGCCGACGCCGCTCGCGCGCAGCCGCGCCGCGAGCCCCGTCACCGCCCGGCCGAACGCGCGATAGTCGATGCGCCGCTCGTCGAAGACGATGGCCGTGACGTCCGGCCGCTGCTCCACGGCGGCGCGAAACATGTGCACGAGCGTCGGGTAGTGCGGAATGGAGCGGTTCAGCTCCCGCTTGGGTTCGATGTGAGAGAGGCCCGTCATCAGGAAATCTCGATTCTCGCGATCGCGATCCATGTGAAAAACGCCAGCACGGCGGCCAGGGCCGCGACGGTGACCGGCCCGTTCCTGAACCGCTCCCCCACCCAGCTCGCCCGTCCGTTGAAGACCAGCAATGCTAAGGCAAGCAGCGGAAAGAACAAGGCGCCGCTGACCGTGTAGATCTTCTGCACCTCGCGGAAGCTCGCGAACAATCCGATCATCGGCACGATCGCGATCGCGAAGAGATACGCCCGGTACGCGCGGCTTCCCGTGGACACGGCCACGGGCCCCGCCGCCTCGCCCCGGTGCCGGGCGAGCAGGCCCACGCAGTCCGCGAACAGGTACGGCACGCCCTGCCACACGCCGAGCAGGCTGCTGAACACGGTGCCGAGCGTGCCCAGCAGGAACAGCCACTTGCCGAACGGCCCGAGCACGCCCTCGAGCCGCTCCGCCAGCCGCACGAGGAGCTCCGTGCCCTCGCCTTCCACCACGATGCTGCTGCCGACGATGATCATCGCCACGCCGAAGACGGCCGTCATGAAGTAGCCCATGCCGAGGTCGAGCCGGCAGTCGCGCATGTCCTCGGGCGACGAGCGCCCTTCCTCGCGCAGCCAGTAGCCGTACGACAGCACGGTCAGCGTGCCGCCGATGCCGCCGATGAGCGCCACGGTCCACGTCACGGCGCCCGGGTCGTCGGCCGGGATGCGCGGGACGAAGAGCCCCTCGAGCACGGCCGCCGTCCCCGGCCAGAGCGCCACCGCCGTGACCACCACCGTCAACACCATCACGGCGATGCACACCCGCATCGCCGCCTCGAAGAGGCGGTAGCCGCCGCGCAGCACCATGAGCAACCCCACGACGCCCGCGGCCGCGCCGAACACGATCTTGCCCGTGCGCGCGTCGTCGAAGGCGGGGATCATCGCGTGCAGGGCGATGCCGGTCGCGCTCATCTGCGCGGAGCCCACGAAGAACGACCAGAGGAACAGATACGGCAGGAACAGCCAGATCGCGATCGGCCCGAGCCGGTGCGCCACGCCTTCGAGCAGCGTCTCGCCCGTGGCGAGCTGCCAGCGCGCGAGGCCTTCCGTCACGACGAACTTGAGCAGCGCCCCGACGACGGCGGCCCAGAGCACGGTGGTGCCGAGCAGCGCGCCCACGATGCTGCCGGTGGCGAGATCGCCGCCGCCCACGCCGGTGGCGGCGAGCAGCAGGCCGGGCCCCAGGAGCCAGAGCGCGCTCGCCCGGGATCGCGGCCGTTCGCGCGCGGACTCCGCCATCGCCCCGCCGTCAGTCCTCGCCGGACCGCGCGCGCAGATAGTCGAGCACGACGCTCGTCATGAGGCGCATGCCCACCGCGACGGCGCCGTCGTCGGCCAGGAACGTGGGCGTGTGCAGGCCGCCCGACTCGCCGCCCGGCGTGCGCGTGCCGAGCCGATAGAAGAAGCCCGGCACCTCGTTCGCGAAGTACGCGAAGTCCTCGCCCGCCATCTGCGGCTCGATGTCGTGCACGCGCTCGGCCCCGAGCACGCGGCGCAGCGTGGGCAGCATCCGCTCCGCGAGCGCCCGGTCGTTGATGACCACCGGCGTGATGCGGTCGTACTCGAGCTCGTAGCCGCCGCCGCCCGCGCGTGTGATGCCGTCCAGGATCTCGTGCATGCGGCGCTCGACCGTATCCTGCACGGCGGGGTCGTACGTGCGGACCGTGCCCTCGAGGTGGACCTCCCCGGGGATGATGTTGTAGCGCGTGCCGCCGCGGATGATGCCCACCGTGATCACGCTCGGCGCGAGCGGCGGCAGGTTGCGCGAGCGAATGGTTTGCAGCGCCGTCACGGCCTGCGCCGCCATCACGATGGGGTCGATGCCGTCCTGCGGCGCCGCGCCGTGCGACTGGCGGCCGCGGATGGTGGCCCGGAAATGATCCACCGCCGCCCACGCGGGCCCCGGCGCGAAGCCCACCTCGCCCACCTCGAACCGCGGCTCGGAATGCAGGCCGAAGATCGCCTCGGGCTCGGGGTCGCGCAGCACGCCTTCCGCCACCATGAGCCGCGCGCCGCCCTCCTCGCCCGGCGGCGGCCCCTCCTCGGCCGGTTGGAAGATGAATTTCACGGTCCCGGGCAGCTCGTCGCGGAGCGCGGCCAACACCGACGCGACGCCGAGCTGCACGGCCGTGTGGACGTCGTGGCCGCAGGCGTGCATCACGCCCACCTCCTGCCCGAGGTACGTGGTGCGCACGGTCGACTTGAACGGCAGATCCGTCTCCTCCACCACGGGCAGCGCGTCCATGTCCGCGCGCACGGCCACCGTGGGGCCGGGCCGCCCGCCCCGCAGCAGCGCCACCACGCCCGTGTGGGCGACGCCCGTCCGCACCTCGAGCCCGAGGTCGCGCAGGTGCTGCGCCACGAGCCGCGCCGTCTCGTGCTCGCGATTGCCGAGCTCCGGGTTCGCATGGATGCGGTGCCGGATCTCGACGATCTTCGGGGAGCGCTCCTCAACCAGCGCGGCGACGGCGTCGTCGGTGATCGCGCTCTGCGCGGCGGCTCGCGCCGCGAACGCGGCCGACAGGAGCGCGAGGATGGCGATGCGGCGCAGGATCGGATCGATGGTCACTCGAGCGGCTCGCACGATGGGCCGGGGCTCATGATAGCCGCGCCCATCGGTCCCGGCACGCCGCGGCGCGTCTGCCGCGGCCGGCGCGCGCCGGCGCCATTTGTTAAGCTCGACCGACGGGACACGGACACCGCAAGGAGGAAGCGGCATGACCAGCGACACCTTCAAAGCGCGTGCGTACGTCAAGGAAGGCTGCCCGTTCTCGTTCAAGTTCCTGCTGTTCATGACCGAGGCCGGCCTGCTGGACCGCATCGAGATCGTCCGCATGGATCCGAACGACCCGAGCTTCGAGGCCACGAAGGCGCGGCTCTCCGAAGGGCTCGGCAAGCCCGCCACGTTCCCCACCGTGGAGGTGGCGCCCGGCGTCTACCAGTCGGACTCCGAGCGCCTCATCGCGCTGTTCGCGGAGCGGCACGGCGTCAATCCGGACGAGCTGCCGATCCTGTCGTTCTACAAGCAGACGATCTTCCCGCAGGTCGTCGAGCTGCATCGCCTGAAGGAAGCCCAGGAGCCGGCGTGAGCGCGCCTCGTCAGTAGCTCTCGTCCTCCGACGGGAAGGAGCCCGCGCGCACGTCCGCGCAGTACCGGCGGAACGCGTCCTCCATCGTCGCCCCGATGTCGGCGTAGCGGCGCACGAACCGCGGCCGGAACTTCGTGGTGATGCCGAGCATGTCGGGCGTCACGAGGATCTGGCCGTCGCAGCCCGGGCCCGCGCCGATGCCGATGGTGGGGATGCTGAGCGTCTCGGTGATGCGGCTCGCGAGCCGCGCCGGGATCTTCTCGAGCACCAGCGCGAACACGCCGGCCTCCTGCAGCGCCTCCGCATGGCGCTGGATCTGCTCGGCTTCGGCTTCCGACACGCCGCGTGCCTTGTACGTGCCGAACTTGTGGATCGACTGCGGCGTGAGGCCGAGATGGCCCATCACGGGAATGCCGGCGTCCACCAGCCGCTTCACGGTAGGGCACACCTGCTCGCCGCCCTCGAGCTTCACCGCCTCGACGAGCGACTCCTTCAGAAAGCGGCCCGCGTTGCGCAGCGCGTCCTCCTCGCTCACCTGGTAGGACATGAACGGCAGATCGGCCACGACCAGCGCCCGGCGCACGGCGCGGGCGACGACCTGGGCGTGATAGAGCATCTGCTCCATCGTCATCGGGATCGTCGTGTCGTGCCCGGCGAAGACGTTGCCGGCCGAGTCGCCCACGAGGATCAGATCGATGCCGGCGCGGTCCAGCGCCTCCGCGGTGAGGAAGTCGTAAGCGGTGAGGCAGGCGATGCGCTCGCCGTTCTCCTTCATCTCGCGCAGGCGATGGGTCGTGACTTTGCGTTTGGCGTGAGTGGTCATCGGTGCGGGGGTCGCGCCACGATCGTCAGCGCGCGAGGTTCGGCCGGAAGTCCGCCGCCATCGCGGCGTCGTAGTACCTGAGCGACACGCTCTTCGGCGGCGCCACGGCGTCGAGCCGCGCGAGGTCCTCGCTCGTGAGCGTGACGTTCACGACGCCCAGGTTGTCCACGAGCTGCTCCATCGTACGCGGCCCGATGATCGGCGCCGTGATGCCGGGCTGCGCGGCGTTCCAGGCGAGCGCGAGCTGCGACGGCGTGCAGCCCTTCTCCTGCGCGAGCGCCACGAGCGCGTCCACCACGTCCCACGCGGCCGGCGTCGCGGGACGATCGAAGTTGTCCTTGCCGCCCTGCCAGCGGCCTTCCGCGCTCTGGTCGTCGCGGCGGTACTTGCCGGACAAGAGGCCCCCGCAGAGCGGTCCCCACGAGATCACGGCGATGCCGAAGCTCTGCGCGGCCGGGATCACCTCGCGCTCCGCCGTGCGGTCCAAGAGGTTGTAGGCCACCTGCTCGCAGACGAAGCGATTCAGCCCGAGCTCCTTCGCCACCCACAGCGACTCGACGATGCGCCACCCCGGGAACATGCTCGTGCCGATGTAGCGCACCTTGCCGGCGCGGATCAGGTCGTCGAGCGCCCGCAGTGTCTCGTCGATCGGGATGTCCGCCTGCGGGCGGTGGAGCTGATACAGGTCGATCCAGTCCGTGCCGAGCCGCTCGAGCGAAGCCTCGCAGGCGGCGATGATGTTACGGCGGCTCAAGCCCCGTGTGTTGGGATCCTCCGGGTCCATCTGGAAGAAGCCCTTGGTCGCGACGATCGTGCGGGCGCGCCGCCCGGAGGAAGCGAGCGCCTTCCCCACGATCCGCTCCGACTCGCCGGCCGCATAGCCGTTCGCGGTGTCGATGAAATTCACGCCCTCGTCGAGCGCGCGGTGGATCATCGCGATGGACTCGCGCTCGTCCGTGCGCCGGCCGAACATCATCGCGCCGAGGCAGAGCGGGCTCACCTTGACGCCGGTGCGTCCGAGATTGCGGTACTCCATGCCCGCAGTCTACTGCAATCGGCGGCGGCCGAGGCCCGCCCCGCCGCATCCGCGGGTCTCCTCTATATGGCGGATCGCCCTACCCGACGCCGTGGCGCTGACGTTAGTAGCGCGGGCCGAACGGCCCGTAGGGATAGCCCGGATACGCGCTGCCCCAGCCCGGGCCGAAGCCGTAATTCACGTTGATGCCGGCGAACGAGCTCGGGTCGCCTTCGTCTTGCCGCCTTGCGGCGCCGAAGTGCTGCTGCGCCTGCGCGGCGATCACCGGATCCGGCGCGGCCTGCTCTTCGAGCTGATAGAGAAACACGGCGGCGCCGCTCGGATCGGCGATGAGCGCGATCCTGTTCGCTCCGGCCGCCGGGTTGCGGAGCTCCGCCGGCTCGCGTAGGACCCGGCCGCCTTCCTGCCACACGCGCACGAGGATCGCGCGCAGGTCGTTGACGCCGATGTACGGCATCCAGCGCGCCACGATCTCCGGCCGGTCGAGCTCGACGAGGCCGGCCGCGAGCGCGCGGGCGGGCCACACGGCGCATACGCACGAGAGCGCGAGGCTCGCGATCGCGAGCGCCAGGCGCATCGACCGTTTGTATCGACCGCGAAAACCCAAGCGCGTCATCGGTCCCATCGGTTCGTGTCGACGCACCCCAACGTAGAAGGCTAGGCCGCTTTAGTGCGAGCGGATATCCGCCCTTCGGGCAATGAAGCCCGTGTCGCGGCGTTCTTGGCGGCGCGGCGGGGACCTTGTAGCCTTGCTTCTCGGGACGTGTCGGGGAGCGCCGTGTCCGACGTCACCGAGGAGTCCGGGCTATCCCTCGTCTCCGTGCCGGCGACGATACGTCAGCGTCGGGCCGCGCTCACGGTGATCATCGCGATATTCGCGGCGTTTGCCGCCCTCGCGCCGTTCGCGCTGACCCCTCTGCCTCGCCTGGACGGCTACATTCCGGCGGTCCAGTCCATCATTTCAGTGACCGACCTGCTCACCGCGGTCTTGCTGTTCGCCCAATATGCGAGCGCGCCATCGCGGGCGTTGCTCGTGCTCGGCGGCGGCTACCTGTTCTCGGCGCTGATCGCCGCCGCGCAGACGCTCACCTTCCCCGGCGCGTTCAGCCCGACCGGCGTTTTCGGCTCCGGACTACAGACCGCCGCGTGGCTCTACGTCGTGTGGCACGGCGCGTTTCCGCTGGCCGTGGGCGGCTACGCCGTGCTGAAGCGAAGGACTTTTGCACACCACGAGGCGAGACCGGCCTCCGCGGCAGTGGCGATCGGCTGGGCCGTGATGATCGCCGGTGCCCTTGCCGTCGCGCTCACGTGGGCGACCATCGCCTGGCACGACCGGCTGCCCGTGCTCTCGGTCAGCGAGACGACCTTTTCCGCTACCACGAGCTACGTGACGACCGTCATCCTGTTGCTCACGGTGCTCGCCTTCGCCCTGCTCGCGTCCCGGCGCAGCTCGGTGCTCGATTGGTGGCTCACCGTCGCGGTGTGTGGCGCAATCGCGGAATCCGCGCTCATCACGTTCGTCGCCGCGAGTCGCTACACGCTCGCGTTCTATGCCGGGCGCGCGTTCGCCATCGTGGTCTCGAGCGGCGTGCTGGCCGCCTTGCTGTGGGAAATGATGCGGCTGCAAGCACGGTTGGCGTTCGCCATCCGGGCGCTGCAACGCGAGCGCACGGCCAAGCTCTTGAACCTGCAGGTGATGCTCGCCGTGGTCGCCCACGAGGTCAAGCAGCCGCTCATGGCGATCGGGCTCTACGCCGACGCGGCGCGGCATTTCTTGAAGCCGTCGTCCGCGAACCTCGACGGTGCCCGGGAGAGCATCGACGACATCAAGCAGGCGAGCCGTCGCGTGGGCGAAGTGCTCGACAACATTCGGGCGTTGGCGAAGAACCCGGAACGGGAGCGCAAGCCGATCGATCCTAACGAGCTCGTCGTCGCGTCGCTGGAGCACTTGGGCGCGGAAATCGACAAGCACGACATCACGGTGAGCCTCGCGCTCACACCGGAGCTCCAGCCCATCATGGGTCATCGCGGCCAGCTACAAGAGGTCCTTCTCAATATCATGCAGAACGCAATCGAGGCCATGAGCACCGTGACGAATCGGCCGCGAGTGCTGCGCATCGACACGGAAGCCCGGGATGCCGGAAGAGTGCTGATATCGATCGAAGACTCCGGCTGCGGTATCGAGCCGCAGCGGCTGGCCGCGCTGTTCGACTCGCACATCTCGACGAAGGCGCACGGAATTGGCCTGGGGCTCGCGATCTGCCGAATGATCATCGACCGCCACGGCGGCGACATCAAAGCCTCGTCGCAGGTCGGCCGCGGCTCCCGGTTCGAGGTCACGCTGCCGGTCGACCGCACGGCGGCCGTCGATGCCGAGTCGGTCGGCAGACCTCAGAGGGCGATCTTGAAGTCCACGCCGTACATGCGCGGGTCCACATAAGACACGCGTGAGGACACGCTGTTCAGGACGGCATCCTCGTAGTAGCGCTCGTCCGTGAGATTGGTGCCCCAGAGACCGACTTCCCACTTGCCGTTGGCGGCCGCGTATGCCACGCGCAGGTTCACTACGCCGTGCGTCGGCTGCCTCAGCCATTCCATCTCCGGAGTGGCCGAGAAATCGAAGTAGTAGTCGTCCTTGTACGCATACGCGACGCCACCGGAATGCTGCCGCCGCCGTCGAGGCGCCGCTCGTAGCGAGCGCCCACGTACAGGGCGCGGTCCGGCGCGCGCAAGAGCGTGTGTCCGCGCACGTCCGGCCCGCCGCTGAGCGGCGCGCTGCCATAAGGCGGCCGCACGCGCACGAAGGCACGACTCATCGCGCCGTGTCCGGCCGCGGAAACTCGAACTTGAAGTACACGAGCCAGCCGTCGTAGCCGAAGCCGAGCTCGCCCTGGAAGCCTCCGGGCTCGGTGGCGCGCAACGTGGACGACACGTCGTTGTATGCCAGCCCGACCGCGCCGCGGCGCGAGAATCGGTAGTCCGCCCCTATGTACACGTCGTGCAGCCGTCCGTCGACGTCTTCCGAATCCCAGCGAAACCACTGTGCCGCCCCTTCGAGGGTGATGCGGTCGTTCGCGCGGAAGTTGCCGCGCAAACCCAGCACCGGCAACGGCGCGGTGAGATCCTCGGACTCGGTCACACCGAGCGTCGGCTCCCGCAGAGCGTACTTGGTGCGTGCCACGTACAGCCCGGCGCTCACGCCGAGAAACCCGCGCGGCTTCGAGAGCGGAGCGAAGGTGTAGTCGCCCTTCAACACCGTGAAGTCCGCTTCGCTCTCGATTCGGGTGTCGATCTCGAAAACCCGGCGGCCGAATCGGATCGTCTCCTGGATGGGGACCACACCGTCCCGCGAAAGGTCGTACAGGGAGAAATCCATGCGGTGCCGGCTGTTGAACCAGAAGTAGCCCCCGAGGCGCGCGACGGACTTCGAGCGCTCCAGGCCGAGCTGGCCTTCGAGATCGATGTCGGTGCCGCGGCCGGACGCGGAGTCGAGCCGGACGTCGGAGCTGCGATCCATGACGAAGGCGCCGAAGGCGAGGCCGGCGCGCTCTGCTTCGGGCGGATCCGCCGCCAGCGTCGCGGACGATGCAACCAGCACGCACATCACGGCGAGGCGGCCGCACCGTGTGCGCCAAATCGTCACTTGACCGTGTAGTGCTTGCCTTCGAGACACGCCGCGAAGCCCTTGTTGAACGTCGCCCGCGCCTCCTCGACCTGCGCGGCCGCCGCCGTGTAGGCGGCCTGTTGGCTCGCCTGGTTGCGCACCTGCTGCTCGCGCGCGCCCCGCGCCCCGCCCACCACGGCGGGCCCGGTCGTCCCGCCACCTTTGCTGCAGCCGTACGCTGCGATGCACTCGCAGCATCGGCTCGCACCTTCGCTGCGGCAATTGGACCAAAGGGCGACCGCACGGCGGCGCACGAACCTTGGTCCAATGGTTGCCACGTCGCGGTCGGTTACGCTCGACGTTCTGCTGGGAGACGGGCGCGATGGACGCTGCCGCTGTTCTTCGATCAGGACCCGCAACGAAACTGTCGTCCGCGGGAGGCGTGCTCGCGGCGGCACTGCTTTCCGCCGCGGCTCCCGCGTCGGCACAGAACGGCAACTGGGAGCATGGGTTCGCCACGTATCTGATGGCGACCGGCATGACCGCCGACGTCGGTCTCGACCCGCTCACGGGCGACGGGTGGATCCCTACATCGGCGCGCGCTACACGCTGCCGTTCGCCGACAACTGGTCGTTCACGCTGCGCGGCGACGTCGGCGGATTCGGCTTGGGGGCGGACTCCGCCTGGCAGCTCGTCGCACGCTTCAACTTGACCTTCGGCGACCAGCTCGGCGTGATCTTCGGTTACCGCATCATCGACGTCGATTACGAGGACGGCGAAGGCGCGACGCGCTTCCTGTTCGACGTGCAGAGCAGCGGGCCGGTGATCGGCATCGGGTGACGCTATTGAGGCCGCCGCCCAGGCGCGGCTCCTACGGTCCGGTCCCCGTCTCGTCGAGGAGCTGCTGCCGCAGCAGCTCGCGCAGCTCGGCGTACTGCACCGCAGCCGTGCCCGTGAGCCGGTGCTCGACGCCGGCGATGTCGACCACCATGGGCGCCACCTCGTCGTCGTAGCTCTGCGAGACCTCGGCGAGCGCCGCGGCATGCAGCTCCCGGCCCCGCAGCGTCTCCTCGCGCATACCGAGCAGCTCTCCGCCCACGGCCACCATGCCGTTCTGCACGAACGCGGAGTTCCCGCCGCCGTACAGGAGGGAGCCGAGCATCGCGACGATACCGAGCCCCGTGCGCACCCGCGCGCCGCGCGTGAGCTCGCGTATGGTGATCGACTCCTCCCGCCCGATCTCGCGCCAACTGTCGTAGGAAGGCTGCGCGTCGGCGACCAGGCGCTCGTAGTGCAGATCCAACGTGTCGAAGAACAGCCCTTCGCGCCGGCGCACGTTCAGCGCGCCCTCGAAGACCGGATCGTCCAGCGCGGGCAAGCGCACGGGCCGGTAGTCGCCGTCCTTCTCACGAACGACGTAGCTGCCGAACGCCTCGGGGCTGAATTCGGCAGCGTAGCGCAACGCGCCGACGGCCTTGAGCTGGCCGATTTCGGCCGGCGAAAGCTTTCCGAGCGCAGCCGCCATGTCGTTCGCGATCGACGTGAACAGATCCTGATACGGATCGAGACCCGAATGGCGCTCCCGGCGGTACGCGGCGGCGGCCGTCTCGAGCTCGTACCGCTCGCCGATCCACACGCGGCCGGCGGCGTCCACCACCTCCGCCTCCACGCGAACGACGTAGCCGTCCGACTCGAGAATCTTCGCGACGACGTTGACGTCTGCCGCGAGCGAGCTCTGCGGCGTGATCCACACGCTTCCCCAGTGACCGCTGCTCGCGAGCGTGTCGCGGAGCGCCGCCGCCATCTGAATGGACTCGACCCGGCGAACGTGCACGAACACGCCGTCCTCGCGCAGCTTCTCGAGATCGTCCCGGTGGATCTCGCCCGGCGGCACGCCGGGATCGAAGACGACGACCGCGACGTCGAGCAAACGATCTTCGTCCACGGCCTCGTCCGCCGCGACCAGGGGGACCCGGTGCGCGACCAGCACCTGCGAGCTCGCGCATCCGAGCAGCACGCACATCGTGCCGGTCGCAAGGGCGCCGCGAGCGCTACGTAACGTGCTCATTCCCATCACCGCTCAGGGTCTTTTCGTCACTTCGCCTGGCACGCCGGAGCAGGGAACGTCGGGTTCATGATCGATCACCGCCTGTCGCCTCGTGGATTGGCCTTTCGGCACCCTCGACTCGTATTAGCGCACGCGGCCCGCGCCTCCCGCACTGGACCAAGGTCTCATCCCGCCCCCATTGCCGGACGGCGCTCGGCAACGCTAGGGTGCTGGGAAACGCGATCGGAGGCGCGTGTTCGACGATGCGACCGATCCCGAGCTCGACACCCGGCGGACGCTCCAGGACGGCGCGGGCGCTGCGCGGCGTGCAATGGACCCTGCTCGTCGGGGGATTGGGGCTGCTCACCGCGTACGCGGCGGCGCGGCTGCACGGGATGCTCGGCCGGGTGCACGCGCTCGAGACGTTCGCCGCGGCGGAGAGCATGGCGACGGAGAGCGCGAGCGATTCTCCGGCCGTGGCCGAGCGCGACCCCTTGGCGGAGGTCGGTGAGCCCGATCAGTCGCTCTGGGACAAGGCGCGGATAGCGGCATACGAACGCAGCGCGACGGCGAGTCAGGCTCCGCCGATCGGCGTGCTCTCCATTCCCGCGATCGACCTGCGCGTGCCGATCTTCGATGGCACGAGCGAGGTGGCGCTCAATCGGGGGGCGGGACGCATCGAGGGGACCGCCGACATCGACGCCGTCGGCAATCTCGGCCTCGCGGGTCACCGCGACGGCTTCTTCCGCGGCCTCAAGGATATCGAGCGTGCCGACGTCATCGACATCCAGACGCGGGGCGGCACGCGGCATTACCGTGTGACCGACACCTTCATCGTCGATCCGACGGACGTCCATGTGCTCGATGCCACGGATCACGCCACGTTGACGCTCGTGACGTGCTATCCGTTCTATTTCGTTGGCGAGGCGCCGAAGCGCTACATCGTGAAGGCCGTCGAGATCGCGGCCCGCTGAGGGCCGGTGCGACGTCGCGGCCTCTCGCCGCAACGTCGCCACCATGGCCCTCAGCGCGCGCTCATGGGCCCGCGTGGAACCGGCGTCGGATCACGGCAACCGCGGCTCCCAGAACGGACAAGGCCATGCCGAGCAGCCCGAGCAACGGCAGCACGCTCGCGGTGCGTGGCAACGCCTGAGCTACTTGCTGCTCCTCCGGCACCGCCGCCAATGCCACGATCGTGACCCTCTCCGCCGCCACGAAGTCGTCCCCCTCCGGATCCTCCGGCACGGCGATCGCCCAACGGTCCGGCGGCAGATAGACGTCCAGCTCCTGGCCGCGGCTCAAGTCGCGGTACCGATAGGTGCGGCCCTGGATGCGCACGCGCGCCTCCGGAGGCGGCGTGAAGCTCACGGGCTGACCGTATTCACCATTCGGCAGCCGGAACTCGGCCTGGACCTCGTTGCCGCGCACGCGGAGGATCCGAGCTTGGAAGTGCGCGAACTCCCGACCGTCGCGCTCCACGATGCCGAGACAGGCGGTACGCGCATTCGGGAAGCGGCTGCTGATGTCCGGACTGAACTCGATATCGCCGCAGTCCCCTTGAGCCATGCCAGACGGCGACCACGACAATGCGAGCAGCGCGCCGGCGACGCAGGCGATGCTGGTAGCTCTGTCCATAGATGTGTCTCCTCGTTGATGAGCGTTCGGCCCCGCCGAAGGGCGCAGGGACTTCGGGGCCTTGCCTGGCCGACGCTAGCAAACGAGGTGGATGTCCAGAATGAGACCAAAGGGCATGGCCGCGTCGCGTTCTCGAGCTCGAGCGACCGAGCGCTTCCGAGGCATTGGACCTGGGGCCATGCGTCGCGGGGCGGGGCGAGACCGAGCGCCGGGACGACTGTGGTCGACGAGGACGGTTCCTTATGGTAAATGACCTGTTTTCGAGGTAGGAAAAATGACGAAGCCGATCCCGCCGCCGTGCACGGACGCAGGGAGCGAGCGGCCGGGGGCGACGCTGCATGCGCCGCGGCCACAGCTAACGAGCGGGCCCGATAGACCTCGCGGGCGACCCGATGGGCCCGCGGTCGAGCGGTCCGCCGCTTCGGTCTCCCGCAAGCTCCCCGTCGCCATCGTCGATGACGATCCCGCGGTGCTCCGCAGCCTCTCGCGCCTGCTGGACCTCCACGGATTCGACGCCAAGCCGTTCTTGTCGCCGCAATCGCTGCTCGGGGAAATCGAATCGCTGGCGCCGGCCTGTCTGATCGCCGATCTGGCCATGCCGGGCCTGACGGGCCTCGATCTGCAGCGAAGGTTCGACGAGTGCGGATTCGGCTGCCCGATCGTTTTCGTCACCGCCCACGGCGACATTCGCACGTCGGTGCAGGCCATGCGCGGCGGCGCCGTCGATTTTCTCACCAAGCCGTTCGATCGCCGCGAGCTGTTGGACGCCGTCGAACGCGCCATCGAGCGCGGCGAACGCTTGCGCGAGGCCGTTCAACGGCGCAACGCGCTTCGCGAACGCCTGGCCACGCTGACCGAGAGGGAGCGGGAGGTTTTCGACCAGGTCGCCGCCGGTTACTTGAACAAGCAGATCGCAGCGAACCTGGGCATTTCCGAGAAGACCGTCAAGGTGCATCGCGCCCGCGTCATGCGCAAGATGTCGGTGAGGTCGCTCGCGCAATTGGCGCGCGTCGCCGAGCAAATCGGCATCGACCCCCGGGGCGTAGCTCAGTAGCCGGCGCGATCGAACGGTCAGCCGAGCGTGGCTGCATCCCGCGGCCGGGGTGCACCGCTCGTCAGAACGTCCCCTCGATCGCCAAGCTCGGCCCCGCATAATCTGCATCCAGCTCCGACTGCACGCCCGCGGCGCTCGACTCCAAGTGGATGCGGTCGAACACGTAGCCGAGCCCGAGGCTCGTGCGGCCGAACGTGCGCCGCAGGCTCGCCACGGCGAACAGCCGCCGGCCGCGATAGGGCTCATGAGCGAGCAGCGACCATCGAGCCTCGCCGCCGACGACCCACTTGCCGCGGAAGCGCAGCGTGGCCAGCGCGCCGAGCACGGGGCGCGGGCCGTCCGAGCGCTCGCTGACGGGCGCCGCCGAGTCGGAGCCGAGCTCGCTCAGGTGCAGCCCCGCATAGAGCGTCACGTCCTTCTGCCGGTCCTCGAGCACGCCTATGCCGTAGCCGACATGCGCGGCCCGCAGGCAGGCGCAGTTGCGCGTGCGCCCCGAGTGCTCCGATTCAAAGAGGCCGGCCACGATGCGGTGCGGGCCGGCTATGCGAACCGTGCCGTCGATGTACAACAGGCGACCGTCCGTCGCAGCCCGCTCCACCGTGGAGTCGTCCCCCGCAATGGCCGCGAAGGAGGTGTCGACATCTAGACCGGCGGCCGTGAGCTGCAGACGCACGGACGGCGCCGCGGGAGCGCGCTCGCCAAGCGGCGCGTCGAGGGGCGCGAACGCTGGCTGGTCGTAGAAAAGTCCTACCGACAGGAATGCGCGTTCGTCGTCGCCGACGATCGGGCTCCCCGTGATGCTCGAATCGAGCCATTCCATGCCGAGCCTCCCGCGCAGGAACCAATTGCGCATGATCCGCCGCCCCCACTCGACGGCCAGCGACGGATTGTCGGCCACGTTGCCCTGGTAGGCCGGCCGCTCGGAAGTCGCGACGCCGGCGGGCACGCCGAAGTAGAAGTCCACGAACTCCGCGCTGTAGCGCCGTATGCCGATCTCCGGCACGAGATAACCGCGCGCGCTGCGCACCGGCAAGGAGAAGCGCAGGTAGTGGTTGAGGCCGCCGTGCCGGCGGAGCAGATCGGCATAGGTCGTCCAGTCGACGCGGACCGGCCAGCGCCTCCAGCCGATCGTCGGCCCCGCCTCGACGGTCCAGCTCCGGTCGGGCATACCGGCGAGCGCGCTCGAGTCCTCGTCCTGGAAGCCGAGACCCTGCACCTTGATCAGTGCGCCGATCTCGAGCCCGAAAGGCGGGGCGAAGCGCACGCCCAGGCCACCGTCGCGGCCGAAGAGAATGCCGTCGTCGAAATCGCTCGGGTCGAATTGCGCGAGCATCGGATAGATCACTTCCGAGTCGCGCGCGCCGACGTACACGTTGTCGCTCGTGGTCACGACCACGCCGACGGCATACTGGTTCACGTCGAACGCCCGCAGCCGCTCGAGGAAATTGGAATCGGCGGCCGCTGCCTGCCCGCTCAGCGCGAGCAGCACCCAGGCCGCGAGCCACGAGCTTGTCCTCGGCGATCCGCAGTGAGTGACTATCACGAGCCCTCCAGTTGCCGCATCAGTACCTCCAAGCGACCCGTCGCGCAGTGGCACCAAGGTCGTATGGGCCGTGCAGGCGACCCGTCGATGCGGGCCGCGGGCGCGCCCCTGCACTGCCCCAACGTCCAATACGCGCGCGGGCGAGACGGATTCACACTCGGGTGGCGTGACAGCACAGGAGTATGCCGTGAAACGCTCGACGGGGATCGCGGACGAAATGTCGCCGAACCCGAGCGTCGCGTCACGTAGCTGAAATAGATCGAAGCTTCACCACGCTGGCGTCGCGTACACCCATGCAAGGAGTAGACGAACATGCAACCCGAGCATTCACGTGAGCTACGCGATTTCGTCCGACCGTTGATTGCAATCGCATTTCTCACCGCGTCCGCCGCCACGTTCGGTCAACAGGAGCAGGAGACCGCGCGCGCTGCTCCCGGGCCGAGCGCGGCACCGTCGCCCGAGTCCATGCCCTGGAATCAGGTCAGAATGATTCGAGTCAAGGGCGACCGGATCGCCGACTTCGAGGAACGCGTCAAGGAGATCGGCGCGGCGATGTCGAAGCAAGGCAGAAGCGGCTTCGCGGTGTGGCAAGTCGTCTTCGGCGACCAGAACACCTATCACATCGTGTCGCAGCTCGAGTCGTTCGCGTCGTTGCCGGAGCTCGAGGCCCATCCGCCCATGGAGCAGGCGCAATGGGCGAGCTGGATGGAGCGGATCAGGGGCACGATCGATTCCCAGGAGCTGGGCATTGCGCGGGTGCACGCGGATCTGTCGATGCTTCCGCAGGAAGGGCCGTCCGGAGCGAACGCCGAGCTCCTGATCCTGGTGACCGACACCTTGCTGCCTGGTAAGAGAGGCGAGTTCGTGTCGCTGCTCCGCGACGAGCTCATACCGGCATTCCGCAAGTCACCGATCATGGGTCTCGTCACCAACGAGATGGCCTTCGGGCCCGGCGCCGGCAGCTGGGTCTTCGCCGTCCCGGTTCAGAGCTGGGCGGAGCTCGACAAGCCGATGCCCTTGATCACCTCGATGGGGCAGGAAGCGGCCGAGGCGCTGCTCGCTCGCGCCGATGCGATGGTGGCTCGCAGCGAGACGATCGTGCTGCGGGCGCGGCCCGATTTGTCGACCGCGCTTCCACAGGCACAGGCGCAAGCTCAGGGCGCGGCACGCTGACGCCGGCCGCGGCACGCTTCGAGCGAGCACGCAGCCGGGCTGCTCGCGGGGACGAAACGCGGCGCCCGGCGGCAGCGGGCGCCGCGCGCTCAGTGGCCGAGGTAATCGCGCTTGCCGATCTGCACGCCGTTGTGGCGCAGGATCAGGTACGCCGTCGTGTAGTGGAAGTAGAAGTTCGGGATCACGAAGCCCAGGAAGTAATCCTTGCCCTCGAAGCTCAAGGTGCCGTTCGGGAACTTGAGCTCCACGTCGCGCGTCTCCCAGCCGCCGAAGTCGTCGCGGCCGAACGTCTTCAGGTAATCGATGGTCTTCGCGATCCGCGCGTGCAGGTCGGCGAAGGTCTGCTCGTCGTCGGCCCACTTCGGCGGCTCGCGGCCGGCCAGACGGCTCGCGGAGCCCTTCGCCTGGTCGGACATGATCTGGATCTGCCGGGTGAAGGGCAGCATGTCGGGCGCGAGACGCCCGTGCAGGAACACTTGCGGATCGATCTTGCGCGCCTCGGCGTCGGCCTCGGCCTTGCTCAGGATCTTGTCGAGGTTGCCGAGCATCGCGCTGAACGTGACCAGTTGATCGTAGACGTCGATCGCCATCGAGGACTCCTTGCAGGTCGTTGAAGCCCGCGCCGCCCGGCGCGCGGCGGGCGCCATCATAGTCGCCCGCGTCGTGCACATACAGGCGTCGTGAATCCGTCGGCTCCCGGCCGCATGTCGCGTCGAGTAACATCGGCGCGGCTGCGCGCGGCGTCTTCCCTGCGTCCGGGGGTTCGATGGAACGATTCAAGGTTTGGGGCGAGCAACTCCTCGCGGTCCTCGAGGAGACCCTCCGCGCCCTGCTGACCTACCTGCCGGCCGTGCTGACGGCCGCGGCGGTGCTCGCGCTCGGCTGGCTGCTCGCCGTGCTCGCCCGCGGCCTCGTGCGCCGCGCCGTGGGCGGGATGGAGTGGCTGTTCGACCGGTTCACCACGCGCGCCCCCGACCGCTCGGCGGCGCTGACCCAGGCGACGAGCCGGACGGTCGCCTCGATCGTCTACTGGATCGTGCTGCTGATCTTCGCCGTGACGGCGCTGCGCATCCTCGGCGGCGAGTCGTTCGAGCGCTGGACCGCGAACCTGCTCGGCTACCTGCCGTTCGCGATCGGCGGCATCGCCATCATCGTGGTGGCATTCGTGGGCGGCGCGCTCGTGCGGCAGATCATCGAGCACGCGACGTCGGGCGGCGCCGCCGGCCGGAACGGCTGGATGGGCCGGCTCGCGCAGGGTCTCGTCGTGCTCGCGGGCTTCGTCATGGGGCTCGGGCAGATCGGCATCGACGTGAGCTTCCTGGTGCTCCTTACGAGCGTCGCCGCGGGCGCGGCGCTCGGCGGCATCGCCCTCGCCTTCGCGTTGGGCTCGCGCGGCCACCTCGCAAACCTCATCAGCGCCCACTACGCCCGCAAACGCTACAGCACGGGCGACCGCGTGCGCGTGGCGGGCTTCGAAGGCCGCATCGTCGAGATCGCGGACGGGCTCGTGTTCCTCGAGTCCGAGGAGGGGGACGTGGCGCTGCCCGCGCACCTGCTCGCGCGGGATCCGCTCGTGAAGCTGCGGGAGCGGCGATGAGCGGCCGCGAGCGCCTGGCGATGGCGTTCCTGACCCTGCACCCGGACGCCGCCGCTCGCCTGCTCGAGGGCATGCCCGCGGCCACGGCTCGCGGCGTGCTCGCCCGCGCCGAGCCGCCGCTCGCGGCCGCGGTGCTCGACAAGATGGTCGCGACCGACGCGGCCCGCTGCCTCGAGCACCTCCCGCCCGAGGCGGCCGCCGAGATCACGGCCGCGCTCGGCGTGCCGGAGGCGGCAGCCGTGATCCGCCACCTCGCGCCCGCCGCGCGCGAGGCCGTGCTCGGCGCCGTGGCGCCCGAGCGCGTGGTCGCGTTCCGCCTGCTCCTTTCCTACCCGCCCCACACCGTCGGCGCGTGGATGGACGCGACCGCGCTCGCGTTGCCGGAGGACTGCACGGCCGGCGAAGCCCGCGAGCGCATCGAGCGCGAACGGCAGGAGCTGCGACAGCGCATCTACGTGCTGGACCGGGAATGCCGCCTCCGCGGCGCGATCCCGACGATGACGCTGCTCAAGAGCCCGAGCCGCAAGACGCTCGGCGCGCTGCTCGAGCCCGCGGCTGCGCTCTGGGCCCGGGAGCCGCTCGCGAGCGCGCAGGGCAGCGAGGTGTGGGAGCGGCACGCGGACGCGCCCGTCGTGAACCGCGACCACGAGTACATGGGCGTGCTGTCGTACGCGGACCTGCGGCGGGCGCAGCGGCAGCTCGCGGGGCAGGCGCCGCACGCGGGCGGGGCGAGCGGCGCCGACGGCACGGCGGAGGTGGCGGAGCTCCTCGCGGTGGGCGCCTCCACGCTGTGGCAGGGGCTCGCGGAGCTCGTGGGCGGGCGTCGGGCGACTCGCCCCGAGGACGGGCGCGGGCCATGAGCGCCATGGACGCGGCGACCGACGGCGCGCTCGACGCGATCAACCGCCGCTTCCTGCTCGAGCACCCCGCGCAGGCCGCGGCGCTCGTGGACGGCTTCGACCGGAGAGAGGCGGCCGAGCTGCTCGCGGCGCAGCAGCCCGACGCCGTGGCGTCCGTGTGGCGGCATCTCTCCGGCGCCCGCATCGACGAGCTCGTGCCGGAGCTGCCCGAGGCGCTGCTCGTCCGGGTGCTCCGGCGCCTCGATCCCGCCGTGCTCGCGACCACGTTGCTGCGTGTGTCGCCCGAGTCGCGGGAGCGCTGCCTCGGGATCCTGCCGCGGCGAGCCGCGGCGGAGGTACGCCGCCTCATGGAGTACCCGCCCGGGTCCGCGGGCCGCGTGATGGACGCGCGCGTGCTCACGTTCCGGCCGGACCAGACCGCGGCGAGCGCGCTCGAGCAGCTCCGCGAGCAGAAGCCGCGGGGCCTGCGCCAGCTCTTCGTCATCGGCGACCGGGCGGAGCTCCTCGGAGCCGTGGACATTCAGGACCTGGCGGTGGCGGAGCCCGAGGAACGGCTGCGCGACCTCGCCCGGCCGCCAAAGGCCGTCGTGTCCCCGTTCGACGACCGGGAGCTCGTGGCCGAGCGCCTCAAGGAATCCCAGATCGACGCCCTTCCGGTGATCGACGTCGAGGGACGGCTCATCGGCGTGATCCGCCATGCGGCGCTGCTGCGCACGCTGCAGGAGGAAGCCTCGCTCGACATTCAAATGATGGTGGGCGCCGGCCGCGAGGAACGGGCGCTCTCGCCGGTCTGGCTGGCCGTGAAGAAACGCCTGCCCTGGCTGCAGGTCAATCAGCTCACGGCGTTCGCCGCGGCCACGGTGGTCGGATTCTTCGAGGACACGATCGCGCAGGTCACGGCGCTCGCCGTGCTCATGCCCGTCGTGGCCGGGCAGTCGGGCAACGCGGGCGCGCAGGCGCTCGCGGTCACGATGCGCGGGCTCGCCCTGCGCGAAGTCACGACGCGCCACTGGCTGCGGGTGCTCGGCAAGGAGCTCAGGGTCGGCCTGCTGAACGGCCTCGCCCTCGCCGCCACCACGGCCGCCGGCGTGCTGCTCTGGAGCCGCAGCGTGGGGCTCGCGGCGGTCATCGCCGCCGCGATGGTGGTCTCCATGACGGCGGCGGGGTTCGCCGGGTCGCTCATTCCGATCACGCTCACCCGGCTCGGGCAGGATCCCGCGCAGGCGTCCTCTATCATCCTCACTACGGTGACCGACATCGCGGGATTCTTGTCGTTTTTGGGAATCGCGACGCTGCTCGCGTCCTGGCTTTAAGGTATAGGGGAACGTCATGCGTGCGCTGAAGATCGCCGGCATCGTCGTCGCGGTCCTCGCCGTGGTGCTCGTCGCGGCCGTCCTCGTGGTGGCGTCGCGGTTCGACCCGAACGACTACAAGGACGAGGTGGCGCGCCTCGTCGAGCAGCAGACCGGCCGCGCGCTCACGATCGAGCAGGACCTCACGCTGAGCTTCTTCCCCTGGCTCGCCGTCGAGACCGGCGGCGTCACGCTCGGCGACTCGCCGCAGTTCGCGGCCGCCGGCCGGCCGTTCCTCACGGCCGAGCGCGTGGCCGCGCGCGTGCGGCTGCTGCCGCTCCTCGGCGGCGACATCGAGATCGGCGTGGTGGAGCTCGAAGGCCTCGAGCTCAATCTCGCGCGCGACGCGGAGCTGCGCGGCAACTGGGAAGACCTGCTCGCGCGCGGCGGGGCGGAGGCGAGGGAGGAGGCGCCCGCAGACGGCGCCGAAGCGCCGCGTCGGTTCCGTGTGGCCGGCGTCCGCGTGACGGACGGCACCGTGCGCTGGCACGAGAACGTCGACGAGCTGCGCTACACCGTCAGCGGCCTCGACATCGAGACGGGCGCCCTCGCGGGCGGCGAGCCGGTCGAGCTCGAGCTCGAGGCCACGCTGCGCGACTCGGCCGGCTCCCTCGTCGTCGCGCTCGCGGCCGCCGCCACCGCCGAGCTCGGCGAAGACGGCTCGTTCGCCGCGCGCGGTCTCGAGGTGGAGTTCACCGCCGGCGACGCGGCCGCGCCCACCCGCGTGCGGGGCACGCTCGACGCGGCGGACATCGCGGCGGATGCGGCCGGCACGATCCGAGTCGCGGACCTCGCGCTCGACGCCTCGCTCCCGCACCCGCTGACGGGCGACGGCACCGTGAGCGTGGCGCTGTCGGTGCCCGCCGTGGTGTTCGACCCGGCCGCGCAGACGCTCACCATCGACCGCCTCACCACCACGGCGGGCGGCGTCGCGGCCGACTGGCGCATCGCGGCCCGGTCGCTGCTCGACGCGCCGGCCGTCGACGGCGCGGTCACCAGCCGCGGCACGGCCGCTGCGCTCCTCGAGCTGCTCGCGATGACGCCGCCTGCGGGCGTCGATCCCGCGTCGCTCGGCGACTTCACGCTGCGCTCGGATTTCGCCGTCGCGCTCGCGCCGCGGCGCGTGAGCGTGTCCGGCTTCGAGGTCGCGGCGCTCGGCTTCACGGCCCGCGGCGAAGGGTCGCTCGACGAGACGAATCGGCTCCAGGGGCGCGTGGAGGTGCCGCAGTTCACCCCGAGCACCGCGGTGCAGGCGCTGCTCCGCGCCGCGGTGCCGCCCACGGTGGACGTGAGCGCGCTCGGCGACCTCGCCCTCGCGGCCCGCTTCGACACGGACCTCGCCACCGGCCGCGCGTCGATCACGGAGCTCAGCGCCGCCGCGTTCGGCGCCACGCTCACGGGCGAGATCGAGGCGGCGCCCGGCGACAACGGAGCCGTGTACCGGGGCGCGCTCGCGACGTCGCGCTTCGCGCCGGACCGGCTCGTGCAGGCCTTCGCCGCGTTCATGCCGGAGACCGTGGCCGTGGACGAGCTCGGCATGGTGCAGCTCGACACGCGCTTCGCGTACGACACCGCGCGCGGCGACGTGACCTTCGCGCCGTTCTCCGCCGAGCTCTTCGGGCTGCGCGCCCGGGGCGAGGTGTCGGGCCGCGGCGTGACGACCGCCGCCACCTGGACCGGCCGCGCGCAGCTCGAGCCCTTCTCGCCGCGCGACCTCATGCGCCGCTTCGGCCAGGAGGTGCCGGCCACGTCCGATCCGCGCGCGCTCGGGCGGGCCGCCATCGACACGCGCTTCGCCGTGGACGTGCAAGGCGAGCAGGCGCGCTTCGAGGATCTCGTGCTCGAGCTCGACGACAGCCGCATCGCGGGCAGCTTCGCCGTGGTGGGCTTCGAGAGCCCGCGCTACCGCTTCGCGCTCGCCATCGACGCCGTGAACGCGGACCGCTACCTGCCGCCTCCCGCGGACGAGGCCGAGGCCGGCGAGAAGACGGCGGGCGACATCGAGCTGCCCACGGAGACGCCGCTCGTGCTCGACGGCGAAATCACGGTAGGGGCGCTCACGCTCGCCGGCCTGTCGTTCCAGGATGTGGGCACCCGCATCGCGCTCGGCGGCGGCGAGGCGCGGCTCGACGGGGCGCGCGCGAAGCTCTACGGCGGCGCGTTCGAGGGGAGCTTCCACGCCACCCTGCGCGGCGAGCCCGGGTTGATCCTCCAGGGCCGCGCCACGGGCCTCGACCTCGAGCCGTTGATCCAGGCGCTCACGCGCGAGCCGGCCAACTTCAGCGGCAAGGGCGACTTCGACCTCGCGCTGTCCGGGCGCGGCGCGACGGTCATCGACAACGTGCGCACCGCGGGCGGCAACGTGAGCTTCGCCATGCGCGACGGCGAGATCCGCGGCTTCAACCTGGGCCGCACGCTGTGCGCGGCCTACAACCTCACGCAGCAGGCGCCGGGCCCGCAGGGCCAGCAGCCGAACGCGACGAGCTACGTCGTCATCCAGGGCACGGCCACCGTGGCGGACGGCGTCGCGCACAGCAGCGATCTGCTCGCGCGCACCACGTTCATGGACGTCACGGGCCGCGGCAGCCTCGTGCTCGTGGAGCAGCGGCTCGACTACGACTTCGATGCCACGCTCACGGGGAAGATCGACATCCCGGGCTGCCAGACGATGGAGTCGCTGATCGGGCAATCGCTTCCGCTCGACATCCGGGGCACCGTCACGGAGCCGGACATCAGGCCGGACTTCAGCGAGATCCTCAAGCGGCGCGCCGAGGAGGAACTGCGCGAACGCTTGCAGGAGCGGCTCCAGGATCGACTCCAGGATCGGCTGCGCGACTTGCTGCGCTGACGCGAACGCCGCTCGGCTTCGCGCGGCGCGCCTGCTCGCGATCGCCGCGCGTCGGCGGGCGCCCTCGCCCAACGCGCCTGCGGGGGACGGCCGCACACGGTTACAATCCGCGCCGTGGGAAAGCAGCGCCAGAGGAGAGCGGCGCGCCGCCGCAAGGCGCGCAGATCGCGACCGCGCCGCGCGCCGATCGTCGCCGCGATCGTGCTGGCGGTGCTCGCGGCCGCCGTCGGCTACGGCGGCTTCCTCGCGTGGTCGGCGACGAGCGAGTTCGAAGGGCGGCGCTGGGACATCCCCGCCAAGGTGTACGCCGCGCCGATGGAGCTCTACGTCGGGCGGCCGCTCGAGCCCGACGATCTCGTCGCGGAGCTGCGCCGCCTCGGCTTCCGCGCCGATCGCACCCTCGCCGCGCCCGGCACGTTCCGCGTGCGCGGCTCGACGGTGGAGCTCGCCACGCGCGGCTTCGACTATGCGGGCGAGACGGAGCCGCCGCGCCGCCTCACGGTGACGTTCGCGGACGGCCGCATCGCGCGGCTCGCCGACGCGGCGGGCGGAGACCTCGCCATCGCGCGCCTCGATCCGCTGCTGATCGGCAGCCTCTTCCCCGCCCACGGCGAAGACCGCCTCATCGTGGCCCCCGACGAGGTGCCGCCGCTCCTGATCGGCGCGCTCAAGGCGGTCGAGGACCGCCGCTTCGACACGCACATGGGGATCGATCTGCGGGCCGTGCTGCGAGCGGCCTGGGTGAACCTCACCAGCGGCGAGATCCGTCAGGGGGCGAGCACGCTCACCCAGCAGCTCGTGAGGAGCTATTTCTTGAGCAACGAGCGGAGCTGGTGGAGGAAGCTTCGCGAGGCGTTCATGGCGCTCGCGCTCGAGGCGCGCTACGACAAGGACGAGCTGCTGCACGCCTATATCAACGAGATCTACCTCGCGCAGGACGGCGGCCGGGCCGTGCACGGCTTCGGCCTCGCGAGCCAGTTCTACTTCGGCAAGCCCTTGTCCGAGCTCGAGCTCTCCGAGCTCGCGCTGCTGGTGGCGCAGGTGCGCGGGCCCACCTTCTACGACCCGCGCCGCCATCCCGACCGCGCGCTCGACCGGCGCAATCTGGTGCTCGAGCAGATGGCCGCGGCCGGTCTGATCACCGAGGAGCAGCGCGCGGAGGCGGCGGAGGCGCCGCTCGGCATCGTCGCGGAGCGCGACGGACGCCGCTCCACGCACAGCGCGTTCCTCGATCTCGTGCGCCGGCAGCTCGCGAACGATTATCCCGCCGACGTGCTCGAGCGCGAGGGGCTCGTCGTGTGGTCCACGCTGGACCCCGCCGTGCAGGCGGCGGCCGAGCGCGCGCTGACCGAGGGCCTCGACGCGCTCGGCGACGCCGGCGCGGGCCTCGAAGGGGCGGTGATCGTGACCACGCCGCACAGCGGTGAGGTGCGGGCGGTGGTCGGCGGGCGCGACCCGAGCTTCGCCGGCTTCAACCGCGCGCTCGACGCCCGCCGGCAGATCGGCTCGCTGATCAAGCCGGTGGTGTATCTCGCGGCGCTCGAGTCGGGCAAGTTCTCGCTCGCGAGCGTGGTGGACGACGCCCCCATCGACATCGAGCTCGAGGACGGCCGCGTCTGGTCGCCGAGCAACTTCGACGACCAGACGCACGGCCCCGTCACGGTCGTGCGCGCGCTCGCCGAGTCGCTCAACCTCGCCTCCGTGCGCGTGGGCCTCGAGGTGGGGCTCGAGGCCGTGGCGAACACGCTCGGCCGCCTGGGCCTCCCCCGCCGCCCGCCGCTCTATCCGTCGCTGCTCTTGGGCTCCATCGAGCTCACGCCGCTCGAGGTGGCGCAGATCTACAACACGCTAGCCAACGGCGGCTTCCGCGTGCCGCTCAACGCCGTCCGCGCGGTGGTTGACGCGCAGGGCGAGGTGCTGAAGCGCTACCCGCTCGAGATCGAGCAGGCGGCGGACGCGGACGCCGTGTACACGCTGAACCACGCGCTCGTGCAGGTGATGCGCCGGGGCACCGGGCGCGGCGCGCAGGCGTTACTCCCGGCGGGTTTGACGGCGGCCGGCAAGACCGGCACGTCGGACGGCTACCGCGACAGCTGGTTCGCGGGCTTCACCAACGGGCACCTCGTCGTCACGTGGGTGGGCGCCGACGACAACCGGCCGACGGGGCTCACGGGCTCGACGGGCGCGGCACGAATCTGGGCGCGCACGCTGGCGAGCCTCGGCGGCCCCGGCTACTCGCCCCCCGAGATCGAGGATCTGCCGAGCCGCTGGATCGACTACTACACGGGCGTGCGGACGCGGGAGCGCTGCCCGGATGCGGTGCTGCTGCCCGTGCCAAACGACGCGCGCCCGCCGCGCGCGTTCGGCTGCGGCGACGATGCGAGCGGCTTCGGCGCTAGGATGCGCAGATGGTTTCGCAACGACCGCTGAGGCTCGTCACGCTCACGGCGCTCGCGGCGCTCGCCGCGGGCTGCGCGAGCCTCGCCCCGGAATCCGCCCCGTCCCCGCAGCCGCGCGGCGACGCCGGTGCGCCCGGCCGCGCCGCGCTGCCGCCCCCGGCGCCCGAAGCGGAGCAGGCGCCGCCCGGGCGGGCCGAGCCGCCGCCTGGCCGCGGCGGGCCGGCCGCGCCGGCCGCGAGCGCGCAGCTGCTGCAGCAGGCCCGCACGGAGCGGGCGGCCGGGCGCTACGCCGCGGCGGCGAGCGCCGTCGAGCGCGCGCTGCGGCTCGCGCCGAACGACCCCGAGCTCTGGCTCGAGCTCGGCGAGATTCACCTCGCCGACGGCAACCGCCGGCAGGCGGAGATGATGGCCCGCAAAGCGCTCACGCTGGCCGCGGGCGACGGCGCCGTCGAGTCGCGGGCGCAGCGGCTGATCCGGGCCGCGGCCGCTTCGCGCTGAGCCGCCCCGAACGCTCGCGACCGGGTGCATGGCAGCCGGGCAATTCGCCAAGGATCCGGCGGTCGATCGCGCCCTGCGTCACTCGGTGCGCGACGGCATGGCGTTCTCCATCGCCGCGGGCGGCGGCGAGACGTATTTCTCCGCTTATGCGCTCTTCTTCGGCGCCACTGCGCCGCAGGTGGCGCTGCTCACGACGCTGCCGCCGTTGCTCGGCTCGCTCGCGCAGATCCTCTCCGCGTGGCTCGGCAACTTCTACGCCCGCAAGCGGCTGATCCTGCTCGGCGCCGGCGCGCAGGCGCTGACCTGGCTGCCGATCCTCGTGCTGCCGATGTGGTTCCCGGCGCACGCCGTCCCGATCCTGCTCGCGCTGTTCACGCTCTACCACGCCGCGGCGAACCTGGTCGCGCCGCAGTGGACCAGCATGATGCGCGACCTCGTGTCGGAGCGGCGGCGGGGGCGTTACTTCGGCTACCGCACCAAGCTCACGACGGCCACGTCGTTCGTCGCGCTCGCCGTGTGCGGCTTCCTGCTGCACGCCTTCGACACGGCGGGCAACACCTACATGGGCTACGTCGTCATCTTCCTCATCGCGTACGTGGCGCGCAGCGTGTCGGTGTATCACCTGAGCTTCCTGCACGAGCTGCCGAACCCCACGCCCGCGCCGGACATCCACGTGAGCCACTGGTGGGGTCAGCTCACGGCGACGGGCGCGGTGAGCTTCTCGCGCTACTTCATCCTCATGAACGGCGCCGTCGGCATCGCGGCGCCGTTCTTCACGGTGTACATGCTGCGCGATCTCGAGCTCACGTATTTCCAGTTCACGGTGGTCACGGGCACGAGCGTGCTCGTGCAATTCCTCACGCTCTCGACGTGGGGGCGCATCGCCGACGTCTACGGCAACCGGCTCATCCTGATCGTGAGCAGCATCTCGCTGCCGCTGGTGCCGCTGCTGTGGATGGTGTCGGCGAACGTCTGGTACCTGATCGTGGTCCAGGCCCTGACGGGGCTGTTCTGGGCGGGTTTCTCGCTCGCCGGCGGCAACCTGCTGTTCGAGCTCGTGCCGCGCTCGCGGCGGGCCGCGTACGTGGCGTTCCACAACGTCGGCACGGCGGCCGGCGTGTTCGTGGGGGCCATGGTCGGCGCGGCGGCCGCCACGCTGCTGCCGGCACAACAGCCCTTCCTCGGCGCCGCGGCCCATCCGAGCAACCTGCTCGGCGTGTTCGCGATATCCGCCGTAGTGCGGGCCATCGTCGCGGGGCTGCTCGCGCACCACGTGCGGGATCTGCGCAAGCCGCGCCGCGAGCTCACGCCGCAGGCGCTGGTGCTGCGGGTGACCGGCTTCAACGCGATGCTCGGCCTGCTCTACGACTTCATCGGCCGCGGCACCCCCGCACCCAAGCCCCCCCAGGACGGGCTCGATTTGCGGCGCCCGTTGGGCGATGATGCGCGCGACCGGAGGCCATGATGAGCGATCTCACCCAGGACGAGCTCGACGAGCTGCGCGAATCCTTCGACTACAACGACCTCGACCACGACGGCATGATCCAGCTCGAAGAGTTCATCTCCATGCTGGACGCCCTCGAGGCCGGCGTCTCCCGCGACGAGGCCGTCACCGGCTTCGAGGAGATCGACACCAACGACGACGGGCTCATCGACTTCGACGAGTTCGTCGCGTGGTGGCGCGAGGACTAGCGCGATCCTCGGCGTCGCCGCGAAGCGTCTGCGCGGGCTTTGGCGTCCTGAAGAGCGCGGCGCGATCCGTCCTGAGAACCGGTTGTCAATCTGCCGTGCGGCAGGCGGACGAATTTTCGATGCACTCGACGGCTTCGAGCTCCGTGATGCGGTCGTTCGGCTCCCGATAGCGGTACAGGAAGTCGTACATCGTCACCACGTTCGCGTCGAGGTAGCGATCGAGGCCGCCGATCGGCTCGAACTCCGCGGGCGTGATGAGCCGCCGGATCTCGGGCAGCGTGCGCCCCTCGACCATGAGATCGAGCACCCGATCGTGCAGGCGCTCGAGGAACGCGTGCGTCCGCAGGAAGTTCTGCTGATCGAGCAGGCGCGGCCCGTGCCCCGGCAGCACCACGTCCACGTCCGGCAGACGCGCGAGGATCGGCAGCTGCTCGAGCATCGAGTGCACGTCCATGTCGCGCAGGTCCGGGAACAGCGACTCGCGCGCCACGTCGATCGAGATCAGCACGCGGTCCTGCGGCACGTGCACGTGAATGAGATTGTCGCTGTGCGACGGGCCGAACCAGTAGAGCGAGACGCGCACGCCGCCGAGCGTGAGGTCCAGCTCGCGGTCGAACGTGATCTGCGGCACGATCGAGATGCGCCGCTCGCGCAGCAGATGCGGCACGATGCGGCGGTGCCCCACCCCGACCGCCGTGTCCGCGAACAGGTCCGTGTGGCAGACGTGGTCCTGATGGTCGTGCGAGAGCACGACGTACTTCACGGGCACGTCGTGCCGGCGGGCGAGCTCGTCCTCGAGCCACGCGACGGTGCCCGACGCGCAGTAGTGGCCGTCCACGACGATGATGCCTTCGTCCGTCAGCACGTAAGCCCCGTACTGGCCGTCGGAGCCCCAGCGGTAGACGTGCTCGGACACCTGCTCGATGGACCGGTCGCGGCCCCACTGTCGCTCCTGAGCGACGGTGCCGGGCGCGGCCGCCGCGGCGAGCAGCGCCGCGCAGACGGCGGACACGACGTTGCGCATGTGCGGTCTCCCCCGACTTGGCTCGTCCAAGCCTACAACAGTGACGTGCGCACCTTGACACGCAAGCCGCTGTGGTAGGCTACGCCCCGTCCTGGCTCAGGGAGAGAATGAGGATGCGTGCGCGTAGAAGGTCCGCTTGGGTGTTGCTCGTGACGAGCGCGTTCGCGCTGACGTCGTTCCAGACGGCGCGAGCCGGCGTCATCACCACGGAGCAGTACGTGCGCGCGCTCGACCGCGACGCCGTGCTCGCGCGCGTCGATGCGGTGCTCGCGCGCGACGAAGTGCAGCGCGAGCTCAAGCGCCTGGGCGTCGACCCCGCGGACGCTGCGGAACGCGTGGCGGCGCTCACCGATCAGGAGCTCGAGCTCCTCGCCGCCAACCTCGAGCAGCTGCCCGCGGGCGGCGACCTGCTCGGCGTGGTCGGCGTGGTGTTCATCGTGCTGCTGATCCTCGAGCTCGTCGGCGTCATCAACATCTTCAACAAGATCTAGGGCCCGTCCGAGAAGGGATGCGCCTGCCGCGACGATCCTCCGTCCGACAGGCGCCCCTGCCCCTGCGCGCGGCCGCCGCGCTGCTCGTCCTCGTGGGCGCCGCGCTGGCGGGCTGCGCGGGCACGCCCGCGACGCCGCCCGCGATCGGCGCCGTGGAGCTCGACGACGTGCCGTTCTTCCCGCAGACCGAGTATCAGTGCGGGCCGGCGGCGCTCGCCACGATCCTCGCCCACGAAGGCGTCGCCGTGACGGCGGACGACCTCGTCGACGACGTGTACGTCGAGGGGCTGCGCGGCAGCCTGCAGGCGGAGCTGCTCGGCGCGACGCGCCGGCACGGCTTCATCCCGTACGTGCTGGAGCGCGCGCCCGAGGCCTTGTTCACCGAGCTCGCGGCCGGCAGGCCCGTGCTCGTGCTGCAGAACCTGGGTCTCCCCCGCGTGCCGGTGTGGCACTACGCGGTGGTGGTCGGCTACGACCCGGCGGCCGAGCGCGTGATCCTGCGCTCGGGCACCGAGCGGCGACGCGCCGAGCGCTTGCGCCGCTTCGAGCGCAGCTTCGAGCGCGGCGGCCGCTGGGCGTTCGTGGCGCTCGAGCCGGGCACGCTGCCGGCGACGGCCGATCCCCTCCTTTACGTGCGTGCGCTCGCCGGCGCCGAGCGACTGCTCGACCCCGACGACGCAGTCCGCGCCCACGCCGCGGCGCTCGAGCTCTGGCCCGACGAGCCGGCGGTACTCTTCGCCGCGGCGGCGCGCGCCCACGCCGACGGCCGGCTCGAGGAGGCGGCGAGGCTCTACCGCCGGCTGCTCGAGCGCGCGCCCGGCGACGCCGCCGCCCGCAACAACCTGGCGAACGTGCTGGCCGACGGAGGGTGTCTCGACGCGGCGCTGCGCGAGGCCCGTGCCGCCCTCGCCGCCGCCGGCGCGGACAGCCCGCTCGCGGCGGCCATCGAGGACACGGTCGCGAGCCTCGAGCGGGCTCAGAGCGTCGCGGGCGAGCGCCGCGACGCCTGCTTCTGACGGCCGAACAGCGCCGCGCTGCCGGGCCATTCGTCGGCGAGGATCGCCCAGCGCTCGTGGTCGCGCCAGCGCCCGCCGATCTTGAGGTAGCGGAGCGCCACGCCTTCGAGCCGAAAGCCCAGGCCCGCCACGAGCGCCTTGGAGCGCTTGTTCGACGGCTGGATGTTCGCCTCGAGCCGGTGCAGACCGAGCGGACCGAACGCGAAGTCGAGGGCGAGCGCGAGCCCCTCGCGCATGAGGCCCGCGCCCGCGTACGGCACGAACGCGTAGTAGCCGAGCACGGCGGACAGCAGCGAATAGCGGATGATGTGGTTGATGTTGACGACGCCGGCGAGCTCGCCGCCGTCGGCGAGCACCACGAAGAACGACTCCTGGTTGTCGCGGCGGCTGCGCCGCAGGTAGTCGCGGTACTCCGTGGGCGTGGACGGCGCGACGACGTAGTTGCCGTGCAGCCGGCGGCTGCGGCGCACGGCGTCGAGGAAGTCGCCCTCGCGCCTCAGGCTGGGCCTTTCGAGACGGACGCGCATCCCGGTCATTAGAACCGGCCGCGTAGAATCGTCATAGTCCAGACCGCGAGCCATTGCAGGATCGATGCCGGATCTCCCCGATCGCCGCTCGGGCGAGGCGCAAGCCGCGGCCGCCGTCCTCATGGTCCGCCCCGAGCACTTCGCGAGCAACCCGGAGACGCTCGAGACGAACCGCTTCCAGGCGGCGGCCGCGCCGTCCGCCGCGGCGACGGACGCCGCCCGCCGGGAGCACGACGGCCTCGCCGTGCGGCTCGCGGCCGCCGGCGTGCGCGTGCACGCGTTCCGCGGCTGGCGCGCCGAGCCGCTGCCGGACGAGGTGTTCCCGAACAACTGGGTGAGCTTGCATGCCGACGGCACCGTGGTCCTGTATCCGATGCTCGCGCCGAGCCGGCGGCGCGAGCGCCGCCGCGAGCTCCTGGAGGCGCTCGCCGAGCGCTACCGCGTGACCCGGGTCGTGGACCTCACCGCGCTCGAGGAGCGCGGCGAGCACCTCGAAGGCACGGGCAGCCTCGTGCTCGACCGCCCGCGGCGCGTGGCCTACGCCGCGCTCTCGCCCCGTACCACGCCCGGCGCGCTCGCCGCGTTCGCGGCGGAGATGGGCTACGAGGTCGTCGCGTTCCGCGCAGCGGACCGCGCCGGCGTGCCGATCTATCACACCAACGTCCTCATGGCGCTCGGCACGCGCTTCGCCGTGGTGTGCTCGGCCGCGATTCCCGACGCAACCGAGCGGCAAACGGTCGTCGAAGGGCTGCAGGCGTCCGGCCGGATCGTAGTCGACCTCTCGTTCGCGCAGCTCGAGTCGTTCGCGGGCAACCTGCTCGAGCTCCGCGGCCGCGCGGGCCCCGTCATCGCCCTGTCCGCGCGCGCGCTCGCATCGCTCGCGCCCGGGCAGCGGACGACACTCGCCGCGCACGGCAGACTCGTCGCCGCCGACATCGCCACCATCGAGCGCCTCGGCGGCGGCAGCGTGCGCTGCACGCTCGCGGAGATCCACTTGCCCGACGCGCCCTAGGCGCACTCCTCCTGTGAGCGGCTTTCCAGCCGCGATCCTCGCGGGTGCATGCGTCACCGCAGGGGCCCGGCCATGCAGACCCCCTTCCAGGAACGGCGTGAATACATCCCTGTAGCCTCGCTCGCGCGCATCCTGCGCGCGAGCGTCCTGGAAGGGGGTCTGCATGTCCGGGCCTGACGCCTCGCCGCGGAATTCTGCGCGAAAGATCGCGGCTGGAAAGCCGCTCCACCCGGCGATTTGGGGAGCTCAGTAGGCGCTCAGCAGGTTGCCGCCCCAGATCGCCTGGTAGCTCAGCGGCGCGGAGTGCACGAGCATGGCGTCGAGGTTGGTGCGCCGGAAGCCGGTCACCTCGTAGAGCGTTTCGAACGCCGGCGCGCGGCCCGAATCCTTCTCCGGCCGCTCCTGCTCCAGCGAACGGATCAGCGCGGGATCCGCGAGCGTGTGCGCGGACTGCATGAGGCCGGCGTCGCGTGTGCCGGCCACGATCAGGAAATGGTTGCCGGCCGGGCCCGGGAACGTGGAGATGAGGCCGTAGTCGCGGTAGTTGCGGTTCTGCGCCGGTATCCCCGCCTGGCTCGTGTAGAGCGTGCCCGTCTCCTTGTTGATGAGCTCGTCGTACGTCTGGCCCACCTCGAGCGCGGACGACGCGAACACGAACTCCTCGAGCTTGTCGAGGCCGCTGATGTAGCCCACGTAGAGCACGTGATTCGACTTGATCTCGGCCACGTTGAGCTCGGACATCGACACCACGCGCACCGGCTTGTGCGACTCGTACAGCACGCGCAGCAGATCGATCAGCGCGAACGCCGTGCCGCGCGGCAGATACGTGAGGTCGAGATCCATGTAGCGCATCTGCAGGTCGGGCTCGTACATCAGCAGCTCGTCGAGGTCGCGGCTCGAGTTGATGCCGAAGTCGCGCACGAGCCGCTCCACCCCGCCCCACTCGTCGAGCTCGCCGAAGATGTAGTAATCGCCCACGACCACGAGCGTGGGCAGGTCGTCGTCGAGGAGCGGCGCCCAGATCGGCGAGGCGGCCACCACGGCGTACGGCGATTCGGGAGCGTCGTCCCGCAGCGCGCCGAGCGCGAGCCCGAGCGCGGCGCCCACCGCGAGCAGCACGACCGCGGCCACCGCGGCGCGCAGCCGCGGGACCGCGCGCCGCGCGGGCTCCGGCGCGGGCGGGGCCTGCGCCTCCGCGGGTGCTTCGGCCGGCGGCTCCGCGCCCGTCAGCACGAGCCGATATTCGCCCCGCGCCACGGCGAGCCGCACGGGCTCGTCGCGGCCCTCGGTCGCGTAGTAATGCTCGAGCTTCTGGCGCAGGTTGTGCGCGTACACGCGCACCATCGAATCCTGGCTCGGATCGAAGTCCGCCCCGCGGCCGAACACCTCGACGGCGATCTCCACTTCCTTCGGGGTGCGGCCTTCGGCTGAGCACTCCGCCAGGAACTCCAGCAGCCGCGCGTACGAGCGCGACCGGCCGAGCGCGCCGCTGCGCGCCACCTTGGCCGCCTGCTCGCGTAGGAGATCCGCCTGCTGCATGGACGCTTAGCCTCGCGTTAACGGTTAATAAACCGTAGTTAACTTCTCGTTTTTTTAAGCAAAAGCGTACGCTCCCCCGGCCCGAATCGCCAGATCGGCGGGAGGAGCGTATGAAATACAACAAGCTGGCGGCCGCGCTGCTGCCGCTGTACGGGCCCGTCGCGCTCGCTCAGGCGGGCGCCACCCCCGAGGAGCTCTTCGTCATCGGTCACCGCCTGGAGGAGACGATCCCCCAGGAGCTCGGCCGCTTCGGCAACCGCCTGGAGATGCTGACGGCGGACGACCTCGCGCTCGGCGGGTTCAACGACTTGAGCCAGGCGCTCCAGCTCGAGGTGCCCGGCCTGTACGTGGCGCCGAAGAACGGACCGTTCGATTACGTGAACTGCTCGCTCCAGGGCTCGCGGTGCGAGGACGTGCTGTGGCTCGTGGACGGCGTGCGCACCAACAACCGGCTGTACAACACCACCTCCCCGCTCGACACGATCCCCGCGCACATGATCGAGCGCGTCGAGGTGCTGTACGGCGGCCAGGGCATCTTCTACGGCACGCAGTCGGTCGCCGGCGTGGTCAACGTGGTGACGAAGTCGTTCAGCGAGGAGCCGTCCGGGAGCTTCGGCGTGGGTCTGGACGAGCACGACGGCACGCATCTCACCGCGGATTACCGGTTCTCCGTCGGCGACCATCGCTTCGCCCTGTACGCGTCGAAGGACGAGTCCGACGGCTTCCAGCCGTTCGCCGACGAGGATTACCAGCCGAGCGCCACCGACCGCGAGCGGAGCTACGACGTGCTGTCGTTCGGCGTGAAATACGCCTACGACTTCACCCCGGAATCGCGCCTCACGCTCCTTTACCAGCGCACCGACAACGAGCTCGACAACCTCCTTCCCTACGAGGTCGCGGTCCGCAACAACGCGCGCGTCGAGGACTGGATCACGGCCAAGTGGGATTACGTCGTCAACGACAACGTGGACCTCTACGTGAAGGCCTACTGGCACGACTGGGACACGAAGTGGGACGACATCCGCAACGACCTCGGCCCGAACGGCGAGCTGCTCGGCACGCAGACCGTCGAGTTCCTGGACACGTTCTGGGGGTTCGAGGACTACGGCCTCACGGCGCTCGCCGACATCTCGAGCGGCGGTCCCCTCGACTTCGCGGTGGGCTACGACTATCAGCGCTTCTGGGGCAACGACGAGGTCTGGCTCATCGAGGACAAGACGGAGACGGCGCAAGCCGTGTACGGCCAGATCCGGACCTCCGACGCGCTCTTCGACGCGACGCGCATCGCGTTCGGCGTGCGCTATAACCGCACCGACGGCAACGCGGACGCCACCGTGTGGAACCTGAGCGGCCGGCACGACCTGAGCGAGCGGTTGTACCTGCGGGGCCAGATCGGCACGTCGTTCCGGCTGCCGGACGCCGAGGAGCTGTATTTGCGCGACTGCTGCGAGCGGGGCAACCCGAACCTCGAGGCCGAGGAGAGCGAGAACGTGGAGGTGGGCTTGGGCGGCTCGCTCGCGGCGGCCCAAGGCGCGCAGTGGCAGCTCGTGCTCTTCCGGCGCGAGATCGACAACCTCATCGCGATCGACTTCGACAACCCCGCGTTTCCCGACGGCATCTACGCGAACTTCGACGACACGGTGGAGATCGAAGGCTGGGAGGCCGGCGTGAGCTTCGCGCTCTCCGAGGCCTTGAGCGTCTCCCTCGACTACACGAGCAACGAGGCGCGGCGCGAAGGCACGAGCGAGCAGATCGAGGACATCCCGGAGAGCCTGCTCAAGGCGAGTCTCACGTACCGCGGCATGCGCGCGCCGTTCGAGGTGAACGTCGCGCTGGTGAACGTGGGCGACGTGTACGACGTCGTAGGCAGCGGCATCGGCCGCCGCGAGCACGGCGGCTACACGGTCATCGACTTGAGCGGCGCCTATTACCTCGACGCGGCGCGCCGCCACCGGCTCGGCGTGCGGCTCGAGAACGCGCTGGACGAAACGTATGCGACGTCGCTCGGCCGCGGCTTCCGCGACCTGGACGGCTCGCCGTACCCGTACCAGAACCTCGGCGCCCCGCGCACGCTGCACGCCACCTACTCGTATCGATTCTGACCGCCGCGGCGAGAGCGCCTCAGACCGCGACGGCCTCCACGATCGAGTACGCCGAGCGCGTGGGCAGCACCCGGTCCAAACGGAAGCCGGCACCGGCGAGGAGACGCCCGTGCTCGGTCGGCGTGCGCTCGCGCCCGCCCGTGGTGGCCAGCATGACCACGTCGAGCAGCTTGGCGAATTGCGGGCCCGGCTCGTCCGAGACGAGCGTCTCCACGACGAGCGCCCGAGCGCCGGGCGCGGCCGCGCGGCGCACGGCCGCGAGTATCCGGCCGGCGTCCGCGTCCGGCCAGTCGTGCAGCAGGTCCATGAGCACGTAGAGGTCGGCGGCCGGCAGCGGGTCCGCGAACAGATCGCCCGCGGCGAGCGCGAAGCGGTCCGCTTCGAGATGCGCCACCTCGGCGATCACCTGCGGCAGCTCGAACAGCACGCCCGTCGCCTCGGGCGCGGCCGCGAGGATGGCCTGCAGCAGATGGCCCCGCCCTCCCCCGACGTCGACGATGCGGCGCGCGCTTCGCCAGTCGTACGCCTCCACGACCGCCGGCACCACGCGCAGCGACTTCACCACCATCGCCTCGTTGAACACGGCGCTCTCGTCGGGGTGGTCGCGCAGGTAGTGCAACATCGCGCGCCAGCCCCCGGCCGGCGCGCCGGTTCTCGCGGCGTGCGCGAGCTCGGTGAACCCGCCCCACATCGGGGCGAGCCCGTGCATGCGCGCGAACGAGCGCATCGATTGCGGATGATCGCTGCGGAGCAGCCGCGACGCCGGCGTGTGCACGTATCGGCCGCCGTCGTGAGCGAACACGCCGTGCGCGGCGAGCAGCCGCAGCATGCGGCCCAGGGCGTCGGCGTTCAGTCCCGTGCGCTCCGCGAGCTCGGCCGCGGAGGCGGGGGCGTCGTCGAGCGCATCGGCCACGCCGAAATGCGCGACGACGTGCAGACAGCGGGCCGCGATGTGGCCGTGCGTGAGCCCGGCGATCAGGTCCGCCGGCGTCGCCCCGTGCATGAGCGCTCCTGTCGAAAGAGATGCGTTCGGCCGTCATTCTACGGCCGGCACGGTCCGCCGGCGGAACCGGGCGCGCTCCGGCGGAGCGCGCTCGGCTCAGCGTGCGCTATCGATCGGTGTCACCGTCGCTCTGGGTATCCCGCTCGCGCAGCCCCTGGCGCAAATTGGCGAACGGTCCCTGGCTGTCGCCGAGGACCTCGTCGATCACGTACACCCGCAGATTGCCGAGCTGAATGCCGGGCTCGATCACCTGCGCCTTGCCGACCTCGAGCTCGCCATCGCGGCTCTCGCCGAGGTCGACCGTGTTGCCGTCGAGCGTCTGGGCCTGCTGCAGGCGACGCGCCGCCTGCGGATCCAGGTCGTCGGCGACGATGTGCGCGCGCAGCAGGGCGATGAGATCCTCGCGGTTCTCCGACGCCATGAGCTCGTCGACCCCGCCGCGCCGCGACTCGAACGCGTCGTTCGTGGGCGCGAACAAGGTGTACTGGCCCTGCGTCAACGAGTCGTCCATGCCGGCCGTCTTCAGCGCCTCGACGAAGGTGCTGAGCTCGGCCCTCTCACGGGCGATCTGGTCCAGCGGGCTTCCGGCCTGCGGCCGCGACGCCGATCGCTCGCCGGCCGCAGCGCGATCCTGCACCGATGGGCCGGCCTGCTGGCGCTGCTGCTGCGTGGTTTGATGCCCCTGTCCATGCTCCGGGTCGCCCTGCTGGGCGCTGCCCGCGTAACCGAACGCGAGCGCCACGGCGGCCGTGAGCCCGCCGAGTGACCGTTTCATCGCCTTCCCGCCTTTCATGATGACCTCCTTGCGTGGACCGGCTCGAGTGCCGGGGCGGGAAGGGTGCAAGCCGCGTGCCAGGGGAGAAAAAGCCTCGCGATCCCGGGGCCTCCGGGCGCCTCGACGCCCGGGGCGACGCCGCCGCCGGTTGGCGGACCGCCGCATTCCTTCTACACTGCGCGTCACCGTCGGAGGCACGATTCTCACGACTCGAGGAGAAACGAACGTGAACACCAAACGTGGGGGGATCGCTGTCGTGCTCGCCGCCGCGCTCGTCGGCGTGGTCGGCTGCGAGCAGGGCCAGAACGAACCGCAGACGGGGAGCCAGGCTCAGCAACCGCCGGCTCAGACCCCGGCGCCGGCCGCTCAGACGCGGGCTCCGGCACGGCCGGCGAGCTCGGTCACGGGCATCCCCGACCGGAACGACCGCGAGGCCATGCTGGCGCGCGGCAAGTATCTGGTCGAGACGATTGCGGGCTGCGGCAATTGCCACACGCCGCACAATCCCGACGGAACGCTCAACCAGGAGATGGCGTACGCCGGCGCGTTCGTCATCGAGGAGCCGGCGTTCAAGGCATACGCCAAGAACATCACGCCCGACATGGAGACCGGCATCGGCAGCTGGTCGGAGGACGACATCGTCAAGGCGCTCCGCGAAGGCGTGCGGCCCGACGGCACCCTGCTCGGCCCGCCGATGTCGTTCCTGTTCTATCGGAACCTGTCGGACACCGACGCCTACGCGATCGCCATGTACATGAAGACGGTGCGGCCCATTCGCAACGAGGTGCCGCCCAGCGAGTATCGCTTCCCGCTCATGCCGTACGGCCCGCCCGTCACGAACGTGCCCGACGTGCCGCGTGACGATCCCGTGAAGTACGGCGAGTACCTCGCGGGTCCCGTGGGTCACTGCATGGACTGCCACACGCGGTACAAGGAAGGCCAGATCCAGTGGCATCTGCCCGGCCTCGGCGGCAATGCCTATGCGAACGTGTTCGGGCTCGGCTGGACCGCGGTGTCCGCGAACATCACGCCGGCAGCGCTCGGCTCGTGGACCGACGAGGAGATCAAGCGGGCGATCAGGGAAGGGGTGAGCCGCGACGGCCGCAGGCTGCTGCCCGCCATGCCGTTCGAGCTCTACCGGAACATCGAGGAGAGCGACCTCGACGCGATCGTCGCGTACCTGCGCTCCTTGCCGCCGCTCACGGAGGAGGACGCGCAGAGGGAGCCGCCCGAGGCGCAATAGCGAGACCGGTCAGGGGCGCCTGCCGCTTCCGGACGGGCGCTCCTGACCAGCGACCGAAAAGATCGCGGCTGGAAAGCCGCTCCCACCCGGTGAACGAAGCCTGTGGGAGCGGCTGTCCAGCCGCGATTCTTTTGCCGCGATTCTTTTGTCGCGCCGAACGAAGCCGGTGGGGGCTATCGAGCCCCGATTCTTCTGCCCTACCGCCCCGGCAACGCGAGCGCCACGAGCTCGGCGCCGCGCTCGCCCGCTACCGACATCACGATGTACTGCTTGCCGTCGATCGCGTAGGTCATCGGCACGTTGCCCACCGCGCCCGGCAACGCGATCTCCGCGAGCACCTCGCCCGTCGCCTTGTCGTGCGCGCGCAGCACGGCGCTGCCGCCCCACCCTTCCGCGCTGAAGAGCAGCGTCTTCGTCACGAGCGTGGGCGCGCGCGTCGCGCGACCCGTCGGCGGCAGCTCGACGCCGGCGAGCGCGGGATTCTCGGCGACCTCCTTCGGCGTCGGGCCGTTCGGGATCTGCCACAGGATCTCGCCGCGGCTCATGTCGATGGCGGTGATGCGGCCCCAGGGCGGCTTCACGAGCGGCAGGCCGGACAACCACGGGATCTCGCCGCCGCCGCCCGCCACATAGCGGATGTCGGAGCCTTCCGGCGCGGGCTCGAGCGCCATGACGGTGGCCATCGTGTACGAGCCGACGTACAGCACGCCCGTCTCCGGATCGAACGAGCCGCCCTCCCAGTTCGCGCCGCCGGTCGCGCTCGGCAGGATGATCGTCCCGCGCGTGCCGTCCGGCGCGTTCGCGAGCGACGGCGGCGTGTAGATCGGGCCCGTGCGGAACTGCTCGAGCCCCTCGAGCGCCTCGGCTCTGAGCTCCGGGGTGAAATCGATGACGTCCTCGGGGCCGAAGCCCTGGCGATCGAACGGCGGCGGCTTCGTCGGGAACGGCTGCGTGGGCGAGTACCACTCGCCCGGCACGTCGCCCTGCGGCACGGGCCGCTCCTCGATCGGCCACACGGGCTCGCCGGTCACGCGGTCGAACGTGTACACCCACGCCTGCTTGGTGATCTGGGCGACGGCCTTGATCGGGCGCCCGTCCACGGTGATGTCCATGAGGATCGGCGCGGTGGGGTTGTCCCAGTCCCAGATGTCGTGGTGGATGAGCTGGTAGTGCCACACCACCTCGCCCGTGCGCGCGTCGAGGCACACGAGGCTGTTGCCGTAGAGGTTGTCGCCGGGACGCTCGCCGCCCCAGCGGTCGGAGAGCGGCGCCTCGGTGGGCAGGTACACGTAGCCGAGCTCCTCGTCGGCGGCCATGGGCGCCCAGACGCCCGCGTTGCCCGTGTACTCGGCGGAGCCCTCGAGCCACGTCTCGTAGCCCGGCTCGCCGGGCTCGGGGATCGTGTGGAACGTCCAGAGGTGTCGACCGGTGCGCGCGTCGTAGCCGCGCACGTCGCCCTTGAGGTTGGCCTTCGACGGCGGCCGCATGGCGACCTCGTGCGCGGGCCCCACGATCACCGTGTCGCCGACGACGATGGGCGGCGAGCTGTTGCCGATGCTCGAATGCTCGTTGACCTCGCCGCGCACGCCGACCATGAGATCGACCACGCCGTTCTCGCCGAAGCCCGGCACGGGCCGTCCCGTCTGCGGATCGAGCGCGACGAGGTACAACCCCGGCGTCACGACGAAGAGGCGCTCGTTGCCGGCGTCGTCGGTCCAATGGGCGAGGCCGCGGCCGGACGTCTTGCGCGGCGCGCGCTCGAAGCGCTCGCCGTCGTTCGGCCGCCAGAGCCAGAGCGTCTCGCCGGTGGCCCCGTCGATGGCGACGACGTTGCGCGTGATGCCCGCGGTCGTGTAGAGCACGCCGTTCAGCATGAGCGGCGTCGCCTCGTTGCGCTGCTCCGGCCGCGGGCCGAAGTTGCCGGACTGCCAGCGCCAGGCGATCTCGAGCGACGCGACGTTGTCGCGGTCGATCTGATCGAGGGGCGAGTAGCGCTGCGAGGCGAGGTTGCCGCCGTAGTGCCGCCACTCGACATAGGCGGTCGCTGCGCGGGATTCGGCCGCTTGCGACGGCGGCGCGTCTTCCGCGCCTGCGTCCGGCGCGGTCTCCGATGCGGGCTCCGGCGCGCAGCCCGCGAGCGCAGTGGCCGCGACCGCGGCCAGAAGAGCGTTTCTGCCTGGCGCCGCGCCGGCGCTCGGGCGCGACGATTCCGTTCCGATCATGGTGCTCCCCCGTGCGCGATGATACTCCGGCGTCGGTTGCTCCGCGCACGGCCCGGCGGGCCCGGCGCGAGCGGCCTCGACGACCGCGGCGCGCGCGCGAGCGTCACAGCGCGCCCCGCGGCTTGCCCCGCCGCCCGCGGTCGGCCTCGACGGCCGCGCGCGCGGCGGCGAGCGTCTCGGCGTCGAGCCGGCGCATGAGCTTGCCGATGTACTGGAGCTGCCGGCGCCGCGCGCCGAAGCTCGTCAGGCGCCTGGCCTCGACGACGGCGTCCCGCAGCACCTCGGGCAGCGGCAGCGCGTCGAGCGCCTCGGGCGTAAGGTCGACCAGCCGCTCGCCCACCGCCTGCAGCTCGAGGCTCGCGCGCTTGCGGGCGGTGCGGCTCGGCGTCTCGGCGCCGCCCGCCTCGGCCCTCAGCCGCGCGTCCTCGGCGCTGCCCTCGGCCACGAAGCAGCCGTCGACGTAGTAGCCCTTGCGGCGCTTGCGCGGCATCGCTGCGCCCGACGGAATTTGCGCGGAGCGGGTCCGCCCGTCAGCCGCCGCTCGGCTCGCGGGCCGTGAGGCGGAACATGCGGCCCTGGCCGCCGCGGCCTTCGCGCCCGTCCTCGAGGAGAAAGATCGATCCGTCCGGGGCCTGCTCGACGGCGCGGATCCGCATGCCCATCGGGAAGCGCTCCGCCTCGCGGGCACGCGTGCCGTCGAACTCGATGCGGACGAGCGCCTGCGACGACAGGCCGCCGATGAACGCGCTGCCCCGCCACTGCGGGAACTCGCTGCCGCTGTAGAACATCAGGCTGGAGGGCGAGATCACCGGGTTCCAGAACACGGCCGGCGCGGCGAGCTCGGGGCGCGTGGGGTGATCCGGGATGACGGTGCCGTCGTAGTGGTCGCCGTTGGAGACGATCGGGTAGCCGTAGTTCGCGCCGCGCTCGACGAGGTTGAGCTCGTCGCCGCCCATCGGTCCCATCTCCACGTTCCAGAGTCGCCCCTGCGCGTCGAACGCGAGGCCGAGCGGATTCCGGTGCCCGAGCGACCAGATCTCGGCGGTGACGCCGCCCCGGTCCGCGAACGGGTTGTCGCGCGGCACGGAGCCGTCCTCGGCGAGGCGCACGATCTTGCCGAGGTTCGATTGCATGTCCTGCGCGGGGTCGAACTTCTGCCGCTCGCCCGAGCTGATCCAGAGGTGGCCCTGCCCGAAGGCGATGCGATGGCCGTAGTGACCGCCGCCCTCGACCTTCGGCACCTGCCGCCAGATCACCTCGAGGTCGCGCAGCTCGCCGCCGTTCGCGCCGAGCTCGAGCTTGGCGCGCGCCACCGCCGCGCCGCGCGTCTCGCCCTCGCCGGCCTCGGCGTAGCTCAGGTACACGAGTCCGTTGCGCTCGAAGTCGGGATGCAGCACCACGTCCCCGAGCCCGCCCTGGCCGCCGTAGGCCACCCGCGGCACGCCGCGGACGTCCGCGATGGAACCGTCCGGCGAGTAGAGCTTCAGCGCGCCGCGCTGCTCCGTCACGAGCAGCCGCCCGTCCGGCAGGAATTCCATCGCCCACGGCATATCGAAATCCGCGAGCTGCGTGACGACGAAGGGGTTGTCCTGCGCGAGCGCCGGTCCGCCGGCCCCCGCTGCGGCGCAGGCCGCGAGCGCCAAGGCTTTCGAGCGAGCAAACATGTCGTGCTCCGAAACGACGTCGACCGACCGCAGCATACCATCGCCGCCCGCCCGGGCGGCCGCGCCGCGCGCCGCCCGGCCCGCCGCCGAAATCGGGGTATGATCTCGCCGAGTCACGCCGAACGGAGGGGGATCGGGATGCGCTTCGCGCCGATGCTGGTTGTCCTGGGAGCGGCCTGCGCGCTGTGGCTCGACGCCGCCGGCGCGCACCACGCGTTCGCGACGGAGTTCACCGTGGACCGGCCGGTGCAGCTCACCGGCAAGGTCACGAAGGTGGAGCTCATCAATCCCCACTCGTGGATCCACATCGAGGTCGTCGACGAGAACGGCCAGGCGGTCACCTGGATGATCGAAGGCGGCAGCCCGAACGCGCTCGTGCGTCGCGGCATCACCAAGGCGTCCATACCGATCGGGTCGGAGCTCGTGGTCCGCGGCTACCAGGCGCGCGACGGGTCGAACAAGGCCGTGGGCCGCGACATCACCTTCGCCGACGGGCGCGAGCTCTTCTTCGGGGGCACGCAGACGCCCGCCACGAACGCCGAGTCGCCATGAGGCGCGTGCTCGCGGCCGCGTGCGCCGCGCTCTTCGTCGCGGGCGCGTCGGCGGAGAACGTGCTGACGGAGTTTCCGCGCACCGCGGACGGGCGTCCCGACCTGAGCGGCGTGTGGCAGGCGCTCAACACGGCTCACTGGAACCTCGAGCCGCACGTGGCGGATTACCCCGTGCTGCCCGAGCTCGGCGCGCAGCTCGCCGTTCCGCCGGGCCTCGGCGTCGTGGAAGGCGGCAAGATTCCCTATCTGCCCGAGGCGCTGGCCGAGCGCGACCGGCGCTTCGCCAATCGCCTGGCCGAGGACCCGGAGGGCAAGTGCTACCTCGGCGGCGTGCCGCGCTCGACGTACATGCCGTATCCGTTCCAGATCTTCCAGGGCGATCGGGACGTCGTCATCGTGTACCAGTTCGCCACGGGCTTCCGGCGGGTCTTCGTGGACAATCACCGCGAAGCGCCGCTAGACAGCTGGATGGGCTGGTCGAACGGGCACTGGGAAGGGGACACGTTCGTCGTGGAGGTCACGGGGCTCAACGGGCAGACCTGGCTCGATCGCGCCGGCAACTACGTGAGCGAGAACGCCCGCATCGTGGAGCGCTACACGCCGATCGGTCCCAACCACCTGCGTTACGAGGCCACGATCGAGGACCCCACCGTGTTCTCGCGGCCGTGGACGATCCGCATGCCGCTCTATCGCATCGTCGACGACGGCTTCCGGCTGCTCGAGTTCAAGTGCGAGCCGTTCGCCGAAGAGAAGCTCTACGGGCACCTGCGCAAGCGACCGCGGGAGCCGGCGGAGGGAGGTGCACGCCAATGAAGCACGAGACTTGCGGATCGCCGACCATGCCGCCGCGGCACCGCGTCGCGGCCGTCGCCGCTGCCGCCTGCGTCGCGGTTGCCGCCGCAGCGGCGCCGCCGCCCGCCGCGGCGCAGCGTCATCCGAAGACGTCGTGGGGGGAGCCCGACCTCTCGGGCGTGTACAGCGAGTTCACCATCGCACCGCTCGAGCGCCCGCCCGAGCTCGGCGACAAGGAGTTCTTCACGCCCGAGGAATTCGAGGAGTTCGCGCGCCGGCGGCTCGAGGAAGTCGATCAGGACGACGAGACGCTCCCGGGCACGCAGGAGGACGTGCACTACGACTTCGGCACCTTCGCGCTGAGCGCGAACGAAGGCGTGACGTCGCCGAACCTGCGCACCTCGATCGTCACCATGCCGAAGAACGGCAGGATCCCGCCGCTGCTGCCGCAGGCCGTGGCGCGCCGCGAGGCGCGCGAAGCCGCGCGCCGCGGGCACGAGTTCGACGGGCCGGAGTTCCGCTCGCTCACCGAGCGCTGCGTCGTGTGGCCCAGCACGCTGCCGCCGATCCTGCCGTTCGGTTACAACAGCAACCTGCAGATCTTCCAGAGCCCGGGCTTCGTGGTCATCCAGGGCGAGATGGGCGACCCGCGCATCATCCCCACGGACGGCCGGCCGGCGCCGGACGACGGTTTGCCGCAATGGAACGGCACTTCCGTCGGCCGCTGGGAAGGCGAGACGCTCGTGATCGAGACCGCCGGCTTCCATCCGCAGACGGCCTGGCGCGGGGCGACCGAGCACATGCGCGTGACCGAGCGCATCACGCGGGTCGACGAGGACACGCTCGAGTACGCGTTCACGGTCGTCGATCTCGAGACGTGGGCCGAGCCGTGGGGCGGCGTCTATCCGCTCACGGCGTACCCCGACGGCGTGCTGTTCGAGTACGCCTGCACGGAAGGCAACTACGGCATGGCCAACATTCTCTCCGGCGCGCGCGCGGCCGAGCGCGAAGCGGAGGAACGCGCGGGCGGGCAGTAGGCGCGCCGCGCCGCGGAACGTGCGGGCCGCAGCGCTGCGGCGGCCTATAATGATGCCGGCGTCGCCTCGCAAGAAGGAGCCGGATGGAACCACTCCACCGAGATCCGCGGGCGGTGGCGGCCGACGGGCGCCGCTTCGACGGGGCCAGCGTGCGGCGCATCCTGGAGCGCGCCGCGCGGGAGCAGCACCGCCTGGACCGCGAACGCCGCGACAGCTACTCCCTCGAGGACCTCGAGCAGATGGCCGCGCAAGCGCGCATCTCGCCGGAGGCGCTGCGCGCGGCGATCGAAGCCGAAGCGGCAGACGCGGTGCGCGCCGCCCGGGCGCCCGAGCGCACGAGCGGCTCGCGGCTTCCCGGCCTCTCGCGCGCCATCGCGCAGGGCGCGCTGCTCGTCGGCGCCGGCGCGGCGCTGTTCGGACTGATGACGGCGTTCCCCGTGGTGGCGTACACGTTCCTTTGCGCGGCTGCGGTGGTGGCGCTGCTGCTCCTGCTCGGCGCGTCGCCGTTCTGACGGCGCGCCCGGCGCGCCCGCATCACGCGGGCACGTCGGTCGCGGCGTGCGTGCCGGCGAATGAACCCCTGCACGGTCCCCTTGCCGAGGCCGTGCTTGTCGAAGCCGCCGGCCGCTTCGCCGCCCGCGTACAGCCCTGGAATCACGCGGCCCTCCATGTCGATGACCTGCTGGCGGCCGTTCACGCGCAAGCCGCCGTACGAGTCGTGCCACACGATCATGATCGACAGCGCGTAGTACGGCGGCGTGGCGATGGCGTGCATCGCCCCGTCTTTCTCGCGCTCGAAGTCCAGGTCTGCGCCCTCGGCCACGAAGCGGTTCCAGCGCGCGACGGTGTCGGGGAGATGCTTGAGCGGCACGCGCTGGAACTCGTTGCCCGCCTCGATCTTCGCCGCGAGCTCCTCGATCGTGTCGGCCTTGAAGAAATAGCCGTTGTCCGCGACATAGGGATAGCGCAGCGGCCAGCCGGTGCGGTCGGCGGCGGCCTGATCGAAGATCGCCCACAGCGGCCCGGGATAGTAGTGCGGCGGGGCCGAGCCCTCGTTGATGGCGAGCGCCGCCTCGATGCCGTGGTCGTAGTCGTACGTCTCGCGGAGCCACTCGTGACGGCAGTTGCGCCAGTCGTGCGGCTTGTGCGCGAGGCCGCGGTTGGGCGCGCTGCCGTCGCCGGGATAGCGCGGGGAGCCCGTGCGCGTGGCGAGGCGCACCTCGTTGAAGAACCGCTTGCCCACCTGGTTCACGGCGATGAGCTCCTCGAAGCCCGCCGTGCCCACGTTGACGCCGCACGAGCCGCGGAACGCGAAGGCCGGGTGCCCCGGCATCATGGGCGTGTAGGCGTCGCGCGTGCCGAGCCGCGTGGAGACGTGATAGGTCAACGACAGGATCAGGTTCTGGTGCATGCCGGCGAGGTTCGCGCCGATCCTGAGCCCGGCCTTGAGCGCGCTCGCGTCCTGCACGTGCGGGCCGAGCGTGGCGAGCCCGCTCGTGGGGAACGCGGGCTCGCGCAGCCCCGGATGGAACATGCTGCGCACCTCGGGATTGCCGGCGTGCCCGCCACAGGCGAGGATCACGGCGCGGCGCGCGCGGATGTAAACGACCTCGCGGCGCTCGTCCACGTTGCCGCTCTGCCAGTAGCTCTGCAAGAGCTCCCCGGTCTCCGGATGGCGGCGCGGCGAGTAGCGCGCGCGGATGCCGAGCACCCGGCCGGCGAACGGCTGCTCGCGCACGAGCTCCTCGAACGCGCGGTTCAGCATGAAGCGCACGCCCTTGTCGCGCGCCGAGAATTCGAGCGGCCGCGCGAGCGCGACGCCGTTGCTCACCGCGCCGGGGCCCACGACCCGGCTCGCGTCGTCCATCTGCACGGGCGCGAACGGGCTCGTGCGCTCCGGGTCCGCCCGTCCCGCGTCCTCGGGCGTGATCGTGCCCGCGCGCATGTCGGTCTCGTCGCCCAGCATGAGGAAGCACACGGCGCCGCGCGCGCGTGACATGCCGCCGCCCGAGTGCGTGCCGTTGATGCGCGCGAAGCGCACGTAGTTGTCCATGAGGAACTGCCGCGTGGCGGGACAGTTCTCCGCCCAGGCGCGCACCACCTCGCGCTCGTTGTAGCGGTAGGGGCTGTAGCCGCGCCGGTCCACGATCGACCAGTCGGTCACGTCCTTGAACAGCAGCTCCACGTCGTCGTCGTCGAGCTCCTCCGGCGCCTCGATGGGATCCACCTGGATCCGCCCTTCGGGGTCGCGCTCGCCCCGCATGTCGCGGAGCTGCACGGGATCGCCGCCGCCGAGCGACACGAACGAGCCGCTGTGCAGCATGCGGCCGCCCACGTCGAAGCTCGCCTCCACGACCAGCACGCTCGCGCCGAGATCGCGTGCGCGGATCGCGGCCGTGAGGCCGGCACAGCCCGCGCCCACGACCACCACGTCGTACTCGTGGTCCCAGCGAACGTCCGCCGCCGTCTGCGCCGACGCCGCGTGTCCGCCGAGCAGCGCGGCCGCGCCGAGCCCCGCCAGGCCGCCCGTCACCAGCTCGCGGCGGCTCAGGCCGACCGCGTCGTCGCCCTCTCGTCGCTCGTTCGTCATGGCTCCCCCCTCGTCCGCCGTCAGAAGCGGAACGTGTAATTCACCTTGGCCGTCGCATCCGAGAACGCCGAATGGAAGTTGTTGTCGCGGTCCGGGTCCACGAGGTTGTGATTGATCACGAAGTACACCTCGCGGCCCGCTTCCGGAATCCAGTGGAGGCGCAGGTTGAAGCCGGCCACCTCGCTCACGTTGTCGTACTGGACGAGGTTCACCCACGAGAGCGTGGGCGAGAACGCCACGTCGAAGCCGGCCCGAACGAGCCGCGTCTCGAACGAGCCGAACGGCAGATCGATGTCGTTGTACTCGTAGCTCACGTTCGCGCGAAAGCGCGCCGAGGGGCGCCAGGTGAGCTCGAGGAACTGGTCGGACCGCGAGCCGCCGAAGAACCGGCCGTCCGGGTAGCGCACGAAACGCGCGTTCGCCGCCACCTTGCGGTGCGTGCCCGTGCCGATCTGGATGCCGACCGTGTCGGAGTCGTACTCGCCCACGGGGACGACGACGCCGCGGGAGATCTCGAACGGCTCGATCACGTTCTCCGTGAAGTCGCTGATCGCGAGCATGATCGAGTCGCCGGTGCGATTGGTGAACGTGAACGGCCGGAAGAAGATCGCCTCCGTTTGCAACGGCCCGTCGATATAGTCCACGCGCTGGTAGTCGAAGTTCAGCAGCCACGACTCGAGGTAGCCTTCCCGCTTGCGGAGCATGTAGCCGAGATTCACGTACATGTCGGTCACGCCGCGCCGATCCATGAAGCCGAGCGCCGGATCGAAGTTCGCCTCGAACGTCTTGTGCTGCAGCGTGGCGCGGAAGCCCTGGCTCGTCGGCAGCCTGAAGCTCATGCCGTAGGCCGCGTCGTCGCCGACGACGCCGCCCGTGTCGCTCTGCTGGTACC
>DATCLY010000038.1:0-53791 GCA_036563665.1 Gammaproteobacteria bacterium
TCCATCGGCGCCATCTTCATGAAGACGATCGCGGCGTGGATCCTGAAGCGCTTCGGGTTCCGGCGCGTGCTGGTGTGGAACGCCCTCGCGGCCTCCGCGCTGCTGGCGGGGTTCGGCCTGTTCCGCCCGGACACGCCGCACTCGATCGTCATCGCCACGCTGCTCGTGAGCGGCTGCTTCCGCTCCCTCCAGTTCACGAGCCTGAACGCCATCAGCTACGCCGAGGTGGACTCGCGGCGCATGAGCCAGGCCAGCAGCCTGGCCGGGATGGCGCAGCAGCTCGCCCTGAGCCTCGGGGTGGCGGTGGGCGGCTACCTGCTCGAGGTGCTCGGCTGGATCGCCGATCGCCCCGCCACCGACGTGCGCAACTTCTACCTGGCCTTCCTGGGCGTGGGGCTGATCTCCGCGAGCTCCGCCTGGGTCATGGCGCGGTTGCCCCGGGATGCGGGTGCCGAGCTGGCCGGACGGGCGCGGCCCGGCAAGGAGATCGCGGAGCCGAAGCCCGCGCAGCTGCCGGCGACCTGACCGTCGAGGCGGCGCTGCGACGGCATGACGCATGGAGTCGTCTTACGACGACCCAGCGTTGCGGCTCCGCCACATCCCATCGGACCACCCGTCACCTGGCCTGGCCCAGACTTAGAAGCAGTCCAAGTGTGGCGTTGGTACTACCCGGATAAATTCCTCAATCCTTTCATGATTGACGGATAGGGAATTCTTCCGGCAGACTCAACAAAACTTAAGAATAGACGTTCGGCTCCGATCGAAGGGAAGCGTGACGAGAAAGAGACAACACCTTTGGGGTGTTGCGGGGGGTCGCAAGGACGCGCTGATCAACCGACCGCAATGGTCGCTTTCGACAAAGTTGGGGGAAGTATGCGAGTCAACAGACTTTACGCCGCCGTCGCGGGCGTGATGGCAGGCGCCGGCGGTCTTGCCACGCAGCCCGCGCTCGCGCAGAACGGGAGCAGCGCTCTCGAAGAAATCGTCGTCACGGCCACGCGGCGCGAGGCGAACCTGCAGGACGTGCCCATCTCGATCGTCGCGGTCACGGGCGACAACTTGGAAATCCGAGGTCTCGACACCGTCGAGGAGCTGAGCCAAGCGATTCCCAATGTCGTCGCCACGGGCGGTGGCGGCGGAACCGCCGGCACCGGATTCAGCGTGCGCGGCATTCCCAACGTCGGCGTCTACGTCGACGGCATCTGGCAGATCGACACGGCGGGCACGCTCGTTCGCGAGTTCGTCGATATCGATCGCATCGAGGTGCTGCGCGGGCCGCAGGGCACCACGTTCGGCCGTGACTCCACGGGCGGCGCCATCCGACTCTGGACCAAGCGGCCGTCCGACGAGTTCGGCGCCGACGTGTCCGTCACGACGGGCTCGTACAATCGCCGCGACGTGAAGCTGTCGGCGGACGTGCCGCTCACCGATACCTTGCGCACGAAGTGGACGGGCGCGAGCCTTTACCGCGAAGGCTATATCCAAAACTTGACCACGGGCGAAAAGGACGGCGGCGTCGACCAGAACGTGTTCCGCGGCGACATCCTCTGGCTGCCGACGGACAACCTGAGCCTGCGGTTCAACTACATGAACGTCGAGAACGTGTTCACCGAGCCCAAGGTGATCGACGCGATCTATCGGACGTTCGCCGACCCGGGCATCAACGACGTGATCGGGCTGCCGGAGTTCTACGGAACGGTGCCGGGCCTCGAACCGTTCAACGCCCAGAACAACCAGTCGGGGTTCCCGGGCGGCAAGGTCGGCAAGTGGGAGAACCGCTCGAACGTGCGGCTGCCGAACGAGATGGATGTCGAGCAGATGATGCTGGACATCAGCCTGCAGATCACCGACAACCTGTCCGTCCAGTTCCTGACCGGCTACACGAACCAGTTCAACAAGCTGTCGAACGACTGGGACGCGAGCCAGTACGACATCGTCTACGACCTCAACCTGCAGGACAACGACCTGTTCAGCCAGGAGATCCAGTTCTCCGGCGACGTGGGGCGGTTCCGCTGGGTGGGCGGCGTGTACTACTGGGAGGAGTCGAGCCATCGCCGGGAGACGCGCAACGTCGTGAGCGAGTTCCTGAACGGCGTGTATGACCTGAACTATGTTCTGAACTCGCCGCTGTGCACGGCGCCAGTACCGCAGGGCTTCCGGAGCTGCGACCAGATCATCTTCAACGCCGACACGGGAGACCGCTCGCAGGGTCCCGTGCAGCTCGCGCGCAACGGCTACGACCGCATCCCGCACACGGAACGCGACGGCTACGCGGTGTTTGGTGAAGCCACCGTCGCGTTGACCGACACGCTCGACCTCTCCTTCGGCCTGCGCTACCACGAGGAGAACATCTTCTCCGAGCAGCTCGATCCGCTCCCGGGCGTGACCGCTCCGCGGCCGCTGGTCTCGAACCAGTGGCACGTCGGCGGCGACCCGTTCGCGGGCGTCGAGGCCACCGTCGGCCCGGGCGTGCCGTGGGAGCACACCTACGACAAGGTCACGAGCCGCCTGTCGCTGCAAAAGCAGTTCAGCGACGACATCATGGGCTACATCAGCTATGCGGAGGGCTTCAACTCCGGCGGCGTCGCCACACCGACGATCCAGGGGCAGCGCCAGCTGATCCCGTACGACCCGCAGACGATCGAGACCATCGAGGTCGGCCTGCGCTCCGACCTCGCGGGCGGGCGGGTGCGCTTGAACGCCACGCTGTTCGACACCGATTGGAAGGACTTCCAGTCAGCCGGGGTGGTGTACGACGCGCAGGGGCGCCAGGTGCCGCAGCTGCAGACCACCAACGTGGGCGACGCGGCGGCCAAGGGCGTGGAGTTCGAGCTCACGTTCCTGGCCACCCAGAACTTCATGATCAACTTCAATCTGGGTCTGCTCGACACCGAGTACACGGACCTGCCGCCGAATCAGCGCAGCGGCCACCTGCCGTGGACCACGGAGACCGAGTTCCCGCGTGCGCCGGACACGTCGTACAGCCTGGGCCTGCAACACACGGCGGATCTCCAGAATGGCGGCACCTGGACGACGCGGCTCGATTACATGTACCAGGACCAGTTCTGGCGCTTCGAGCCGTTCCTGCGCATGGACGCCTATCCGTCGATCCCGCCGGGCCACGACGAGAGCGGCGACTGGGGCGTGGTGAACATGCGCTTCACCTACGCGCCCGCGCAGGCGGATTGGCAGTTCTCGCTGTTCGGCACGAACCTCACCGACGAGTACATGATCAACTCGGGGTTCTTCCACGGGATCTGGGGCTTCGACTTCGCCACCGTGGCGCGGCCGCGCGAGGTGGGGGCGACGTTCGAGTTCAGGTTCTGACGCAGGCGGGGCGTTGGCGATCGCACGACGCCAACGCCCCCGTCGAACGAAACCTGGTGGCAGCGGCTTTCAGCCGCGATCTTCATCGGTGGGAGCGACTTTCTAGTCGCGATTCTTGCGTCACCGCAGGCGGCGAAGCGTTTGCCGCGGGCTTTGGCGTTCCGAAGAGTCGCGGCTGGAAAGCCGCTCCCACAGCTGGAAAGCCGATCACACCTGGCGATTTTGCCTACCGCGCCCCTTCCTGCAGGCGCTGGGCGAGCGCCAGCACCCGCCGCGCGTGCTCGAGATGCGGCCGGTCGAGCATGCGGCCGTCGAGCGCCACGACGCCGCCGTCCGTCGCGGCGAACGCCGCGACGACGCGTTGCGCGTGGTCGATCGCCTCGCGGCTCGGCGTGAACGCGCGGTTCAGCGGCTCCACTTGGGCGGGATGGATCGCGAGCTTGCCGACGAAACCGTCGCGCTGCGCGGCGGCGGCTTGCCGCAGCAGGCCGTCCATGTCGCCGAAATCGGTGAACACCGTGTCGATCGCCGGCACCCGGGCCGCGGCCGCCGCCAGCAGGCAGAGCGAGCGCGCCAGCGCGTACGTCGGCAGCCACTCGCCCCGCTCGTCGACGTTGGTGGCCGCGCCCAGGGCGACGCGCAGGTCCTCCGCGCCCCAGGTGAGCGCGGCGAGGCGCGGGCCGAACGTCGCATAGTCGCCGAGGCCGAACAACGCCGCCGGCGTCTCGGTGGCGATCGGCAGGATGCGCGTCGCGCCCGCCGCGAGCCCGACGCGGCGCTCCCACTCGGTGAGCCGCGCGGCGAGCCGCCGCCCGTCCCCGGCCGAGCGCGGCTTCGGCAGCACGATGCCGGCGGGGCCGTGCGGCATCACGGCCTCGAGGTCCCGCTCGCACTCGGGATCGGTCACGGCGGTGATCCGGATCCACACGCCCGAGCGCGGCCGCGCGTGCCGCTCCCGCAGGAACTCCGCCGCGAGGCCGCGCGCGACGGGCTTGCGCGCCGCGGTGACGGAGTCCTCGAGGTCGAGGATCAGGGCATCGGCGTCGGCATTCACGGCGCGCGCGAGCTTGCGCTCGCTGTCGGCCGGCACGAACAGCATCGAGCGCAGCAGCGGCGGCGAAGCGTCGGGCTCGGCGCGCACGGCGGCTACATGCGGAAGATGCCGTAGGGCGTCTCGGGCGGCAGCGGCGCGCTCGTCGCGGCCCCGAGGCAGAGCCCCAGCACCCGGCGGGTGTCGACGGGATCGATGACGCCGTCGTCCCAGAGCCGCGCGCTCGCGTAGTACGGGTGCGACTGCCGCTCATACTGCGCCCTGATCTCCTCGCGGAGCTTCCCGTCGTCGCTGCCCTCGCCGCCCGCGCCGCGGCGCCGCACGCGCGCAAGCACCATGCCGGCCTGCTCGCCGCCCATCACCGCAATGCGCGCGCTCGGCCACGTCCACAGGAAGCGCGGGCCGTAGGCGCGCCCGCACATGCCGTAGTTGCCGGCGCCGAAAGAGCCGCCGATGATCACGGTGAGCTTCGGCACGCGGGCGCAGGCCACGGCCGTCACGAGCTTCGCGCCGTCCTTGGCGATGCCGCGCCGCTCGGCATCCTTGCCCACCATGAAGCCGGCCACGTTCTGCAGGAACAGCAGCGGCACGCCGCGGCGGTTGCAGAGCTCGATGAAGTGCGCGCCCTTGAGCGACGACTCGGAGAACAGGATGCCGTTGTTCGCGAGCACCCCCACGGGCATTCCCCAGATTTCCGCGAACGCGCACACGAGCGTGGTGCCGTAGCGCGGCTTGAACTCCTCGAGCTCCGAGCGATCGACGATGCGCGCGATCACCTCGCGCACGTTGTAGCCGTAGCGGATATCGCGCGGCACGATGCCGTAGAGCTCCTCGGCCGGATACCTGGGCTCCGCGCCCGCCGGCTCCTCGAGCGGCCCGCCTGCCGGCCGCGCGGCGTGCGCCACGATCTCGCGCGCGAGCTCGAGCGCGTGCGCGTCGTCGTCGGCGAGATAGTCCGCTACGCCCGAGATGCGCGTGTGCACGTCGGCGCCGCCGAGCGTCTCGTCGTCCACCTCCTCGCCGATGGCCGCCTTCACGAGCGGCGGGCCGGCGAGATAGATCGTGCCCTGGTTCTTCACGATCACGCTCTCGTCGCACATCGCCGGCACGTAGGCGCCGCCGGCCGTGCACGAGCCCATCACCACGGCGATCTGCGGGATGCCGCGCGCGGACATCTGCGCCTGGTTGTAGAAGATGCGGCCGAAGTGATCGCGGTCCGGGAACACCTCGTCCTGCAGCGGCAGGTACGCGCCGCCCGAGTCCGCGAGATAAACGCACGGCAGGCGGTTCTCGAGCGCGATCTCCTGCGCCCGCAAGTGTTTTTTCACCGTCAGCGGATAGTACGTGCCGCCTTTGACGGTGGCGTCGTTCGCCACGATCATGCAGCGCCGGCCGCGCACCATGCCCACCCCGCAGACGAGACCGGCCGCGGGCAGCTCCGTGTCGTAGACGCCGTGCGCGGCGAGCTTGCCGACCTCGAGCCACGGGGAGCCGGGGTCGATCAGGCGCGCGATGCGCTCGCGCACGAGCAGCTTGCCGCGCGCGCGGTGGCGCTCGCGGGCGCTCTCGGGGCCGCCCTCCTCCACGGCGGCGTGCAGCCGGCGCAAGTCCTCCGCGAGCGCGCGGTTCGCCTCGGCGTTCTGGCGGAACTCCTCCGCCGCAGGATCGACCTTCGTCTGGTACACCCGCATGGCACGCGTCTCAGGCCGTGGCCGCGAAGAGCTCCCGGCCGATCAGCATGCGCCGGATCTCGTTGGTGCCCGCGCCGATCTCGTAGAGCTTCGCGTCGCGCCACAGCCGCCCCGCAGGATACTCGGCCGTGTAGCCGTTGCCACCGAGCGCCTGGATGGTCTGGCCCGCCATCCAGGTGGCGCTCTCCGAGGCCTTGAGGATGGCGGCGGCCGCGTCGTAGCGCGTGGTGCGGCCGCGGTCGCACGCGGCCGCCACCGCGTACACGTAGGCGCGCGCGGCGTTCATCGTGCTGTACATATCCGCGATCTTGCCCTGCATGAGCTCGAAGGTGCCGATGGGGCGGTCGAACTGCTTGCGCTGGTGCACGTAGGGCAGCGTCACGTCGAGGCAGGCGCGCATGATGCCGAGCGCTCCGCCCGCGAGCACCACGCGCTCGTAGTCGAGGCCGGACATGAGTATCTCGATGCCGTCGCCGGGCAGCACGTTCGCGGCGGGCACCGGGCAGTCGTCGAAGTGCAACGCGGAAGTGTCCGAGCCGCGCATGCCGAGCTTGTCGAGCTTCGGTCCCGCCGTGAAGCCGGGCAGCGTGCGCTCGACGATGAACGCCTTGATCGCAGGACGGCGCGAGCCGTTCGCGAGCGGCTCCCGGCCATCCGCCACCCGAGCGTACACGAGCACGACGTCCGCCTCGGGCCCGTTCGTGATCCACATCTTGGAGCCGGTCAGCCGGTAGCCGTCGCCGGTGGGCACGGCCGTCGTCCGCATGGCGAGCACGTCCGATCCCGCCTCGGTCTCGCTCATGGCGAGCGCGCCCACGTGCTCCCCCGAGACGAGCTTCGGCAGGAAGCGGCGCTTCTGCTCCTCCGTTCCCCAGCGCGCGAGCTGGTTCACGCACAGATTGGAGTGCGCCGCGTACGACAAGCCCACGGCGGCGGACGCGCGGCTCACCTCTTCCATCGCGAGCACGTGCGCGAGGTAGCCCAGGCCCGCGCCGCCGTATTCCTCGTCCACGGTGATGCCGAGCAGGCCGATCGCGCCAAGCTCCGGCCAGAGCTCGCGCGGGAAGCGGTTCTCGGCGTCGATGGCCTGGGCGAGCGGCGCGATGCGCTCGGCGGCGAACCGGGCCACCTGCTCGCGGAGGAGGTTCAGGTCGTCGCCGAAGCCGAAATCGAAGTCGAGATCGATCATCGGCGCGACCCCGCTCACGGTGTCTCCAGGTCCCGTATCACGGCCGCGAGGAATCGCGTGGCCTCGCCGCCCGTGATGCAGCGGTGATCGAACGTGAGCGACAGCGGCAGGATGGGATGCACGGCCGGGGCGCCGTCCACCGCCACCACCGCGTCGCGGACGCGCCCCGCTCCGAGGATCGCCACGGTGGGCGGCTGCACGATCGGGTTGGCGTAGCGGCCGCCGAAGGTGCCGAAGTTGGACAGGATGAACGTGTAGCCGCGAAGCTCCTCGGGCGGAATCGTGCGCGCCTCGACGTCGCGCCGCAGCCGCTCGAGGCCCGCGCGCAGGTCCTCCGGCGTGCGACGGCCCACGTCCCGAAGCACCGGCACGAAGAGCCCGTCCGGCGTATCCACCGCGATGCCGAGATCGATCTTCTCGATCACGCGCAGCCCCATCTCCCGGCTGTCGTACCACGCGTTGAGCGACGGCTCCGCCTTGCAGCCCGCCACGATGGCGCGGATCAGCCGCAGCATGAGGTCGCGGCTCGCCGGCCACCACGCGGCGAGGTCGGCGTCGTCGCTCACCGTGACGGGCGCCACTTCCGCGTGCGCCTGCGTCATGGCGCGCGCCATCACGCGACGCACGCCGCGCAGCGGCTGCAGCGGGCCGAGCTCCTTGAAAATGCGCGCGACGCGCTCCACGTCGGCGGCCGTCACGGTGTCGTTCGGGCCCGTGGGCGTGACCACCGAGAGATCCACGTTGAGCCGCCGCGCGAGCGCGCGCACGGCGGGCGTCGCCTTGATGCCGGCCCCGCCCGGGACGCCGGACGGCGCCTCGCCGGTGGTCTCGGCGCCGCGCGGCACGCGGCCCACCACGGTGCCGGCGTCGGCCTCCGCCTCCGCGGCCTCGCCCTCGAGCTCGATGAGCGGGTCGCCCACCTTGAGGATGTCGCCGGGCTTGCCGAACAGCTTCTTGATGCGGCCCGCGCGCGGGCTCGGGATGTCGACGATGGCCTTCTCGGTCTCCACCGCCACCAACGGCTGGTCGACGGCGACCTCGTCTCCCTCGGCCACGTGCCAGGCGCTGATCTCCGCTTCCTGCAGTCCTTCGCCGAGGTCCGGCAGGCGGAAGACCGTCATGCGGCCTCCAAGGTGGCGCGCGCCGCGCGCAGGATCCGCTCGGTGCTGGGCATGTAGTGCTGCTCGAGCTTCGCGAGCGGCACCACGGTGTCGTAGCCCGTCACGCGTTTGACGGGCGCGAACAGCGTGAGCAGCCCCTCGTCGGCGAGCCGCGCGGCGATCTCGGCGCCGACGCCCACGTGACGCGCCGCCTCGTGCACGATCACGCAACGCCCGGTCTTCGCCACCGACTCGAGGATGGTCGTCATGTCGAGCGGCGCGAGCGTCGCCACGTCGATGACCTCGGCGGACACGCCCTCGGCCGCGAGCGCGTCCGCCGCCGCCAGCGTCTCGCGCAGCGCCGCGCCCCACGAGACGAGGGTGACGTCGGAGCCGCTGCGCAGCACGAAGCACACGTCGAGCGGCAACGCCTCGCCCGTGTCAGGCACCGCCTCCTTCACGAGCCGGTAGATGCGCGTGGGCTCCAGGAACACCACCGGATCGGGATCGCGGATCGCGGCGAGCAGCAGCCCGTACGCCCTCGCCGGCGACGACGGTATCACCACGCGGAGCCCGGGGATGTGCGCGAACAGCGTCTCCGTGCTCTCCGAATGGTGCTCCGGCGCGTGGATGCCGGCCCCCATCGGCGCGCGCACCACCATCGGGCAGCTGAGCCGCCCGCGCGTGCGATTGCGCAACCGCGAAGCGTGGTTGAGCAGCTGATCGAGCGCGGGATAGATGAAGCCCATGAACTGGATCTCGGCCACGGGGCGCATCCCCTGCGCAGCGAGACCCACGCTCATGCCGGCGATCAGCACCTCGGAGAGCGGCGTGTCGATCACGCGCTCGGGACCGAACCGCTCGAGCAGCCCCGCCGTCGCGCGAAACACGCCGCCGCACACGCCCACGTCCTCGCCGAGCACCACCACGCTGGGATCGGCGGCGAGCTCGTGAGCGAGCGCGCGGTTCACGGCTTCGACCAGCGTGATCTCGGCGGTGTCATTCATCGTTCGTCTCCCGCTCGACGGCCGAGAGCTCCTCCCGCTGCCAGCGCAGCGCCTCGGGCAGCTCCGCGAACAGATGATCGAACATCGAGGCGGGCTCCCGAGCGGGCGTTGCGAGATACTCGCGCACGGCCTGCTCCACGCGGGCGCCGCACTCGGCGTGCAGCGCTTCTTCCTTGGCCGCGCTCCACATCCCCTGCTGAACGAGGTGAGCGCGCAGGCGCTTCACCGGATCGAGCGCGGCGTGCCGCTCCACGTCTTCCGCGGAACGATAGCGCCGCGCGTCGTCGGCCGTGGTGTGGTCGGAGAGCCGGTAGGTGAGCGCCTCGATCACGTGCGGGCCGCCGCCCGCGCGCGCCTTGTCGAGCGCGCGACGCATCGCGTCGTACACGGCGATCGTGTCGTTGCCGTCCACCTGCTCGCCTTCGATGCCGGCCGCGATGGCCTTCTGCGCGAGCGTGGCCGCGGCGGACTGCGCGTGCCGCGGCATCGAGATGGCCCAGCCGTTGTTCACGATCACGAACACCACGGGCAGCCGCCACACGGCCGCGCCGTTCATGGCCTCGTAGAAATCGCCCTTGGACGTGGCGCCGTCGCCGACGACGCACACCGCCACCCGCGGCTCCTTGCGCAGCTTGAAGGCATACGCGACGCCGACGGCGTGCGGCGCATGGGTCGCGATCGGCACGCTGATGGGGAAGTCCTCCTTGGGTGCGCGCGGTCCGGCATACGCCATGCCCCTCTCGTCGCCGCCCCAGTACAGCAGGATCTCGCGCATCTCCACGCCGCGGATCAGCATCGCGGCGGTTTCGCGATACGTGCCGAGCAACACGTCCTCGCGCGCCATGGCCGCCCCGATGGCCACCGCCGTGGCCTCCTGGCCGAGCGACGACGGATACGTGCCGAGCTGACCCGTGCGCTGCAGCGCAACGGCCTTCCGGTCGAACAGCCGGTTCAACACCATGTGCTCGTACAAGGACACGAGGAGCTCGGGATCGTGCGCGAACGGCGGCAGCTCGCAGCGCGGCCGCCCTTCCTCGTCCAGGAACTGCGTGTAGCGGATCTCGAACTGCGCGACGCGCTCGGATGCGACCGTGCGGTCCTGCCCGGTGCGTCGGGCGGTTAGCGTGTCCATCGGCTTCGCCTTCATGTCTGCCCCTGCATTCGACCCGCATCGCCGTGGATCGTTCTCGCGAGCGCGCGGCGGTCCTCGTCGAGGCCGCGCCAGAACACGAGCACGGCGTCCAGCATCTCGTTGGCACGCTGCACGAAGGCGTCCTCGTCCACGTCGGCCGCGGCCCAGAAGCTTTCGAGCTCGTCCCACGTGTGACGCGCGTGGTTCGCCTCGAGCCGTGCGTGCCAGGTGAAGAACGTAATGTCCGGCTTGCACGAGGCGTGCCGCGCCGCATAGGTCCGCCAGCCCTGGACGAGCTCGTCCCAGAACCCCGCAGCCGCCCAGTTCTCCACGGCCCACGAGGCGGCCGACGCGACGGCGTAGTCCTCGTGCCCGTACAACCGGATCAGCTCGTCGCAGAAGAACAGCGTGGCCGCGCTGCCGTGGCGGCGCTTGCCGAGATCGCGGAAGCCGAGCCCGAAGCTCTTCGCGGTCCGCAGGAGCAGCTCGAAGTGCGCGGCCCGGAAGTGGAACGCCCCGCCTTCGATGCTGCCGTGAATGCCGCCGAGCGTCGCGTCCTCGTCGGCGCCGCCGCGGAAAGCGACGCCGATCTCGTTTGCCAGGATCTCTTTCGACGCACGCATCTCCTCGAGCGAGTCGGCGTTCAGCATCTTGTGAAGCTGCGCCACCAGGAACTGATTCGAGAACACGGAAAACTGGACCAGGAACGCGCACGCCTGCTCGGCGCTGAAATCCCCGCGCCGGAACCACGCGGTGTAGGGGTTCGCGACGATGACGGGATGTGCGAGCACCTCCCGCTCGAGGTGCGACTTGAACTGTTCGAGCCGGCTGTTCATGGGCGCAACCTCGTCATGCGGACATCGATACCTTACCGCGTCGCGTGTAGGCGCGGCGGCCAAATGCGGCCCTGGGAAAGGCCCGTAATGGTGGAATCCTTCAAGGCAGGAGTAAGATTTGGTGGATCCAACCAGCCCGGGGGACGAGCGCTGCGCCTCGACCAGACCGATCTCAAGATCCTCAAGGAGCTGCAGGCGAACGCGCGCATCAGCATCGCCGAGCTCGCGAAGCGCGTGGCGCTGACGCCGACGCCCTGCGCGCGCCGCGTCCAGCTGCTCGAGGCGGCCGGCGTCATCAAGGGCTACGCTGCCGTGCTCGATCAGACGAGCCTGGGCCTGCCCGTGACGGCGTTCGTGGAGGTGCGGCTCACGCGCGAGGGCAAGGACGAGGTGCGCGAGTTCGAGTCGGCGATTCGCAGCTACCCGGAGGTCATGGAGTGCTGGGCGATGTCCGGCGGCTACGACTACCTGCTGCGCGTGGTCACGCGGGATCTCGACGGCTACAACGGCTTCCTGCGCGACCGGCTGCTGACGCTCGGATGCGTCGACCATGTGGAGACGGGTTTCGCGCTCCAACGCGTCGTCGCCCGCACCGCGCTGCCGCTCGATCAGCTCAAGAAGCCGTAGTCGCGGCAACACCCGATTCGACCTGTGGGAGCGGCTTTCGAGCCGCGATCTTCGACGGTGCTGAAGATCGCGGCTGGAAAGCCGCTCCCACCCTGGGTGCAACCTCGCGTATGCGATCGCGATGCGCTAGCGCAGGAGCTGCTTCGCGATCGTTTGCAGCTGCATGTTGCTCGTGCCTTCGTAGATCTGGCCGATCTTGGCGTCGCGGTAGTACTTCTCGACCGGGTGGTCCTTCACGAACCCGGCGCCGCCGAACAGGTTCACGGCGAGCGAGCTCACGCGCTCGGCCACCTCCGACGCCGTGAGCTTCGCCATGGCGGCCTCCGCCACGAACGGCTCGCCCGCGTCGCGCAGCCGCGCGGCGTTGTACACGAGCAGGCGCGCCGCCTCCACGTCCGCGGCGGCGCGCGCGAGCTGGAACTGCACGGCTTGGAAGTCGGCCACCGCCTTGCCGAACTGGCGGCGCTCCTTCGTGTAGCGGATCGCGGCATCGAGCGCCGCGCGGGCGATGCCGAGCATCTGCGCGCCGATGCCGATCCGCCCCTCGTTGAGCGTCTCGATGGCGATCCTGTAGCCCTGGCCGCGCTCGCCGAGCACGTTCTCCGCCGGCACGCGGCAGTCGTCGAGCACGAGCTCGCACGTGCTGCTCGCGCGGATGCCGAGCTTGTCCTCCTTGCGGCCCACGGTGAAGCCCGCGAAGTCGCGCTCCACGATGAAGGCCGTGACGCCGCGGTGGCCCGCATCGGGATCGACGGTGGCGAACACGATGAACACGTCCGCCTCGGCGGCGTTGGTGGTCCACAGCTTGCGCCCCGTGAGGCGGAGCTCGCCGCCGCGCTCGACGGCGCGCGTGGCGAGCGCGAACGCGTCGCTGCCCGCCCCGGCCTCGGAGAGCGCGAACGCGCCCACGGCGCCCGCTGCGAGCCGCGGCAAGTAGCGTTGCTGCTGCGCCGGCGAGCCCCACTCGAGCAGCGCGCTCACGCAGAGCGTGTTGTGCACGTCCACGAGCACGCCCACCGAGGCGTCGACCTGGGACAAGGCCTCGACGGCGAGCACGGTCTGGAAGAACGAGCCCCCGGCGCCGCCGAAGCTCTCGGGAATCTCGATGCCCATGACGCCGAGCGCGAAGAGCTGGTCGATCAGGGAGCGCGGGATCTGCGCCTGCTCTTCCATGCGGCGAACGAGCGGCGCCACCTCGCGCTCGGCGAACTCGAGCACCGACTCGCGGATCAGTCGCTCGTCCTCGGTGAGGCGCGTCAGCGGAGCGGGCGGCGGCGGGCCGTCGTGCATGCGTCGCTCTCCTCTACAGAGGGCAATCTAGCACGCACCGGGCGCCGGGCGGCAGCGGTCGGCGCGCGCGCCAGCTCGCTATCGCGGCGCGTCGACGCGGTCCCTGCGAGCAGCGCCCTTAGAAGGCCCTCACCGGCCGCACGACGACCGTGGCGAGGGACTTGTGCACCTGCACCTCGCCGCCGCCCCCGGCGAAGTCGATTGCGATCGCGCCGATGGCGTCGATCTCGGACGCGCTCGCGTAGGACATCGGCTGCAGCCCGTGCTTGTCGAGGAAATTCGTGCCCACGGCGAGCACGGTATGCATCGCGACGAGCTCGTCGCGGGACGGCAGGAACCAGTCGTCGTGGCCGTTGATCACCGCCTCCGCCGCCATCCGCGCAGCGTCGCTGCAGCCCGCGGCGACGAGCGCCGCGGTGCTCGCCTTGCCCGCGCCGATCGCGGTCGCGTTGGTGCCCACGACCATGCCCGCGCAGCCCCACGTGACCCACGGATCGTGAGCGCCGCTCCACGCCTTGGGCGCCGCCTCGAGGTAGCGCCACCCGCCCGCGTCGTCGCCCTTGTCGTAGAACACGATGCCGCCGGCCGGACCGACGTCACCGACCTTGTAGACGCGCTTGACCGTGCGCACGAGGCGGATCGCAGCGGCGGAGTCGTGCTTCACCGGGACGGCGTGGCCCTCGTGGAACATCACGACCCACGCGGCCTCCGGCGCGGCGCCGGGGGCGGCGGGCGTGGACGTCCAGAACGGCACCGGAAGCGTGCTCGGGAACACGTCCTCGTTCACCGCCGGGCCGAAGCGGCAGTGCTCGACCAGGCTCGCGAGCTCCGCCCGGTTGGGCAGCCGCCAGTCGCCGTAGCCGGCGAAATCAGAGCTCGCCGCTTCCTGCAGCGCCATCTCCCAGGACAGCGCCTTCGGCGCGCCGAAGCTGCAAGTGGGCGGCTGGGTACCGACCGGACATCGGGTCCACATCAAGCCGGTGCGAAGGTGCGTGACCGTGCCGTCCACGTGTATCTCGAACTCCTCGCTCGGCGTGTGAACGGGAATGTTGTCGTTGTCGCAATAGCTCTGCGCGCCCGCGAGCGCGGGCACGAGCAGACAGAGCAGCCACGCACGCCGGATCACGTTCTCCTCCCGCTCACTCCCCCGCCCGCACCAGCCGCACCCGCGCCGGGTAGCTCTTGTGCGCGGACACGAGCTCGCCCGTCGCGAAGTCGACGGCCCACGCTTTGGCCGAATCGGCCGCCGAGGGCGTGGCCGTCCAGTAGAGGGCGTCGTCGCCGGCCGGCACGTCCGCGTCCGGGAAGTAGTCGACGTCGATCGCGGGCGCCGCGCGGCCGTGATGCACGAGCGACGTGAGCTCGGCCGCGGTGGGCAGGCGCCAGTCGTCGAAGCCGCACAGCGTCTCGGCGTTGACGACGGCCGCGTACGCGTGGGTGTTGCAGGTGCTGCCGACGCACGCGCCTCCGTTCTCGGTGCCCGCGTTCCCGCCGTTCGCGGCCGTGTCCGGCGCGAACCACGAGTAGCGGTGCCCGCGATGGCGCAAGCCCGCGGGCTCGTCGGGCCGCACTTCCCACAGCAGGCCCGTGACGTGGTCGAGCGTGCATGCCCAGTCGGAGAGCTCCGGGCCGAGCGAGGCATCGGCCGGCAGCGGGACGCCGGCGCGCGAGATCTTGGTGAAGTCGAAACCGACCGCGCCCCCGCCCGACTTCACGAGCGTGCCCGCGCGCGCCGCGGCGTCGCGGCCGCTCTCGGCGTCCTGTCCGGCGACGTCGGGCTCCGGGCAGTCGGTCTGGTCGGCGCAAGGATCCGCGCCCGTGTCGTTGAGCGCACGCGTCGCGGTATTCGCGATGCGGCCGGCGAGCGTGACGGCCGCGGTCTTGCTCGGGACGCTTTCCCGCTCGCCCGCGAACGCCGTCACGATGAAGTAGTACGTTTCGCCGAACGCGAGGCCGGTCACGGTGTGCGGGCTGGACACGTCCTGCAGCCACACGCCGTCGCGCGCGGCGTAATCGTCGGGCGTGAGCCCAGCGTCCTGCGCGTAATAGATGTGGTAGCCCCGCGCATCCGGCACGGGCGACCAGGACACGGTCGCCTCGCCGTGGCCGGCTGCGAGCACGACATCCGTGGGCGAAGCGAGCGGCTCCGGCACGCTGCCCCCGGGCGGCTCCGCTCCACTGCCCGGCGAGGATCCACCCGCAGCCTCGCCGCCACCGCCACCGCCGCCGCAGGCCGCGAGCGTGCTCGCCAGCAGCGCGAGGCCCAAGGCGCGCGCGGACGCGCCGCGTCGGGACGCGACGACGCGGCCTTCGGACCCGAAATGGCATGCCGACTGGGCGGCGAGCACTCCTCCACCTCGATTCGCGTCGAAGCCGGGCGCATGAAGGTAGCGAACGCGGCGGCGAGCCGCCGACGAAACCGGTCACAATCGAGCACGGCGGTCGCAGCGGCGGCCCATGGCGCGCGTCCGGCGGCGCCATCGCACGAGGCGCCGCCGTAGAATCTCCTCATGTCCCCCGATTCCGCAGCGCCGCTGCCCCGCCTGGTCACCCCGCTGCCCGGGCCCAAGGCGCAAGCGTTGATCGCCGCGGACGAGCTTCACACTTCACCGTCCTACACGCGTGTCTACCCGCTCGTCGTGGAGCGGGCGGAGGGGGCCATGGTGGAGGACGTGGACGGCAACCGCTTCCTCGACTTCACGGCGGGCATCGCCGTGTGCGCCACGGGTCATTGCCATCCGCACGTCGTGCGCGCCATCCAGCAGCAGGCCGCGAAGCTGCTGCACATGTCGGGAACCGACTTCTACTATGCGCCGCTGGGCGAGCTCGCCGCGCGGCTCGCGCGCATCGTGCCCGGCGCGGGCGCGAAGCGCGTGTTCTTCACCAACTCCGGCGCGGAGGCGGTGGAAGCCGCTTTCAAGCTCGCGCGCTTCCACACGGGCCGCAAGCACATGATCGCGTTCTTCGGCGGGTTCCACGGCCGCACGATGGGCGCGCTCGCGCTCACGGCCAGCAAAGTGGGGCAGCGCACGGGGTTCGCGCCGCTGATCCCCGAGGTGACGCACGTCGAGTTTCCCGATCCGTACCGCGGGCCGAACGTGGATGAGTGCCTCGAGCAGCTCGAGAACGACGTGTTCCGCCGCATCGTGGCGCCGCACGAGGTGGCGGCCTTCGTGGTGGAGCCGATTCAGGGCGAGGGCGGCTACATCGTGCCGCAGGCCGACTTCCATCCGCGGCTCAAGGCGCTCGCCGAGCGGCACGGGATTTGCTACGTCGTGGACGAGGTGCAGAGCGGCATGGGTCGAACGGGGCGAATGCTCGCCATCGAGCACTGGGGCGTGGAGCCCGACATCGTCTGCCTGGCGAAGGGCCTCGCCTCGGGCATGCCGCTCGGCGCCATCGTCGCGAAGGCCGAGATCATGGACTGGCCGCCCGGCTCGCACGGCAGCACGTTCGGCGGTAACCCCGTCTCCTGCGCCGCCGCGCTCGCCACGCTCGAGCTGCTCGAGCAGGGGCTCGTCGCCAATGCCGCGCGCATGGGCGAGCGCCTGCGGACGCGTCTCGCCGCGCTCGCGGAGCGCCACGCGCTCATCGGCGACGTGCGCGGCCTCGGCCTCATGGTGGGCGTCGAGCTCGTGCGCGACCGCGCGACGAAGACGCCGGCGGTCGAGGAACGCAACCGCGTCGTGCAGAAGTGCTTCGAGCGCGGGCTGCTGCTGCTCGGCTGCGGCGAGAGCACCGTTCGCTTCTGTCCGCCGCTCATCGTGAACGAGCAGCAGATCGACACCGCCGTGGAGCTGTTCGACGCGGCGCTCGCGGACATCACATAGGGAGAACGACAATGGACGCTGCGACGCTCGACCGGCTCGGAATTCGCGCGTCGCAGAGCGGCGTCTTCGCGGGCAGCTGGCTCGAAGCCGGCGGCGGCGAGATCGTCTCGCTGAACCCCGCCACCGGCGAGCCGCTCGCGCGCGTGCGCACCGCCGCGCGGACGGACTACGAGCGCGTGATCGCCTGCGCGCAGGAAGCGTTCGCGGCCTGGCGGCTCACGCCCGCGCCGGTGCGCGGCGAAGCCGTGCGGCGCCTCGGTCAGGCGCTCCGCGAGCGCAAGCAGGATCTCGCCGCGCTCATCACGCTCGAGGTGGGCAAGATCCGCTCCGAGAGCGAAGGCGAAGTGCAGGAAATGATCGACATGTGCGACTTCGCCACCGGCCTCTCTCGCCAGCTGCACGGCCTCACGATCGCGAGCGAGCGCCCGGACCACCGGTTGTTCGAGCAGTGGCATCCCCTCGGCCCCGTGGGCGTGATCACCGCGTTCAACTTCCCCTCCGCCGTGTGGTCGTGGAACGCGGCGCTCGCGCTCGTGTGCGGCGACGCGGTCGTCTGGAAGCCGTCGCCGCGCGCGCCGCTCACGGCGATCGCGGTGCAGCGCGTCGCCGTCGAGGCGCTGGCCGCGTGCGGCGCGCCGCGCGGGCTCTTGGGGTTGATCGTCGATCGCGACGCGGAGGCCGGCCGCTGGCTCGCCGAGGACCGCCGCGTGCCGCTCGTCTCCGCCACCGGCAGCTGCGCCATGGGGCGCGCGCTCGCGCCCACGGTCGCGGCGCGCCTCGGCCGCACGCTCCTCGAGCTCGGCGGCAACAACGCCATGATCGTGATGCCGTCCGCCGATCTCGAGCTCGCGCTGCGCGCCGTCGTGTTCGCCGCCGTGGGCACCGCGGGGCAGCGCTGCACGACGCTGCGGCGGCTCATCCTGCACGAGCGCATCGCGGACGATTTCCTCGCGCGGCTCGTGGCAGCCTACCAGAGCCTCACGATCGGCAACCCCTGGGAGGACGGCGTGCTCGTGGGCCCGCTGATCAGCGCCGAAGCGCGCGAGCGCACGCTGGCCGCGCTCGACGCGGCCCGCGCGCAGGGTGGCGAGGTCCTCTGCGGCGGCCGGGCGCCCGACCGGCCGGGCTTCTTCGTCGAGCCCGCCATCGTGCACGCCCGTCCCGACATGCCGATCGTGGCGCAAGAGACGTTCGCGCCCATCCTCTACGTGCTGACCAGCCGCTCGCTCGACGAGGCCATCGAGATCCACAACGCCGTGGACCAGGGCCTGTCGTCCGCGATCTGCACCGACAGCGTCCGCGAGGCCGAGCGGTTCCTGTCCGCCGCGGGCAGCGACTGCGGCATCGTGAACGTCAACATGGGCACGTCGGGCGCGGAGATCGGAGGCGCGTTCGGCGGCGAGAAGGACACCGGCGGCGGGCGCGAGGCGGGCAGCGACGCCTGGAAGGCGTACATGCGCCGCCAGACCTGCACCATCAACTACGGCCGCGACCTGCCGCTCGCGCAGGGCGTGCGCTTCGACGTGCGCTAGCCGCCGCCGTCAGGCCACGGAGCGGGTGCCTTCGCGCGGCGTGCCGGGCAGCGCGGGCGCGGGCTTCAAGCCCGTCACCTGCCGGATCTCCTCCTCGTCGAGCGTCTCGCGCTCGAGCAGCGCCGCGGCGAGCGCGTCGAGCTCGCGGCGATGCTCGGTGAGCAGCCGCCGCGCCTCCTCGTGACACTCGCGCACGATCTTCTGCACCTCCGCGTCGATCTGGCGCGCGGTCTCCTCGCTGAACGGCCGGTCGCCGTTGAAGCCGGCGGTCACGCCGAGATACGGGTTGCGCCGCGGGGCGAGCGTCACGAGGCCGAGGCGCTCGCTCATGCCCCAGCGCGTGACCATGTTGCGCGCGAGCTCGGTCGCCTGCTCGATGTCGTTCTCCGCGCCCGTCGTCTTCGTGCCGTACACGATCTCCTCGGCGGCGCGGCCGCCGAACATGCCGACGATGCGCGCGCGCAGATAGGGCTCGGGGTAGTTGTACCGGTCGCTGTCCGGCCGCTGATACGTCACGCCGAGCGCCTGGCCGCGAGGCACGATGGTCACGCGATGCACGGGATCGGCGCCCGGCACCACGAGCCCCAGGATCGCGTGGCCGCTCTCGTGATACGCGATCCGCTCGCGGTCCTCGCGGCTCAGCAGGATCGGGCGCTCCGGGCCCAGCATGATCTTCTCGAGCGCGTCGAGGAAATCCTTCTGGCGCACCTCCTCCTGCTCGCGCCGCGCCGCGAGCAGCGCGGCCTCGTTCACGAGGTTCTTCAAGTCCGCGCCCGAGAATCCCGGCGTCGCGGATGCGAGCTCGTTCAGGTCCACGTCCTTGGCGAGGGGCACTCGGCGGGTGTGCACCGCGAGGATGGCCGCGCGGCCGTTCCGGTCCGGCAGGTTCACCACGATGCGGCGATCGAAGCGGCCGGGGCGCAGCAGGGCCTTGTCGAGCACCTCGGGCTGATTCGTGGCCGCGAGCACGATGACGCCTTCCCGGCTCGAGAAGCCGTCCATCTCGGTGAGGATCTGGTTGAGCGTCTGCTCCTGCTCGGCGGCCCCGCCGATCGCGATCTGCCCGCGGGCGCGGCCGATGGCGTCGAGCTCGTCGATGAAGATGATCGCGGGGGCGTTCTCCCGCGCCTGCTTGAAGAGATCGCGCACGCGGGCCGCGCCCACGCCCACGATCATCTCCACGAACTCGGCGGCGCTCATCGAGAAGAACGGCACGCCGGCCTCGCCCGCGACGGCGCGCGCGAGCAGCGTCTTGCCGGTGCCCGGCGCGCCGACCAGCAGCACGCCCTTCGGGGCGGTCCCGCCGAGCCGCGTGTAGCGCTCGGGCGCCTTCAGGAAGTCGACGATCTCGACGAGCTCGTTCTCCACCTCGTCGATGCCGGCCACGTCGTCGAAGGTGACCCGCTGGTCGCGCTCCTGGTCGTAGCGGCGCGCGCGGCTGCGGCCGATGCCCATGAGCCCGCCAATGCCGCCCTGGCGGGCCGCGCGGCGGAAGAACCAGACGTAGAACGCGATGATCAGGATCGCCGGGCCGAAGCCGAACAGCAGCGTGGTCCAGGGGCTGCCCTGCTGGATCGGCTCGGCGCTGATCTCGACGCCGTTCTCGATCAGCAGCGCCTCGAGGCCGTCGTCCACGAACCACGGCAGCGTGGTCGTGAAGGTGGTCCCGGTCCGGGGCTGCTCGCGCGTGCGCCCGCCCGGCAACGGCGCCGGCTGGGGCCGCGCGTCTGCGTCGGGCTGCGTCTGCGGCGGCGGATACGTGACGGGCTCGCGGAACCGGCCCTCGATGGACTCGCCCTGCGCGTAGATCGCCTCGACGTTGCCCCGGATCACCTGCTCCTTGAAGACCGTGTAAGGGATCGTGAGCGCGTCGCTCGGTCCCGGGAACAGCATGCGCACGAGGAAGAAATTGGCGAGCAGGATCAGCAGGAACCAGACCCAGGCGTTCCGGGGCGGCATGGCCGGGGGCTTGCCGCCCGGTTGCCCGGGGCGGCGGGCGTCGTTCGCGGCGCCGCCCTGTGGCGGCCGCGCGCGGTCACGGCTCGACGAGTCTTTCGGCCACATGCTGCTTGCCTCCGCGGGGCGAAGCCCCACACGGACAGCAACCATTGTGCCATGCGCGCACGCGCTGCCCGCGCGATCCGCAAGGGGCCTGCCGCGCGCGCGATGCGTCGCGCGGGCGAAGCCCGCTAGTTGCTCGCGCGCGTGAGCAGCTCGATGTCGGAGGCGGAGAGCTCGAGGTCGACCGCGCGCACGAGGCTCTCGACCTGCTCCACGGAGGTGGCGCTCGCGATGGGCGCCGTGACGCCGTCGCGTGCGATGAGCCAGGCGAGCGCCACCTCGGCGGGCTCGGCGTCGTGCGCGCGCGCCACCGCGTCGAGCGCCGACAGGATCTCGAGGCCGCGGGCGTTCAGGTACTTGGCGACCGCCTTGCCGCGCGGGCTCTTGTCGAGGTCCGCCTCCGAGCGGTACTTGCCGGTCAGGAAGCCCGACGCGAGGCTGAAGTACGTGATCACGCCCAAGCCTTCGGCGATGCAGAGGTCGCGGAGCTCCCCTTCGTACTGACGGCGCTCGCAGAGGTTGTAGTGCGGCTGCAGCACCTCGTAGCGCGGCAGCCCCCGCGCGGCCGCGACGTCGAGCGCCTCGCGGAGCTGCCGGGCGTCGTAGTTCGAGCAGCCGATGGCGCGCACCTTGCCCGCCTCGAGCAGCCCCTGGTAGCCGCGCAGCGTCTCCTCGATGGGCGTGTCGGCGTCCGGGAAGTGGCTCAGGTACACGTCGATGTAGTCCGTGCCGAGCCGGCGCAGCGACTCCTCGGCCGCCTGCTGGATGCGTTTCGCGGACAGGCCCTTCTTGTCGGGCCCGAGCGGCGAGCCCACCTTGGTGATGATCACGGCCCGCTCGCGCCTGCCCGGCGAGCGCTTCAGCCACTTGCCGATGATCGTCTCCGACTCGCCGCCCACGTGGCCCGGCACCCAGATGGAATAGGAGTCGGCGGTGTCGATCGCGTTGAGCCCCGCGTCGAAGAACCGATCCAGGACCGCGAACGACGTGGCCTCGTCCGCCGTCCAGCCGAACACGTTGCCGCCGAGGACGAGCGGCGCGATCTCGATGCCGGTATGGCCGAGGGTGCGTAGCTCCATGCCCGAAGTATGCACCAGCCGTGCCGGCCGCGCCGCTGGAAACGCTTGCGGCGCGGCGCCATGCGTGTAGGCTTGGCCGGCGTCCCGACACGGTCCGGCGGCCATGGCATGACGACTCCCGCGCGCGCACCCGCGCGCGAGCGCTCCGCTCGCGCGTCGGTCCTCGTCGCCGCCGGCATCTTCCTGAGCCGCATCGCGGGCCTCGTGCGGGAGCGGGCGATCGCGAGCTACTTCGGCACGGGCCTCCATGCCGACGTGCTCGGCGCGGGGCTGCGCATGCCCAACGTGCTGCAGAACCTGCTCGGCGAAGGCACGCTCAGCGCCTCGTTCATTCCCGTGTACTCCGAGCTGCTCGGCCAGGGCAGGACGCAGGAGGCGGGGCGCGTGGCGGGCGCCGTGTTCGCCCTGCTGCTCGGCATCGCTGGGCTGATCTCGCTCGTCGGCATCGCCGCGGCGCCGCTGCTCGTCACCGTGTTCACGCCGGGGTTCGAAGGCGCGCGGCGCGAGCTCACGATCGCCGTGGTGCGGATCCTCTTTCCGATGACGGGGGTGCTGGTGCTGTCCGCGTGGGCGCTCGGGATCCTGAACAGCCACCGCCGGTTCTTCGTGCCCTACTTCGCGCCCGTGCTGTGGAACGCGGCGATCATCGGCGCGCTGGTCGCGTTCGGCGGGCGCCTCGAGCTCGACGCGCTGCTCATGGCCGCGGCGTGGGGCGCGCTCGTCGGCGGCTTCCTCCAGTTCGGGATCCAGCTCCCTTGGGTGCTCAGGCTCGATCGCGAGATCCGGATCAACACGGGCCGCGCCGAGCCCGGCTTCCAGGAAGCCGTGCGCAACGCGGGCCCGGCGATCTTGGGACGCGGCGTCGTGCAGCTCTCCACGTACGTGGACATGTTCCTCGCGAGCCTGCTCGCCGTGGGCGCGCTCGCGCGGCTGCGCTACGCGCAGACGTTGTACGTGCTGCCGGTGAGCCTGTTCGGCCTGAGCGTGGCGGCCGCGGAGCTGCCGGAGCTCGCGCGCGAGCGCGGCGGACCCGCGGAGGCGCTGCGTGAGCGCACGGTGTCCGCCGTGCGGCGCGTGGCGTTCTACGTGCTGCCGAGCCTCGTGGCATTCGTGGCGCTCGGCGAGCCGCTGGTCGCGGGGCTCTATCGCACGGGCGAGTTCGGCGCGGCCGACGTCACGGTGGTGTGGCTCACGCTCGCCGCTTACAGCCTGGGACTCTTCGCCTCCACGGCCGCGCGCGTCTATCAGTCGGCGTTCTTCGCGCTGCGCGACACGCGCACGCCCGCGCGCGTCGCCGCGCTGCGCGTGGCGGCTTCCGCGGCCGGCGGCGCGCTGCTCATGACGCAGTTCGAGCCGCTCGACCTGGGCTTCGCCGCGGTGCCGGCCGGGCTCTTCGCGGGCGCGAACGTGCAAGGCCTGCCGCTCGGCGCCGTGGGCCTCGCGCTCGGCGCCGCGCTCGGCGCGTGGACCGAGTGGGCGCTGCTCGCGCGCCGCTTGCGGGCGCGCATCGGGCCGGTCGGCGTGGGCGTGCGGGCGCTCGGCCCCATGCTCGCCGCAGCGCTCGCCGCCGCCGCGGCGGGCCACGGCGCGCGCCTCGCGCTCGGCGAAGCCCATCCGCTGCCCGCGGCCGTCGTCATCGCCGGCGTGTTCGGCGTCGCCTATCTCGCCGCCGCGCGCCTGCTGCGAATCCCCGAAGCGCACGCGTTCCTCGCGGCCCTGCGGCGCCGCGTGCCGCGCTGACGGTGCGCGCCTCCGGCTACTGCAGGCCGGCGATGCTCGCGAGCGCGCCGGGGCCGGTCCCCCCGAGCGCGTCGCTGTCCACGTACGACAGCTCGCCGCTGACGGGATCGACCGCGTACGTCGAGATCGACGCCGTGGCGAAGTCGACGAGGTAGGCGAACCGCCCGCCGGGCTCGAAGGCGACCAGGCCGGGCGTGGTGCCCACGGCCGGCGTGAACGGGGAGCTCGCGATGTGGGACAGCGTGCCCGTCGCTTCGTCCACGGCGAGGATCGCGACGGAGCCGGACAGGAAGTTCGTGGTGACGACGTGGCGGCCGGCGGGATCGGTGGCGACGGGTCCTGCCAGATTGCCGTTCGTCGCGTACGGCGAGTCCGCGAGCGGAGTCAACATGCCGGTGGCGAGGTCGACGGCGTAGCCCACAATGGTTCCCGGGCTCTGAACATTGCTCGAGTCGGGAGCGTTCATGTAGACGAAACGCCCTCCCGCGGCGAACACGATGCCGAGCCCGGTGGGCGCGCCGACGGTGCCCTGGAGCGTGACCGCGCCCGTCGCGTCATCGATCGCGAGGATGCTCGTTTGGGGGACTCCGTCGCGGGTGTACAGGAAGTCGCCGGACGGATGGATCTCGATCTGGTTGATGTGCACGCTGACCGGCGTCGTGGCCTGGTAGCTCAGCGCCCCGGTCGTCGCGTCCACCGAGAACACCGCCACGCCCATGCCCATGCCCGGAGGATTGCCGCGCGGCAGGTACAGGAACTCTCCGTCCGCGCCATACACGGGGCGCCGCACGTGCTGGCCGTCCGGCGTTCCGTACGGCGATCCGGGCGCGCTCGACAGCGCGCCGGTGGCCGGATCGATCGAGAACACGTGCACGGCGTTCGCGGGATCTGCCGGCGGCGGGCCGCTCGTCGAGGGCGCCGTCGCCGCGATCGCGAAGGAATGGCCGCTCGGGTGAAACGCCGGCGCGTCGGTGGCGAAGAACGGCAACGTGACGGCGCCGCCCGGCACCGGTGTCAGCGCGCCGCTGTCGGTATCGATGGCGAAGCCGACGATCGTGGAAGGCGAGCCGGGCGTCGGCGGTTGCAGCGTCTGGTCGGCGCCCATCACGTACAGGAACCGGCCGCCGGGCGCGACGTACGACGCATACGGCAGCGCACCCTCCGTGACCGGGAACGGCGAGCCGGGTATCGCGGTCAACGCGCCGGTCTGGACGTCGATGGTGAAGCCGGACACGTCCCGCGAGAATCGGTTGATCACGTACAGGAACCGGCCCGTGGGCGCGTGGCACGTCACGACCACGTCCACGGGCGCGCTCGCGACGAGGCCGTTGCCATCCAGCACCCTGCAAGTCTGCGACGGACCGGACGGTTGCATGGCGACCGAGACGTCGTACGCCTGGCCGCTCGCGAGGTTCGCGGCGAAGGCGACGGGGCCGTCCGCGGCCACGGCGACCTCCTCCACGCCGTTGAGCCTCAAGACGAGACCTGCGCCTTGCAGCCCGGTGACCGTCGCGCGCACGGCGTAGGTGGGCGGCGCGGTCCCACCGCCCCCACTGCCGCCGCCGCTGCTCCCGCCACCGGTGCTGCCGCCTCCCCCGCCGCCGGCGTTGCCGCCGCCTCCGCCGCCGCAAGACGCCAACAGCACGCACACGAGGAGAACGGACGCGCATCGCATGGTGAGACTCTCCCCAAGGGTGGCCGCGCACTCGCCGCTGTTATCGTAGTTCTGTCGCGGCGAGCGAAACCGTCACCGAGCTTATTGCGGAGTCGGGACAAGGTCAATTTGGACGACGCCGCAGGTCGCTGCCGCGCCGGCTGCGCGTTTCGCGAGCGCCGTAGGTACTTTCCACAGAAGTCGCCGGCGGCGCCGCTTTCTACACTCCGCAACAGGTCAACGAACCGGATCACCGCATGTCGACCGCACGCGTCCGCCGTCGCCCCGACCCCATCCCCGGCACGTACATCTTCGACGGCGAGATGGCCCAGAAGGGCTACGCGTTGAACAAAATGTGCTATTCGTTCAATGAGGCGCGCAACCGGCAGGCCTTCCTCGCGGACGAGGACGCCTACTGCCGCCGCTACGGCCTAACAAACGAGCAGCGCGAGGCGGTACGCAGCCGCGACGTGCTCGAGATGCTGGCCGCGGGCGGCAACATCTACTACCTCGCCAAGCTCGCCGGCATTTTCGGCTGGAACGTGCAGGACATCGGCGCGCAGCAGACGGGCATGAGCCGCGAGGAGTTCGACGCGAAGCTCGCGGCCGCCCGCGTGCGCCGCGCGAGCTGATCATGGCGCGCATCCTCGGCGGCATCGGCACCTCCCACGTCCCCGCCATCGGCGCCGCCATCGCCCGGGGCGTGCAGAACGAGCCGTACTGGCAGCCGTTCTTCGCGGGCTACCCGGCAGCGCGCGCGTGGCTCGAAAGAGTACGCCCCGATCTCGTCGTGCTGGTCTACAACGACCACGGCTTGAACTTCTTCCTCGACAAGATGCCCACGTTCGCGGTGGGCGCCGCGCCCGAGTATCGGAACGCCGACGAGGGCTGGGGCTTGCCCACGCTCGGCCCGTATCGCGGCCACGCGGGCTTCTCCTGGCACCTGATCGAGTCGCTCGTGGAGGACGAGTTCGACATCACCACCTGCCAGGAGATGCTGGTGGACCACGCGTTCACCGTGCCGATGTCGCTGCTCTGGCCCGAGGGCTCCGTCGCGCCGCCGGTGGTGCCGATCGCCGTCAACACCGTGCAGCATCCGCTGCCGAAGCCGTCGCGCTGCTTCGCGCTGGGCCGCGCGGTCGGCCGCGCCATCGCGTCCTACCCCGACGACATCGGCGTCGTGGTGATCGGCACGGGCGGCCTGTCCCATCAGCTCGACGGCGAGCGCGCGGGCTACATCAATCGCGAGTTCGACCTGCTGTGCCTGCGCGCGCTCGCCGCGGAGCCGGAAGTGCTCACGCGGCTCACGATCCTCGACCTCGTGCGGCTCGCCGGCACTCAGGGCGTGGAGCTCATCATGTGGCTCGTGATGCGCGGGGCGCTGCAGGAGAAAGTGCGCACCGTGCACAGCCACTACCACATTCCCGTCTCGAACACCGCCGCGGGCCTGCTCGTGCTGGACAACGCGGCGTGAGCGCAGCGATGGCCGAAGCACTGTCCGTCTGGCGCCTCGGCAGCATCCTCCGCTCCCCTTCCGCCGTGTTCGCCCGGCTCGGCGAGCAGCCGCCGAGCGCGGCGAGCGCGTTCTTCCGCTTCGCGCTGTGGCTCACGCTGCTGCCGCCGCTGTTCGCCTACATCGGCACCACCACCTTCGGCTGGCGATTGGGCGTCGCGCCCATCGTGCTGCCGAACCGCATCGCCGCCGCCGTCAGCGCCGCGTACTTCGTGCTGTTGCTGTTCGGCCTGCTCAGCACGGCGGCGATCGCCAAGTGGATGGCGAAGACGTACGGCGCGAGCGACTCGCTCGGCGCAAGCCTCGCGTTCGTGGCCGTGGTGGGCGTGCCGCTCGCGCTCGGCAGCGCCGCGCACCTCTATCCGCACGCGTTCCTCAACGTCATCGTGCTCGTGCCGGCGCTGATCTGGAGCATGTACCTGCTCTATCGCGGCTTGCCGATCGCCCTGCGCACGGAGCCGGAGCGCGGCATGCTCATGGCCTCGGCGCTGCTCGCTTACCTGCTGGTGGCCTGGGTCAGCCTGCTCGGGCTCACGGTGGTGCTGTGGAGCCGCGGGCTCGGACCGGGGATCGCCGCCTGATGACCGCCGCCGCTCATTACGAAGACCGCATCGTCACCGCGTTCACGGCCTGCGCGGTGCTCTGGACGCTCGTCGGCATGGCCGCCGGCGTGTACGTCGCCGCCGAGCTCGTCTGGCCCGAGCTGAGCTTCGAGCAGCCGTGGCTGTCCTTCGGCCGCCTGCGCACGCTCCACACGCACTCGGTGGTCTTCGGCTTCGCCGTGTCGGCGCTCATCGGCACGTCGTTCTACAGCGTGCAGCGCACATCGCACGTGCCGCTGTTCGCGCCGCGGCTCGCCTGGTTCGTGCTCTGGGGGTGGCAGGCCGTCGCGGTGCTCGGAGCGCTGTCGCTGCTCGCGGGATACACCACGTCGAAGGAATACGCGGAGCTCGAGTGGCCGTTCGACGTGGCCATCGCCGTCGTGTGGATCTGCTACGGAGTGGTGTTCTTCGGCACCCTGGCGCGGCGCAAGGTCGCGCCGATCTACATCTCCAACTGGTTCTACGGCGCGCTGATCATCGTCATCGCGATGCTGCACGTGGTGAACAACCTCGAGCTGCCGGCCACTTGGACGAAGTCCTATTCGTTGTACGCCGGAGCCCAGGACGCCATCGTGCAATGGTGGTACGGCCACAACGCGGTGGGCTTCCTGCTCACCGGCGGCTTCCTCGGCATGCTGTATTACTTCCTGCCGAAGCACGCCGAGCGGCCGATATGGAGCTATCGGCTGTCGATCGTGGCGTTCTGGGCGTTCGTGTACAGCTACATCTGGGCGGGCCCGCACCATCTGCACTACAACGCGATCCCCGAGTGGGTGCAGTCGCTCGGCATGGTCATGAGCCTGATCCTGCTCGCGCCTTCCTGGGCCACGATGATCAACGGCGTGATGACGGTGAGCGGCGCGTGGCGGAAGCTGCGCGTGGACCCCGCGCTCAAGTTCATCGTGCTGTCGCTCGCGTTCTACGGGCTCGCCACCTTCGAGGGCCCCATGATGTCGATCCGCAGCGTCAACGTGATGTCGCACTTCACGGAGTGGACCGTGGGCCACGTGCACTCGGGGGCGCTCGGCTGGAACGCGCTGATCACCTTCGGCACGTTCTATTTCCTCGTGCCGCGGCTCGCCGGGCGGGGGCTGTGGAGCCCGCGGCTCGCGAACGTGCATTTCTGGCTCGCGCTCGCGGGCGTGATGCTCTACGTGATCGCCATGTGGGGCGCTGGCGTCTCGCAGAGCCTGCTCTGGCTCACCGTGGACGACTTGGGCGAGGTGCAGCACGCCTTCGTGGACGTGATGGCGGCCATGGCGCCGTACTACGGGCTGCGCCTGCTCGCCGGCCTGCTCTTCCTCGGCGGCGCGGCGCTCATGGCGCTGAACCTGTGGCGGACGATCGCCGGCGTCGAGCCCGTGCGCGTGGCGCCGCCCATCGCCGTGCCGGCGCTCGAGACCCGCTCATGAGCCTGCTCGACGTTCACAAGCGCATCGAGAGGAGCTCGGGGCTCCTGATCTTCGGCATCCTCGTCGTGTCCTCGATCGGCGGCCTGGTGCAGATCCTGCCGAGCCTCTATCAGGAGTCGCTCGCGACGCCGGCCCCGGGCGTCGAGCCGTACGCTCCGCTCGAGCTCCTCGGCCGCGACGTGTACATCCGCGAATCGTGCTCCGCCTGCCACTCGCAGCAGGTGCGGCCGCTGCTCGCGGAGGTGCGCCGCTACGGGCCCTACTCCCGCGCCGACGAGTTCGTCTACGACCGGCCCTTCCTGTGGGGATCGAAGCGCACGGGCCCGGACCTGGCGCGCGTGGGCGGCAAGTACACGGACGACTGGCACCGCGTGCACCTGCTCGATCCGCGCGCGGTGGTGCCCTCCTCCATCATGCCGGCCTATCCCTGGCTCGCCGAGCGCCCCGCGGATCCCGGCGACGTCGCCGCGCGCCTGCGCGCGCTGCGGCGGCTCGGCCATCCCTACACCGACGAGGACATCGCGGGCGCCGCGGCCGCGGTGGCCGGCAAGACGGAGCTCGACGCGCTGATCGCATATCTGCAGTCGCTCGGCCGTGCCCGCACTCGGGAGGACGAAAGATGATGACGTACGTGCTCTTCATCGGCGACATGCTCGTCATGGCCTTCATGACGGCGCTGGTCGTCTGGGTCTCCGTGCGGGGGCGTGCGCAGGAGCTCGAGCAGGTGGCGCGCCTGCCGCTCGACGACGAGGAGCGCCGTGGCTGATCTGCCCTCGGAGCTCTGGGGCGGCTGGATCGTCGTCCTCACGCTGACGACGCTCGCGGGGCTCGCGGCGCTCGTCGCGAGCGTCTACTTCGGACGGCCCGACCCGGCGGAGGTCGAAGGGCTCACCTGGGACGAGACGCTGCGCGAAGGCGCCACGCCCGCGCCGCTCTGGTGGTTCTGGCTGATCCTCGCGCTGCTCGTCGTGTCGCTCGTCTACCTGATCCTCTATCCGGGCCTCGGCCGCTTCGCCGGCGCGCTCCACTGGTCGCAGCACCACGAGCTCGAGACGTCCGCGCGGCACTTCGAGGAACGGTTCGGCGGCCGCCGCGCGGAGATCGCGCGCGCCGATCTCGCGGCGCTGCGCGCGGACCCCGCCGCCATGCGCTCCGCCGCGAGCGTGTTCGCGAACCATTGCGCCGCCTGCCACGGCGCGGACGCCCGCGGGCAGGCGAAGCTCTTCCCGAACCTGCGCGACGACGAATGGCAGTGGGGCGGCACCGCCGCCGCGGTGGAGCAGACCATCACGCTCGGCCGGCAGGCGGTGATGCCGCCGTGGCAGTCCGTGCTCGGCGACGAGGGCGTCGCGGAAGTCACCGACTACGTGCTCGCGCTCGCGGCGGGGCGCGGGGATGCGGCCGACGTGGCGGCCGGCCGCGCGCGCTTCGCGCAGGTCTGCTCCGCGTGCCACGGGCCGGACGGCTCCGGCAATCAGCTCCTCGGCGCCCCGCCGTTGAACGATTCCGCATGGCTCTACGGGGCGTCGCGCGAGGACGTGGCGACCTCGATCGCGCAGGGACGCAACGGCCGCATGCCGGCCTTCGGCGGGCGGCTGGACGCAACGCAGATCCGGCTGCTCACGGCCTATCTCGCCCCGGAGTGAGCGCGCCCGCGCGCTCCCCCGCCACCCATCCCCCGTTATCGCTGCTCGCCGGCGCGCCGCCGCGCCTCCGGGCCGCGCTCGCGGCGCCGCCGTGAGCACCGTTGCGCCGGCTTCGACAGCGCGCTTATAATAAGCACGCTTACTATCACCACCCCCGGAAACCCCATGCGCTCGAGCTCCGACTTCGACAAGGTCGGCGTGCTCATCGTCGCCGTGTCGCGCCTCCTGCGGCGGAACTTCGACCGCCGCGTGCAATCGCTCGGGCTCACGCAGGCCCAGTGGCGCGCCATCGCCCACCTCATGCACGAGGAGGGTCTGAATCAGGCGGCGCTGGCCGAACGGCTCGAGGTGAAGCCGATCACGGTGGCCCGACTGATCGACCGCATGCAGAGCGCGGGCTGGGTCGAGCGGCGCACCGATCCCGACGACCGTCGCGCCATCCGCCTGTATCTCACGCCCAAGGCACAGCCGATCCTCGCGGAGATGCAGCGGCGCGCGGAGGAAATGATGGCGGAGGCGCTGCGCGGCATCGCGCCGTCCGCGCGGCGCGAGCTCGCGGCGGCGCTCAAGCGCATGAAGCAGAACTTGATCGACGCGGAAACGGATGCCGCGGAAACGAGAACAACGGAGTCGAAGAATGTCCGAAGAAGTGCCTCAACCGGTCGCGGGCGCTAGCGCCGAGCCGCAAACCGAGCGCGCACCGCCTGCGCCGCCCGCGCGCAGGTCCGTCGTGCGGCGCGTGCTGCTGCTGCTCGGGCCGCTCGCCGTGCTGGCAGGCGCAGCCTACGTCTATTTGACCACCGGCCGCTTCGTCGGCACCGACAACGCCTACGTGAAGGCCGACACGGTGGTGGTGACCGCGGAAGTGGCGGGGCCGATCGCCGAGCTGGCCGTGCGCGAGAACCAGCGGGTGGCGGCCGGCGACGTGCTGTTCGTGATCGACGACGCGCCCTACCGCGTGGCGCTCGCGCGGGCCGAGGCGCAGCTCGCCGCGGTGCAGTCGTTCATCGAGAGCCTGAAGGCGCAGTACCGCCAGCGTCTCGAGGAGCTCGACCTCGCGCGCACGAACGTCGCGTTCGCGAAGCGCGAGCTCGAGCGCCAGCAGGGCCTCGCCGAGCGGAACCTGGGCTCCGACGTCGACCTGGACCGCGCGCGCCACGAGCTCGAAGTGGCCACCCGCCAGGTGGGGATCGTCGAGCGGCAGATCGAGCAGCTGCTCGCACAGCTCGGCGGCGACGCCACCGGCGACCTCGGGCACCAGGCCGCCTACCTGGCGGCCAAGGCGGCGCGCGACCAGGCGGCTCTGGATCTCGAGCACACCGTCGTGCGGGCGCCGTTCGCGGGCGTCGCGAGCCGCGTGCCCACGGTGGGCCACTACGTGACGCCGGGTGCGGCCGTCATGAGCATCGTCGCCGACCACGACGTGTGGATCGAGGCGAACTACAAGGAGACCGAGCTGACCTACGTCGAGGTCGGGCAGCCCGTCAGCATTCGCGTGGACACGTACCCGGGACGCGAATGGCGCGGCCGCGTCGCGAGCATCAGCCAGGCGACCGGCGCGGAGTTCTCCATCATCCCGCCGCAGAACGCGACCGGCAACTGGGTGAAGATCACGCAGCGGATCCCGGTGCGCATCGCGGTGGAAGACACCGACGGCGCCCCGATGCTGCGCGCGGGCATGAGCGCGATCGTGGAAATCGACACCGGCCGGCAACGCCCGCTGCCGAGCGTGCTGTCGTTCTTGCGCGAGCCGGCCGCGTCCACGGCGACCCAGACGGCGGCCCGCTGACGATGTCCGCCCCGGCCGCCGGCATGGGTGCTGCACCCGCGTATCGCGGCATGATCACGGTCTCGATCATGCTGGCGACCATCATGCAGGTCGTCGACATGACGATCGTGAACGTGGCACTGCCCCACATGCAGGGCAGCATGTCGGCCACGCAGGACCAGATCTCGTGGGTGCTCACCTCGTACATCGTCGCGGCCGCCATCATGACGCCGCTCACCGGCGTGCTCGCCGCGCGCATCGGGCGCAAGCGCCTGTTCCTCGGCAGCGTGCTGGGCTTCACGCTGGCATCGATGCTTTGCGGCGCGGCCGGCACCCTCGAGCAGATGGTGGTGTACCGCATCCTCCAGGGCAGCTTCGGCGCGGCCCTCGTGCCGCTGTCGCAAGCCGTGCTGCTCGATGCGTACCCGCGCGAGAAGCACGGCTCGGCCATGGCCCTCTGGGGGATGGGCGTGATGGTGGGACCGATCCTGGGTCCCACGCTCGGCGGCTACCTCACCGAGTACTACAGCTGGCGCTGGGCGTTCTACATCAACCTGCCCGTGGGAATACTCGCGTTCCTCGGTGTCGCGGCCTTCCTGGGCGAGACCGAGCGGCGGCCGGGCAACGGCTTCGACTACTTCGGCTTCGCGCTGCTCAGCATCGCGATCGGCGCGCTGCAGCTCATGCTCGATCGCGGCAACTCCGAGGACTGGTTCGCCTCGCGCGAGATCGTCGTCGAGGCGGTGGTGGCCGGGCTCGCGTTCTACATGTTCCTCGTGCACATGTTCACGGCGAAGGCGCCGTTCATCGAGCCGGGCCTCTTCAAGGACCGCAACTTCGCCACCGGGCTGCTGCTCATGCTCATGCTGGGCGTGTTGCTGCTCGCCACCCTGGCGCTGCTGCCGCCGTTCCTCCAGAACCTGCTCGGCTTCCCCGTGATCACGGCGGGCTATGCGCTCGCGCCGCGCGGCATCGGCACGATGGTGGCGATGCTCGTCGTGGGCCGCCTGATCGGCAGGGTGGACATCCGCTCACTGCTCCTCACCGGCCTCGCGCTCATGGCGTTCTCGCTCTGGGAGATGACCCGGTTCACGGCCGAGGTCGGCGTGTTCGAGATCGTGTGGACCGGCGTCGTGCAGGGCGTGGGTCTCGGCTTCCTGTTCGTGCCGCTCAGCACGGCGGCGTTCGCGACGCTCGCGCCGCGCTACCGCAACGAGGGCACGGCGATGTTCAGCCTGATCCGCAACATCGGCAGCAGCATCGGCATCTCCATCGTGATGACGATGCTGGGGCAGCAGATGCAGAGGAGCCACGCGGATCTCGCCGCGAGCATCACGCCTTTTCGCGACGCGCTGCACGCGCCGTGGCTGCCCCCCGTCTGGGACTGGACCACCACCGCCGGCGCCGTCGCGCTGAACGGCGAGGTCACGCGGCAGGCGGCGACGATCGCCTACCTGAACGACTTCCGGCTGATGATGTACCTCACGCTGCTCGCGGCACCGCTGCTGCTGCTCCTGCGGCCGCCGGCTCGCGCCGCCGTGCGCCCGGCCTGAGCGGGAGCATTCGCGGCGGACGCTACGGCCGCGGCGGCCGGCCGCGGCGCGTCACGCCGAGCCCGAGCGGGCCGCCGCCCGGGCCGCCTTCTCGTCCTTGTAGAGCTTGTACTCGATGCTGTCGACGAGCGCCTGCCAGCTCGCGTCGATGACGTTGGTGGAGACGCCCACCGTGCCCCACTTGCCCGTCGAATCGCCGGATTCGATCAGCACGCGCACGGTCGCGTCCGTGCCGGCGCGGCCGCCTAGCACCCGCACCTTGTAGTCGAGGAGCTCCAAGTCCGAGAGCTGCGGATAGAACTTCATGAGCGCCTTGCGCAGCGCGCGGTCGAGCGCGTTCAGCGGGCCGTTGCCGAGCGCCACCGTGTGCTCCACGCTGCCGTCCGGGCCCTCGATCATCACCGTGGCCTCGGACAACGGCGGCTCGTCCTCCTTGTTCTTCTCGTCGCTCACGCGGAACGCCTTGAGCTTGAAGTGCCGCGTCTTGTTGCCGTGCAGCGCCTCGTGCATGAGCAGCTCGAACGACGCCTCGGCGCCCTCGAACTGGAAGCCCGCGTTCTCGAGCTGCTTGAGCTTCTCGAGCACCGCCTTCACGGCCGCGTCGTCGTTGGCGAGGTCGAAGCCGAACTGGCGCGCCTTGTAGAGCACGTTGCTGCGGCCGGAGAGATCCGACACGAGCACGCGCTGGCGATTGCCCACGGCCTGGGGATCGATGTGCTCGTAGGTGACCGCGTTCTTCTGCACCGCGGCCACGTGCAGGCCGCCCTTGTGCGCGAACGCGCTGTCGCCGACGTAGGGCTGGCGCTTGTACGGCTCGATGTTCGAGAGCTCGTACACGATGCGCGACAGCGCCTTGAGGTTCTTGAGCTGCTCCGCGGTCACGCACTCGTAGCCGAGCTTGAGCTGCAGGTTCGGGATCACGGAGCAGAGGTTCGCGTTGCCGCAGCGCTCGCCGAAGCCGTTGATCGTGCCCTGCACCTGGCGCGCGCCCGCCTCCACGGCGGCCAGCGAGTTCGCCACCGCGAGCTCGCAGTCGTTGTGACAATGGATGCCGAGGGCCTTGGCGCCGATGCTCGCGGCCGCCCGCACGCCTTCCGCGATCTGCTGCGGCATGCTGCCTCCGCGGGTGTCGCAGAGCACGAGCACGTCGGCGCCGGCATCCGCGGCGGCCTCGAGGCACGCGAGCGTGTACTCGGGGTCTGCCCGGTAGCCGTCGAAGAAGTGCTCGGCATCGAAGAACACCTGATCCACGCGCTGCTTGAGGTACGCGACGGAGTCGCCGATCACGTCGAGGTTCGCCTGCTTGGAGATGCGCAGGTCGTCGCGCACGTGCAGGTCCCACGTCTTGCCCACGATCGTGACGACCGGCGTCTCCGCCTTGAGCAGCATCCGCAGGTTCAGATCGTCCGCCGCCGCCACGTTGGCGCGGCGCGTGGAGCCGAATGCGGCCACCCGGGCGTTCTTGAGGTTCAGCTTGCGGACGGCGGCGAAGAACTCCTCGTCGCGGGGGTTCGAGCCCGGCCAGCCGCCCTCGATGTAGGCGATGCCGCACTCGTCGAGCTGGGCCGCGAGGCGGAGCTTGTCCTCGAGCGTGAACGACACCTCCTCGGACTGGCAGCCGTCGCGCAGGGTGGTGTCGTAGAGGTCGATGCGAGTCATGTCGGCTGTGCTCTCGGTCGGCCAGGCTCTCCGGCCCGGCGGCTCTCGGGGGCGCGATACTAACACCCTCGGGGGGCTCCCGCCCGGCCCCGGTCGGCAGCCGCGCGCCGCGGACCTCGCTTGGACCGGGGTCCGGGAGTCGAATAGCATGGCAGCCGTGCGCAACGAGCCTGACGACGTCCTGCGAGACGACCGCCGGCCGGTGAGCCGGCGCGACCTGCTGCGCGGCACGGCGGCCGCCGCGGCCGCGTCCGGCGCGGCCGGCCTGCTCGGGGCCTGCGGCGGCGGCGATGCCCCCGACGGCGACGCGATCACGTTCCTCGCGGTGGTGCCGCCCACGAGCCTCACGTTCGCGCCGGAGCTCTTCGCCGACGCGGCCGGCTACTTCGCCGATCAGGGCCTCGGGTTCGCCTTCCAGACGACCCGCGGCTCGGCGCAGGCCATCCAGCTCGTGCTCGCGGGCAGCGCGCCGCTCACGCGCATCGGGCAGATCGAGGCCGTGAGCCACGCCGCCAACCGCGGGGCGCCGCTCATGAACGTGGGCACGGTCATCAAGGCGTCCACCATCCGCTTCGTCTCGCACGCGAGCGCGCCGCTGCGCGAGCCCAAGGACTTCGTGGGCAAGACCGTCGGCATCCCGTCCGAAGGCGGCGAGACGGAGACCACGCTGGATCTCATTCTCGCGGCCGAGGGGATAGACCCGGCCAGCGTCACCCGCCAGGTGGTGGGTGTCGGCCCCGGCGTGTTCAACCTGGTCGAGCAGGGCCGCGTGGCGGGCTTCGGCGTGAGCATCGACACGGCCAAGATCCTCGAGCGGCAGATGAGCGGCGTGGTGGTGCTCGATCCCGGCGACTTCATCGAGTCCGGCGCGCAGATCTACATGACTACCGCGGCCGGCGTGGGACAGCACGGCCCGCTCATCGCGAAATACCTGCGGGCGATCGCCGCGGCGCTCGATTTCATGATCGCGGACGACGGCTTCGACGAGACGCTGCGCATCCTGCGGCAGAAGTACTCGTTCGATACGCTGCTCGACGACGCCATCGCGAAGGACAGCCTCGCCGAGTACGTGCGGGTGTGGACCGCCGAAGGCCTGGACAACGTGCTGCGCACGGCGCCCGACAGCTGGCAGCGCGGCTACGAGGAGCTCGTGCGCTTCGGCCTGGTCGAGGGAGGCAAGGACCCGTCCGCGTGGTTCACCAACGAGCTCGTGCCGGCCTGAGGATGGCGGAGCACTCGTATGCGCACCGCGACGCCGGTACTCGGCCCGACGGCGCCTCGCCGCTCGACCTCGAGCTCGTAGGCGTCGGCCAGACCTATCGCTCCCGTCACGGCGAGACCGCGGCGCTCGAGCGCATCGACCTCGCGCTCGGCCGCGAGGAGTTCATCGCCATCGTCGGCCAGTCGGGCTGCGGCAAGACCACGCTGCTGCGCATCCTGGCAGGGCTCATCCGGCCGACCACCGGCGAGGTGCGGACCGCGGGCCGGTCGCTGTGGGCGGGCGGTGCCCGCGATCGCGAGACGGTCGGCAAGCTCGGCATCGTGTTCCAGGACGCGAACCTCTTTCCGTGGTACACGGTCGAGGCCAACGTGGCGCTGCCGCTGAAGCTCCGCGGCGTGAGCAAGGAGCAGCGCCTCGCGCGCGCGCACGAGCTCTGCAAGCTCGTGGGCCTCGCGGGCTTCGAGCGCGCCTACCCGCGCGAGCTCTCCGGCGGCATGCGCCAGCGGGCCGCCATCGCCCGCGCGCTGAGCTACCGCCCGCAGATCCTGCTCATGGACGAGCCGTTCGGCGCGCTCGACGCGCTCACGCGCGAGAAGATGAACCTGGAGCTGCAGGCGATCGCCGCCGCCACGCGCGCGAGCGTGGTGCTCGTCACCCACTCGATCACCGAGGCCGTGTTCCTCGCGGACCGCGTGGTGCTGCTCTCGCCGCGGCCGGGCCGGATCCGCTCCATCACCACGGTGCCGTTGCCGCGGCCGCGCGAGCCCGACCTCGTGACGCGGCCCGAGTTCCAGGACATCGCGCGCGTGCTCCGGCACCAGCTCGACGAGGGCGGCTGATGGACCGCGACAAGCTCCTCAGGTGGCTGCCGTGGGTCAGCACGCCGCTGCTGCTCGTGCTGATCATCGCGGCCTGGAAGATCTCCACGGAGGTGTCCGGCGTGTCGCGCTTCGTGCTGCCCGCCCCCGAGGACGTGGCGCTCACGCTGCTCGAGCTCGTGCGGCAGAGCGACGTCTGGCTCGTGCACACGCGCGTGACCGTCACCGAGACGCTCGTCGGGTTCGCCTTCGCCCTGGCGGGCGGGGTGATCGCGGGCGCCGTGCTCGGTCGCGTGCTGTGGCTCGAGCGCGCCGTGCGGCCGGTCGTAGTGGCCCTGCAGGTCATTCCGAAGGTGGCGCTCGTGCCGCTGTTCGTGATCTGGTTCGGCTTCGGGATCACGTCGAAGATCATCATCGCGGCCACGCTCGCCTTCTTCCCCATCATGCTGAACGTCATGCTCGGCGTGCGCTCCGTCGAGCCGGGCCACCGCGAGGTGATGCAGAGCCTCGGCGCCACTCGCTGGCAGACGTTCGCCGCGCTCGAGTTCCACAGCATCCTGCCGTACGTGTTCGCGGGCATGGAGGTCGGCATCGTGTTCGCGCTGATCGGCGCCATCGTGGGCGAGTACCTCGGCGGCAACGAGGGGCTCGGCTACATGGTGGTGGTGAGCCTGAACGCGCTCGATGCCCCGCAGCTCTTCGCGGTGATCATCCTGCTCGCCGCGCTCGGCTCGGTGCTGTTCTTCGCGGTGAACGGGCTCAAGCGGCTCATGATCCCCTGGCACGAGTCCGTCATCGAACGCAGCGTTACGTAGCGCTTCGGGGCACCGTCCTCCGGCTGGGGCGCTAGAATGGCTCGACCCGCGTCGTCAACCGAGGAGGAAATGCCATGAATGCAGCAGTGCTTGCGGAGCGCGACTTGCGCGTGAAGGCTCCGGACTCGTTCTTCATCGGTGGCAAGTGGGTCAAGCCGTCGGGCAGCGGCAAGCTCGCCGTGGTCTCGCCCGTCACCGAGGAAGTCGTCATGACGTTCCCGGAAGCCGCGCCCGCGGACGTGGATCGCGCCGTGGCGGCCGCGCGCGAGGCGTTCGACGAGGGTCCGTGGCCGCGGCTCTCGCAGCAGGAGCGCGGCGAGTACTTGCTCAAGGTGGCGGAGCTCCTGAAGGCCCGACTGCCCGAGCTCGCGCAGGCGTGGACCACGCAGGTGGGCGCGCCGATCAGCTTCACGCGCTACGCGTCGGGTCAGCCGTCCGAGCTCTTCGAATACTACGGCACGCTCATCAAGACGTATCCGCTCGTGGACGAGCGGCGCCGCGACGACGGCGGCCTCGTGCGCGTGGTGAAGGAGCCGGTGGGCGTGGTGGCCGCCATCACGCCGTGGAATGCGCCGCTCGTGCTGCTCTGCTACAAGGCCGCCGCGGCGCTCGCCGCGGGCTGCACGGTGGTGGCGAAGCCGTCGCCCGAGACGCCGATCGACGCCTACATCCTGGCCGAATGCATCGAGGCCGCGGGCCTTCCGCCGGGCGTCTTCAACGTGATCCCGGCCGGCCGCGAGACGGGCGACTACCTGATCCGGCATGCGGGCATAGACAAGATCAGCTTCACGGGCAGCACGGCGGCCGGTAAGCACATCGCGGCCGTGGCTGCGGAGCGCCTCGCGCGCGCGAGCTTCGAGCTCGGCGGCAAGTCCGCCGCCATCGTGCTCGAGGACGCGGATATGAATCAGGTGCTTCAGAGCCTCGTGCCGTTCTCGATGCCGATCACGGGACAGGTGTGCTTCTCGCTCACGCGCGTGCTCGCGCCGGAGCGCCGCAAGGACGAGGTGCTGGACGCCTACGTCTCGGCCGTCAAGCAGGTCAAAGTCGGCGACCCGCAGGACCCAACCACGCAGATGGGGCCGCTCGCCATGGAGCGGCAGCTGAAGCGCGTGCAGGGCTACATCGACAAGGGCAAGCAGGAAGGCGCGCGCCTCGTGCTCGGCGGCGGGCGGCCCGCCGGCTTCGACCGCGGCTATTTCGTCGAGCCCACCGTGTTCGCGGACGTCGACCAGAGCATGACGATCGCGCGCGAGGAGATCTTCGGGCCGGTGGTCTCGGTGATCTCCTACAAGGACGTGGACGACGCGGTGCGCAAGGCCAACGACACGGTCTACGGCCTGCACGGCGCGGTGTACACGGCCGATCCCGAGCGCGGCTACGAGATCGCGCGCCGCATGCGCTCCGGCAGCGTCACGGTCAACGGCATGATCGTCGACCCCAAGATGCCGTTCGGCGGCTTCAAGCAGTCCGGCATCGGCCGCGAGGGCGGTCCGGAAGGCCTCGAGCTCTACTTCGAGATCAAGACGATCTACTTCGCCTGACGCCGATGCGACGGTTCCGGCGCCCGCCGCGCCGGAACCGTCCGCTTCAACCCAGCACGCGCGCGACGAGCTTCACGAGCTCGCGCAGCCACAGCGCCGAGCTCGCCACGGCCGCGCACACGAGCCAGTCGCGCAGCGTGAGGTCCATCGTGGAGAACGCCTGCTGCAGCACCGGCACGTGGACCACGGCGACCTGCAGCCCGAGCGACAGGACGACCGCCCCCCACAGCCACCGGTTCGCGAAGAGTTGCGCGAACGCGCTGCGGCGATCGGAGCGCGCGTTGAAGACGTTGAAGAGCTGGAACAGCACCAGCGTGTTGAAGGCCATCGTCTGCGCGTAGCGCAGGTCGCCGCTGCCCTCGATGAGCCCGCCGGGCAGGCTCGCGTCGAGCACCCCGAGCGTGCCCGCCGCCATCACGGTGCCCATGAAGAGGATGCCGATCCACATGCTCGTGGAGATCACGCCCTCGCGGCGGTCCCGCGGGGCGCGGCGCATCACGTCGGGGTGCGCCGGGTCCACGCCCAGCGCGAGCGCGGGCGCCCCGTCCGTGACCAGGTTGATCCACAGGATCTGCGTGGCGAGCAGCGGCAGGATCACGCCGTTCTCACCGCCCGTGAGGCCGAGCTGCTGCGCGAGCAGCACGCCGAAGAACATCGTCATGACCTCGCCGATGTTCGACGACAGCAGGTAGCGCAGGAACTTGCGGATGTTCGAGAAGATCGCGCGGCCTTCCTCCACGGCCGCGACGATCGTCGCGAAGTTGTCGTCGGCGAGCACCATGTCGGCGGCTTTCTTGGACACGTCGGTGCCCGTGATGCCCATCGCGATGCCGATGTCGGCCGCCTTGAGCGCGGGCGCGTCGTTCACGCCGTCGCCGGTCATGGCCACGGTCTTGCGCTGGCGCTGCAGCGCACCGACGATCCGGAGCTTGTGCTCGGGGTTCACGCGGGCGTACACCGACACGGCGCTCACCGTGCGGTCGAGCAGCTCCTCGGGCATGCGCTCGAGCTGCGCGCCCGTGACGGCGCGCCCTTCGTGGGCGATGCCGAGCTCGGCGGCGATGGCCTCCGCCGTGCGCGGATGATCGCCCGTGATCATGATCGGCCGGATCCCCGCCGCCTTCGCCCGCGCCACGGCCCTGACGGCCTCCTCGCGCGGCGGGTCGATCATGCCGATGAGCCCGAGGAACACCATGTCGCGCTCGAGGCGCTCGTCGAGCGTGCGCGGGTCGCGGTTGTCGTCCGGCACGAGCCGGAATGCGACGGCGAGCGTGCGCAGCGCTTCGCCCGCGAGGCGATCGTTCGTGGCAAGAATGGCGTTGCGGCGCTCGGGCGTGAGCGGCCGCGTCTCCTCGCCCGCGAGCTCCTCGCTGCAGCGCTCGAGCAGCACGTCCGGCGCGCCCTTGCTGAACACGAGCAGGTGCCCGCTCTCCGTGTCGCGATGAACGGTGGTCATGCGCTTGCGCTCGGACGAGAACGGCACCTCCGCCACGCGCGGGAACCGCTGGCCGAGCGACTCGGGGTCGAGCCCCGCCTTGCGGGCCGCGACCAGCAAGCAACCTTCCGTGGGGTCGCCCTGCACGAGCCACGTGCCGTCCTGCTGCCTCAAGACGGCGTTGTTGGCGCGCTCGGCGGCCGCGAGCGCCCTCACGAGCTCGAACTCCACCGCCGGGCTCACGGGCCTGCCGTCCTCGCCCCGCACCTCGCCCGTCGGCTCGTAGCCGGTGCCGGTGAACACGGCGCGGCCGCTGGCGGTGGCGACCACGCGGACCGTCATCTCGTTGCGAGTGAGCGTGCCCGTCTTGTCGGAAGCGATGACGTCGGCGGAGCCGAGGGTCTCGACGGCGGCGAGGCGGCGAATGATCGCGTTGCGCTTCGCCATGCGCTGCACGCCGAGCGCGAGCACCGCCGTGACGATGGCCGGCAGCCCCTCGGGCACCGCGGCCACGGCGAGCGCCACGCCCAGGATCAGCACGTCGAACAAGGCGTCGAAGCCGCGCACGTCCTGCACGAGCAGGATGGTGGCGATCATCTGCACGGCGATGAGGATCACGATGACCCCGAGCAGCCGCCCGACGCGGTCGAGCTCCCGCTGCAGCGGCGTCTGCTCCTCGGGCGCCTCCTCGATGAGCTCCGCGATGCGCCCCATCTCGCTGCGCATGCCGGTGGCGGTCACGACGGCGCGCCCGCGGCCGTAGGCGACGGTGGTGCCGCCGAAGACCATGTTCGAGCGGTCGCCGAGCGGCTGCTCTTCGCGCAAGGCCTCCGGATGCTTGGCCACCGGCACGCTCTCGCCCGTGAGCACCGCCTCGGCCACCCGCAGCGCCGTCGACTCGATGACTCGCGCGTCGGCCGGCACCGTGTCGCCTTCCTCGAGCAGGAGCACGTCGCCCGGCACGATCTCGGCCGCCGGGATCGTGCGCGGCTCGCCGTCGCGCAGCACCTTCGCCTGGGCGGCGGACATCTGCTTGAGCGCCGCCACGGCCTGCTCGGCGCGCGCTTCGTGCACGTAGCCCATCACCGCGTTGAGCAGCACGATGGCTAAGATGGCGAGCGCCTCGTACGGCAGGGGCGAGGCCCGCTCCGCCATCCAGAGCGCGGCCGAGATCACGCCGGCCGCGAGCAGCAGCAGCACGAGCGGATCGGTGAACTGCGCGAGGAACTTGCGCCAGCCGGGGACGGGCCGCTCCTGCTCGAGCTCGTTGCGGCCGTAGCGGGCGAGCCGCGCGCGCGCTTCCGCGGTCGTGAGCCCGTGGCGGGCGTCCGTGCCCAAGGTGTGCACGACGGCGTCGGCGGGCTGCCGGTACGGCGCCGCCGGCTCTTGCTGCGCCGCGGCGGCGCTCATCTGCGAGCCTCGAGCATGGTGTCAGCTTCGTCGTGGAAGGCCGCGGCCGAGCGCGGCCGCTACGCCGGCGCGCGCCGGCGAAACGGAGCAGTGCGAAGTCTATTACGAGAGCGCTTCCCGGGTCAGGCCGACGGCCGGCCCTCCTCGATCTCGGCCTCCGTTCCCTGCACGACGATGCCGCCGAGCGCTTGCAGGCGCGCCGCGAGCTCGGGGTCGGGCTTTTCCGCAAGCGCAGCCACGACGGCCGCCTCGCCCCGGCCGAGCTCGCGGCGCACGCGCTCCGCGAACTGGGTTTCGTCCCCGAGGTTGGACAGATCCTGCCACGTGCCGACCCACGCGCCGCTCGCGGCGCCCACGGCCGCCCCCACCGGCCCGCCCAGCATGCCGAGCAAGCCGCCGATCAGCGCGCCTATGCCTGCGCCCGGCAGCGTTCGTCCTTTCACCGACGCCCGGCCGTCCGCGTCCTTGCCGACGACGGCCGCCTCGCGCAGCGCGATCCGCCGCTCTTCGCTCAACGCCTGGAGCGTCCGCAGGCCTTCCGCGGCGCCCGCCTCATCGGAAAAGATCGCGACGACGAAATGGGTCACGGCTCGAGCTCCTCGGAATGGGCCTGACGTCGGCCTGCAAGGAGCGTTCCAGGCGGCGCGCCGCCCGGACGCGGAGCCGGGAGGCCGCCGCGCGGAGCCGGTCAGAACCCGTACTCGAGCGATATCGAGGTGAACGTGTCCGTGTTCTGGATGTCGGGCGGCACGTCGGAGTTTCGCTTCAGCGTATACGACACCACCACCGCGAGATTACCGAGGACTCGCGTGCGCAGCGCGGAGACGAACTCGGTGTAGCGGTTGTCCTCGCCGACCTCCGTGACGATCTTCTGATTGAACTCGGCGTTCTCGTTGAAGCGCAGCACGTAGTCGAGCGCGCCGCGCACGATGGCTTCGTCGACGTCGGTGCCGTCCAGCAGCGTGGACTGCTTGGCACCGCCGCCCCCTTCGAGCGCGAGCGTCTGCCGCTCCGAGTCGAGGAGCCTGCGGCCGAAACCGACCGTCTCCGAGATCTGCTGCTCGTAGCCGGAGAAGCGGTCCTGGCGCCAATCGAGCGACGCGAACAGGTAGTTCGCCTCGGAAAAATCCCGACGGCCGGTGTACCCGGCCGAATACGCTTCCGCCGTCGTCACCTCGTTGGTGCGCGCGCTCACCGCCAGCGCGTCCCATCGATGGCGCCACCTGCCGTCGGGGCTCCACTCCACCCTGAGCGACGCGTTCGCGTTGGTGCTGTCCGTGTTGCCGCTCGTCGCGAGATAACCGAGCGCAATGGAGCCCGTGAACGGATCCTGGGGCTGCGCGAATGCGGGTAAGACGAACGAGCACAGGGCGAGAGCGACGAGCGCGCGCATCTTTCCTTCCTTCGGGAATGACGGGGAGGCGCGCATGGTACCAGACGCGAGCAGCGGTCCTTCGCAGGCCGCTCGCGTCGCTTGCGGGCAATCCCGTGTGCGGGGCCGGGGAAGATCGCAGCGCGCGCTCGGGCGATCCCGCTCCGCGAGCGCCGGGGCGCGCGGCCGTCAGAGCACGCGCCAGAAGCGGATCACGACGCCGTTCGGGTATCGCTCGCCGCTCCCGACGAAGACGGCGCGCATGAGCCACTGCAGCTCGGGCGCCGCGGTCTCGAACTTCGGGACGGTGCGGAAGTAGACCAGCGACGGATCCACGGTTTCGCCCGCGTTGAGGCGCCGTATCACGTCGGGCGGCGCGTGGCGGATGCCGACGTTCGAGACGTAGATGAGGTGACCGTCGTCGGTGCGCAGCGTGTAGCGCGCATCCGCTTCCGTGAAGCCGTCGTCGCGAATGATCTGCCAGTCCGCGCCGCCGGGCAGCACCACGCCTTTGAGCGTGGGCCCCTCGAAGGTGCCGCCGAGGATGTCGATGATGCGGCGCGTGCCGTTCGGCACCTCGCCGATCACGGTGGGCGCCGCGACGTCGACGCGCACCTCGAAAGCGAACTCGAGGCGCGGCGGCTCCGGCGCTTCTTGCGCGGACGCGATGGAAGGAGGCACGAGAAGGAAAGTACACGCGATCCGCGCGAGGATCCAGTGCAGCGGGCGTTGCCTGTTCGACATACGGGTCTCCGATCGACGACGGTGGCTTGCGATGCGCGAGCGTAGCACCGCGTGCGCACGGCCCGAAGGCCTCTCAGGCTCGGGCCCCCCGCGCCCGCTCGCGCGACTCCTTGATGAGCCGATACGCCGCGCTGATCTCCCGGGTGCGCTCCTCGGCGAGCGCGCGCATGCTCTCCGGCAGCCCGCGCCCCGCGAGCTTGTCCGGGTGATTCTGATTCATGAGCTTGCGGTAGGCCCGCCGCAGCTCGGCGTCGCTCGCCTGCGGGCTCACGCCGAGGGCCGCGTAGGCGTCCTCGAGGCTGCGCCCGGTGGGCGCGGCGCCCGTCTGGGCGCCGGCGCCGCTCCCGGTCCTTCGGCCGGCGCCGTGCGCGCCGCCGCCCCACGCGCCGGCCGCGCGCAGCATCGCCTCGAGCTGCGCGAGGTCGAACTCGGAAAGGCCGAGCCCGCGCGCCACGCGCAGCAGCATGGCGTGCTCCGCCGGATGCACGCGCCCGTCCGCGGCGACCGCCATGTATTGAATGTGCAGGAACAGGCGCAAGAGGCCCACTCGGCCGCGGCTCGCCGCGCGCAGCCGCGCGACCTCCGCGTCGAGATCGAAGGTGGGCGCCTTGCCGCGCCGGAACGCGGCTTTGGCCGCCTCGCGCTGCGCCGCGGAAAGGCCGAGACGATCGAACACGGCCTCGGCCGCACGGATCTCGTCTTTCGTCACCACGCTGTCCGCCTTGGCGAGCGCGCCCATGACGGCGAACGTGGCATCCAGGAATTCCTCTTCCTCGAGACCGACGGCGCGCCGCACGCCCTGCCGCAGCGCGAAGCTCAGCAGGTACGTGAGCACCACGGCGATGACGAGGCCGCGCACGCCGCCGAGGATCAGGCCGAGCAGCGCGGCGATGACGATGAGTGGCATCGGATCAGTCTACTCAATGGTGATACCGTCGCGTCCTCCGTCCCTGGGCAGACGCCGCCCGCTACTGCAGCAGGGCGTCGATCGCCTCGAGCGCCGCGTCGTCGAGGGCGAACTCGAAGATGGCGAGATCCTCCCGCATGTGCGTTTCGCTCGTCGTGCCGGTGAGCGGCACGACGCCCCGCTGCGTGAGATAGCGGAACAGGATCTGCGGAGCGGTGCGGCCGTGCCGCGCGGCGAAGGCCGAGATCTGCGGATGCGCGAGCAGCTGCGGGTTGGCCGTGAGCGTCCAGAAGCTCTGATAGACGATGCCGTGACCGCGACAGAACGCGCGGATCTCGCGGTCGTAGCCGGTGTCGGCGTAGAAGCGGTTCTGCACCACGGCGGGCTTCACGACGGCCGTGCGGTAGAGCTGCTCGAGATAGCGCGGGCTGTAACAGTTGCTGATGCCGAGCTGCCGCACGCGACGCGACCGGTACAGTTCCTCCATGGCCTGCCAGACCTCCAGCGTATCCGACGGGCTCGACAGCGGCGAGTGCAGCACCAGGCAGTCGACGTAGTCGGTCCCGAGGTTGCGCACCGATGCCTCGAACGACTGCGCCACCTGCTCCGCGAGCGGCGCCGACGGATCGTACGGGATGCGCCGCGGATCGTGCCCGGCCAGGGGCGTGAACTTGGTCTGCAGGTACAGGTCCTCGCGCGCGATCCCTTCCGCGAGCGCGGCCGCCACGCCCCGTCCCACGCCGGCCTCGTCGTAGTGCTTGGGCTGGCATGCCGTGTCGATGCCGCGGAAGCCCAGGCGAAGGGCCGTGGCGACGAGCCGCTCCGTGGCGTCCTTCTTCCACGCGGTGCCGTAGATGATGGCGGGCATGCGCACGCCCTCGATGGACGTGACGTGCTCCACGACCGGCCGCTCGGCCGTCACGACGCGCCCTCGCGCATGCCCCAGGCCTCGGCCAGCAGCTCGTAGGAGCGCACGCGCGCGGCGTGCTCGTACACCGCGGTCACCACGATGATCTCGTCTGCGCCCGTGCGCTGCGCGAACTCCGCGAGCGCCTCGCGCACCGTGGACGGCGCGCCCACGAACGAGCAGGCCAGCAGGCGCGAGGCCTGCGCCTTCTCCACCGGCGTCCAGTAGCTCTCGATGTCGTCGATCGGCGGCGGCAGCTGCCCGCGCGCGTTGCGCAGCAGGTTCGTGAAGCTCTGCTGCACGGAGGTGAAGAGCCGCCGGGCCTCCGCGTCGGTGTCCGCGGCGACGACGTTCGCGCCCACCATCACGCGCGGCTCGGCGAGGTCCTCCGACGGACGAAACCGCGAACGATACACGTCGAGCGCCGCGTACAGCGCGTCGGGCGCGAAGTGCGACGCGAATGCATACGGGAGCCCCAGCGCCGCGGCGAGCTCCGCGCCGTAGAGGCTCGAGCCCAGGATCCAGATCGGCACGTTGGTCCCCGTGCCCGGCACGGCCTGGACCATCTGCCCGGGGCGGAGCGGCCCGAGCAACGCCTTGAGCTCGATGACGTCCTCGGGAAACCTGTCCGCGCTCGACGGGTCGCGGCGCAGCGCGCGCAGCGTGCGCTGATCCGTGCCGGGGGCGCGGCCGAGCCCGAGATCGATCCGGCCCGGATACAACGTCTCGAGCGTGCCGAACTGCTCGGCGATCACGAGCGGCGAGTGGTTCGGCAGCATGATGCCGCCGGCGCCCACGCGGATCGTCTGCGTGCCGCCGGCCACGTAACCGATCACGACGGACGTGGCCGCGCTCGCGATGCCCACCATGTTGTGGTGCTCGGCGAGCCAGAAACGGCGATAGCCGCAGCGCTCCGCGTGGCGAGCGAGGTCGAGCGTGTTGCGCAGCGCCTGTGCCGGCGTCGAGCCGCTCGGCACGAAGGCGAGGTCGAGCACCGACAGGGTCGTCATCGGCACATTCTACCGGCCGCCCGGACGGCCCGCCGGGCAGCCGATTGACGGGCGCGGGCCGTGCCGCGGATTATTGGCCGCGCCGCGCCCGCTGGGGAGGGGAAGTCCATGCCGGTCAGCTCTCGAGCCGCGCTCGCCCGTTGCGAAGCGCGCGTCGACCGGGCCGTGCGCCCGGGCCGCCAGGCCGCTCGGCCGATCCGTCGCCGCGCCTGGCCGGCCGCCGCGGCCGTGCTCGCCGCGCTCGCGTGGTGCGGCGCCCGGGCACAGCAGCCGAACATCGGCATCGCGCCGGTCACCCTGGGCGACGAGCCGTACGTCTTCGACACGGCGGAGCAGCATCGGTTGCGGGTGGACGTGGTCGTGCGCGGGCTCGCGCACCCGTTCGCCTTCGCGATGCTGCCGAACGGCGACGCGCTGATCGCGGAGCGTGGGGCGGCGCTGCGCCTCGTGAAGAACGCGACGGGCGAGGCGCAGCTGCTGCCGGACCCCGTGCCCGGCGGTCCGCCGCCCGCGGATTTCCGGGGCGGCGGCCTGCACGACGTGGTGCTGCATCCCGATTTCGAGCGCAACCGCCTCGTCTACCTCACCTACAACAGGCCGGGCGTTGCCGACCCGAGCGTGCAGCCGTCCGGTCGCCGGCCCACCGCGATCGTGGTCGCCCGGGCGCGCTTCGACGGCGCGCGGCTCGAGGGCCTCGAAGAGATCTTCGCCGGCGAGGAACGGCCCGGCGCGAGCGGCTCGCGACTCGCGTTCTCGCCGGACGGGCAGCTGTTCGTGACGACGGGCGCGCCCTTCGACGACGCCGCGCAGAAGCTCGACAACGTCTACGGCAAGGTTCTGCGGCTCACGGCCGACGGGGGCGCACCCGCGGACAATCCGTTCGTGGGCCGCGCCGGCGCGCGCGCCGAGATCTACTCGCTGGGACACCGCGACCAGCTCGGCTTGACCGTGCATCCGTCCGGCGCCGTGCTCGCCGCCGAGCACGGGCCGAACGGCGGCGACGAGGTGAACCAGATTCTCCCCGGCCGCAACTACGGCTGGCCGGTCTACAGCTTCGGCCGGACGTACGAAGGCCCGCGCTGGTCGCCCGTGCCGCTCGGCGAGGACACCGAGCAGCCCCTGATCCTCTGGATCCCGTCGATCGCGCCCACGGGCATGACCGTCTACACCGGCGACCGCTTCCCCGCGTGGAAGGGGAACCTGTTCGTCGGCAGCGCCCGTCGCGGGGAGATTCCGCGCACGGGCGGTCTCGAGCGCGTGGTGCTGAACGACAACCTCGAGGAGCTGCGCCGCGAGTCGTTGCTCACCGACTTGCACCAGCGCATCCGCGACGTGCGCCAGGGTCCCGACGGCCTGCTGTACGTCGTCACCGACGAGGACGACGGCGCCCTGCTCCGCCTGTCCCCGTCGCCGTAAGAATCGCGGCTGAAAAGCCGCTCCCACGGGCTTCGTTCAGCCGCCGGGTGGGAGCGCCTTTCCAGGCGCGACTCTTCGGGCGTTGCCTCCCTCTCCGCGAGGGAGTACGGTCGTAGCAGGCGTCCCGGTCGTCCGCGCGAATAACGTGAACCGGTCGATGACACGCTCCGCGGCGCTCTCCGTCGCGCTCCACGCGTTGCTGCTGGCGCCGCTGCTGCTCCTCGTGCGCTTCGAGCCGTCCGTGGTCACGACCTTCTCCGGCATGCGCGTCCAATGGGTCGAGCTCGACCCGCTGCGCGAGCCAGGCGCCGAGCAGACGCCCAGCGCGGCCGTCGAACCGCACGAGGGTCCCATCGCGGAGCGCGTCGAGGTCCTTCCCGAGGAGCCGCCCGTCGAGGCCGAGCCGCCCGCCCCCGCGGACGCAGGCGTGGCGGAAGCGTCCGAGCCCGCCGCACCGCCGGCGGAGCCTCCGGTCGCGGAGACCGAGCCCGCCGCAGCCCCGGCCGAGCCTTCGGTCGCCGAGGCCGAGCCCGCGAGGCCCTCCGTCGAGCCCGTCGAAGCGCCAGCCGAGCCCGAGGCTGCGCCCGCCGAGAACGTCGTGGCCGAGCGCCCTCCGGCGCCGACGCAGGAAAACGCCGCACCGCGGGCTGCGACGCCGGTGGCGCCGCCCGCCGCCGCGGAACGGGCCGCGACGCCGACCGTGGCGGCGGAGCCCGAGGCCGTGCCCATCCCGGAGGTGCAGCGTGCGATGCTCGCCGAGCGCATCGAGCACCTCGCCAGGGACGAGCGCCGCCTCGTGCCGGGGGCCGAGCTCGAATGGACGCACGACGGGCAGCGCTACACGGCGACGGTCGCTCACCTGCCCCCGCACGACGACACGGCGCTCGACCACCTGATCGTCGCCGTGAGCACCGATCAGGGCGGAGAGCGCCTGTCCACGCAGATGCGGCTCAAGCGCCTCGCCTTCTCGCACTTCGCGCAGTTCGTCGACCGCTGGGATCCGAGCGTGCAGATCCACGACGACGAGATCGACGGCCGTTTCCATTCGAACTCCGAGATCCCCGTGGCGCGCAGCAATGGCGTGCAGCCGCGCTTCCTCGGCAAGGTCACCACCGCGCGCGGCATCGACACGTCGAGCTCCGAGCAGCGCGTGCGCCGCGATCAGGTGTTTCTCGGCGGCCTCGAGACGCGCGTGGGCCGCATCGCGCGGCCGCGGCAGGCGCTGGCCGGCATGCCGGATGGAGACGGCTTCGTGCACGAGTTCCGCGAGGACGTCCGGATCGAGTTCCGGGCGGACGGCACGTTCGCGTGGCGGCCCGTCGACGGGCAGGAGCCCGAGGAGCGCGTGGCGGCACTGTCGGCCGATGCCACGTATCTGCTCGGCGCCGAGGACGTGACGCTGCACGTCCGCGGCGTCGTGAACGGCAAGGTGCTCGTGTACTCCGCCGACGACATCGTGATCGAGGACGACCTCACGTACGCGGCCGACCCGAGAAGCTCGGGCGCGGACGACTACCTCGGGCTCGTCGCCGAGAGGGACGTGGAGATCGCCCCGCCCGACGTCACGGGGCCCGGCGACCTCACGGTGCAGGCGGCCATCTACGCGAAACGCCGCTTCGCGGTCTCGCGCTACACCGCGCGCGAGCACGCCACCCTCTCGATCTACGGCAGCGTGACGGCGGGCTCCGTGACCGCCACCGAGCCGCGCTACGGGACCAAGCTCGTCTTCGATGAGCGGTTCGCCGACGCGCGCCCGCCGCGCTTCCCGGTGACGGGGCGGTTCGAGCTCGCGGACTGGGACGCGGCCTGGCGCAGCGAGCCGCTCGACGCGCACGACGCCGCCGAGGACGCCGTGGCCGCCGAGCCGGCGGCCGTCACGATCGGCGACGACGCGAGCGTCGGCGGCGCGCTCGCGCGCGAGTAGCGCGCATACACGTCACCACGCCAGGGCGATGGCGATGACACGCTTTGCTTCGAAGCTCGGCGCCGGCGCGCTCGGCTCGACGCTGCTGCTGCTCGTCGCTCCGCTGTCCGCCGAGCCGGGTCTGCTGCGCACGGCCGCCGTGCTCGACGACGAACGCGGCTACTGCATCGACGTGGCGGGCAACGGCGGCGAGCTGCGGCTCGACGAGCCGCTCGAGACGCACACGTGCAAGTACGGCGCACCGCTCCAAGATCAGCTCTTCGAGCTTCGCGCGGAGGACGGGCGGATCGAGGCGGTAGCGCAGGACCGCTGCCTCGCGGCCGAAGCGTTGGAGCCCGGTGCACGGCTGCACCTGCGCGCCTGCGACGACTCGGCCCTGCAGCGCTGGTCGCTCGCGTGGGGTCGGCTCCGCGCCGCGGCGGCGCCGGAGCTCTGCGCGGCCGTGGCGCCGGGCGCAGGCGAGCTCGCCGCCACACCGCCCCTCGTCTCGCCCGTGTATCGGCGGCGCGCCCTGACCCTCGAAGCGTGCGGCGACTCCGAGCGGCAGGCCTTTCGCTGGTCGTCTCCGGACGAGCGGGGCTCGAGCCTCGCGGACACGCTCCGCAGCGGCATGCCGCCCGCGGTGGCGGCACAGCTCGCCTCCTTCGGCCGGGTGTTCAACGGCACCGTGGCCGGCAAGACGGCGCAGATCTATGCCGAGCTCGAGCGCGTCTACGCCCCCGAGGAGCTCGAGGTGCGCTCGGGTCTCGCCTACGGCCCGCACGAGCGCCAACGCCTCGACGTGTACCGGGGCAAGGTGCGGCGCTCGCAGGAGCCCGTGCCGATGATCGCGGTATTTCATGGCGGCGGGCTGATCGGCGGCGACCGGCGCTCGACGGCCAACGTCGCGGCGTACTTCGGCAGCATCGGGTGGGTGGGCGTGACCGCGGGCTATCGGCTCGCGCCCGAGCACGTCTGGCCGGAGGGCGCGCGGGACGTGGGCGCCGTCGTCACGTGGCTACGCGATCACGCGGCGGAGCTCGGCGGCGACCCCGAGCGCATCTTCGTGGCCGGCATCTCCACCGGCGCGCTGCACGTCGCGACCTACGTGTTCATGCCGCAGGTGCTGCTGCCCGGCACGCCGCGGGCGGCCGGCGGGATCCTCGTCTCGGGACCGTACACGTTCGACTTCGCGCGGCCCGGCCGCGGCGAGCTCGCGTACTACGGCACCGACCCGAGCCTCTACCCGCAGCGCGTCGTGCCCGGCAACGTGACGCGCACCGACATCCCCGTGCTGTTCTTCACCGCGCAGTGGGATTCGGAGCGCTACACCGTGCCGTTCGCCCAGCTCTACTCGGAGCTCGTCATCGAGCACGGCGTCGTGCCCCGCTATCGGCAGAGCCTCGGCCACAACCACTCCTCGCAGCTCCTGTCCATCGGCACGTCGGACACGAGCGTCTCGTCCGAGATCATCGACTTCGTGCTGCGCACGACCGAGGAGCATTGAAGCGCACCGGCGGGCCGAGGGAGGTCAGGTCGATCGGCGGCCGCCGGTGCTGCGGAACGGGTCCTCGCCGTCCAGCACGATCCGTTCCGCCATGAGGTACGCCGCCGCGTTCCAGGACTGCCCCGGCATGCCGCGAGGCGTGTGGGTGCGCCCGTGCAGCCACTCGGCGAACGACCACGAGCCGAGCGCACACGCCCGCGCGAGCTTCACGAGCTCGGCGCGCGCCGCGCGCCGGCCGGCATGGCGCGCGAGCGCCGCCACCCAGAAGCCGCCCACCATGGGCCAGATGCCGCCGTTGTGGTACTGCCAGCGGTAGTTCTGCCGGTGGCGCGCCATGTACGGCCGCCAGAGCGCGCTCCGCGCGCGGATGGGCTTCACGACCACGCGCACCGGATAAGGCTCGTTGACGCGCGCCGCGAGCAGCGCGCCCAGCACGCGGTCCCGTGCGGCCCGGTCGGCGAGGCCCATGAGGAGCGCTAGCACGTTGCCGAACACGTCGCCTTCCTCGCCGAAGAACGAGAAGTTCACGAAGCTCAGATAGAGGTCGCGGTTGCGCGCGCGCCGCAGGACGTACTCGTTCAACAGCCGCGCGCGACGGTACTCGGGCAGCCCCGCGGAGAACGGATGGAACAGCCCGTTGAAGCTCGCGGCCGTCCGCGCCGCGTGCGGCAGGCCGTAGAGCCGCTTGACGCGATACCACAGCGCGTTCGTGTACAGCACGAATCCGGAGCGCGGCATGATGTCCGCCCAGTCGCTCGCCTCGTTCTGCTGCAGCAGCTGGAAGCGTTGATGCTCCTGCGCGAGGAGCCATTGCAGCGCGAGCTCGATGTTCCGCCGCCAGCGCCGCCGCAGCCCGCGCGGCAACCCGCGCTCGTCGAGGTACGCGACGGCGATGAGCCACCAGAGCGTCGCGTCGATGCAGCCCACGTACCAGAAGTCCGCTTCGCGCCGGTGGTGATCCACGAACTTCGGGATCTGGCCGTTCGGCGCCTGATGGGCGGCCACCGTCTCGAGCCCCGTGACCGCCTCCCGCTCGAGCAGCGCGTCGCCCGAGAGCGCCATGCCGATCGCACACACGGCCGCGTCCCGAGCGAAGACCGCGGTGTATCCGCGCTGCTCCGCCTTGGCGTTCCGTGAAGCCGCGAGCACGCCGGCGGGCGACAGGTTGCGGCGCAGCAGCGCGATGGCCCGCTCGTGGCACTCCGCGAGCAGCGCGGCCTCGGCCGCGCGGCTAGGGGATCCCATACCGTCGTCGCCGTTGCTCGCGCCGATCCGCTGCGCGCGCGAGAATCGATCGCTTCTCCTCCTCGCTCGCGCGGGCCCAGCCAACGATCTCGGCGAGCGCGCGGCCGCAGCCGATGCAGACGTTGTCGTCGTCGAGACAGCAATTGCGCACGCACGGCGACGCCGTGGCGCGCACGAGGTCGTTCGCGCTCATGGCGCGCAAGGATAGCCTCGTCGGCGCCGCCGGTGGGCGTGAAG
>DATCLY010000040.1:0-1544 GCA_036563665.1 Gammaproteobacteria bacterium
GTGCAGGTGTTCGTCGACCAGTGCGTGCTCGAGCACAACGCGGGACGGCTCGACGCGGTGACCGCGGCGGAGGCGAAGCTGCTGGCCACCGAGCTCGAGGGCGAGGTGGTCGACGCGTGCGTGCAGCTCCACGGCGGCGCCGGCTATATGGAGGAGTACGAGATCGCGCGCATGTACACGGACGCGCGCATCACGCGAATCTTCGCCGGCAGCAACGAGATCATGCGGGAGATCATCGGGCGCGCGCTCGATCTCGACGAGCGCAAGCTGAAGTAGCGCCTCGTCCCTGGAAACCCGCGACGGAGTATCATCGAGGCTCGCCAGGGAGAGACGCATGACCGTACCCCGCTGGGAGCACTTCCCCCACGAAGCCGACATGGGCGTTCGCGGCGTCGGGCGTACGCGGGCGGAGGCGTTCGAGCAGGCGGCGCTCGCGCTCACCGCCGTGATCACGGATCCGGCGGCCGTGCGTCCGCTCGAGGCGGTCGACGTGTCGGCGAGCGCGCCCGACGACGAGCTGCTCCTCGTCGACTGGCTCAACGCCCTGATCTACGAGATGGCGACCCGGGGTTTCCTCTTTTCCCGCTTCGAGGTGCGCATCACCGACGACCACCGGCTCGAAGGCCGCGCCTGGGGCGAGCCCGTGGCGGGGGAACGGCACCAGCCCGCCGTGGAAGTCAAGGGCGCGACCTACACGGCCCTGCGCGTCGCCGAGCAGAACGGCGCGTGGATCGCCCAGTGCGTGGTGGACGTCTGAGACGCGCGATCCGGCCGCGACGCTGTCCTGCGCGCCGCCACCCCGGCCGCCCGGCGGCCCGGCGCGGCCCGGCCGCCGGCACGGGCACGCCGGCTCGGAAAATCGGAACTATCGAGAGGTTTTGCCGCCTCATGAAGTAACGACCGAACGATCTCACGATTTCGCGAGTCATCACGATGGACCTGTCGCGCTTCAACCGACGCTCCGACTACGAGTGGGAAATCCCGCCGCACGGCAACATGCGCGTGCCGGCGATCATCTACGCGGACGAGACGCTGATCCGCGAGATGGACGACAAGGTTTACCAGCAGGCGTCGAACGTCGCGACCCTCCCAGGCATCGTCAAGGCGTCGTACGCGATGCCCGATGCGCACTGGGGCTACGGCTTTCCGATCGGCGGCGTGGCGGCGTTCGACCCCGACGAAGGCGGCATCGTGTCGGCCGGCGGCGTCGGCTACGACATCTCCTGCGGCGTGCGCTGCCTGCATACGGGGCTCGTCACCGACGACGTCCGCGCGGTGCAGAAAGAGCTCGCCGACGTGCTGTTCCACAAGATTCCGGCCGGCGTCGGCAGCACCGGCGCGATCCGCCTGACGGGAAGCGAGATGGATCAGATGCTCTCCGGCGGCGCGCAGTGGGCCGTCGCGCGGGGCTGGGGCGAGGCCGCCGACCTCGAGCGCATCGAGGAGCGCGGGTGCATGCGCGGCGCGCGTCCGGACCTCGTGTCCGAGCAGGCGAAGAAGCGCCAGCGCGACGAGATGGGCACGCTCGGCAGCGGCAACCACTA
>DATCLY010000041.1:0-165842 GCA_036563665.1 Gammaproteobacteria bacterium
GACGCGCGCGCGCGAGGCTACAGGGACGTATTCACGCCGGTCCTGGAAGGGGCACACGCAAGCCGCGCCGCCTGCGGTGACGCAAGAATCGCGACTAGAAAGTCGCTCCCACAGATGAAGATCGCGGCTGGAAAGCCGCTCTCGCACGGATAAAGCCGCTCCCACGCCGACAGGATTCAGTTCGCGGCGTCCAGCCGGTAAAGGAAGCTGCGGCAGCCCGGCCGCACCATGCTGTCGTCGCTCCAGCCTCGATAGCGCGAGCTCGCGAGGGCTCGCAGCGTGGGCTCGCGGAACACCTCGTCCGTCAGCTCCAGGATCTCGGGCTCGATGATGACGCCGTCCGCGTCCACGAAGAAGCACGATACGGCTCGCCCTTCTTTGCCGGCACGAATGGCGGCGAGCGGATACACGGGCGTCGCCAACCGCTCGGGAATCAGGGGCGGCATGAGGCGCGCCAGCTCCGCCGCGCGCGCGTCGGTGACGAGCTCCGCCTGGTCCTGCATCGACGTGCACCACCAGCCGCCGAACAGGAACGACGTGCGCCAGCGGCCGCCCAGCGTGCTGCGCCGCAGGTCGCTCACGAACTCGCGGCCGGTGCGGAAGTCCTGGAACGTGAGCGTGTGCCGCTCCACGTTCCACGACGACAGCGGCACCCATGCCCGGTTGCGCTCGGACCCGGGACCCGCGAGCTCCGTTCCCCCGTCCGCGGACAGCCTGAGCAGCACGCGCTCGTCGCCGTGCGTGGGATGCCCGTACACGATGCACCGCCACAGGCCGACCGGATCGATGAGCTCACCCCGCTTCGCCGCCTGCGCCGTCGCGCCGCAGGCGACCAGCAGCACGAGCACGGCCGGCAGGATGAGACGCCTGGCTATTGGTGGTCCTCCGTGATCACGCGCGGCCGCAGCGTGCTCTCGTTGATCATTCCCTGAATCTGCGCGAGCTGCCGTGCGTCGGGATTGATCGAGGCGGCGACGTCCAGGTCCGACTTCGCCTCGGCGAACATGCCCTTCAAATAGTAGGCATACGAGCGGTTGCTGTACGCGCGCCAGTTGTGCGGGTTCAAAGCGAGCGACTGGCTGCAGTAATCGATCGCGCGGTCGGGCTCGCCCTTGGCGGCATGCGCGGCGCACAGATTCGAGAGCCCCGCGGCCTTGTCGTTGCGGCGTTGCACGCGCTCGAGGCCGAGCTCGGTCAAGCGGATGCCGTCGTCATAGCGGCCCATGCGGATGGCGTCGGCCCCGGCCGAAAGGTACTCGTCGGCGCCGAGGACGGTTCGGTTGTCGACGGGACCGGGTTGACCCCAGCCCGGCCCGGTGAGGGCGAATAAGGCGAGGCCGCTCGTTAGGACACGGGCCATGTCAGCCACCTCGGTTCGGTAGTATAGCACTCGGCCAGGACGCCGATTCGTCGCCGCATGACCGAGGTTGCAGAAGCTGAACGATTGATCCGCGAGCGCATGCCGCGCTTCCCGGCGACGCACGAGCCGCTCGCCGCCTGCGTGGACCGCGTCCTCGCCGCCGACGTGCTGGCCGACCGCGACCATCCGCCGTTCGACCGCGTCACGATGGACGGCATCGCGGTGGCTTATGTCGACTGGTCGGCGGGCGTGCGGGAGTTCGCGGTGGCGGGCACGCAGGCCGCGGGCGTGCCGCCGCTCGCGCTCGGCGGCCCCGGCCGCTGCGTGGAGGTCATGACGGGCGCCGTGCTGCCGCCCGGCGCGGACACGGTGATACCGGTGGAGCGCGTGGAGCGCGTCGGCGGCTCGGCCCGCGTGGCGGCGGGCTACGAGCCGGCCCAGGGACAGTTCATCCACCGGCGCGGCAGCGACCGCCCGGCCGGCAGCCGCCTGCTCGCGGCCGGGCAGCGGATCGGCCCGCCGGAGGTGGCGGTGCTCGCCGGCGCGGGCTGCCACCGGGTGCCGGTCACGGCGCTGCCCCGGGTGGCCGTCGTCTCCACGGGCGACGAGCTCGTGGACGTGGACGCGCCGGCGATCGCGCCGCATCAGATCCGCTCGAGCAACGACTGGGCGATCGCGGCGGCGCTCGCGCGCCATCGCCTCGGCACGACCACCCGGGCGCGGCTGCCGGACGACGTGGGCGCCTTATTGCGCGAGATCGGGCGGCTTCACGACGAGCACGACGTGCTGATTCTGTCGGGCGGCGTGTCGATGGGGCAGTTCGACTTCGTGCCGCGCGTGCTCGAGCACCTGGGCGCCGACCTCGTGTTCCACCGCATCGAGCAGCGCCCCGGCCGGCCGATGTGGTTCGGCACGAGCCGCGACGGCAAGCCGATCTTCGCGCTGCCCGGCAACCCGGTTTCCACGCTGGTGTGCACCACCCGGTACGTCCTGCCCGCGTTGCGTGCCGCGCTGGGCGCGACCGAGGAACCGGAGGAGCTCGCCACGCTCGCCGAGCCCGTCGAGCTCGGCGCGGACCTCACGTATTTCATGCCGGTGGCGCTCCGCGCGTCGGGCGGCGGTGCCACGCTCGTGGAGCCGCGGCCGACGAACACCTCGGGCGACTTCGTGTCGCTCGCCGGCACGATCGGCTTCGTGGAGCTGCCGCGAACGCGCCGGCGCTACGAGGCAGGCGACGTCGTCCGCGTGTTCCGGTGGTAGGAGAAGCTCGCGGCTGGAAAGCCGCTCCCACAGGCTGCGTTGACGGGCCAGGTGGGAGCGCCTTTTAGGCGCGATTCTTCGCCTTCAGAACCAGAACGAGACGAAGACCTGCAGCACGTCGGCGTCGAAGCCGTACAGCGGCTCCTCGCCGAGCGGCGCGCCGACTTGCGTGAGATCGCGGAAGTCCTCGTACTCGAACTGGATGTGGTCGTACACGAAGCTCACGCTGCCGCGCTCCACGAACTTCCATCCGCCGCGCACGATGTCGTAGCTCGCGCCTAGCCGCAGCGTGCTGCTCGAGAACGTGGAGAGCTCCTTGTCGCGGGCCATGAAATTCTGGAACCGCGAGGCCGGGAAGAGATCGGCGAAGAACTCCGCCTTGGTCTGCGAGTAGAACCTGAGCCGCCCCTCGATGATCCAGCCCTGATCGAGCGGGTGCGTGTAGCCGATCTCGAACGTGTCCGCCTCGATCTCCCAGGTGTCGGCGTACTTGCGGTACTCGCCGTGGAGCGCCGCGCGGTACGGCAGGTAGTAGCGCAGCCGCAGCGCACCGGCATCGCTCGTGCGCGTGCGCGGATACACCTCCTGCTCGAAGCTGTAGCCGCGCGGGCTCCCGGGATCCACGTAGCGGATCTGCCGATACGGGTTGTTGAGGAAGCCTTCGTCCGTGATGGTCTCGAACGCGAACCCGAGCAGCAAATTGCGCGTCACGATCTGCGACAGGCCGAGCCGGTACTGCTGCCGTTCCACGGCCTCGCGGAAGTTGGGGTCGCCGCGCCGGCCCACCTCGTCGCGGCCGAGGGAGTAGCCGAGCGAGATCGTGGTCAGATCGCCGAAGATGTCCTGGCTCACGCCGAAGCTGAACGTGTCCGCCGAGTAGTCGTTCTCCTCGCTGGTCGTGTACCCCAGGTTCATCATCCAGCGATCGTGCAGATAGTCGAGCCCGACGGAATACTGCGTGCGCTCTTCGCGATACGGGCTCGCGCTCGTGACCACGTCGATGGAGGCGCTGCTGACCTTGTCGACGTAATAGTTGGCGGACGCCGAGAACTTGTCGGCGAACTTCTTGCGCACGAGGATCGACGGGCCTTCGATGGTCACGCCGCCGCCGTCGTAGGAGTGGAACAGCACGTCGGCGCGGTCCTCCGGCAGCACGCCGGCGGAGGCCGAAGCGGCGCACAGCAGCAGCAGGAGAAACGCCGACCTCACGCGCGCCTCCGCTAGTTGCAGCCGCACCCGCCGCCGGCGCTGCCGGTGGCGCCGCGGGCCCCTTCGCGCGCCTCGTACACGTGATGCAGGTACGCGCTCGAGACGGGATCGCGGTCGAACGACATGATCGGGTCCGCCAGGTTGTCCCGCTCGTAGGGCTTCACCCACGGCTCCACCGCGCAGCCCGCGGTAGCCGCGAGCGCCGCGAGCAGCACCGCCTTCGCCGTCCAGCCGATGGCACGCCTTCGCATCGTCGTCGTCACTCCCTGAGCAGCGCCCGGATCTGCGTCTGATACTCGTTCTCGTAACCGGGCTTGTAGCCGTGGTGGATGTAGCGCATGGTGCCGTCGCGGCCGACCATCACAGTGCTCGGCATGGCCACCACGTTGTACAGCTTGCTGACCTCGTTATTCGGGTCGAACAGGATCGGGAACGACACCGGCCGCTCCGCGAGCCACTTGTCGGCGCCGGCGCGGTCGTCCTCCACGTTCACGCCGAGCAAAGTGAAGCCCAGATCCTTGTAGCGCTGATACAGCGCCTCGAGATGCGGCATCTCCTGCCGGCACGGTCCGCACCAGGTGGCCCAGAAGTTGATCATGACGACGTCGCCCTTGAGGCCGCTGAGCGACACCATCTCGCCCGTGCGGGACTCGAGCGTGAAATCCGGCGCGGGGCCGGACAACGTGTCGCCGGCCACGGCGGGCCAGGCGACGAGGGCGGCGGCGATCGAGGCGGTGAACGATTTCAGCATTCCCTGCTCCTCCGTTCGATCAGAAGAAGAACGTGACCCCCACGTGCGCTTCGAGGTTGTGAGCGCGCTTCTCCCGGCCGAGCAGATCGATGTCGAACACGTGGTCGCGCACGTCCGCGTGCACGGCCAGCCAGTCGAACGGCATGAGCCGCACGCCGAGGCCGAGGTTCACGGTGAACCGGTCGTCGCCGGCGAACTTCGTCTTGCCGACGCCGCCGATCACGTACATCGACGTGTTGAGCGCGCGATTCCTGCCGATGAAGCTCTCGCCCGGGAGAATGTTGTATCCCAGCGACACGTTATAGTAGGAGTACTCGCGCTCCGCGTCTGTGAGCAACTGCGCAGCGCCCGACAGCCGCTCGAAGCTCGTGAGCTCGGTGTCGGTCTTGCCGCCCGCGGCCTCCACGAAGAAGCCCTCCGTTATGTGATACGCGAAGCGCGCGCCGGTCACCGTGTTCACGCCGAAGTCCTCCACGGAGAGCTGACCCGCGAAGATGCCCACCTCGAAGTTCTCGGTGTCGATCTTGGGCGGCTCGATCTCGCGGCGGTCGATGTCGGGCTCGATCACGGGCGGCTGGCCGCCGTCCGCGGCGGCGGTCTCGAGCCCGCGCCGGCCGGCGCAGCCCGAGAGCGTGGCGATCGCCACCGACGCTAGAAGAAGAACGAGAAGCCTGCTTTCCATTCTCTGATTTCCTCGTTGTCGTCGCGCGTGGTGAACACGACGTAGGTCTTGTACTCGGCGCGGAACACGAAGCGCCGCGTGAGGTAGGTGCGCACGCCGGCGCCCGCGTGCGCGAGGTTGTCGGTGCGGTCCACGGTGGCGACCAGCGTGGCCTTGGGCTCCGTGTGGATCGAGCCGCCGCCCAGCGTGAAGTACGGCGACACGCGCCGGTCCGGATAGAGCGTGTGCACCACGTTGATCGTCGCGAGCTCGCTGTCGGAGAAACGGCCGATGGCCTGCGACACCCAGAGCTCGAGCGACAGGTTCGGCGTGAAGGCGAAGGCGCCGTACATGGAGATCACGTCGGCGCCCCCGAAGTCGCCGTAGAGCGCGCCCGCCTCCCAGCGGCGGTCCGCGTAGTCGTCGAGCGTGAAGCCCGGCAGCTCGAACGGCGCGCCCTCCGGGGTGAGCGTGGCGGCGAGCTGCTCGCGATGCACCCAGCCCTCCTCGCCGCGGGGCACGCGCACCTTGAACCAGTCCGTGCGGCGCTTCAGCAGCGCGATCCGCTCGCCGCGCTCCGCCACGTGAAACACGGGATAGCCGCGGCCGGGCCCCGTGTGCAGCTCGATGAACGGCTCCTCGATCACCACCTCGCGATGCCGTTCCGCGGCGGCCGCTCCCGCGGCCACGCAAAGCTGGCAGAGCGCGACGACGATCAGGAGCCTCCGCATCACATCACCGGCACGTCGAACGGGTCGTTGTAGTACTGGGCGCCGAGGTCGAGCCATTCCGAGATCAGCCGCAGCTCGTGCTCCGTGAGGAAGCCGGCGTGCGTGCCGCCCGGGGCGAAGGGCGAGAAGAAGCGGCTCGACGCGTTCGCCCCCGCGCTGCTCATGGGCGGCGGTATCGACACGGGCGCGAGGATGGGATTGCCGTTTTCGTCGGTGCCCACCTGCACCAGGCGCTCCTGCAGCACGCCGTTCACGAGCTCGAGCTCGTTGTCCGCGAACAGGAGCTCGCGGTAGGCGTTGAAGTGGGCGGCCTCGTCCAGCGACGGCCCGTCGGTGAGATCGAGCTGCGCGGCCGGGACCGCGGGCGCGCCCATCGCGTCGGTCGGCGCATGGCAGCCGCCGCGCGAGCACGTGTGGTCCTCCACGACCACGCCGTTGTCCACGGTCTGCCGCGGCAGGCTCCAGAGGGGATGAATGTGGTCCTCGTAATGGATGACGATGCGGCAGTTGGCCGTCCACTGCGTGAGGCACGAGTCGGGCCGCACCGGGATCGCGGGCACCAGGTCCCCGGTCGCGTCTCTGTACGCGTAGGTGAACGACAGGTCCGGCGTGCGCACCATCGGATCCGTCCACACGTCCGCGTACGCGAGGTTCACGCTCGGCGTGAGCGCCGCGCAGTTCTCGAGCTGGCAGCTCACGCGCGTGCGCGTCTCCGCCATCGTCTCGCCGAAATCGGGCGAGAACGTGGACACCGTGTTCGGGAACGGCACGCCGGTGGCCTGCGCGCCCGCCCAGGCCGAGGCGAAGCTGTCCCGGCGGCCGTGCGACAGGCCGCTCTGCGGCGAGTGGCAGCCGTTGCACTCGACCTCCTCGCCGGGCCGCAGCTGGATCCAGTTCTGATGGCGCGGCGAGATCCGGCGGCCGTTCGCGTCGAGCACCTCCACCGCGAGCGGCACGTTCGCCGGCACCTTGATTCGCACGGAGCCGTCGGGCTCGATGGGCGCGTAGGCGACGATCTCCCGCATGCCGTTGCGGATGTTCGGCCCGAACGCGGTGTTGTCGAGGTCCACCACGTCCTCGTCGGGAATGGACACCGCCTTCACCACCCGCAGGAAACGCGCCGGGCGCTGGGCGGCCGTCGTCTGCAGCGGGTCGGCGAGGGCCGCGATGTCGACGCTCGGCGTGCCGTCGACGTCGTAGACGCTGCGGATGTTGAGGATGCCGACGTTCTGCTCAACGAACTCCGCATCGGGCAGCATGTCGGGGATGTGCTGCGGCCGGCCCCGCGGCTGCGCCGCCACGGCGTCGCTGATCAGCACGCCCTCCTCGCCGATCACGATCGGCAGCTGGGTCTGCGTCACCGGGTCGTACATCCACACGCCGTAGAGGGGCGGCGCGATCTCCGCCTCGGGATCCGCGAGCGCCTCCTCCGTGCACGGCACGACGATCTGCTCGTCCGGGTTGTCCGGGTCGTCCTGCAGCAGGCGGCAGATCGCCCAGCTCACGAGCACGCGCCCCGTGCCGTCCCAGAGCGGGAACGCGGAGCTGAACCGCCCGCCCGGCGACGGCGCGAGGTCGGTGCGCACCTGGTTCGGCGTGGCGGACGTCTGTGCGGGTCCGGCCATGCCGGCGAACGCCTGAACGGGCTGCGTGTTCTCGACGTAGGTGGCGGCGTCGATGATCACGATGTCGCCGCCGAGCTCCGGATGCACGAACGGCCGGACGATGGCCATGATGCGGCCGTCCGGCATCTCGCGCGCGCCGATGAACTGCACCTGGCCGCCGTCCGTGCCGGTTATGTGGCTCTCGGCGCCGTAGAGCAGCTCGAGCTCCGTGCCGTCGGGGTTCATGCGATAGAGATGAATCCCGTTCACGTTCCCCGCGCGGTCCCAGCGGCTGAACAGCACCTTGCCGCTGTCGAGCACCGTGGGGTCGAGGTCGTGGCTCTGGTTGAACGACACCTGGTGCAGGTCGGTGCCGTCCGCGTTCATCACGTGCAGCACGAACGCGGGCTCGTTGCGGTCCTCGTCCAGGGCGTCGAACTGCGGCTTGCCCTCGTCGAGCAGGATGGCTTTCGACTGCCGTTGGCGGGTCGATGAGAAGATGATGCGGCCGTCGGGGAGGTAGTGCGGCGAAATGTCGTGGCCGGCCTCGGCCACGATGTCGGACGCGATCACCCGGGTCAGCGTGTCCGTCGCGATCTCGTATTCCCAGATGTTCCAGGTGGGCTGGTCCTCGTCGTCGAGGTTCGGATCGAACGGGCCGCGCATGGCGAACACGACCTTGGTGCCGTCCGGCGACACCTCCACGCCCATGACGTCCCCCATACCCTCGGTCTCGCGGAACGTGATGTTGCGCTCCGGGGCCGAGGGCGACGCCCGGTCCCGCATGTAGAGGTCCGTGCCCACGTTGAAGCGCAACACCTCGCGGATGTCGGTGTTCGCCTGGAGCTGCATGTCCTCGTCGAACAGCGGACCCTTCGTATAGAAGATGGGAAAGTCCGGCGCGACCGGGTCCGGATCCTGCCCCGAGGCCACTCCGGGGCTGCCGTCCGGCCCGCCGCCGCAGGCCGCGAGCAGGCACGCCGCGCCGAGCCACGCCGCGCGCAGCGCGCGGCGCACCGCGCTGTCGGGTTGGATCGCTACGTTCCCAGCCATCGGCGTTCCCTCTTGGGCGTTCATCTTCCTGATGCTCGAGGGTCGACCGTGCCGTGCTCCGCGACTGTCAACGGGCCGCTCCATTGCTGTCACACGCCCGCGGGCAACCGCAGCATCGTCCCGAGGCTGTGCTGGCCGCCGGCCGACGGGAGGAATGCGACGTAATGTCGGCGCCGCGTAATCATGGGCGTGGGCCCGGCGGCCCTTCCGTTAACAGAATCACAGAACGCGTGCGCTTCGATCCCTCGTGCGCTTTCGTGAACGAGCTCTCGTCGTGACGAGCGCGCAGCCCGTCGTCTCGCGGCGCATTTCACTTAACGTGGCCGCGCTCGAGCTACGCGGCGCGAACCGGGCGCTCCGTCACCGCGGCGGAGCTTACACGTCCGCTACGCTGGCGCCGAAACCGTCGCCAATTTGAGACGTCTCAAAACATCCACATTACGGAGTGTTTTGCAGTTGTGGTTTATTGCGCCCGCCCGAAGGCGTGTCGCTTCACCCAAGGGATGTTCGACGATGACTAGGACGCAGTGGATGCCCGGATTGAGGACGCTGAGCTATGGCACGTTGTGGCGGCTGTTCTTGGTGACGGCCGTGTGCGTGAACCTCGCCTCCGTGGCTCTGGCCGGTCCCCGCGAGCGGGCGCAGCGCATTCACGACCGCCTGGCCGGCGTGCCGCCGACCAAGGAAGTGCTCGACCAGATGGAGGATCTGATCAGCAACGGCCAGGTGCGCCAGGCGGCCGAGCTCGCGATGCAGAACAAGCACTTCTACACGGTCACGCTCAAGAACTTCGCGGCGCCCTGGACCAACCGCGACCAGAACGTTTTCGTGACGTTGAACGACTACATCGCGCTCGTGATCGGCATGGTGCGGGACAACGTGCCGTTCGACCAGATCCTCTATGCCGACCTGCTGTACGTGGGCAGCGGCTCGCTGCCGCCGCCCTCGCCCGCGAACAACGACCACTTCGAGGCGCTCGAGCGGCGCATGGCGGCGCCGGACTTCTCGGTGGCGGAGCTCCAGCCGATTCCGCAGTCGTCCGTGTACCCCTTGCCGGCGGCCGCGACGGCGGGCGCCATGACCACCCGGGCGGCGGCCGAGGCGTTCTTCATCGCCGGCACCAACCGGGCGATGTTCCGCTTCACGATGCTGAACCATCTCTGCACGGACCTCGAGCAGGTGCTCGACACGAGCGTGATCCCGGACCGCATCCGGCAGGACGTGTCGCGCAGCCCGGGCGGCGACAGCCGGGTGTTCATGAACAACTGCATCGGCTGCCACGCGGGCATGGACCCCATGGCGCAGGCGTTTGCGTACTACAACTTCAACGAGGCCACGGGAAGCATCGAGTACACGGACGGCGTGGTGCAGCCCAAGTACTTCAACAACGACGAGACGTTCCCCGACGGCTTCGTCACGCCGAACGACTCGTGGGACAACTACTGGCGCGAAGGACAGAACGCGGTGCTCGGCTGGGATACCACCCTGCCGGGCTCGGGGGCCGGCGCCAAGTCGCTCGGCCAGGAGCTCGCGAGGTCCCAGGCGTTCGCGCAATGTCAGGTGAAAAAGGTTTTCAAGGCCGTCTGCCTGCGAGAGCCCGATGCCGACGACCAGACGCAGTTCGATGCGATGGTCGCGAGTTTCCGCAGCAGCAACTACAACCTGCGGAACACGTTCGCCGAGTCCGCCGAGTATTGCACGGCGGGCCTGTAACACGACGGAGTCAGGACGATGCAGGGCGCAGATTCCATGAGCGACGTTCGGCGCGCGATGCGGGCGACGCTGGTCGCACTCGCGGCGGCGGCGATCGCCGCGTGCGGCGGCGGCAGCGGCGCCGACGTGGAGCAGAACCCTTCCAGCGGCGGCGGCCCCGGCGGGTCGAACTACAACGGCCCGCCGCCGGCCACCGAGGACGTGCAGGCGTTCAAGCTCAACCTGTGGGACCACATCCAGGGGAGCAACCGCTGCGGCGCCTGCCACAGCGTGGAGGGCGGACAAACGCCCCTCTTCGCACGCCGCGACGACATCAATCTCGCGTACACGGCGGCCAACGGCGTGGTGAGCCTCGCCGTGCCGGAAGAGTCGCTGATGGTCACGAAGGTGGCGGGCGGTCACAACTGCTGGCTGTCGAATGACGCGGTGTGCGCCGACATCCTCACCACCTGGATCACGAACTGGGCGGGCACGACGGCCGGCGCCAGCGGGCGCAAGATCGACCTCGAGCCGCCGGCGCTTCGCGACCCGGGCGCGAGCAGGTCCTTCCCGGCGGACCCGTCGCTCTTCGGGAGCACGGTCTACCCCCTGCTCATGGGCGACGGACGGTGCGACGACTGCCACTCGTCGACGTCCGAGGCGAAGCAATCGCCCTTCTTCGCGGAAGGCCCGATGGGCGACGTCAACGCGCTCGCGGCCGCCTACGCGGCCGCGAAGGCGAAGATCAACCTCGAGGACCCCGACGCTTCCCGCTTCGTGGTGCGGCTGCGCGACGAGGCGCACAACTGCTGGACCGCGAGCTGCGAGGCCGACGCCATCCGGATGCGGGACGCCATCGCGGCGTTCGCGAACGGCGTCCCGCCCACGGAGGTAGACCCGGAGCTCGTCACCAGCAAGGCGCTGACCCTGTACGAAGGCACGATCGCCGCAGGCGGCAACCGCCACGAGGCGAACGTCATCGCGCTCTGGGAGTTCAAGGAGGGTGACGGCTTCACCGCGCACGACACGAGCGGCATCGAGCCGGCGATCGACCTCACGCTCTCGGGCGACGTGAAATGGTTCAGCGCATGGGGCCTGACCTTCTCCGGCGGCAAGGCCCAGGCCTCGACCGCCGCGAGCAGCAAGCTCAAGACGCTGATCGGCGCCACCGGCGAGTACTCGATCGAGGCCTGGGTGGCGCCCGGCAACGTGGTGCAGGAGGACACGCGCATCGTCAGCTATTCCGCCGGCCTCATGGCGCGGAACTTCAATCTCGGCCAGACGATGTACAGCTACGACTTCTTCAACCGCACCACCAACTCGGACGAGAACGGTAACCCGCAGCTCTCGACGCCGGCCGCGGCCGAGGTGCTGCAGGCGACGCTCCAGCACGTGGTGGCCACGTACAGCCCCGTGGACGGCCGCAAGATCTACGTGAACGGCGAGCTCGTCACGCAGGCGGACCCTGTGGCGCCCGGCCTGCTCACCGACTGGGACGACACCTACGCGTTCGTGCTCGGCAACGAAGTCTCGGGCAATCGCCCGTGGATGGGCGTGATCCGGCTCGTGGCCATTCACAACCGTGCGCTCACGCCCGCGCAGATCATGCAGAACTACGAGGTCGGCGTCGGCGAGAAGTACTTCCTGCTGTTCGGGGTGGAGCACCTGACGAACGTGCCGCAGAGCTTCGTGGTGTTCGAAGCCGCGCTGTTCGACGACCACGCGTACCTGTTCCGCAAGCCGTTCTTCATCAGCCTCGACCCGACGGCGCAGCCCAACGGCATCGAACTCCGCGGCATTCGCGTCGGCATCAACGGCGCCGAGGCGCCCGTGGGCCAGGCGTTCGCGAAGATCGCCACCACCCTCGGCAACGGCTATTCGCCGGAGACGGGCCAGCCGCTCGCGACGCTCGGCACTGTGCTGCCGCTCGACCAGGGGCCGGAGGCGGACGAGTTCTTCCTCACGTTCGACCGGCTGGGCGCGCACTCCTATAACCGGCAGCCGCCGGCCACGCCGCCGCGGCCCCCGCTGCCGGATCGCGACCCGATGCCGCAGGTCGGCGTGCGCACCTTCGACGAGATCAACGCCACGATGTCGGCCATCACGGGCGTCAGCATGCTGAATCCCGCCGTGCAGGGCACGTTCAACCTCGTGCGGGAATCGTTGCCGACGGTGGATACCCTCGAGGCGTTCCTCGCCTCGCATCAGGTGGCGATAGCGCAGCTCGCGATCGAGTACTGCAATGCGATGGTGGACGATGCGGCCTTCCCAAGCCGCTTCCCAGGCTTCCTCTACGACAAGGGGGTGGCCACCGCGTGGGCTGCAGGCTCCGCTTCCGAGAACGCGTTCATCGAGCCGCTGCTCGACAGGGTGCTGGCCGTGCAGGGCGGCAACCTGGCCACGCAACCCGATCGCACCGACGTGCGCGCCGAGATCGACCGGCTCGTGCACGGGTCCGGAGTGGTGGAAAACCCGCCGCGACCGGGTCTTGCCGCCGGAGGGCCCGGCGACGCCGAGCACACGCAAAAGATCGCCAAGGCCGTCTGCGCGGCCGTCGTGGGCAGCGCGGCGATGCTGGTTCAGTGAGGAGCGCGCCGACACGGTTAGTAGGCGCGCATCGACACGAGAGATTTCAGGCACAGAGGTACGAGCGATGCTCATCCGCAGCAAACGCAAGCTACGCCACCCCGACGCGCCGCAGCGGCACACGAGCCATTCGCGGCCGATGACGCGGCGCGAGCTGATCGGGCAGGGTTTCCTCGCCGGTTCCGCCACCGTGCTCACCGGGGGAATCCTGAGCCTGTTCAGCAACCCCCGCGCGGCCTACGCGACGCTCGCGGCCGACCTCGAGGCGCTCAAGGCCGAATGCGGCATCACGGATGGGGCCGGCAAGATCCCGTTCATCTGCTTCGATCTCGCGGGCGGCGCCAACATGGCGGGCTCGAACGTGCTCGTCGGCAAGGAAGGCGGCCAGCTCGACTTCCTCTCCACGGCGGGCTATCGCAAGCTCGGCCTGCCCGGCGACATGGTGCCCGGCGTGGCCGAGGCGGGGCCGAGCGCCACCGGCACGAGCAACGGCGACCACACCGACACCACGCTGGGGCTCGCGTTCCACAGCGACAGCGCCTTCCTGCGCGGCATCCTGTCCAAGCTGTCGGTGACCGCGCGCGCCAACGTCAACGGCGCCGTGATCCCCGCGCGCTCCGAGAACGACACGGGCAACAATCCGCACAACCCGCTGTACGGCATCCAGCGCGCGGGCGCGGACGGCTCGATCCTCACGCTCATCGGCTCGCGCCCCACGGACTCGGGCGGCAACTCGATGGCGCCCGTGGCGATGGTCAACCCCGAGTTCCGCCCGACCAAGATCGACCGCCCGAGCGACGCGGCCGGGCTGGTCGATACGGGTCAGCTCGTGGGCCTGCTGAGCGCCGAGGACGCCACGGCGGTGATGGAAGCCATCTACCGCCTGAGCCGCGCGAAGATGAACGCGGTGACGAACGACCTGCCCATCACGCGTGCGGACGTCATCAAGGAGCTCATCACGTGCGGCTATCTGGACGCGGCCTACGTCGCGGACAAGTTCGGCAACGAGACGCTCGACCCGCGGGAGGACCCGCTGATCGTGGGGCCGAGCGGTATCTTCAGCCAGGCGGAGTTCGACGCCAACAACACCGACGGCCAGGAGTTCCGCAAGACGGCTTCCGTTATGAAGCTCGTCATCGACGGCTACGCCGGCGCCGGCTGCATCACCATGGGCGGCTACGACTATCACGGCGGCGCGCGTCAGGAGGGCGAGATCAAGGACTTCCGCGCCGGCATCTGCATGGGCGCGTGCCTCGAGTACGCCGCCCGCCGCGGCAGACCGCTCATGCTGTACGTGTTCAGCGACGGCTCGCTGTCGAGCAACGGCGTGATCGACGACTCCGTGAACGGGCGCGGCAAGGGCGAGTGGACCAGCGACAACCAGGACACCGCCGCGTCGTTCTTCCTGGTGTACAACCCGACCCGGCCACCCACCCTGATCGGCGGCACGAACACCCCGGAGGCGTTCCGCCACCAGCAGCTCGGCTACTTCACGGCGAACGGCGACGTGGCGCGCATCGGCACGCCGGGCGCGAACAACGTGAACCTGCTCGTGAACATGGTGCTGCTCAACTACATGGCGTTGCACGGCGAGCAGAACAGGTTCGCAGACCCGGACAAGTTCCCGAATCACGGCCTGGGAGCGGACCTGGACCGGCTCATCGCGTTCGAGCCCATCGTGAACGGCACGATCGCGTTCCCGGTGTAGCGCGACACCTCTCCTCGAAGCGTGAACGGCGGCGGCTGCTCGGCCAGGGACGGCCGGGCGGCCGCTCGCGCTTGCCGCCGCGCGCCGCGCAGGTCACGATTGCGCCGACCGCACCGGCACACGCTTCCCGATGACCGACACCGCCCCGCTCCTCGACCTCCTCGCCTGCCCGCGCTGCGACCGAGCCCCGCTCGACGCCTCCGAGGCCGGCTGGTCGTGCGCGGGCTGCAAGGTGCTGTTCCCGCTGATCGGGGGCGTGCCGTGGCTGTTCGCGGAGCCCGTGGCGGCGCTCGAGGAGTGGCGCGGCCGCACGCGCTTCGCGCTCGAGCGCATCGAGCACGAGCAGCGGCAGCTCGACGCCGCGCTCGCCACCCCGAACCTGCGCGCCTCCACCGTGGCGCGGCTCACGGCGCTCAAGGGCGCGAACGCGGACCACGCCGCGCGGCTCAGGGAGCTGCTCGCGCCGCTCGTCGGCGAAGGGTTCCAGGGCACGTACGAGACCTACCTCGCCCTGCGCACGCGGTTGCCGCCCGACCAGGGCCTCATGACGTACTACGGCAACGTCCACCGGGACTGGGCCTGGGGCGACGCCGAGAACGAGGCGTCGTTCGCCATCGTCACGCGGCTCCTGGGGGACGCGCCCCGCGGGCGCACGCTGGTGCTCGGCGCCGGCGCCGGCCGGCTCGCGTACGACCTGCACGTGCGCGGCCGGGCCGACGTGACAGTGGCGCTCGACTTCAATCCCCTGCTGGTGCTCATCGCGCACCGCGTGGCGCGGGGCGAGACGGTGGAGCTCTACGAGTTCCCCATCGCGCCGCGCACGGCGGCGGATCAGGCCGTGCTGCGCCGGTTGGCGGCGCCGGCGCCCGCGCGCCCGGGGCTCGTGTTCGTGCTCGCGGACGCGCACCGCCCGCCGTTCCGGCGTGGCGCCTTCGACACGGTGGTGACGCCCTGGCTGGTCGACATCCTGCCCGAGCCGTTCGACATTCTGTGCGCGCGGATCAACGCGCTGCTCGCGGACGGCGGGCGCTGGCTCAACTTCGGCTCGCTGAGCTTCCACAGTCCGGACCCCGCGCTGCGCTACGGGCTCGGCGAGTGCCTGGACGCGCTCGTCGAGAACGGGCTCGGCCATCCCGAGATCGCCGAGGAGGAGATCCCATACCTGAGCTCGCCCGCGAGCCGCCACGGGCGCCGCGAGCGCGTGGTGAGCTGGGTGGCCGCGAAGGAGCGCCCCGTGAAGAAGGTGCCGCGGCACGTGGCGCTGCCGGACTGGCTCGTGCGCGGCGACGAGCCCGTGCCGCTGACGGATGCGTTCCGCACGCAAGCGGCCGCCACGCGCATCTACGCCTACCTGATGTCGCTCATCGACGGCCGCCGCTCCATCAAGGACATGGCCAGGCTCATGGAGGAGCAGCGCCTGATGACGCGCGCGGAGGCGGAAGGGGCGATCCGCCAGTTCTTTATAAGGATGTACGACGACAGCCGCCGCGGCGTGCACTATTGACGCGGCTCCGCGCGCACCCGCGATCACCGCTCAGCAGCCAAGGGTGAGGAGCAGCATCGCTTCGGCCTCGTCGATGCCGAGATCGCGGGCGACGCCCAGATCCGAGACCGCGTACGGCGGCGTGTCCGCCGCGTCGCAGGCGCCCTCCTCGTCCGCCGCTTCCTCCTCTTTCCCGTGCGGCGGCGTGCTCCTGTTCTGCTCCATCTCGAAACCGTCCTCCTCGCGGTGCAGTCGGTGCCGAAGCGCGTGCCGGCGGCGCGCGGCGCGGACGCGTGAGGTGCAATGAATATTTGCGCCGGCAACGCACGACCGATCGACGTTCTCAAATAGGCGTTTCGCCTCGATTCGGCCGTTGCGGCGTTCCTGATCACGTGTGGGACCATCCGGGGCAGCCGGATGGGGACAAGGACACACGCCGCTGCGACTCCGATGACCTGGCTTACGCGCGCTCATGCCGCGCGCCGACGTTCGGCAGCGGGGCTGCCGCGGCGCCCATGACGAGGTCGACGGCCGATCGGGCGATCGACCCGCAGTCGCGGCTTTCGCTCGGCCTGCGGCGCAAGCTGCCCGTCGTGCTACAGAGCGAAGCGAGCGAATGCGGTCTCGCTTGCCTCTGCATGATCGCCGCGTACTACGGCCGCCGGATCGATCTTCCCGCGCTGCGGCGGCGCGACCCGGTCTCCCTCAAGGGCATGACGCTGGCGGCGCTGATCGACGTGGCCGGCCGGCTGAAGCTCGCGACGCGGCCCGTGCGCCTCGAGCTCGAGCATCTGAAGCATCTGCGGCTGCCGTGCATCCTGCACTGGAACATGAACCACTTCGTGGTTCTGAAGTCGGTCGGCGCACGGCACGTGCGAATTCACGATCCGGCGAGCGGCGAGCGGAAGCTGCGCCTCGGCGAAGCGTCGGACGCCTTCACGGGCGTGGCGTTGGAGGTCTGGCCCGGACGGGGCTTCGACGAGACCGCCCACGACGGCCGCCCCGTGAAGCTGCGCAGCCTCATCGGGCGCGTCACGGGCCTGGCCGGCTCCGTGAGCCAGATCCTCCTTCTCGCCCTGGCGCTCGAGGTGCTCGCCCTGGGGAGCCCCCTCTTCATGCAGTGGACGCTCGATCACGTCGTCGTCACCGCCGACACCGACCTCCTCACGACCCTCGCGCTGGGGTTCGGGCTGCTGCTTCTCCTCCAGCAGGGAGTCTCGACGGCCCGCGCATGGGTCGTCATGCACTTCGGCACCACCCTCAACGTCCAGTGGCACGCCAACGCGTTCGCCCACCTCCTCAGGCTGCCGCTGCCCTACTTCGAGAAGCGGCACCTGGGCGACATCGTCTCGAGATTTCGCTCCATCGACGCCATCCAGCGCACGCTCACCTCCGCATTCATCGAGGCCGTCATCGACGGAATCATGGTCGTGCTCGTCCTCGGGCTCGTCTTCCTGTACAGCCCGCTGCTCGGCTCGATCTGCGTCGGCGCGATGGCGGTCTACGCGCTGTGCCGGCGGCTCTGGTACGGCCCGCTGCGCCTCGCCGTGCAGGAGCAGATCGTTCATGCCGCCAGGCAGGAGAGCCACTTCATCGAAACCGTGCGCGGCGTGCGCGCGATCAAGCTGTATCGGAACGAGGACGACAGACGCGCCGGCTGGCTCGCACTGATGGTGGATCAGGTGAACGCGGGGCTGCGCGCGCAGAAGCTGCAGATTCTCTACCGCCTCGTGAACGGCGTCGTGCTAGGCCTCGAGAACATCGTTATCGTCTGGCTGGGCGCGCGCATGGTGCTGGACGGCACGGTCACGGCCGGCATGCTCGTGGCCTTCATGTCGTACAAGAGTCAGCTCGAATCGCGCGTCGGCGCGCTGATCGACAAGTATTTCGAGCTCAAGATGCTGCAGGTTCACGGCGAGCGCCTGGCCGACATCGTGCTCACGGAGCCGGAGCGTTCCGCGGAGCACGGTCGGCTCGTGACGGCCGGCGGAGCTTTGGAGCCGCGCATCGAGGTTCGCGGGCTGCGTTTCAGGTATGCCGAGCACGAGCCGTACGTCCTCGACGGCGTGGATTTCGAGATCGAGCCCGGCGAGTGCGTCGCGATCGTCGGCCCGTCGGGCTGCGGCAAGACGACGCTGCTCCACGTGCTCCTCGGCATTCTGCCGCCGACGGAAGGTGACGTGCTGCTCGGTGGGACGAGCCTGGCCAACCTCGATCCCGAGATCGTGCGGCGCACGATGGCGAGCGTGACGCAGAACGACACGCTGTTCGCAGGCTCCATCGCCGACAACATCTGCTTCTTCGACAGCCAGGCGGATCAGGCACGCATCGAGGAGTGCGCGAAGCTCGCGTCGATCCACCACGAGATCGTCGCCATGCCGATGGGCTACAACACGTTCGTCGGCTATCTCGGATCGGTGCTCTCCGGCGGCCAGCAGCAACGCGTGCTGCTCGCGCGCGCCCTGTACAGGCGGCCCCGCGTTCTGGTCCTCGACGAGGCCACGAGCCACCTGGACCTGAAGCGGGAGATCACCGTGAGCGTCGCCATCCGCCGACTCGACATCACCAGGATCATCGTGGCCCATCGGCCGCAGACCGTCGCGACGGCGGATCGCGTCCTGACCCTCGAGGGCGGCAAGATCGCGCGCGAGCGACGCATTTCTCGCGATGCGGCCGCGGCCGCGGCCCGAGCGCTCGGGTGAGCGCGGGCGTTCAGCGGTGGATCTTGCCGGACAGCGTGTACAGCGGCTCCAGGATCCACTCGTACAAGCGCCGCCTGTCCTGTAGCACGTCGGCCTGAACCGTCATGCCCGCCTGCAGACGATGCGACTCGCCATACGCGGTGATCGTCTGCGAAGCCAGCCGCACGCTGACCCTGTAGAGGGGGCCGGCGGCCGGATCGATGGCGCCGATGTGGCCCAGGAGCTCGTTGGCGGGCACGGCCGCGCGCGACACGGCGGTCACCGTGCCCTCGTGGTGCCCGAACCGCTGGTAGGGATATGCCTCGTAGCGCAGCAGCACGCGGTCGCCTTCCTCGATGAAGCCCATCGCACGGCTCGGGGCGAACAGCTGCGCCTCGAGCGTCGACCCGTCCGGGACGATCGACAGCAGCGGACGCGTGCTGTCGACCACCTGACCGACCTCGCCGAGCACCGCGGTGGCGATCCCGCCTCGCGGCGCCGTGACGACCGTGAGGCGCCGCGCCTCGCTCTCGCTCAGCTCGCGGCGGGTGGCGGCGAGTGCGCGCTCGAGCTCGGCCAGCCGGCTCTCGTAGCGCAGCGGAAGGCTGCGGGCCTCGTTCTCGAGGTCGGTCAGCTCACGGCGCACGGCCCCGAGCTCCCGTTCCAGGCTCTTGAGCAAGGATTGCTGCTGCAGGTGATTGTCCCGCTGCGTCAGCAGCTGGTCTTCCGACAGGAAACCTTGGGCTCGCAACCTCTCGTAGCGCTCCAGCGCGCTCGCGGCCAGCGCGCCGCGTTGCCGCTGAGACTCGATCGCCCCCTCGAGCTTGTCCGCCTCGGACCGAAGCGCTCCGGCTATGCGCTCGAGAGACTCGCGCTCCGTGGCCTCGAGCAGGCGGGTCTTCTCGATCTGCTCGCGCAGGCTCCGTTCCTGCCGCTCGAGCTCGCGCCCGATGGTGCGCTGCGTAGCGCCTCGGCCGCTGAACCGCTCGCTGGAGATCACGAAGAGCACGTCGCCTTCCGCGACCCGGCTGCCCTCCGCGACGCGCTTCTCGACGATCGTGCCGAGCTGGTACGTGTGCACCTTGATGACGCCGCCACGCGGCACGAGCTGCCCGACGAGCGTGACGTGACGCGTGTAGCTGCCCCAGACGAGAAACGCCGCGATCGCGGCGGCCGCCGCGACGGCGGCCGCCGTGAGCACCGAGAACGAGAGCGGTCTCACCAGCACGATACGGCCGTACGGCCGCGGCCGCTGCGCTTGGAGCGCCTCGAGCCTGAAGAGCGGCAGGCGCGGCTTCTCCGTGATCATCGCTGCCCGCAGCCGGATCGAGGCGCCAACGCGCCTGCATCCGGCGCAATGCCCGGTAGGGAATCGCGCACCCCCAGGTTGTCGAGCAGCTGCTGGCCGTCCCAGAGGTAGCGGAATCCCTCGGGGCGGCCATGCAGCAGCTGCACGTAGGCGGGCTGGCCCTGTGTCGGCGGCCTCGTGAAGAACAGCTCCCCGCCGGCGGGCACGAGCGCGGCGCGGAAGCCCTCGCCGCGCAGGACGAGCGTGCGGCCGAGGAGATCGATGGACAGGCGCCATCGGCCGGTGCCGTAAGTGCCGCAGTAGCGCGTGAGATCCAGCGCGGCCGCGTGCTCGGCGTCGAGGGGCTTCGGGATCACGAGATTGTTCAGCTCCGGCAGCGAGCGGGCGAAGAGCTTCGCGGCGACCAGGCTCGCCGGATGGTCGCGGGAAGCGATCAGCAGGCCCAAGCGGCTTTGCGGATGCAGGCGCACGAGCAGCGAGGCCGACGGCACGACGGAGTTGTGACCGAACCAACCGTCGCCAAAGTATTTCCAGCCGAGATAGATGCCTCGTTCCGCGACGCTCCAGCCGGGCAGCGGCGTGATGCGCGGCGTAAGGTCGTCGCGGCCGCCTTGGAACGCCGCCCCCGCGAGCGCGCGCTCGAGGAAGCCGATCAGGTCGCGCACGCGGAGCGCCACTCCCCCGCCGCGCGAAGCGCACGCGAGCGGCGGCGCGCCGTCCGGTTGCGTCGCGGCGCCGAGATCGAGCGACAACCGTTCCCGCAGCAGGTCGGCGAACGGGGCGCCCCAGAGCCGCTCGGCAATCGCCGCCGCGAGCCACGGTCCGACGTCCGAGTAGCTGTACAGCGCTCCGGCCGGCCAGCGAGTCCGGTCACCGACGCTCGCGAGCAGCGCCGCCGCGTCTATGCGCCCGTCCTCGCGAAGCGGTGCACGGCTCACGGGGGGATCGGCGATGCCGTGCGTGTGCTCGAGCAGGTGCCGCACGGTGACTCGGGACCGAGCGTCCGCGCCGCCGAGCAGGCTCGCCGCGCCGTCGTCGAGGCGCACGGCGCCCGCCTCCACCGCGTCGAGCACGAGCGCGGCCGTGAGCAGCTTCGTCACGCAGCCCGCGGCGAAGCGCCATTCGCCCGGCTCGCGATCGACTCCATGCCGGCAGCTGGCCGCGGCGTAGCGGCGCCCAGACGGCCCGCTCACCGCGACGACCACGTGCTTGCGCTGCACGCCCGCGAAGGCCGCCTCGAGCCGCTCCAGAATGTCCTCGACCCGCAACCTCTCCGCGCTCGGTGCTCGCCTCGAACTCACGACGTGCCCCTCACGCGACGGCTGGCCCCGGTGCCGAGCGGGCGGCGTGCACGCCATGGGCGCTTTCGAGCGGGAAGTGACACGCGGCCAGATGATCGTCTTTCAGGAGACGCAGCCGCGGAGCCTCCCGCGCGCAGAGATCCTGCGCGCGCGGACAGGATGCTCGAAAGCGGCAACCACGTGCGGTCTCATCTGCCGTGGGGACGTCCGTCCCCGCGGCGCGAAGCGGCGAGAGCCTGCCGCCCTTAGGCAGCGGCTCGCCCGCGTCGAGCAAGGCGGCGCTGTAGGGGTGACGCGGCGTGCTGTAGAGCGCATCGACGGTCGCGAGCTCGCAAAGGCGCCCGCGATGCAGCACGGCGACCCGGTCGCTGATGCGCCGGACGACGGCGAGGTCGTGAGAGATGAAGAGGCACGACAACCGAAGCTCGCTGCGCAATCGGTCCAGAAGATCGAGGATCTGCGCCCGCGCAAGCGCATCGAGCGCGGAGACGGCCTCGTCGCAGACGAGGAGCGCGGGATGCGGGGCGAGCGCGCGCGCGATGGCCACGCGTTGGCACTCGCCGCCCGAGAGCTCGCCGGGGAAACGCCGCCCGTAGGTCGCGAACGGCAGGCCGACGAGGTCGAAGACCTCAGCCACTCTGCGGCGTCGCTCGCGGCGGTCGCCGATCCCCTGGGCCAGCAGCGGCTCCGCCACGATCGCCGCGGTCCGCCACCGCGGGTTCAGCGAGCCGAAGGGGTCCTGGAAGACCATCTGCATGTGCCGGCGGTGCGCGGCCAGCCGCCGCCCGCGGAGCGTCGTGAGGTCCGTGCCGAGCAGCATCACCGAGCCCGACCGCGGCCGCGGGAGCTGGAACAGCGCTCGGGCGAGCGTCGTCTTCCCCGAGCCGCTCTCTCCCACGAGACCGAGCGTCTCGCCGCGCCGGATCGTGAACGACACGTCGGCCAGGACTTCGACGGCGCGGCTCGCGAAGCGCCACGCTCCGCCCGGCGGCGCGTACGACTGGCGGAGATTGCGCACGTCGAGCACGACGTCGCGCGAGCTCGCCGCGCACGCACGCGCCGCGGGCGCCGCCTCCGCCTCGACGCCGCGCGGCCCTAGCGCGGCACCGATCAGCATCCTCGCGTACGGCGCTCGCGGCGCATGCAGCACGCGCGCCGCGGGGCCGTATTCCACGGCGCGGCCCTCCCGCATGACGAGCACGTCGTCGGCGATGCCCGCGACCGCGCGCAGATCGTGGCTCACGACGACCAGGGCCGTGCCGAGCGCGCGCCGCAGATCGAGCAACAGGCGCAGGATTCGACGCTGCGTGACGGCGTCGAGCGAAGCCGTGATCTCGTCGGCCACGAGCACCTTCGGCCGGCACGCGACGGCGATCGCGATCATCACGCGCTGGCGCATGCCGCCGGATAGCTGATGCGGGAAGGCCGCGAGGCACTGCGCGGGCGCCGGCAGCTCCATGCGCGTGAGGAGCTCGAGCGCCTCGCGCCGCGCCGCTCGGCCATCGAGCCGCTCGCGGCGGCGCAAGGCTTCCGCGATCTGGTCGCCCACCCGCATGGTGGGATTGAGCGACCGCGACGAATCCTGAAAGACCATCGCGATCCCTGCGCCGCGGTAGCGGCGCATCTCGGCGTCGGGCAAGCCGAGCAGCTCCTGCCCCTCGAAGCGGACCGAGCCCGAGACCGAGGCGCCGCGCGGCAGGAGCTTGAGCAGCGCGCGACACGCCGTCGTCTTCCCGCAACCCGACTCGCCGATGATCGCAAGCGTGCGGCCGCGCTCGAGCTCGTAGCTCAAGCCGCGCACCGGCGTGACGGCGCGGCCGCCGCGGCGAAACGTCACCTCGAGGTCCCTCGCCGCGAGGAGCGGCGGACGCTCGCCGCAGGTCACCGCTCGCTCCACCGGGCGCGCAGCCGCTCGCCGAGCAGGTTGAACGACATCACGGTCAGGCACAGGAGCGCGCTCGGCAATAGCACGAGCATCGGCCGCGCCGAGAGCCACTGCTGCCCCTGATGGACCATGTTGCCCCAGCTCGGCAGGGGCAGCGGAACGCCGAGGCCTAGAAAGGAGAGCGCGCCCTCCATGACGATCACGACACCCATGCCGAGCGACGCGAACGCCAGGAGCCGGCCCGCGATGTTCGGCGCGACGTGGCGAACGAGCACGCGCGCCGTGCCCGTGCCGCAGATGCGCGCCGCCGTGATGAACGCCTGCTCGCGCAGCCCGAGCGTGGCGGCACGGGCCACGCGCGCAAACGCCGGCACGCTGGACAGCGCGAGGGCCAGGATCGTATGGCCGGTTCCCGGGCCGAGCGCGTGGACGACGGTGAGCACGAGCACCAGCGACGGGAAGGCGATCGCGACGTCGACGACGCGCATGACGAGCGAATCGAGCGCGCGCGGACCGTACGCGGCGGTCGCCCCGAGCGCGCCGCCGAGGAGCAGCCCGATGGCGTTCACCGCCAACGCGATCGCGAGGGAAGCCCGCCCGCCATGCAGAAGACGCGACGCCACGTCGTTGCCGTTCGCGTCCGTGCCGAGGAGGTGACCCGGCGAGAGCGCCGGCAGATCCGACTCGAGCACATCGCCGCCGACGGGGTCCGGCATGGGGTACAGCAGCGGCAAGGCGAAGCAGGCAAAGAAGATCGAGAGCAGGATGGCGCCCGGCACGAGCAGATCGCGCGCCCGCGGCTCCTGTGTCGCCCGCGGCTCAGTCGCCACGACGAATCCTCGGATCGAGCACCGCGTAGAGCACGTCCGCCGCCAGGTTCGCGAGCACGGTGACGGCCGCGAGGACCAGCACGACGGCCTGCACGACCACCGCGTCGCGCAGATCGATCGCCTGGAGCAGCAGCTGCCCCATGCCCGGAATGCCGAAGATCTGCTCGACGACCACGGTGCCGCCGATCAGCGTGCCCAGATGGAGCCCGACCACGGTCAGCAGGCCGAGGAGCGAGCTCGGCAGCGCGTGGCGGAGCAGAACGCGCCACGGCCCGATTCCCTTGGAGACCGCCGTCAGGACGTAGTCCTGGCCGTGCAGCTGCTCCAGCAGGTCGCCGCGCAGAAAACGCGAATAGAAGGCGGCGAGCGGCAACCCGATCGCGGTCGCGGGCAGCGCGATGGTGCGCAGGTGCGCGGCGAGCCCCTCGTCGGGCGCAACGAAGCCGACGGCGGGCAGCACCCCGAGCCCGACCGCGAAAGCGAGCACGAGCAACAGCGCGAGCACGTACGGAGGAATCGACAGCGCGAGCATGCCCGCGGCCATGCAGAGCCGGTCGGTCAGCCCCTCCGGCCGGCGCGCCGCGGCGAGGGCCGTCGGCACTGCGATGCCGAGGGCGAGCGCGAAAGCCATGCCGACGAGCTCGAGCGTGGTCGGCAGCCGCTCGGCCACCATGGCCGCCGCGGCGCGGCCGCTCGCGAGGGAAGCGCCGAGATCGCCCGCGAGCACGCCGCCGAGCCAGCGCCAGTAGCGCTGCCACGCGGGCCGATCGAGCCCGAGCTGCGCCTCGAGGCGAGCGACCTGCTCCTCCGCCGCTTCCGGCCCGAGGAGCTGCGAAGCCGCGGTGCCGGGCAGCGACTCCAGGGCGAAGAACGTGAGCAGCGTGACGCCGAGCAGAACGGGAACCGTCGCGAGGAGACGCCGCCCGACGAGCTGGACCGTGGCCATGGCGGGAACCGCGTCACTCGGCGTCGAACCTGACGTCCTGCCAGAACGTGCCCGGCACCAGCGCGAGCGGCGGAATCCGCGTGGTCAACCCCGGGCCGCGAATGCCGCCGGCGGTAGCCTGGACGGGCGCAGCGGCGAACAGGAACGGCGCATACGCCTTGTCGCTGATGTAGCGCCCGGCTTGGAAATAGAGCGCGTCTCTCTGCTGCATGTCGAACGTGCCGGCGGCGGCGACCAGCAGCCGGTCGAGGTGCGCGTCCTTCACGCCGGTGAACGGCCGATCGGAGCGGAAGCGCGAGATGACGCCGAGGAGGGATTCCGGATCGTAGGCGCCGACGGTCTGCAGCATGGCATGCCAGCGGCCGCTGCGGTATTTCGGCAGCAGCGCGGCCACGTCGTAGGACGCCACCGCCACGTCGATGCCCGCCTTGCGCCACTGCGCCTGCAACGCCGTGGCGATCTGCTCGGCCATGCCGGCGCGGGTGGTGCCGAGCGTGATCGAGAGCCCGCCGAGCCCGGCGACGATGGCGCGCGCCTTCTCGAGGTCGTAGGTCCTGTAGCCAGGGATTGCCGCATGATGGAACAGCCCGCCGGGCGCCGTGAACGACTGGCTCGCGGGGTACCAGCCGTGGAAAAGCCCGCGGCGAATCGCCTCGACGTCGGTGGCGTGGTAGATCGCTTCGCGCGCACGCTGGTCGTCGAAGGGCGGCGCGAGCGTGTTGAGCTGGATCATGTACGGAGAGGTCGCCGGCTGCCGCGTGACGGTGATGCGCTCGTCGGCCTCCGCGCGGCGGATCAGGGGAACGGACGTGAGCCCCTCGAAGACGTGCGCGTCGCCGGCGATCAGCGCCTGGTACGCCGCCTGCTCGCTGCCGATCGACTGGAAGACCAGCCGCGCGAGGTGCGGCCGGCCTGCCTGCCAGTAGTGCGGATTGCGCTCCAGCACGAGCCGTGTGCTCGCCTGGTTGCTGACGACGCGAAAAGGCCCGGCGCCCACGGGCGTGACCTTGAATTGCGCCTCCCCGAGCCGCCGCAGGGCCGCCGGCGAGACCGGCCAGTTGATCGTCGACGTGGGAAACGTGGTGACGGCCGCCGGATACGGCCGATCGAAGTGCAGCGCGATCGTGCGCTCGTCGAGCGTCGTGACCGGCTCGTCCGCCCACGGCCAGGCCGTCGGCGCGCAGACACAGGGTGCCGCGAGATTGCGCTCGATGTTGAAGCGCAGCGCCGCGGCATCGAGCGGCGTGCCGTCGGAGAAGCGCACGTGGCGGCGCAGCCGGATGACGATCGTGCGGCCGTCGTCGCGGACGTCGTAGCTTTCCGCCAGCACGCCCACGAGCCGCGCGTTGTGCCCGTCGTCGTCGGCCGCGAGCTGGAACAGCCCGCCGTAGATGGCGTTCATGATGCTCGAGTTGACGAGGCTCGTGGTGCTCGCGGCCGGATCGAGCCCGGTGGGCCAATCGCCCGACAGTCCCGACATGAGCAGGACGGTGGCTTCGCCGCGAGCCGCCGCGGACGCGTGGCGCGACGCCGTGGCAGCACCGTCGCAGCCCGCGAGCGCGAGCAGCGCGGCGACGATTATCGCGACGAATCGGCCTTGCCGGGCGCTCACGGCGCCACGCTCCCGTCTCGAGGCTTGCGCAGCAGCCGCCGGTACAGCTTGCCGTTCGGATCGCGCGGCACCCGTTCCACATACTCGAATCGCTTTGGCAGCTTCATCGCCGCCAGCCGCTCGCCCAGAAACCGCAGAAGCTCCGCGGTCATGGCGGGCCCGCCGGCGGCGCCCGCCTCGAGCTGCACGTAGGCCTTCGGCACCTCGCCGAGCAGGGCGTGCGGCTCGCCGAGGACGGCGCAATCGCGCACCAGCGGGTGTTGCACCAGGGCCATCTCGATCTCGGCCGGATAGATGTTCATGCCGGAGGAAATGATCACGTCGGTGCGCCGATCGCACAGGAAAAGGTAGCCTTCCTCGTCCAGATACCCGAGGTCGCCCACCGTCACGAAGTCGCCCCGGTAGCAGGCGCGCGTCTTCTCGGGATCGCCCAGATACTCGAACCGCTCCCCCGAGCGCGGACGCAGGTAGACGAGGCCGACCTCGCCGGGCGGAAGCTCGCGGCCGGACTCGTCCATGATCTTCACGGCTTCGGCGCCGCCCGGATAGGGCCTCCCCACCGTGCCCGGACGCCGCAGCCACTCCACCGCGCTCACGACGGTGCCGGGCGTCTCCGTCGCGCCGTACGCTTCCCAGACGACGGGGCCCCACCACTCGATCATGGCGCGCTTGATCTCGGGCGGGCACGGCGCGCCGCCGTGCACGACGGCGCGCAGCGACGCGACGCGATAGCGGCGGCGCACGGCCTCGCGCAGCTTCAGCAGCCGCACGAACATGGCGGGCACCATGAACGTGGTCGTCACGCCGTACCGCTCGATGAGCTGCAACAGCGGCTCCGAATCCCAGACATCGACGAGCACGACGGGATGTCCCATGTGCAGGGCCATCTCGCAGCCCACGAGCGGCGCAGGGTGATAGAGCATCGAGGCGCAGAGATGGACGTTGCCGTCTTCCGGCAGAATGCCCAGGAAGCGATTGCCGGCCGTGATGCGCACGAGCGCTCGATGCCCGTCGCGCGGGGGCAGCCGAACGGCCTTCGGCCGCCCCGTCGTCGCCGACGTGTACGCCATCATGCGCCCCGTGGGCGACGCCTCGAGCGCGGCGGAAGAATACGGCGCGACGAACGCGTCGAGCGGCACGAACCCGGCGGCGCGGCCGATGCACAAGCGCAGCTCCACGCGCTCGTTGCAGGAGACGAGCGATGCGAGCTTGTGCTCTCCCAGCCGCTCGTGCACGACGACGGCACGGGCGCCGGAGTCGGTGAGGATATGCTCCGTCTCGTTCGGCGCCAGGTGCCAATTCACCGGCACCACGAACAAGCCCGCGTAGACGCCCGCCAGATACGCGGCCAGATATTCGGCGCAGTTGGGCGCCGCGATCGCGATCGTTTCCCGCGGCGCGAGGCCGGCCGCGCGGAACGCGCGTGCCAGGCGGGCGACGAGCGCGCCGAGCTCCCCGCGCGACCACGGCCTACCGGTGGGATCCACGACCGCGACCTCGTGCGGATCGCGGGCGGCGAAGCGCAGGAAGCCGATGTCGGCGTCATCGGGCTCGTCGCGGCGCGCCTGGGCCGGCGACGGGCTGCTAGCACGCGCTGCCATGCGACGCTTCCCTGCCTTGGTGCGCCCGCATGATGACGACCGCGAGCCGATCCGCCAGGTCCGAGACGGCGGCGGCTTCCATCATGGCGAGCGTGTCCTCGGGCGTGAGCTCGATGCCGTACACGGCCTCGACTTGCGCGAGCACCGACACGAGCGTGAGCGAGTCGACGTCGAGCTCGAGCATGCGCGTGTCGGGCGACACGTCGCGACGGTCCCGGCTGCACGCCTGCGCGAGCGCGTCGCAGACGAACCCGGTCAGCGACGTCGCGGCAGAGTCGATGCCCGGCGGGATGCGATCCGTCACGGCGATGGCTCCCTCGCGGAGTGTGGAGCGATGCGCTTCCTGCGATGGGCCGTGAGTCTAGATGCCGCTCGGGCGATCCTACAATTCGCAGAATCTCCCAATCTCGGAGAGAATTGCCTGGACGAGAGCGCGTGGGCCTGCGGCCGGCCGCGGCGAGCGCCACTCACCGTGTCGCTTTACCGAGAGCGCGGCGCAAAGGCGATTCTGGTCGCAGCGCTGGCGACCGCGGCCGCGGCGCTTTTGGACCAGAGGAATGGTTTCGCTGTTTAGGCGCTGGGCGCCGTTCCATCGCTCGTCGGCGCGGCGCGGTTGAGCACGGACGCGGAGGCGCTCGCGCCGTCGTATACTCGACCGGCGATGCGCGCCGTTTCCCTGCCCCGGTTCCTCGCGCTCACCGCGCTCGCGGCCGTCGCCGCCTGTGCGGCCCATGCGCAGGCCGTGGACGAGGACGCGGCGGCCCGCGTCACCGCCCTCGCGGACGCCTACGTCGCGGCCTACTTCGAGGCGTTCCCCCACCACGCCACGCTGCTCGGCGTCGCGGACGCGCCGCACGACCGGCTGCCGGACATCTCCGCCGCGGCGCGCGAGCGCTGGCACCGGCGGGAGGAGCAGTTCCTCGCGGAGCTCGAAGCCATCGAGCCGGCGGCGCTCCCGCCGGATCATCCGGCCGCCGTCACGCACGCCTTCCTCACGGAGATCCTGCGCAACGAGTTGGCCTATCGCGTCTGCCGCATGTGGCTGTGGAACGTGAGCCCCACGTGGACCGGGTGGCAGTCGGAGATGGCCGTGCTCGCGGACTCGCAACCCCTGGCCACCGCGGCCGCGGCCGACGCGGCCTACCGCCGGTTCGCAGAGCTGCCCCGCTACCTCGAGCAGGAGATCGCGAACCTGCGCGCGGGCCTCGCGGCCGGCTACTCGGCGCCGCGCGGCAACGTGGAGGCGGTGCTGCGGCAGATGGACGCGCTGCTCGCGGCGCCGGTCGACGAGTCGCCGTTCGCCGCGATGGCGGCCGACGCGCCCGGCAACCTCGCCGAGCGCATGCGCGCGCTCGAGACGAACGCCATCCGCCCGGCGATCGCGCGCTATCGGGATTTCCTGCGCGACGAGTACCTGCCCGCGGCGCGCGCGGCCGTCGGCGTGGACGCGCATCCCGAAGGCGACGACTGCTATCGCGCGGCCGTGCGCTACCACGCCACGCTGGACCTCTCGGGCGAGGAGATCCATCGCATCGGGCTCGAGCAGATGGCGGCGATTCACGAGGAGATCCGCGCCATCGCGGCGCGCGGCTTCGGCGGCGACGAGCCGACCGAGGTGCTCGCCCGGCTGCGCGACGAGCCGCGCTACTGGTTCGCGAGCCGCGAGCAGATGCTCGAGACGGCCCGCGCGGCCGTGGCGCGCGCCGCCGCGGCGTCGCGCGAGTGGTTCGGCCGCGTGCCGCGCGCCGCCGTGGTGGTGGAGCCGTTCCCCGCGTTCTCCGAGGCCTCCGCGCCGGGCGGGCTGTACAACGCGCCGGCCGAGGACGGCAGCCGACCCGGCATCTACTACATCAACCTCCGCGAGGCCGAGCGGACGAGCCGGGCCGGCCTCGAGGCCACGGCGTTCCACGAGACCTATCCCGGGCACCACCTGCAGGTAGGGCTCGCGCTCGAGCACGCCGGGCTGCACGCCGTCACGCGGTACTTCTACTCGTCGGGGTTCGCGGAAGGCTGGGGACTCTACGCCGAGCGCCTCGCGGACGAGATGGGCCTCTACTCCTCGGACGTGGACCGGCTCGGGCTCCTCTCGAACGAGGCGCTGCGCGCGGCGCGGCTCGTGGTGGACAGCGGCCTGCACGCGCTCGGCTGGACGCGTGAGCAGGCGATCGACTACATGCTCGCGAACACGGCCGAGTCCGAGGCGAGCGTGGCCGCCGAGGTGGATCGCTACATCGCGGTGCCCGGCCAGGCCACGGCCTACATGCTCGGCAACCTCGAGATCCGGCGCCTGCGCGAGGCGGCCGAGGAGCGCCTGGGCGACGCGTTCGACGTGCGCGCGTTCCACGACGCCGTGCTCGAGGACGGCGCCGTACCGCTGTCCATGCTGCGGCGCAAGATGGAGCGCTGGATCGCGGCCCAGGCCGAAGCCCGCCGGTGACGGCTCCCGTCGGGCCGTTCTGCTCTGTCGTCATCCTCCCAGTCGAGCGTCGTCTCGAGCAGCACGTTCGGCGCGCGGCCGATCTCGAGCTCCACGGGCAGGCCCACCGGCCGGTCGCCGATCTCGGCTTCGCAGCGCATGGTCTCCGTTCGCGGGAATGCTGTGGATCGTGAACGATACCGCGGGCATGACAGCGATCGACGGCGGCGAGCCGTCGCCGACCCTCGGCTGGCCACGGCGCGCGGCATGGCGGTGTCTAGGAGCGCTGGCCCAGCGCGATGCGTGGCGGCGTCGTCGGCCAGGCGAGCCCGGGCGGCCTGCTCGGCGCGGTCCCCGCCCGATGCAGGGTTGCATTTAAATTAAACTTTCATTTAAATTTCCGCGCATGGCGGCCATCCCCTCGAAACCCCGCAAGCGCCGCAAGCCCGGGCGGCCGGCCCGCTCGCAGAACCAGCGCGAGCACCTGCTCGACACGGCGGTCGCCTGCTACGCGCGCGACGGCGTCACGGCCACCAGCGCGCGCACCATCGCGGCCGCCGCCGGCGTCACGCCGGCGCTCGTGAACTACTACTTCGGCAGCAAGGAGCGCCTGCTCGAAGCGGTGGTGCAGGAGCGGCTCATGCCCGTCGTCCTGAGCCTGCGCGACACCGTGGCCGCGGCCGGCGAATCTCCCGCGGCGGTGGCCGCGGCCTTCGTGCGCGGCATTCATGCCGCCGTGGCGCGGCACCCCTGGCTGCCGTCGATCTGGGTGCGGGAGATCCTCACCGAGAACGGCGCGCTGCGCGAAGCGTTCTTCGAGCGCGTGTCGCCGCTCGTGCCGCGCCTGCTCGCCGAGCGCTTCGGTGCCGCGCGGCAGAGCGGCGCGCTGCCCGAGGGTCTCGACCCGCGCCTCGTGGTGGTCTCGCTGATCGGCCTCACGTTCTTCCCGCTCGCCGGCGCCTCCATCTGGCGGCGGCTGTTCGACGCCCACGACGTGGACAACGAGGCGTTGCAGCGCCATACGCTCGCGCTGCTGCGCCAGGGCCTGGGAGCGCCGCCATGAAGCTGCCACGCGCCCTCGTTCTCGCCGCGAGCGCGGCGCTCGCCGCGGGCTGCGCCGACCCCGAGCCCGCGCCCCTCGTGGGCTCGCTCGAGTGGGACCGCATCGCGCTGACGGCGGAGCTCGCGGAGCCCGTGCTGCGCTGGGCCGTCGCGGAAGGCGACCGCGTGAAGGCCGGCGACGTGCTGCTCGAGCTCGACCCGCGGCGGCAGGACGCGCGCATCGCGCAGGCGCGCGCGCAGCTCGAGGAGGCGAAGGCGCGGCTCGAGGAGCTCGTGCGCGGCCCCCGCATCGAGACCATCGCGGCGGCCCGCGCGGACCTCGAGCGCGCGCGGGCCCTGCAGGCGGACGCGGAACGGGAGTACGTGCGCATCTCTGGCCTGCGCGAGCGCGAGCTCGTCTCGCCGTCCGTTCTGGACCAGGCGCTCGCGCTGCGCAACCAGCGCCGGGCCGAGACCCAGGCCGCGGAAGCGGCGCTCGACGAGCTCATGGCGGGCACGCGGCCGGAGCAGATTGCCCAGGCGGAGGCCGCCGTCGCCGCGGCCCAGGCGGCGCTCGCGCAGCTCGAGCTCACGCGCGAGCGCCTCACCGTGCGCGCGCCCCGCGACGGCGTGGTCGACGCGCTGCCGTTCCATCCCGGCGACTATCCGCCCGTGGGCGGGGAGCTCGTGAGCCTGCTCGTGGGCGAGGCGCCCTATGCGCGCGTCTTCGTGCCCGCGCTGCGCCGCCCGGGGCTGAAGGCCGGCGACCGCTTCGAGGTGCGCGTGCAAGGAGTCGCTACGCCGTTCCGCGCCACGTTGCGCAGCGTCCGCAGCGAGGCGAGCTTCACGCCCTACTACGCACTCGCCGGCGACGACGCCTCGCGGCTCGTGTACCGCGCGGAGCTCGTGCTCGAGGGCGAAGACGCGGCATCCCTGCCGGCGGGCCTGCCGCTCACCGCGGTGCCGTATGAAGACGACGGCGCGACCGACTGAGCCCGCCATCGAAGCGCGTGGCCTCACCAAGCGCTTCGGCGACCTCGTCGCGGTGGACGCGCTCGATCTCGAGGTGCGGCGCGGCGAGGTTTACGGCTTCCTGGGCCCCAACGGCTCGGGGAAGTCCACCACCATCCGCATGCTGTGCGGGCTGCTGCTGCCGAGCGGCGGCGACATCCGCGTGCTCGGCCTCGAGATCCCCCGCGAAGCCGAGGCGCTCAAGCGCCGCATCGGCTACATGACGCAGCAGTTCTCGCTCTACGAGGACCTCACGGTCGCCGAGAACCTCGAGTTCATGGCCGCCGTGCACGACGTACCGCGGCGGCGTGCGCGCCGGCGCATCGAGGAGCTGCTCGAGCGCTACGCGCTCGCCGACCGCCGCGGGCAGCTCGCGGGCACGCTGTCCGGCGGCCAGAAGCAGCGGCTCGCGCTCGCGGCCACCGTGCTGCACGAGCCGGACCTGCTGTTCCTCGACGAGCCGACGAGCGCCGTGGATCCGGAGTCGCGACGGGAGTTCTGGGACACGCTGTTCGAGCTCGCCGACGCGGGCACCACGCTGCTCGTCTCCACGCACTACATGGACGAGGCCGAGCGCTGCACGCGCCTCGCGATCCTCGACCGGGGCCGCCTCGTGGCCGACGGCAGCCCGCGGGCGCTCCTCGACGGGCTGCCCGGGCGCACGCTGCTCGTGGAGACGCCGAGCCCGCGGCAGGCGAAGCGCGCCCTCGCGGACGTTCCGGGGGTGATCGCGCTCACGCAGATCGGCACCTCGCTGCGCGTGCTCGCCGCGGACGGCGCAGAGCTCGATGGCCGCCTCGCCGCGGCGCTTCGCGCGGCCGGCGTCGAAGGGCACGTGCGGCCCACGGCGCCGAACCTCGAGGACGTGTTCGTGGCGGCCACCCGCAAACCGCTGCCGGAGGCGGCATGAGCCTGCGCCGGCTCGGCTCCATCGTCTTCAAGGAGCTGCTGCAGCTCAGGCGCGACCGGCTGAGCTTCGCGATGATCGTCGGCATCCCCACGCTGCAGCTCGTGCTCTTCGGCTACGCCATCAACCTCGACGTGCGCCACCTCGACGCGGCCGTGCTCGATCTCGCGGACACGGCGCGCTCGCGCGAGCTCGTCGCGCAGATCGCGGCCACCGACGTGCTCGACATCGAGCACTGGCTCGCGAGCCCGCAGGCGCTCGAGGCGCTGCTCCGCGAGGGCCGGATCCAGGCGGCCCTCGTCGTGCCGCGGGACGTCGAGGCTCGGCTCGAGCGGCGCGACCGCCCGGCGCTGCAGATCGTCGTGGACGGCTCGGACCAGGTCATCCAGGCGGCCGCGCGACAGCTCGCGGCCTTCCCCGTGCACGAGCACGTCGGCTGGACGCGCCGCGCGTCGCCCGTGGAGGTGGTGAACTTCTACAACCCGGAGCGGCGCGCGCCCGTCAACACGGTGCCCGGCCTCGTGGGAGTGATTCTCACGATGACGATGGTGCTGTTCACGGCCATCGCGCTCGTGCGGGAGCGCGAGCGCGGCAACCTCGAAATGCTGATCGCCACCCCGGTGTCGCCGTGGGAGCTGACGCTCGGCAAGGTGCTGCCGTTCATCGGCATCGGAATCGTGCAGGTGACCGTGGTGCTGCTGCTCGGGCGGCTGCTCTTCGACGTGCCCATCCGCGGCTCGCTGGGCGAGCTCTACCTGGCGGCGCTCGTGTTCGTGATCGCGAGCCTCGCGCTCGGCATCTTCATCTCGACGCTCGCACGCAGCCAGTTCCAGGCCATGCAGATGTCGTTCTTCACGTTCCTGCCGCAGATCCTGCTGTCGGGCTTCATGTTCCCGCTCGCCGGCATGCCGGTGGCGGCGCAGTGGATCGCGGAAGCGCTGCCGCTCACGCATTTCCTGCGGCTGGTGCGCGGCATCATGCTGCGCGGCGCCACGCTCGCGGAGCTCTGGCCGTCGCTCGCGGCGCTCGGCGCGTTCATCGCCGTCATGCTGGCGGTCGCGGTGGCGCGGGTGCGCAAGCGGCTCGACTGAAAGATCGCGGCAGAAAACCGCTCCCACCAGGCCATCTTCGGGTGGGAGCGCCTTTCCAGGCGCGACTCTTCGTTCGGCGCGCAAACAAGAAGGATAGCGGCTGCAGAGCCGCTTTCGCCTGCGGCGCCGGCGCGGGGCTTGGTGCGTTCGCGCAGTGGCAGGCACAATCACCGATTCGGGCCTTCGTGCCGTTTCTCCAACCCCCATGAGCGTTTACGGGTACCGATGCAGCTCGAGCTGATCGTCCTGCTGCCCTTCCTGGGCAGCCTCTGCGCCGCGTTCTTCCCCTCGAACGCCCGCAACGCGGAGGCGTGGCTGTCGGGGATCGTGGCCGCCGTGTGCGCGGTGCTCGTCGCGAGCCTCTACGGAGACGTGGCGGGCGGCGGCGTGGTGCGCACGCGCATCGACTGGCTGCCGCAGCTCGGCGTGGACTTCTATTTGCGCATGGACGGCTACGCGTGGCTGTTCGCCATGCTGGTCACGTTCGTGGGCACGCTGGTCGTCATCTACTCGCGCTATTACATGTCGCCCAGCGACCCCGTGCCGCGCTTCTTCGCGTTCCTGATGGCATTCATGGGGGCGATGCTCGGCATGGTGCTGTCGGGCAACCTCATCCAGCTCGTGGTGTTCTGGGAGCTCACGAGCCTCACGTCGTTCATGCTGATCGCCTACTGGTACCACCGGCCCGACGCGCGCCGCGGCGCCCGCATGGCCGCCATCGTGACGGTGGCCGGGGGTCTGTGCCTGCTCGCCGGCGTGCTCATGCTCGGCCAGATGGTGGGCAGCTACGACCTGGACGACGTGCTCCAGGCGGGCGACGCGATCCGCGCGCATCCCTGGTACGCGCCGATGCTCGTGCTCGTGCTGCTCGGGGCGTTCACGAAGAGCGCGCAGTTCCCGTTCCACTTCTGGCTGCCGCAGGCCATGGCGGCGCCGACGCCGGTTTCCGCTTATCTGCACTCCGCCACGATGGTGAAGGCCGGGGTCTTCCTGCTCGCCCGGCTCTGGCCGGCGCTCGCGAGCACCGAGCTCTGGTTCTGGCTGGTGTGCGGCGCCGGTGCCGCGTCGCTTCTGGTCGGCGCCTTCTCCGCCACCTTCCAGCGCGACATGAAGGGCGTCCTCGCCTACTCCACGATGAGCCACCTCGGGCTCATCACCATGCTCTGCGGCATGGGCACCGAGCTCGGCTTGATCGCGGCCGTCTTCCACATGATGAACCATGCCACCTTCAAGGCGTCGCTGTTCATGGCGACGGGCGTGGTGGATCACGAGACCGGCACGCGCGACCTGAAGCGCCTGAACGGGCTCCGCCACGCCATGCCGCTCACGGCAGCCGTGGCGATCGTGGCGGCCGGCGCCATGGCGGGCGTGCCGCTGCTGAACGGCTTCCTCTCCAAGGAGATGTTCCTCGAGGAGTCGATCGTGGCGGGCGGCGTGAGCGGCTTGCGGTTCACGTTCCCCGCCCTCGCCACCCTCGGCAGCCTGTTCAGCGTGGCCTACTCCCTGCGCTTCATCCACGAGGTGTTCTTCGGGCCGTCCACCGTTCACGAGCTGCCGCGGCAGCCGCACGATCCGGCCCGCATGCTCGTGCCGAGCGCCTTGCTGGTCGGGGCCTGCCTGCTCGTGGGCACCCTGCCCGCGCGCACCGTGGGTCCCCTGCTCGAGACCGCCGCGATCGCCATTCTCGGGCCGGTGCTTCCCGAGTATCGCCTGGCCGTGTGGCACGGCTTCACGGCTCCGCTCCTCATGAGCCTGGCGGCGACCACCGGAGGTGTGGCCCTCTACGTGTACCTTTACCGGCGGCGCATGACGCTGATCCGGACGCCGTTCCTGTCGCGCTTCGACAGCAAGCGCATGTTCGACGTCGCCAACGTGGCCGCCACGCGCGGCGCGAGCCGCCTCGGCCGCGTGCTGTTCTCGCGCCGGCTGCAGACGCAGCTCCTGCTCATCGTCGGTTTCGCGATCGGGGCGGGCTACCTGCCGCTCCTCGCCGGCGGCTACTCGCCGGGTGCGGCGCCGCTCACGCCCCTCGACCCGCTGTTCGCCCTGCTCTGGATCGGCGGCGTGGCGTGCGCGATCGGCGCGGCGCATCAGGCGAAGTTCCATCGGCTCGCGGCCCTCATCATGATCGGCGGCGCCGGCCTGGTCACCGTGCTCACCTTCGCCTGGTTCTCGGCGCCGGACCTCGCGCTCACGCAGATCGCCGTGGAGGTGGTGACGACGGTGCTGTTCCTGCTCGGGCTGCGCTGGCTGCCCCGGCGGCTCCAGCTCGACGACCCGCGCCGCCGCACGGTGCGGGCGCGTGCGCGACGCACGCGCGACGCCGTGTTCGCGGCCGCGGCCGGCATCGGCGCGGGCCTCCTCACCTTCGCCGTGCTCACGCGGCCCGGCTCGTCCACGCTGGCGGAGTTCTTCCTCGAAAGCTCCCTCCCCGAGGGCGACGGGCGCAACGTGGTGAACGTGATCCTGGTCGACTTCCGCGGCTTCGACACGCTCGGCGAGATCACCGTCGTCGGCATCGTGGCCATCACGGTGTATGCGTTGCTGCGGCGCTTCCGGCCGGCGCCCGACAGCATCGACGTGCCGCGCGCGCAGCGCGAGGACGCCGCGCGCGCCGCCCTCCAGGAGCACACGGCGGACGCGCTGCCGCGCGACTACATGCGGCTGCCCGCCGTGCTCGTGCGGCTGCTCTTCCCGATGGCGTGGCTCGTGTCGCTGTACCTGCTGCTGCGCGGCCACAACGCCCCCGGCGGCGGCTTCGTGGGCGGGCTCGTGATGGCCACCGCCATCATCGTGCAGTACATGGTGAGCGGCACGATCTGGATCGAATCGCGCCTCCGGGTTCACCCGCAGGTGCTGATCGCGCTCGGCCTGCTCGCGGCCGGCCTCACCGGCGTCGCCGCGTGGCTCGCGCGGCAGCCGCTGCTCACCTCGCTGACGCTGGACCTGCACCTGCCCGTCGTCGGCGACGTGCACCTGTCGACCGTGCTGCTCTTCGACCTCGGCGTGTACCTGCTCGTGATCGGCGGCACCGTGCTGATGCTGATCGCGCTCGCCCACCAGTCGCTGCGCAGCCCGCGGCGCGTGCACGCACCCGAGCACGCGCCGGAGCCGCGGCACGAAGCGGAAGGAGCGGCCGGCTGATGGAGCTCGTGTACTCGATCGCCATCGGCGTGCTCGTCGGGTCGGGCGTGTGGCTGCTGCTGCGCCCGCGCACCTTCCAGGTGCTCATGGGGCTCGTGCTGCTGTCGTACGCGACGAACCTCTTCATCTTCGGCATGGGCCGGCTGTCGATGCACGTGCCGCCGATCATCGACGAAGCCGCGCCCGATCCGGCCCGCTACGCGGACCCGGTGCCGCAGGCGCTGGTGCTCACGGCCATCGTCATCGGGTTCGCGACCACGGCGCTGTACCTCGTGATGCTGCTCGCGCTGCGCGGCCTCACGGGCACCGACCACGTGGACGGCAGGGAGCCCGACCGGTGAACGCGCTGCTCCAGCACCTGCCCGTGCTGCCGATCGTGATACCGCTGCTCGCGGGCGCGGCGATGCTGCTCTTCTCGGAATCCAAGCGCACGATCCGCGTCACGCTGGCGGTCGCCTCCATGACGGCGCAGCTCGCGACGGCGCTCACATTGCTCTATCTCACGAGCGACTTCGCCCCCGACGTGTGGACGGAAGGCATCGGCGTCTACGCCATCGGCAACTGGCCCGCGCCGTTCGGGATCCTGCTCGTGGTGGACCGCCTGTCGGCGCTCATGCTGACGCTCGGCGCCGCCGTGTCACTCACCACCATCGTCTACTCGATCGCGCGCTGGGACCGGCCCGGGCAGCCGTTCCATTCGCTGCTCCAGTTCCTCGCCATGGGGCTGAACGGCGCGTTCCTCACGGGCGACCTCTTCAACCTGTTCGTGTTCTTCGAGGTGCTCCTCGCCGCCTCGTACGGCCTCGTGCTACGCGGGCTCGGCACCACGCGGGTGCGCGAGGGCCTGCACTACATCACGGTGAACCTGGTCGCCTCGTTCCTGTTCCTGATCGGCGTCGCCATCATCTATGGCATCGTGGGCACGCTGAACATGGCGGACCTCGCGCGCCGCTTCCCGGGCCTCGACCCCGCGGACCGCTCGCTGTTCGACGCGGGCGCGGCCATCCTCGGCATCGCGTTCCTCGTCAAGGCCGCCGCGTGGCCGCTGAACTTCTGGCTGCCGGCCGCCTATTCGGCGGCCGCCGCGCCCGTGGCCGCCGCGTTCACCATGCTCACCAAGCTCGGCGTGTACGCGGCGCTGCGCGTGGGCACGCTCATGAGCGAGGACCAGGCGGCGGCGTCGATGCTCGGCTCGACACTGTTCTACGTGGGCCTCGCCACGCTCCTCGCCGGCACGGTCGGCATGCTCGCCGCGCAGCATCTGCCGCGGCTCGTGAGCCACACCGTCATCGTGTCCACCGGCATCCTGCTCGCGGCGCTCGGGCTCGGCATGGAGGCGCTGACCGCGCCCGTGCTCTTCTATCTGATCACCTCGGTGCTCACGACGGCCACGTTCTTCATGCTGACCGGTATGACGGAGCGCACGCGCGTGATGGCCACCGTGGCCACGCCGAGCCCGCCGCCCGAGCCGCCGACGCCCTTCTACGTGGCGTTCGGCGTGCGCGAGCCGGACCCGTACTCCACGGACGACGAGGTCGGCATCGCCATCCCGCGGGCGGTGGCGTTCCTAGGCCTCGCGTTCGTCTGCTGCGTGCTGCTCGTCACGGGGCTGCCGCCGCTGCCGGGGTTCGTGGCCAAGTTCGCGATGCTCGCCACGGCGCTCGCGGAGGCGCCGCACGCCGGCGCCGTGTGGAGCTTCACGGCGGCGGTGCTTGTCACGGGCTTCGTCGGCCTCGCCGCGCTCACCCGCGTGGGGATCAGGCTCTTCTGGACCGTCACGGCGCGCGCCACGCCGCGGCTGCGCGTGGTGGAAGCGGCGCCCGTCGCCATCCTCGTGCTCGCGGCGCTCTGGCTCGGCGCGGAGGCGGGACCCGTCATGGAGTATCTCGAGACGGCCGCACAGTCGCTGCACGACCCGCAGAGCTACATCCGCGCCGTGCTCACGCCCCATCTCGGACCGCTGCACGAGGGTCCCTGAGATGCGGAGCAGGCGTCTTCCACCCGTGCTGATCGTGGGCCTCACGGCGATGTGGCTGCTGCTCAATCAAACCCTCGCCCCGGGACAGATCCTGCTCGGCCTCGCGCTCGCCACGGGCATCACCTGGGGCACGTATGCGATCCGCCGCGTGCAGCCCCGGTTGCGGCGGGTGCATCTCATCCCGGTGCTCGTCGCGCTGGTGCTCGCGGACATCGTGCGGTCGAACGTGAGCGTGGCGCGCATCGTGCTCGGGCTCGTGCGCGACCGCGAGGTGCGCTCGGGCTTCCTGGACGTTCCGCTCGACCTGCGCGACCCCCACGGCCTCGCCGTGCTGGCCGCGATCGTCACCTGCACGCCCGGCACGGTATGGGTCGATCTCGCGCCGGACGGCGGCCGCGTCACGCTGCACGTGCTCGACCTGCGCGACGAGGCCGCCTGGATCGCCTGGATCAAGAACCGCTATGAAAGTCTGCTCATGAGGATCTTCGAATGACCGCGCTCGCGAACGGCCTCTTCGACTACGCCGCCTGGTTCGCCTCGCTGTGCTTCGTGATGGCCATGCTGCTCGCGCTCGTGCGCCTGTTCCTCGGGCCTGCGGCGCAGGACCGGGTGCTGGCGCTCGACACGTTCTACCTCAACGGCATGCTGTCGCTGCTGATGCTCGGCATTCGCTCGAGCTCCACGGTGTACTTCGACATGGCGCTGCTGATCGCGCTGTTCGGCTTCGTGAGCACCATCGCGCTCGCGAAGTTCCTGCTGCGCGGCGAGGTCATCGAGCCGTGAGCGGCGCGGAGCTCCCGGTCTGGGCGGCGCTGCCGGCCGCCGTGCTGCTCGTGGCGGGCGGCGCACTCACGCTGATCGGCGCAATCGGCCTCGTGCGCCTGCCGGACTTCTTCTCCCGCATGCACCCGCCGTCGATGACCTACACGCTCGGCACGGGCTGCGTGCTGATCGCCTCGATGATCGTCTCGTCCGCGCTGTTCGATCGCCCCGTGCTGCACGAGCTCCTGATCACGCTGTTCGTCGTGATCACCGCGCCCGTCACGGCCATGCTGCTCGCACGCGCGGCGCGGTACCGCACGCGCCCGCGCAGAGTGCCCTAGCGCTCGCAACTCCGTCCGCGCGAGCACGCCCGGGATCGCGGCTGGAAAGCCGCTCCCACCCGGCCATCGAACGAAGCCCGTGGGGGGGCTTTCCAGCCGCGACCGCATTGGGGGGGCGCCGAGCCGCCCGCGTGGCACGATATGTGCTGCACGGCGCGCATTGGGCCCCTCAGCCGACAAACCGCCGCCGCCTCGTTCGCCGGCCGCGCCGCCGCACGGGTCGCCGTGAGCTCCGAATCGCAAGGCCGGGTGCTCCTCGCGCTCGCGGCCAAGGTGCTGCGCTACCGCGGCCGCGTGGCGCTCGCCGTGGGCCTGCTCGTGCTCGCCAAGGTGGCCGCCGTGGCCGTGCCGCTGGTGCTCAAGGCCATCGTGGACGTGCTGAGCCGGCCCGAGGCGCTGGCCGCGCTGCCCGTGGCGCTGCTCGCGGGCTATGCCCTGGTGCGCTTCTCCACGACGCTCTTCGGCGAGCTGCGCGACCTGATCTTCGCCCGCGCCGCCCAGAGCACGGTGGCCGATTACACCGAGCGGGTGTTCCGCCACCTGCACGCCCTGGGCGCCCGCTTCCACGCGAACCGCGCCACCGGCGCCCTCACCCGCGACGTGGAGCGCGGCACCGCGGCCGTCGGCTTCCTGCTCGGCGTGGCGCTCTTCACGATCGTGCCCACGCTGGTCGAGATCGGCATCGTGCTCGCCATCATGGTGTCCAACTACGCCGCCGGGTTCGCCGTGATCATCGCCGTGACGTTCGTGGTGTACTCGGCGTTCACGGTGATCTTCACGCGCCGACGCGCCATCCGGCAGCGCCGCGTGAACGAGCTCGACTCGAACGCCCACCGGCGCCTCGTCGACAGCGTGCTGAACTACGACACCGTGAAGTTCTACACCAACGAGGCGTTCGAGGGGCGCCGCTTCCGCACGATCATGGCGGACTGGATCGAAGCGGCCATCGGCAACCAGCGGGCCCTCACGCTGCTCCACGTGGGACAGAGCGGCATCATCGCAGGCGGCGTGGCCGCCGTCATGCTGCTCGCGGGCCGCGGCGTGCTCGCCGGCGACATGACGGTCGGCGACCTGGTCCTCGTCAACGCCTACGTGATCCAGGTGTGCCTGCCGCTCAACTCGCTCGGCTTCGTGTTCCGCGAAGCGAGCGACGCGCTGGTGCGCGCGGAGCGGCTGTTCGCGCTGCTGCGCGAGAGGCCCGAGGTGGACCCGGACGCGCGGCTCCCACGCCTCGAGGTGAAGCAGGCGGAGGTGCGCTTCGAGAACGTGAGCTTCGGCTACGAGCCGAGCCGGCAGATCCTCTGGGACATCGACTTCCGCGTCGCGCCGGGCCACACCGTGGCGGTGGTGGGCGGCAGCGGCTCGGGCAAGTCCACCCTCGCGCGGCTGCTGCTGCGCTTCTACGAACCCTGGAGCGGCCGGATCACCATCGACGGTGAGGACATCCGCGAGCTCGCACCGGACAGCGTGCGCGCCGCGATCGGCGTGGTGCCGCAGGACACGAGCCTGTTCAACGAGACCATCGCCTACAACATCGGCTACGGCCGCGTGGACGCGACGCCCGAGGAGGTGGTCGCAGCCGCGAAGGCCGCGAACCTGCACGAGTTCATCTCCTCCCTGCCCGAGGGCTACGACACGATCGTGGGCGAGCGGGGCTTGAAGCTCTCGGGCGGCGAGAAGCAACGCATCGCCATCGCCCGCGCCATCCTCAAGAATCCGCCGATCCTCGTGCTGGACGAAGCCACCTCGGCGCTCGACATGCGCTCCGAGCGCGCCATCCAGGCCGCGCTCGAGCGGATCGCGCGGCGGCGCACCACGCTCATCATCGCCCACCGCCTGTCGACCGTGGTGGACGCGGACGAGATCCTCGTGCTCGAGGCGGGCCGCATCGTCGAGCGCGGCACGCACGACGCGCTGCTCGACGCGGGCGGCCTCTATGCGCAGATGTGGTCGTTGCAGGAGCAGGAGCGCGCGCTGCGCCGCTCGGAGCGACGGGCGGCGATGCGTCCGATCAACCCGAGCCTCGTCATCGCGAGCGCGGTGGATGCCGCCCGCGCCGACATCGAGGCGAAGGCCGTGAACCTCTACACGACGCTCGGGCTCGACGTGGGCCTCGTCACCGGCGATCCCGGCGTGCTGCAGGAGGTGGTGTGGGAGCTGCTGATCCAGGCCATCGAGGCGAGCGAGCCCGGCGCGCGCGTCGAGGTGAGCGTGGAGCGCGCGGGCAACGAGGTGCTGCTGCGCGTGGCCGACTCGACGCCCGTGCCGCCCGGAGCGCCGCCGCGCGCCGTCGAGGCCGGCGGGCGGCGCCGCCACGACGCGCGGGCCATCGCGAGCATCATGGAGGAGCATCAGGGGCGCTTCGCGGTGGAGCAAGGCGAAAGCGGCACGACGTACTCCATCACGCTGCCCGTGCGCGCCGTGGCCGGTCCGCCGCCGAGCCCCGCGCCGCTCCCCGAGCCGCCGCGCCCGCCCGAGGTGTCGCTCGCCGGCAAGCGCCTGCTGATCGTGGACGACGACGACGACGCGCGCGAGACGCTCGGCATGCTGCTCGAGCTCCACGACGCCGAGATCGAGAGCTTCGACAGCGGCCGCAAGGCGCTCGAATGGCTGCGCGAGCGCTCGCGCGACGCCTGGCCCGATCTCATGATCTGCGACATCGGGCTGCCGGACGAGGACGGCTACTCGGTGCTGCGGCGCGTGCGTGCGCAGGAGGCCGAGCAGCGTCTGCCGCTGTCGCGGCGCATGCCGGCCATCGCGCTCACGGGTTATGCGCAGGCGGAAGACCGCGTGCGGGCGCTGGTCGCGGGCTTCCAGGCGCATCTCGCGAAGCCCGTGATGCCGGAGGAGCTGTTCCGCACGATCCGGCGCCTGGCCGGCGCGGAGCGGCCGTCGGCGCAGCGCTCGAAGGCCTAGCGGGCCGCGGGCGCGGGCCGCCTACTCGTCGCGCCGCAGCTGCGCAGGCGCGGCCGCCGGCGCCGCCCCGGCCCCGCCCATGAGGCGGTCCACGAGCCGGCTCACGTGCTGCGGCGACTTGGTGTTGCGCGCGACGAGCGCGTAGACCGTGGGCACGACCAGCAGCGTGAGGAACACCGCCACCATCATGCCGAAGAACACGACGATGCCGATCGGCCGGCGCTGCTCGGCGCCTGCGCCCGTGGCGAGCAGCAGCGGCAGCGCGCCGAACGCCGTGCAGAACGACGTCATGAGCACGGGACGCAGCCGCGTGACGGCCGCCCTGACCACCGCGTCGTAGAACTCGACGCCGCGGTCGCGGAGCTGATTGGCGAACTCGACGATCAGCACGCCGTTCTTCGCCGCGATGCCGATCAGCATGATCACGGCGATCTGGCTGAAGATGTTGATGGTGAGGCCGTTGAGCTTGAGGCCGAACACCGCCCCGAGCAGCGCGAGCGGCACCGTCACCATGATGATGAACGGATGCACGAAGCTCTCGAACTGCGCGGCCAGCACGAGGTACACCACCGCGAGCGCCAGCAGGAACGTGAAGTAGAGCTGCTGCCCGGTGCGCGTGAACTCGCCCGACTCGCCGTCGAACTTGAGGGTGGCCTCGGGCGGCAGCTCGCGCGCCACGGTGTCGCGGAACCACTGCACGGCCTCGCCCATCGTGTAGCCCGGCGCGAGGTCGGCCATCACCTTCACGGAGCGCAGCCGGTCGAAGCGCGACAGGCGCATGGGACCCGACGTCTCCTCGAGCCGCACCACGCTCGCGAGCGGGATCAGCTCGCCCGTGAGCGAGGAGCGCACGCGGATGTTGGTGAGGTCGGTGCTCGTCTCGCGGATGTCGTCGCGCGCCTGGAGGATCACGTCGTACTCGCGGCCGCGGTCCACGTAGGTGGTCACCACGCGCGAACCGAGCATCGTCTCGAGCGTGCGCCCCACCGTCGCCAGCGACACGCCGAGATCGGCCGCGCGGTCCCGGTCCACGGACACGCGGATCTGCGGCTTGCGGGCCTTGTAAGTGGTGTCGAGGTTCGTGAGACCCGGGTTCTGCTGGGCGAGCTCGAACAGGCGCTCGGACCACGCCGCGAGCGACTCGTAGTCGGGACCGCCGATCACGGCCTGCACCGCCCGCCCCACGCCGCGGCGGCCGAGCCCCGCGGGCGCGCCCGTGGACACGCGCACGCCCGGCAGCAGCGCCGCCGCCCGTTCGCGGAGCGACTCCACCACTTCCCGCGGCGTGCGCTCCCGCTCGTGCCAGGGCTTCATGACCACGAACGCCCGCGCGGTGTTCACGTCGCCGGTGCGCACCTCCGCGCCGCCCTGGCCCGGCACGCGCACCAGCACGCGATCGATGTCGCCCTTCTCCATCTCCGCGAGCGCGAGCTCCTCGAGGGCGAGCGCCTGCGCGTCCATGTACTCGAAGCTCGAGCCTTCGGGGCCTTCGAGCTCCACGAACGCGCGGCCCAGGTCCGCCTGCGGCGTGAACTCCGACGGCACCGAGCGGAACGTGAGGATACCGAGCGCCACGAGCGCCAGCACGGCGGTGACCACCAGGAACGGATGGCGCACGAGCCGCCGCAGCAGCCGCTCGTAGAACGCGGCGAGGCGGCGGAAGAACCAGTCGATGCCGCGGGCGAAGCGGTTGCGATGCGCGCTGTCGTCCGGCAGCCGCGAGGCGAGCATGGGCGTGAGCGTGAGCGCCACCAGCGCCGAGAACAGCACCGAGGCCGCCAGCGTGAAGCCGAACTCGCGGAAGAGCCTCCCCAGGTCGCCCGGCAGGAACGAGATCGGCACGAACACCGAGGCCAGCGTGAGCGTGGTGGCGATCACGGCGAAGCCGATCTCGCGCGTGCCCGTGATCGCGGCGAGCAGCGGCGGCTCGCCGAGCTCCGTGCGCCGATGCACGTTCTCGAGCACGACGACGGCGTCGTCCACCACGAGGCCGATGGCGAGCACGAGCCCGAGCAGCGTGAGCACGTTCACCGAGTAGCCGAGCGCGTACATCACCGTGAGCGAGGCGATCACGGACACGGGGATGGTCACGGCCGGGATCAGCGTGGCGCGGAAGTTGCCGAGGAAGAGGTAGATGACGATCAGCACGGACCCGAGCGCGAACGCCACCGCGATCAGCACCTCGCGCAGCGCCGCCTCGATGGCCACGGCGTTGTCGATGCTCACCTGCAGCGTCGAGCCCGGGGGCAGGCTCGACTGCATGCGCTCGACCTCGGCCCGCACGCCGCGGGCGATGTCGAGCGTGTTGCCCTTCGACTGCGCCTCCACCTGCAGCATGATGCCGGCGCGGCCCGACAGGCGGCTGAACGAGCGCTCGTTCTCGGCGGCGCGTTGCACGTCCGCCACCTCGCCCAGGCGCACGAGGTGGCCGCCTTCGCCGCGCGCTATGACGAGGTTGCGGAAGTCTTCCTCGGTCTCGAGGCCCACCATCGTGCGCAGCGAGAACTCGCGGCTGCGCGACTCGAGCCGCCCGGCCGGCAGCTCCACGTTCTCGCGCCGCAGCGCGTCCTCGATGTCGGTGACCGTGAGGTTGCGGGCCGCGAGCGCCTGGCGGTCGATCCAGATGCGCATCGAGTAGCGCCGCCCGCCGATGATGTTCACCCGCGCGACGCCCGGCACGGTGGACAGCCGGTCGACCAGGTTGCGCTCGGCGTAGTCCGTGAGCTCGAGCATCGACATCGTGTCGGAGCTGAACGCGATGGTCATCACGGACTCGGCGTTCGCGTCCGCCTTGATGATCTGCGGCGGGTCGGCCTCCTCCGGCAGGCGGGCCACCACCCGCGCCACGCGGTCGCGCACGTCGTTGGTGGCCGCGTCGATGTCGCGGCTCACGTCGAACTCGATGCGCACCTGCGAGCGCTCGTCCTCGCTGTCCGACTCGATCTTGAGGATGCCCTCGATGCCGGCGATCGCGTCCTCGATGACCTGGGTGATCTTGGTCTCGATGACCGCGGCCGACGCGCCGCTGTAGTTGGTGGTGATGGACACCACCGGCCGGTCGATGTCCGGATACTCGCGCACGCCGAGCCGCTGCAGGGACATCAGGCCGAAGATCACGAGCAGCGCGCTGATCACGGTCGCGAAGACCGGTCGGCGCACGGACAGCTCGGCGATGCGCATGCGGCCTCAGCTGGGCGTGCGCGCGGCTTCCTGCACCCGGCTGCCGTCGCGCAGGTTCTGCGTGCCTTCCACGACCACGCGCTCACCCTCGGAGAGGCCGGCGACGATCTCCACCTCTCCCGGGCGGCGCTTGCCGATCCGCACCTCGCGCCGCTCCACGACGTCGCCGACCACGGCGAACACGTACGTGCGGCCCTGCTCCGGCACGATGGCCTCTTCCGGCACGATCAAGGCCGGCGCGAGGTCGCCCTGGAGCGTGACGGTCATGAACATGCCTGCCCGCAGCGCGCCGTCGGGGTTCGGCAGCTCCGCGCGCACCGTGATGGAGCGCGTGACGGGATCGACGCGCGAGTCGAGGTTCGTCACCTCGCCCTCGAACGTGCGGCCCGGCAGCCCGGCGGTGCGGGCCGTGATCGGCAGGCCCCGCCGCAGCAGGTAGAGATAGGTCTCGGGCACCGTGAAGTCGAGCTTGATGCGCGAGATGTCGTCGAGCGTGGTGATCACCGTGCCCGGGCTCACGAAGCTGCCCACGCTCACGTGGCGGAAACCGGTGCGGCCGTCGAAGGCGGCGCGGATGACGGTGTCGGCGAGGCGCGCCTCCGCCGCCGCCACGCGGGCCTGCGCGCCCTTGAGGGCGGCCTCGATCTGGTCGAGCTGCGCCACCGACAGCGCCTGGCTCGCCACGAGCTCGCGGCTCCGCTTGTACTGGTTCTCGCTGTCGGCCAGTGCGGCCTGCGCCTCGGCGAGCGCCGCGCGTGCCTGCGCGTCGTCCATCTGGACGAGGATGTCGCCGCGCTTGACCTCGGAGCCCTCGTCGAAGTGGATGGCCGTGACCACGTTGGAGGCCTTCGAGGTGACCTCCACGGACTCGTTCGCGTGCGTGGTGCCGACGGCCTCGATCTCGAGCGCCATGGGCTCCACCCGCGCGACGGCGGTGACGACGGCGACGGCGCTGCGCCCGGCCGGCGTGACTTCCGTGATGCTCGCCTGCGGCTTCGCGCAGGCGCACAGGGCGAGGACGGCCGCGACGAGGCAGGCTCGCGAGCCTGCTCGAGGGCGCGTCCATGGCGACTCGTGACTCAAATCGGCGCTCCGGCGACCGCGGGCCCAGGCGAGCCGCGCCCGCCCCGTCGATGATGCGAATCGGGCATTTATAACACGAGTGACGATCCGCAAACCGCGCCGTCCGTCTCGCTGCCGAGACGAGCCGGCGCTTCCTCGCATCGTAGCGCGGGGCGCGGTCGCGTACCGTGAAGTCTTCTCAATCCGGTGCGGCCCTGCGAAGCGCCGCCCCGGCCAGCACGGTCTGGAGCTCGGCCAGGATGGACAGCGCGATCGACTCCGGCGAGTCCGCGCCGATATCGAGCCCCACGGGGCCTTTGAGCCGCGGCCGGAGCCGCTCGCCCACCTCGCCGAGCTCTGCGAGCAGCCGCTCCTTGCGGGCCGCGGGGCCGAGCACGCCGAGGTAGGCCGCGTCCGCGGACGCGAGCTGCGCGAGATAGGTGCGGTCGGTCGCGAGGTGGTGGCTCATGACGACGATCGCGTCGAACTCGCCGAGCGGGACCTGCTCGTGCAGCCTCGCGGGCTCGATGCAGCGCACCCACTCGGCGCGCTCGAAACCGCCGCGGGCCACGTACCCCCGGCGGTGGTCCGCCACGCCCACGAGCCAGCCGAGCTCGGCCGCCATCTGCACGAGCGGCACGGCGTCGAGCCCCGCGCCGAGCACGAGCAGCCGCGGCACGGGCTTCAAGGGCGCGTAGAGCACGCCCAGGCCGGAGGCGTCGCGGCGATAGGCCGCGCGGCCGCTCGCGAGCGCCTCGCGGCAGCCCGAGACGAGCGCCTCGGCCGCCGCCGCCTCGAGACGAAAGAGCTCGACGTCGTCTCGGCCTGCCACCACCGTGGCGCCCGGGGCGAGCCCGGCCCCGGGATCGATCACGGTGGCAATCGCCGCCGGCCCGCGCTGCCGCAGCCGCTCGGCGATGGCCGCGAACGGCTGGAAGCCCTCCTCGGGCCTGAGCGGTTGCAAGAACACCCGCAGCAACCCGTTGCAGCCGATGCCGAGCCCCCAGAGCTCGTCCGCCTCGTCGCGCAGATCGTAGACCGCCGGGGCCGGCTCGTTCGTCTCGAGCACGCGCCGCGCGCGCTCCGCGAGATCGCCCTCGAGGCACCCGCCGCTCACGAGCCCCTGATAGTCGCCGTTCGCTGCGATGAGAATCCGGTGGCCGGCCTTGCTGTAGGTGGAGCCCGCCGTCTCGTAGACGGTGGCGAGCACGAGCGGCTCGCCGCGCGCGCGCCACGTTGCGAACGACTCGAGAATCCGCCTGACGCTCATTCCATCACGGGACCGCCGGAACGCCCGCGCCCGGCCGGCCGCCCAATATGCCAGCCCGGCCCTGCGGTTGCACGCGCCGGCGGGCCGGTCGTAGACTCCCGCCTCCGCGCGCTCGCGCCACCCCGTACGTCAGACCAAGGCATCGCCGGTGACCCGACCCACCCGAGAGGAAGCTGAAGCCGCCGTCCGCACGCTGTTGCAGTGGATCGGCGACGACCCGGACCGCGAGGGCCTGCGCGGCACGCCGAGCCGCGTGGTGCGGGCGTACGAGGACTGGTTCAGCGGCTACCGCGAGGACCCGGTGGAGTTCCTGCGCCGCACGTTCTACGAGGTGGACGGCTACGACGAGATGGTGGTGCTGCGCGACATTCCGTTCGAGTCGCACTGCGAGCACCACCTCGCGCCCATCATCGGCCGCATCCACGTGGGCTACCTGCCGGACCGCAAGGTGGTGGGCATCAGCAAGCTCGCCCGCGTGGTGGAGACGTTCGCGCGGCGGCTGCAAGTGCAGGAGTCGCTCACGGCGCAGATCGCCCACACCATTCAGGACGTTTTGAAGCCGAAGGGCGTGGGCGTGATCGTCGAAGGCACGCACCAGTGCATGACCACGCGCGGCGTGCGCAAGCACGGCGTGTCGATGATCACGAGCCAGCTGCTCGGCATGTTCCGCAGCGACCCCCGCACCCGCGCCGAGTTCCTGAACTTCATCGGGCGCCCGAGCCACCACGACTGAGCGCCGGCCCCGCAGGGCCGCCGCGTCCCCGAGCCGCCGCCTACCTGCGGCCCCCGCGCCGTTCTACACTCGGGGCATGGCCGCGAGTGCCAAGCGCAGCTGGGTGTTCGGCGCCGGCAAGCCGCCGATCGTCGACGCGGACATCGCGCGCCACTACCTCGCGGACGAGGCGGCCACGGTCCGCTCCCTGCTCGATCACGCCCGGGTCGACGCCGCCACGCGCGCGGCGGTCGATCGCCGGGCCCGGGCGCTCGTCGCCGCCATGCGCGAGCGGCAGCGAAAAGCCGGCGGCCTCGACGCCTTTCTCGGCGAGTACGACCTCTCCTCTTCCGAAGGCGTGGTGCTCATGTGCCTCGCCGAGGCGCTGCTGCGCATCCCGGATCCGCTCACCGCGGACCGGCTCATCGCCGACAAGCTCGGCAGCGCGGACTGGCGCGCGCACCTCGGCGAGAGCGACTCGCTGTTCGTGAACGCGTCCACGTGGGCGCTGCTCCTGACCGGGCGCTTCGTGCGCGCGGGCGCGGCGGGCGAGGAGCCGGAGCGGCTGCTGCGCCGGCTCGTGGACCGCATCGGCGACGGCGCCGTGCGCGCCGCGCTGCGCGCCGCCATGCGCATCCTCGGCCAGCAGTTCGTCATGGGCGAGACCATCGAGCAGGCGCTCGAGCGCGCGGCCCGCTCGCCGGAGTACCTGTACTCGTTCGACATGCTCGGCGAGGCGGCGCTGACGGCCGCGGACGCGGACACGTATTTCGCAGCGTATCGCGCCGCGATCGGAGCGATCGCGGCGGCGCAGCGGCGCGACGCGGCCGTCACCGACGCGCTCGGCGTGTCCGTGAAGCTCTCGGCCCTGCACCCGCGCTACGAGTACGCGCAGGCCGGGCGCGCGGTCCCCGAGCTCGCCGCCCGCCTCGAGGCGCTCGCGATCGAGGCCGCGGCCGCGGGCGTGCAGCTCACCGTGGACGCCGAGGAAGCGGACCGGCTCGAGCTCTCGCTCGCGGTGTTCGAGCGCGTGTTCCGGAGCCCACGGCTCGGCGGCTACTCGGGGCTCGGCCTCGCGGTGCAGGCGTATCAGAAGCGCGCGCTGCACGTGATCGGCTGGCTCGAGGAGCTCGCGCGCGCCGAGCAGCGCGTGATCCCCGTTCGCCTCGTGAAGGGCGCTTACTGGGACACGGAGATCAAGCGCGCGCAGCAGCAGGGGCTCGCGGGCTACCCGGTCTTCACGCGCAAGAGCAACACCGACGTGTCGTATCTCGCCTGCGCGAAGACGCTGCTCTGCGCGAGCCCGCACCTCTACCCGCAATTCGCCACGCACAACGCGCACACGGCGGCCTGGCTGCTCGAGGTGGGCGCGCGCAACCGCTTCGAGTTCCAGCGCCTGCACGGCATGGGCGAGGAGCTCTACGGCGAGCTCATCGAGCAGGGCGTGGAGCGGCCGTGCCGCGTCTATGCGCCCGTGGGCAGCCATCGCCACTTGCTGCCGTATCTCGTGCGGCGGCTGCTCGAGAACGGCGCCAACACGTCGTTCGTGAACCGGCTCGCGCACGCCGAGGCGCCCGTCGAGGCCATCGTCGCCGACCCCGTGGCCGTCACGGAGGCGCTCGACGACGTCACGCATCCGCGCATCCCGCTGCCGAAAGATCTGTTCGCGCCCGAGCGCGTGAACTCCTACGGCGTGAACCTCGCCGACGGCGGCGAGCTCGAGCGGCTGCAGCGCGCGCTCGAGTCGTGTCGCGTGGGCGAATGGCAGGCGGCGCCCCGCGTCGACGCGGAGTCCCGGCCCACCGAGACGCTCGAAGTGCGCGACCCGGCCGATCGCCGGCGCCTCGTCGGCCACGTGCGCTACGCGGACGCCGCCACGGCGCAGCGGGCGCTCGCGGTCGCGCACGGGCACCAGCCCGCCTGGGACGCGCGTCCCGCGCACGAGCGCGCGGCGCTCCTGCGCCGCGCGGCCGACCTGTTCGAGGCGGACCGCGCCGAGCTCGTGGCGCGCTGCGTGGCCGAGACCGGCAAGACGATCCCCGACAGCCTCGCGGAGGTCCGCGAGGCGGTGGACCTGCTGCGCTACTACGCGGCGGAATGCGAGCGGCTGTTCGCGGCGCCGCTGCGGCTGCCGGGACCCACCGGCGAGCGCAACGAGCTCCGCCTGCGCGGCCGCGGCGTGTACCTCTGCATCAGCCCCTGGAACTTCCCCCTCGCCATCTTCACGGGGCAGATCGCGGCCGCGCTCGCGGCCGGCAACACCGTGCTCGCGAAGCCCGCGGAGCAGAGCGTGCTCGTGGCCGACCGCGCCACGGAGCTGCTGCATCGCGCGGGCATCCCGCTTCCGGCGCTGCAGCTCCTGCCGGGCGACGGCCGGGCGATGGGCGAGGCGCTGCTGCCCGACGCGCGCGTCGCGGGCGTGGCGTTCACGGGGTCCGTGGAGACCGCCCACGCGATCAACCGCGCGCTCGCCGAGCGTCGCGGCCCGCTCGCGAGCCTCATCGCCGAGACCGGCGGCGTGAACGCCATGATCGTCGACAGCTCGGCGCTGCCCGAGCAGGTGGTGCGCGACGCCGTCGAATCCGCGTTCAACAGCGCGGGCCAGCGCTGCTCCGCGCTGCGGCTGCTGTGCCTGCAGGAGGACACGGCCGACCGCGTGCTCGAGATGCTGCTCGGCGCGATGCGCGAGCTCGTCGTCGGCGACCCCGCGCCGCTCGCCACCGACGTCGGTCCGGTCATCGACGAGGACGCGCGGCGCGCGCTCGAGGCTCATGTCGAGTCGCTGCGCGACCGCGTGCTCTACCGCTGCCCCGTCCCGCCCGAGCACGCGCACGGGCTCTTCGTGCCGCCCACGCTCATCGAGCTCGACGGGCCCGCCGCGCTGACGACCGAGGTGTTCGGCCCGATCCTGCACGTGTGCCGCTACCGTGCGTCCGAGGTGGACGCCCTGCTCGACGCCATCAACGCCACCGGCTTCGGCTTGACGCTGGGCGTGCACAGCCGCGTCGACGCGTTCGCCGCGAAAGTGGCCGCGCGCATGCGCGTCGGCAACGTCTACGTGAACCGCAACATGATCGGCGCGCAGATCGGCGTGCAGCCGTTCGGCGGCATGGGCTTGTCGGGCACCGGCCCGAAGGCCGGGGGGCCGCATTACCTGCCCCGCTTCGCCACCGAGCAGACGGTCACCACCAACACCGCGGCCGTGGGCGGCAACGCGACGCTGCTGTCCCTCGCCGACGATGACCCACGGCGCCCGCCGCGTTGACATAATCGCGGCGCGGCACGCGTCGATCGGGGCAGGTTCTGACGTGCCGCGTCAGCTCAGTGGACATAACCCGATGCGGCGCCGGGCGTTCGCGGCCATGGCACGCCTCTTGCTCCAGGTTGTCCGGGATTCGGAACAATTTCGAGGGGCGCCGGAGGGATTCGGCAATGGAAGTACGTGTGATTCGAGAGCGCCGCGCGGACGCGCGTGCCGAGCTTGATTACTTGCGCGTGCAGACGTTCACCCACCCGGAGGACGACACGGTCACGCTCGCCACGATCGAGCGCGTGGTTCAGCGCACGAAGCGCGAGCCCGATCGGCCCCTGCGGCTCGTGCGGCCGCTCGTGGTCAAGCGTCCCATGACCGAGGAAGAGGCGCTGGTGCTCGCGAGGAGCTACGCCGAGCACAAGAACATCCCGGTGGTATACGCCGAGCAGGGCGACCCGTCCTGACGGCGCGCGGCTCGCGGCCGCTCAGTCCTCCGTCGCCGCGAGCCCCGGCCAGCGCCGCACCAGCGGCGAGTCGATGCCGAAGAGGTCGAGCACCCGGCCGACCGTCTGATCCACCATCTCCTCGAGGCTGTCGAGCTTCGCGTAGAACGCGGGCAGCGGCGGGAAGATCACGCCGCCCATCTCCGTGACGGCCACCATGTTGCGCAGGTGCGTGAGGTTGAGCGGCGTCTCGCGCACCAGCAGCACCAGCCGGCGCCGCTCCTTGAGCGTGACGTCGGCCGCCCGGCTCACGAGGTTGTCGGTGACGCCCGTGGCGATGGCGGCCAGCGTTTTCACCGAGCACGGCGCCACGATCATGCCGTCCGTGCGGAACGAGCCGCTCGCGATGCTCGCGCCGATGTCGCGCTCGGAGTGAGCCACGTCCGCGAGCGCCTCCACGTCGTCGCGCTTCAAGCCGAGCTCGGCGGCCACGTTGAGCGCGCCCCCGCGCGAGACGACGACGTGCGTCTCGACGTCGGGCTCGCGCTTCAGCTCCTCGAGCAGCCGCACGCCGTAGATGACGCCCGTCGCGCCCGTGATCGCCACGATGATGCGCCGCCTGGCGGCGTTGCCCGCTGCTTCCGTTATCATTGCGCGACCCGCCGTGCGAGCGGCGGCGCCAGCATAACACGCCAGCGCAGCGGCCGGAGATTCGCATGGGGGAACTCGACCTCGGTCCGGTTTGGCTGAGCCTCGAGCTCGCGGCCGTGACCGTCGTCGTGCTGCTCCTGATCGCGACGCCGCTCGCCTGGTGGCTAGCGTTCACGCGCACGCCCGCGCGCACGGCCGTCGAGGCCGTGGTCGCGCTGCCGCTCGTGCTGCCGCCCACCGTGCTCGGGTTCTACCTGCTGATCCTGCTCGGGCCCGCGGGCCCCATCGGCTCCCTGTGGGTGGACCTCACGGACACCACGCTGACGTTCTCGTTCGCCGGGCTCGTGGTCGCCTCGGTGCTCTACTCGCTGCCCTTCGCCGTGCAGCCGCTGCAGAGCGCGTTCGAGGCCGTGGGACGCGCGCCGCTCGAGGCCGCGGCCACGCTCGGGGCGAGCCCGCTCGAGGCGTTCTTCCGCGTGGCGTCGCCGCTGGCGCTGCGCGGCTACGTGTCGGCCGCCGTGCTCTCCTTCGCCCACACCATCGGCGAGTTCGGCGTGGTGCTCATGGTGGGCGGCAATATCCCGGGCAGCACGAAGGTGGTCTCCATCGCCATCTTCGAGCACGTGGAGACGCTCGACTACGCGTCGGCGCACGTGCTGTCGGCAGGGCTGCTCGTGTTCTCGTTCCTCGTGCTGCTCGCCGTGTACCTGCTGAACCGGCGGCTCAAGCTCGGGCGGCTGTGACGGCGGCGCGTCTCGACATCGCGGTCTCGCTGTCGCGGCCGTCGTTCTCGCTGGTGGTGCAGGAGACGCTGCACTGCGAGGGCATCACCGCCATCATCGGCCCGAACGGCTCGGGCAAGACCACGCTGCTTCGGATCCTCGCGGGCCTCGAGCAGGGCGCGAGCGGACGCGTGTCCTTCGAGAACGAGTACTGGCAGCTCGGCAAGCACCGCGTGCCGCCGCACAAGCGCGGCGTCGGCTACGTGTTCCAGGAGGGGCGGCTGTTCCCGCACCTCACCGTGGAGGGCAACCTCAAGTTCGCCCGTCCGCGGCCGGACGGCCCCCGCTTCGCGTTCGACGAGATCGTGCGGGCGCTCAAGCTCGAGGGTCTCCTCGCGCGACGCCCCGCCACGCTCTCCGGCGGCGAGCAGCAGCGCGTTGCGATCGGCCGCGCGCTGCTGCGTGCGCCGCGCCTGCTGCTCATGGACGAGCCGGTGTCGGCGCTCGACACGGCGAGCAAGCGGGAGATCCTGCCGTACATCGAGGCGCTGCCGCAGACCTTCGGCGTGCCCGTGCTCTACGTGACGCACGACCTCGACGAGGCCGCGCGCGTCGCCCGGGAAGTGTGGGCGCTCGCGGACGGGCGCACGGCGGCCCGCGGCGACGCGGCGGAGGTGCTGGAGCGCATCGATCTCTGGCCCCCCGCCGCGGGCGCAGAGGCGGGCGCCGTGCTGCGGGCCACGGTGCTCGAGCGAGAGCACGGCATGGCCACGCTCGGGCTCGGCGAGCAGACGCTGCGCATCCCGTTCGCCGCCGGCGACCCGCGCACCACCGTGCGGCTGCGCGTGCACGCCCGCGACGTCGCCATCGCCACGCGCCGGCCCGAGGGCCTGAGCATCCGCAACGTGCTGGCCGCCGAGATCCTGCGCATCGACGAGGCGGACGAGGTCCACGTCGAGGTGCTCCTCGCCGTGGACGATCAGCGGCTGCGGGCGAGCATCACCCGCGAGGCGCTCGCCGAGCTCGGCCTCGAGCCGGGCCGGCGGGTCTTCGCGCTCGTGAAGAGCGTCGCGCTCGAAGGGCTTTGAGGCCGGAACGCGCCGGGTACCGTCGCGGGCCGCCGGAGCCCGGCTCGCGCCGCGGTATGATGGACGCGTCATGTGTATCACCAACCTCGATTCCGCGCTGTTCGGCGTGGAGGACATGGAGACCTGCCGCCGCTTCTGGACGGACTTCGGCCTCACGGAGTCGCCGGACGAGCCCGGCACCTTCAGCGCCGCGGACGGCTCGACCGTGGTGCTGCGCCCGGCGGACGATCCGCGCCTGCCGCCCGCCGTCGAGCCGGGCGCCACGCTGCGCGAGCCCACGTTCGGCGTGCGCTCGAAGGCCCACCTCGAGGCGATCGCCTCGGAGCTTGCGCGCGACCGCGACGTCGTGGAGGACGAAAACGGCACGCTGCACACGCTCGATCCCCTCGGGTTTCGGATCGCGTTCCGCGTGGCGCGCCGCCGGCCCGTGGTGGCGCCGGAGCTCAAGTTCAACATCCCGGGGCGGCCGGACCGGCTGAACACGCGGGGCCAGTTCTTCTCCTCCGCGCGCCCGCTCGAGATGACGCACACCGTGTTCATGGTCGACGACCCCGACACGGCCGTGGCCTTCTACACCGAGCGGCTGGGCTTCATCGTGAGCGACTGCTACCCGGGCCGCGGCTACTTCCTGCGCGGCGGCGCCTCCAACCACCACCACGACCTGTTCCTGCTGAACGTGGGCAAGCGGCGCGGCTTCCACCACCTCGCGTTCGAGCTCGGCAGTATCCACGAGCTCTTCGGCGGGGGGCTCAACATGACGCGGCGCGGCTGGAAGACGGCGCTGGGCCCGGGCCGCCACCCCATCTCGTCTTGTTATTTCTGGTACTTCCACAGCCCTTCGGGCGGGGCGGCAGAGTACGACTTCGACTCGGACGTGGTCGACGAGCGCTGGGTGCCCGGCACGTTCGAGCAGACGCCGGAGCGCTTCGCGGAGTGGTGCCTGGCGGAAGGGCTCGCGGATTCTTTGCTCTACAAAGGTGTCCAAACCGCCGACACCATCAAGCGCAAGGGCGGCTGAGGGCCACCCTTCGGACTTCCGCAGTCGCCGAACCGCGCGGTTCGGCTAGAATGCGCGTTCCGCAGCAGCGAGTGCCACCATGAGCAGAAGAGTCGAGGAGTACGAGGACATTCCGGGCACCTGGGTGTTCGACGCCCAGCGCGCCCGCAAGGGCTACCATCTCAACGCGTTTCTCTACTCCCTCATGAAGCCCGAGAACCGCGCCGAGTTCAAAGCCGACGAGCGCAAGTACCTCATGAAGTTTCCGATGAGCGAGGAGCAACGCGAGGCCGTGCTGAAGCGCGACTGGAACCGGCTGCTCGAGCTCGGAGGCGTCTCGTACGCGCTCGCGAAGCTCGCGTTCACGGACGGGAAGTCCTACCAGTACATGGCGTCGCAGATGGTCGGCGTCCCCGAAGAGGAATACGTGAAGATGATGCTGTCGGGCGGGCGCAAGCCCGACGGCTGGCGCTCGAAGTCGGAGAGGAACGTCTGATGGCAAAGATCATCGCCGGAGTCGGCACGTCGCACACGCCCGCGATCGGCGCCGCCGTGGACAACGGCCGCACGAACGAGCCGTACTGGGCGCCGCTGTTCAAGGGCTACGAGCCGGCGAAGAAGTGGATGGCCGAGACCAGGCCGGACGTGGCGATCATCGTCTACAACGACCACGTCAACGCGTTCGACTTCAAGATCATCCCTACGTTCGCCATCGGCTGCGCCGAGGAGTTCCCCATCGCGGACGAGGGCTGGGGCCCGCGTCCGGTGCCCGTGGTGAAGGGCTACCCCGAGCTCGCGGCGCATCTCGTGCAGTCGCTCGTCCTCGACGAGTTCGACATCACCATCGTCAACGAGATGCAGGTGGACCACGGCCTCACCGTGCCGATGACGCTGCTCTTCGGCCAGCCGAAGGCCTGGCCCGTGCGCGTGATCCCCATCGCCGTGAACGTGATCCAGTATCCGGCGCCCACGGGCAACCGCTGCTATCAGCTCGGCAAGGCGATCCGCAAGGCCGTCGAGAGCTGGGACGAGGATCTGCGCATCGTGATCTTCGGCACGGGCGGCATGTCGCACCAGATCCAGGGGCCGCGCGCGGGGCTCATCAATCAGGAGTTCGACAAGCGGTTCCTCGACGACCTCACGCGCGATCCGGAGCGGCTCGCGCGCATCCCGCCGATCGAGTACCTGCGCGAGGCCGGCGCCGAGGCGATCGAGCTCGTGATGTGGCTGATCATGCGCGGCGCGCTCGGCGCCAACGTGCGCGAGGTGTACCGCTTCTATCACGTGCCGGCATCGTCCACCGGCGTGGGCAACATCATCCTCGAAGCCGCCTGACGGCGCGCGCAGCCGACTTCGCGCCGGCGACCGACCGGCGACGCGCGTGCGTCGATCGGGCCGCCGGCGCGTGCCGACTCAGGGTTTCGTGGCCGTGTCCCAGTGCTCCACGATCTTGCCGTCGGCGATGCGGAACATGTCGAACCACGTGGTCGTGTAGGGGTTGCCGTCCTTGTCCACGCCTTCGCGCACGAGGGCGAGCACGACCAGGTCGCGCTCCGCGACGATCGACACCAGGCGGTCGATGTAGTCCTTGACCTCCGTGGGCTGCCGGCCGGCGGCGCGGAAGTACGCCTTCACGCCTTCGAGCCCCGTCTCTGCGTTGGGATTGTGCTGGTGGTACTCGGGCGCGAGGTACTTGTCGGCGTCGTCGATGCGGCCGGCCTGCAGGAAGTGGCGCCACATGTCCCACACGAGCTTCTTGTTCGCGGCGAGCTGTGGGTCGTCGCTCTCGAGCAAGGCCTTCTGGGCCTCGGGCGGCAGCGCGACGACGGGCTCGGCCGCCTGGGTGGCTGCGGCGGATAGGGCAAGAAGGGCGGCGGTGCCGGCGAGTAGTCTCATGGCAAGATCCCCCTGATCGGGTTGTTGTACGGGCGGTAGAAGCCGAAGCTCCGACTATATCAAGACCGCCCGCTTCCTGGCGCGACGCGCCGGCCTCGTTGTGCCGCCCCGCGCGCGGGCGTACAGTTCCCGCGCCAGCAGTCAGCGGAAGGAACGACCCATGCGACGATTGGCCGTACCGCTCGCGCTCCTCGCCTCCGGCGCCGCGTGGGGCGAGCCCGAGTACACCCGCATCGAGCTCGAGATCGATGTCGCGAGACCCGCCGCGGAGGTATGGGCGAAGGTCGGCGGTTATTGCGACATCGAGCAATGGCTCGGCGTGGAGTGCGAGATCACGTCGGGAGACGGCGGCATGGGCACGGTCCGCGTGCTCGCCGGCGGGCGCGTCACCGAGATCCTCGTGGCGCAGACCGAGCTCTCGTACGGCTACACGCAGCCCGCGCGCCCGGGCGAGTTCTACAACCTCTATCACGGCTTCATGGAAGCGCGGCCGGTCACGGACACCACGTCCAAGCTGCTCTACACGCTCGTCTACGACATCTCCGACAAGCCCGATCAGGCGGCCAAGGACGCCGATATCGCGCGGCGGCGCGGGATGTTCGAGACGGCGCTCAGGAACATGAAGGCGATCGCGGAAGGCACCGCGCCCGCCGCGGCGCGGTGATGCCTAGATGAGGACGTTCCTCGCGGGCATCGCGTGGCTCGCCGCCACGGCGTCCGCCCAGACACCCGCCGCGGTCCCGCCCGACGACGCGACGTGTACGAGAAGATCGGGCCCGGGGAGTGGCGCATCGCGTCGCGCACTGGCGTGCCGCCCGAAGCGCCCTGACGAGCGGCGGCACGGCGCCGGTTGCCGCCGCCCGAACGCGCCTTCACCGCTGCACCGTTGCCCGCGGCGCAACACCTCGGCCATAGTCCAAAGCCATGGACGCAGAGCACTTTTTCCGTGCGGGCTGGGTCCGGTTTCCCTACGACCCGGCCGTCGCCGACTGGGCGGCGCGTGCACGCCCCGTGGCGGACGCCTGCATCGCCGATCCCGAGCAGCGTGCCCGCTGGCTGCGCTGTGACGGCACCTGGTTCGCCGGGGTCAAGGTCTTCCCGAACGATGCGACGGGCGCCGTGCCGGCAGCGCAGGTGCCGCCGCTCGCGGGCACGCCCGTGCGGTTCATCTCCGAGGCGCTCGGGCTCGAGGGCTTCGCATGGGACGCGGGCCAGGTGTCGGCCTGCTTCCCGGGCTATCCCCGTCCCTCGCCCGGCGAGTCGCCCGCCGCGTTCCGCTTCCGGCGCGACCGCGATGCGGCGCACGTCGACGGCCTGCGGCGCTTCGACGGCCGGCGACGGCGGCTCGGGGAGGCGCACGGCTTCATCCTCGGCCTGCCGCTGACGGAGGCTTCCGCCGAGGCGGCGCCCCTGGTGGTGTGGGAGGGCTCGCACGAGATCGTCCGGCGCGCGCTGCGCGCGCGCCTCGAGGGGGTGCCGCTCGACCGCTGGCCGGACGAGGATCTCACGGACACCTACGTGGCGGCGCGGCGCGAGTGCTTCGAGCGCTGCCGGCGCGTGCCGGTGCCTGCCCGCCCGGGCGAGTCTTATCTGATCCACCGGCTGGCGTTGCACGGCGTGGCGCCGTGGGCGGCGGGGGCCGAGGGGGAGCGCGTGATCGTCTACTTTCGGCCCGACCCGTTTCCCGGCGCCGATCGGAGCTGGTGGCTCGCCCGAAGGTAGGAGCTGCGGGGCGTCTCGGGCGCCACCGAAGAAGATCGCGGCTGGAACGCCGCTCCCACCGGTGAACGAAGCCTGTGGGAGCGCCTTTCCAGGCGCGATGTTACGCGGCGGGGACCGCAGCGCCGCGGTCCCCGCCGCACGCGCGCTTACGCGAGCGCGCGCTCGAACAGCGCCAGCATCCGCGCCCAGGCGCGCTCGGCCTGCTCCATGTCGTACACCTGCGTGTCCGGCGGGCACCAGCCGTGCGCGGCCGGATACACCTCGATCTCCGCCTGCAGATTCGCGGCCCTGAACGCCTCGCGCAGCACGTTCTTGGTCTCGGGCTCGCGCATGTCGTCGTTCTCGGCGATGGCGATGAGGAACTGCGCCTTCATCTGCGGGATCAGCAGGTGCGGGCTGTCCGGGTTGTTCGTGACGAGCCCGCCGCCGTGGAAGGAGCCCGCCGCCCCCACGCGGTCCGGCACGGCGGCCGCCGTGCGCATGACGATCGGCCCGCCCATGCAGTAGCCGATTGTCCCGACCTTGCGGTTCGTGTCGACCTCGGGCCGCGAGTCGAGCCAGGCGATGAACGCCTTCGCGTCCGTGGTGTGCGTGGTCGCGTTCAGCGCCTGCGCGAGCGGCAGCACGTCGGGGATCGGCGTATTGGCACCGTTCGGCGCGGTGGGCGCCTTCATCTGGCGGTAGAAGGGATTCACGACGAGCACGCTGTAGCCCTCCTCCGCGAGCCGCTTGCCCATCTGCCGCATCGCGGGACGCAGCCCGAAGATGTCGGGCCACACGAGCACGGCCGGGTGCCTGCCGGTGGTGGGGCACACGAAATACGCGTCGCACTCCCCGTCCGGCGTCTTGATCGTGACGTCGCTCTCCTTGACGTCCACGGCATGCGCCGAGCGCGGCAGCATCATGGCCACGCCCACCGCGGCCGCGAGCGCACCTACGTCGCGGCGCGAGTACTTCTTCAGATCCTCATAGAAATGGACTTGGTCGCACATGCAGTGCCTCCTGCTGTTGTTGTTGGTAGCGCCGTTGTTCGGGCGCCGCTGCGGGGAATATACCGTCGCGCGGATGTGAGCGCGAACGGCGACGCCCGGCACGCGGCCTCGACCACCGAGCGCCGCCTCGAGCGCGCCCGGCGGCGGCCCCGCGCCGCCGCCGGGCGCGCCGTGGCTCACTGCGGCTGCCGAGGCATCTGGTAGGCGGCCATCACGTCCGCTTTCGTCTGCGGCGCCGGCGATGCGTGCACGTTGATGTAGCGCTCGTAGTCGATGCCGAGCTTCTCGAGCGCCGGCACCAGCGCACGCACGTGATCGTTGGCGGGCTGACCCGGGTTCACGGAGAAGTCGCCCTGGAAGAGCACCTTCTCCCGCGGGAGGTACGCCACGGCCAGGCCGTTCGAGTGCGGCGCGGGATAGATGTGGTAGAACTCCACCGTGCGGTTGCCGTCCGTGTACACGCGCTTGTCGGTGAACGTCTCGATCCGGGCGCGGCGCGGGTTCCGCGCGAGCACGTCGTCGAGCAGCGTGCGCGGCGTGCTGAACGCGCGCTCGAAGAACTCCCGGTTGTTCTCCTGCGTGATGATGGTGGCACCCTCGGCCACGAGCACCGGCAGCCCTCCCGTGTGATCCGAGTGCGGGTGCGTGACGAACACGTAGCGGATGGGCTTGCCGGGGAACTGCCGCTTGATCTCGTCCACGTACGCCTGCGCCCGCGCCTGGCTCTGGCCGGCCTCGAGCATCATGATGTAGTCGTCGAACTCGATGATCAGCGAGTCGTAGCTGCCCTGGCCCGTGGTGTAGCGGAACACGCCCTCGCCGAGCTGCTCCTTCGTGATGTTGAACGGCTGCGGCTGACCGCCGCCCGGCGGGCCGGACGGGCGGTTCTCGGGCGGAGGCGCGAGCGATGCGAGATCGGGCGGATTGCCGCGGGCATCCAGCACATCCACCTCGAAGAACGGCCAGCCGCCCCGCGTCTGCACGATCTGCGTGGGCACCTGGAAGCCGTAGAAATCCCGCCAGCCGGAGTACGTGGCGACGATGTGCATGTCGCCCATGATGTTCTCGCCGAGCCAGGTCTCCACCCGCTCGATGAGATTGTCCGAGTTCACGTAGGCGTTGATCGTGTAGGGATTCCCCGAGGGGGCCCGCACCCGCGGGCTCCACGAGAGCACCGTGTACTCCTTGCCGTCGACTCTCCTGCGGGTGGCCGTGGCGTTGTTCTCCGCCGCGCCCTTCAGGAAGCCCCAGGGCGTGAGGTAGAGCTCGAGCGAGCCCGCCCAGGGCTGCGAGACGTCCGCCTGCTGCGGCGTGACCTCCTGGAAGAACGTGCCCGGCCTCGGCAGGGTCGATCCGCCGGGGCCGTAGTTCAGCGTGTCCCCTCTATGGCGCGACAAGGGCGCTTGCAGATCGATGACGCGCACGTAGTTCATGATGGGTCGCATGGGATCGTGCGTGCCGTGGCAGATCATGGCGGTGGCGTTGCCCGCGCACTGCTGGAACGCCACGTCCCGCGCCGCGCCCGAGTAGGTGACGGACTGCGGGTTGCCCAGCGCCTGCTGGGCGTTCGCGATCACGGTTCGCGCGTCCTGCGCCATGGCAGCCGCGCACACGAAAGACAAGCAGACTGCGGCCAGGGCCGGTTTGTTCACCACTGTCATTCCCCCTAACAAGGTCGAGCCTGGTGCTCGTGGCAAAGATTCTACATGCGGCACCGCCACCGGCGGCAAACCCGCCGAGCGGCCTTCCAGCCGCGATCTCCAGCACCGCACGCTCTCGCAGCGACGCCTCCGACCGCGATCTTCAGCGCCGCGTCCGTTTCCGAAGACGTGTCAGGCCCGGCCATGCAGCCCCCCTTCCAGGACGCTCGCGCGCAGGATGCGCGCGCGCGAGGCTACAGGGACGTATTCACGCCGTTCCTAAAAGGGGGTCTGCATGGCCGGGCCCCTGCGACTACGCCCGCGCACGCGATCTTCGGCGCCACCGCAAACGGCGCGGCGGGGCTAGCCGGTGAAGCCGTAGAGGCGGTGGGGGTTGTCGACCAGCACCTTCCGCTGCAGCTCGGGGTCCGGCATGTAGAGCGGGATCAGGTCCACGAGATCGCCGTCGTTCGGCATGTGCCTCTTGATGTTCGGGTGCGGCCAGTCCGTCCCCCAGAGGATCCGGTCCGGCGCCACCTCGAGCAGCGCGTGGGCGAACGGCACCGCGTCCGTGAACGGCGGCCCCATCGACGAGATCCGCTCGGCGCCCGAGATCTTCACCCAGCAGTTGTCCATGCGCAGGGCGTTCAGGAGCCGCTTGAACGGCTCCTGATCGAGGCCGTCCTTCGTCGGCACGCGGCCCATGTGGTCGATGATGAACGGCACCGGCAGCGAGCGCAGCATGTCGTCGAACTCGACGAGGTCCTTCGCGTCGAAGTGCAGCACCACGTGCCAGTCGAAGTCCGCGGCCCGCGCCACGAGGTCGTGGAACACGTCGAGGTCCGGCGTGCCGCCGAGGTGCTGCACGAAGTTGAAGCGGATGCCGCGGATGCCGCCCTCGTGGAGCATCTCGAAGTCGCGGTCCGTGAACGTCTCGTCCACGTTCGCCACCCCGCGATACTTGCCGTCGCTCTGCGCGATGGCGTCGAGGATCACGCGGTTGTCCGTGCCGTGGCAGCTCGCGTTCACGAGCACCGCGCGCTCCAAGCCGAGCGTGGCCTGCAGCTCCTTGAAGCGCTCGAGCGGCGCGTCGGGCGGCGTGTACGTGCGGTCCGGCGCGTAAGGGTACTTGTCGGCCGGCCCGAAGATGTGGCAATGCGCGTCGCACGCCTTCGGCGGCGGCTTGTAATTCGGCGTCCGGGTGTTCGGGTCCGGCGCCATGCACATCGGGATCTCACGCATTGAGGCACTTCTCCAGCCGATCCAGCGTGCGCATGGCGGGCAGCACCTGATGCACGCTCGCGTTCGGCTCGCGCTTCTCGCGGATCGCGGCGATGAACTCCCGGTCCTGCAGCTCGATGCCGTTCATCGACACGGCCACGCCGGTGAGATCGATCTTGTTGTCCTTGCCGTCGTACAGATCGTCGTAACGGGCGATGTACGTGCCGTTGTCGCAGATGTAGCGGAAGAACGTGCCCTGCGGGCCGTCGTTGTTGAACGACAGCGCCAGCGTGCACACGGCGCCGGACGGCGTCTTCATGCCGATGCTCATGTCCATGGCGATGCCGAGCTCGGGATGGTGCGGGCCTTCGATGGCGAACACCTCCGAGGGCGTCTCGCCCGTCTGATAGTGGAACAGGTCCACGGTGTGGCACGCGTGGTGCCACAGCAGGTGGTCCGTCCAGCTGCGCGGCTTGCCTTCCAGATTGATGTTCTTGCGACGGAAGAAGAAGGTTTGCACGACCAGGTGCTGGAGCTTGAGCTCCCCCTTCTTGATGCGGTTGTGCACCCACTGATGGGACGGGTTGAAGCGCCGCGTGTGCCCGGCCATCGCCACGACACCCGTCTCCTTCTGCACTTGCGCGAGCCGCTCGGCGTCCGCCAGGGAGTCCGCGATGGGGATCTCGATCTCCACGTGCTTGCCGGCGCGCATGACCTGCTCCGCCTGCTTCGCGTGGATCGGCGTGGGTGAGGTGATGATCGCGGCCTCGACGCCCGGCTGCGCCAGCGCCTCGGCGAGATCCGTGGTCCAGTGCGGAATGCCGTACTGCTGCGCGACGGCGGCCGTCGATTCCGGATTGCCGCCGGCGAGGCTCACCACCTCCACGCCCTCGATGTTCTTGAGCGCATCCAGATGTTTCCGGCCGAAAGCCCCCTGGCCGACCATGACGAGTTTCATCGTTCCTCCCAGAAGCGCCTGTGGCCTGGCAGCGGCTGTACGCCGCGGGCTGTCCCAGCCGCGGCGTGCGGGGATCCGCGAGGGCCGCCCCGAGACCGATCGTGTATGATTGAGCCGGCTAGGTTAGCACAGCGGTTGCGACCCGCGAACCGCTCGAGCGCGCCCGGCGCTCGCAACCCAACGTCGCGGCTCGAGGAGCCGCTCCGACACCATTTTCGGAGGCGCAACTCATCATGGCGGAACGAGCCGAGAGCATCGACTTTCGAACGGATTTTCGTTTGGCAATCGACGGCCGCCTCGAGACGAGCGACGAGCGGCTGGACGTGATCGACCCCGCGCTCGGGAAGGTCTTCGCCCACTGCCCCGCCGCCACGCGCGCGCATCTCGACCGCGCCGTGGCCGCCGCCCGGCGCGCATTCCAGAGCTGGCGCCGAAGCGACTATGCCGAGCGCAGAACGCTCATCAAACGGTTCACGCAGCTGCTCCGCGAGCGGCAGAGCGAGCTCGCGGAGCTCCTGACGCGCGAGCAGGGCAAGCCGCTGTCGCAGTCCGTGGCGGAGATCGACCGCGGCGCGGCGCAATCGGACAGCATGGTGAGCATAGAGATACCGGTCGAGGTGCTGGTCGACAACCCGCAGCAGCACATCGAGCTTCACTGGCGGCCGCTCGGCGTGGTGGGCATCATCACGCCGTGGAACGCGCCCGTGAACCTCGCGCTCGGCCCGCTCGTGTCGGCGCTGTACACGGGTAACACCGCGATCCTGAAGCCCTCCCCTTACACGCCGCTCACCACGCTCAAGCTCGGCGAGCTCCTCACCGAGGTGTTCCCCGCGGGCGTCGTGAACGTGCTCGCGGGCGGCGACGCGCTCGGCGCGTGGATGACGGAGCATCCCGGCATCGACAAGATCTCCTTCACCGGCTCCGTCGCCACGGGCAAGAAGGTCATGGCGGCCGCGGCGGGCACGCTCAAGCGGCTGACGCTCGAGCTCGGCGGCAACGACGCCGCCATCATCCTCGACGACGTGGACCCCAAGGCCATCGCGAAGAAGGTGTTCTTCGCCTGCTTCGTGAACAGCGGCCAGGTGTGCATGGCCATCAAGCGCATCTACGCGCACGAGCGCATCTACGAAGCGCTCTGCGACGCGCTCGTCGAAGAGGCGAAGAAGGCCAAGGTCGGCAACGGCCTCGACCCGGACACCGAGATCGGGCCGATCCAGAACAAGATGCAGTACGACAAGGTCGTCGCGATCATCGAGGACACGAAGAAGCGCGGCGCGCGCTTCCTCGCGGGCGGCAAAATTCCGCAGGGACCGGGCTATTTCATCCCGCCCACGCTCGTCACGGACATCGACGAGGACAGCCGGCTGGTGCGCGAGGAGCAGTTCGGACCGGTGGTGCCGATCCTCAAGTTCTCGGACGTGGAGGACGCCATTCGCCGCGCGAACGACACGCGCTACGGCCTCTCGGGCTCCGTGTGGACGTCCGACCCCGCGCGAGGCGCCGAGATCGCGGCGCGGCTCGAGGTGGGCACGGCGTGGGTGAACCAGCACCGCGCCACGTCCGCGTTCGTGCCGTTCGGCGGCGCGAAGGAGTCGGGGCTCGGCCGGCAGTATTCGGTGCTGGGCCTCAAGGGCTACATGGAGCCCGAGGTCGTGAGCGTCGCGAAGTCGTGAGCGTCGCGGAGTAACGGCGCCGAGGCGCGGCCCCGGGCTTGGTCCCCGGGCCGCGCCGTCAGCGGGCCGTCAGAACTGGATCTTCAAGCCGACGTACATCCGCCGCCCGAGCGTGTCGTAGTACCCGGGCAGCGTCGAGGCGCTGTTGCTGTCGGTGGGCGTGGCGCCCACGACGGCCGGATCCGTGTCGAACAGGTTGTCGATGCCGGCGCGGAGCTGATACCGCTCGTTGAAGCTGTAGCCCGCGAACAGGTCGAACACGTTGTACGACTCGGTGGGCAGGTTCGTCGTGTTCGGATTGGTGACGTAGGCCCCGTTCTTCACCTCCGGCAGGTGCCGCCACCTGAGCCCGATGTTCGCGTTCCCGCCGGCGAAGTTGTAGCCGAGCGTCGAGTACAGCCGATACTTGTACTGACCGCCCTGCCCGAGCGTGTCCTTGTATTCGAGCACCGGGTCAGTGGGCGTGGTCTGCGTGTCGAACTTGTTGAGGATGCTCACGAGATGGTTCACGTAGAAGCTTCCTCCCGAGCGCAGATCCGTGATCCAGTTGACCGCGATGTCCACACCGGACGTCTCCAGCAAACCGGTGTTCAGGTAGCGTGCATCCACGGTGCCCGCGGCGCCCGTGCTCTCGTTACGGTTGATCAAGGCGCAGAACCCGCCCGGATCGTTGATGGAGTACTCGGGGTTCGAGCGGCCGTCCCGGTTGAAGCACTTGTTGTAGATCGTCTGACCGTCGAAGGTCGCGATCGCGTCGGTGATCTCGATGTGGTAGAAGTCGAGCGACGCGGTCAGGCCCTCGAGGTTGCCCGGACGGCTGAACACGATGCCCAGCGTCCACGTCTTGGCATCCTCCGACTCCAGGTTCGGGTTGCCCACCTGCACGGTGTTGATGCCGGTGAACGGCGTGGTGCCGGCCAGGTAGTTGTTGGCCTGATCGCTGCCCGGAGCGCCGAAGTCCGACGTGGTGTTGCCGATCAGGGCCGCGCAGAGCTCCTGCACCTTGAGCCGGTCGGGGTTGTCTGGCCGGTTGCCGAAGCCCGGGATCAGCGTGGTCGACGCGCACGGGTCGGCGCTCGAGAACGTGGTCTGGAACACGGTCGTCTCGGCCTGGAACAGCTCCGCCGTGTTCGGCGCGCGGTTCGCGCGCTGGTACCCGCCGCGCAGCCGGATCGAGTCGGTGGCCGACCAGTCGAACAGCGCCTTGTAGGTGCCGACCTTGTCGGCGCCGGTGTCGTAGTCCGAGTAGCGATAACCGAGCTCGAGATCGAGGCGATCGACCACGGGCACGAGCAGCTCGCCGTAGATCTCCGCGACCTTCGTCTCGCCGGACGTCGGGTTCGACACGAACAATCCCAGCGGGTAATCGAAGATCGCGGCCTGCGGGTTGCTGGGCTCGTAGATGAACCCGTTCTTCCGGTGGGTGATGCCCGCCGCGAACCGGAGCTCGCCGGCCCGCATGTCGGCGAGCTTGCCCTGCAGGTTGGCCTCGAAGATGTCCTGGGAGATCGTGGTCAGCGACTTGAACGGCCCGAGCAGGCTGTTGATGCAGTCCTGGGTGACATCCGCCGTCGTGCCGTAGAAGATCGGCAAGCCGCTCGTGCACCGGATCTGGTAGTTGCCGCCCACCGGTATGGGGTCGCCGTTGGCATCGGTGATCGGGCTGCCGTCCGGAGCGGTCGCGTAGTCGATGACGACGTTGCTGCCGAACTCGGGCGACGCCACGAGCGCCTTCCACCGCTGCACCGAAGGCAGCCCGTAGTACACGTTGGTCGCGGTGGTCTCGCCGCTCGAGTAGTACGCCTCCCACGTCCAGTCGCGGTTCTCGAACGAGCCTTCGACGCCGGCCATGATCTGGTAGACGTCGCTCTCGTTCGTGGGGCCGAACTGGCCGAGGAAGTCGAGGCCGCGGTTGAGCTGCCAGGGCGCCGTCGGGTCGGGACGCAGGTCGAGCAGCTGCTGCAGCGCGGCCGGGATGTTCGAGCGGCCGTCGTTCGGGATGCTGCCGCCCCACGCGGCGCCCACCGCCGGCGGCGGGCCGGCCGAGAACGTGTTCACCTCGGAGCGGACGTAGTTGGCCTGCACGAACGCGCGCAGGTTGTCGTTGATGTCGACGCGGGCCTTGCCGAACGCGGAGCGGCGCTCGAGGGGCGACGACAGCGCGCCGTCCATGTAGATCTGCTCGACTCTGTTGCCCTGGCGGATCAGCCCGTAGTAGCCGTCGCCGACGTCCGGGCGGTTGAGCATCGAGTCATCGAAGCCGAAGGAGCCGAGGTTGTTCCTCGTCCAGGGCGTGCCGTCCGGATTGAAGTAGATCACCGGGTTGGTCGTCACGTCGACCGTGCCCGGAACGTAGTTCGGATAGTACTGCAGGAAATACGCGTCCAGGTCCGCTTGCGACGGGCGGTTGGCCGCGTTGATCTGGAAGCCCGGCATCGACGGGAAGAACGTGCTCGCGATGTTGGTCGGGTCGTACCAGCCGTCCACGTAGAAGTCGCGGTTCTTCTGATACGCGACGTGGCGCTCGTACCATTCCACGCCGAGCAGCAGGTTGGCGTTGCCTTCGTCGGAGTTCAGCCCCACGAGGCTCGAGAAGCGCGACTCCTGGCCGTCGCCCGCCTCGGTGAAGCCGCTCTGGAAGTCGAGCGAGACGCCTTCGAAGTCGTCCTTGAGCACGAAGTTCACCACGCCGGCGAGCGCGTCCGCGCCGTACACGGCAGAGGCGCCGCCGGTGATGGTCTCGATGCGCTCGATGGCCGCCGACGGAATCGTGTTCAAGTCCACCACGAGCGACGCGTTCGCCGGCTGCGCCCGGCGCCCGTCGATGAGCACGAGCGTGCGGTTCGTGCCCACGCCGCGCAGGTTCACCGTGCCGATGCCGAGCGATGCCGTCGGCGACGTCTGGATCTCGCCCTGCGCGCTGAACTGACTCTGCGCCGGCGTGAACTGCGGCATCTGGTTGAGCACCGTCTCGACGCTGAGCGTGCTGGTGTTCTCGAGCCGCGAGGTGTCGACGGTCATGATGGGGCTCGGCGCGTCGAAGTCCCGGCGCACGATGCGGGAGCCCGTGACCACCACCTCCTCGAGTGTCTGCTGCGCCTGCGCCGACTGTGTCCCGGCGGTGCCGAGGATCGCCGAGATCGTCGATGCGAGCACCGTCAGTCTGGTGTGATTGGCCCCCTGCAAATGAATCCTTGCCATCTGGCGAGCCCCCGCTTTGTCTTGTGGTTGAAAAGTCGCGCCGCGCACCCACGCACGACGCGCCGAGCGTGTTTATATGCCAATCGCGCACGCCGTTCATCTGACTGCTGCAACTAGTAGTCCTAGTACTCGCTGAAAGAATTGGACGAACGCTCAGGCGGCGTTTCCCCTAGCGTCGCCGAAGCCCGCGCCGACGGGCTCAGTCGCTCCTGAGCTCGGCGCGATCCCGTATGAACTGCGAGAAGACCCACTTCTCGCCGCGCGTGGGCGGGCGGCCGCTGTGCAGCGTGCGCACGTCCGCCTGCCCGTTCGGCAGCGTGTTCACGAAGAACAGCCCTTCTCCGCGTCGGCCGGCGTGCTCGACGCCGAGGCGCGGGAAGACGGTCTCGCCGCCCTCGTAGCCGTCGTTGAGGTAGACGAGAAACGTCACCACGCGGTGGCCGAACCTGCGGATCTCCTCTTCGTAGCCGGGATGGGCGGGATCGACGAAGTCGTAGTGATAGCCGATGCTCTCGCCCACCGCGTAGTGCAGCACCGTGGGGGCTTCCATGTGGGGCACGGGCTGTCCGCACGCCGCCGACATTCGCGCTTGCACCATGAGGTGCACGAGGTCCGCCTGCATCATGTTGAACACCGCGGCCGAGTTCGTCCGCGATTCGTCGACGTAATCCACGTGGCGCTGAGCATCGTACACGCGGGCACGCTCGAGCCTGCCGCGCGCACGGTCGATGAGCCAATCGCACGCGGCCTCGCTCACGAAGGCCGGGAAGACGCAGATCCGCGGGTCGTCGTGGACCACGAAGCCGGGCCGGGGCGCGAGCAGCCGCCGGAGGCGCGCCTCCTCGAGCAGCCGAGCTGCGTCGGCCCAGTTTGCGACTCGCGGCGCCCCGTTCCCGGCGGCCATCGTGGCCAGCACCCCGAGCTGCGCGCGGGCCGGCGCCCAGCCGCGCTCCGCGGCGAGCAGCAGCAGCCGCAGCGCTGCGCCCCAGTCCGGCGGCCCGAAGACGCCGGCCGCGTGGAGGACGGCGAGCCGGTCCGCCGCCTCGGCGCCGCCCATCTTCACCGCGTCGGTGAGGAGCCCGATGCCTTGCCGGCGCAAGCGCGGCGCCCGGTCGCCGACGATGATGCGCTTCGCGAGCTCCGTGATCGCGTCGACGTCGCCGCGCTGCGCCGCGCCGGCGAGCTCGTTGATCGCGTCCTCGTGGCGCCCTTCCGCATCGAGCGCCCGCGCCCGCGCGACCGCTGCAGATGGCGTGTCGGCAGCCACGGCGGGCACCTACGCGACGTTCGGACGCCAGGGACCGTGCAGGCTCGTTTCGACGGGCGTGAAGTTGCGGGGGTCCACCGCCCGCCGCGGAGCCGCGGCGATCTGCCGCAAGGCCAGCTCGGCCCTGGCGCGTTGCTCGTGGCTCACTTGGATTCGAGCATACTTGAAGCCGTAGCCGTTCAGGATGTCGATCCACGACACCTCGTTGAACGCCCACGCGAAGCTCTTCACCCTGTTGTAGCTGTTCGGCATCTCCGCCGCGTAGAGCGCGAGCCTATGCCGCAGCCGCTCCGGATACTCGCGCGACGTCTGGTATCGCCAGAACTCGCTGTCCCGGCGGCTCGACAGCAGGTAATGCGCGTCGACGAAGTCCTGGACGTCGCGGATGTAGCCGGTCATCAACGCGTTGTACTTCACGCGCGCGTCGTCGTCGAAGTACCGCAGCCCGAGAAAACGGCTCAGCAGGTCCGCGCAGCTGATCGTCCAGTTGAGCCCCGTGGCTTCCAGCGGCTCGACGAAGCCGGCGGCGAGCCCGATGGCGACGACGTTGCCGACCCAGGGATCGCGCAGGGTGTCGTGCTCGAACGAGATGTGGCGCACTTCGACGTCCCGCATGCGCTCCTCGCCCCAGTAGCGGCGAAACTCGATCTCCGCCTGCTCCGGGGAGCAGAAGTCGGCGTGATACACGTAGCCGCTGCCGATTCGCGAGCGCAGCGGTATCGACCACGTCCAGCCGTGCTCGTGCGCGTGCGCCCGCGTGTAGGGGTGCATCTCCGAGGCGCGGTCGACGTAGGGCACGTTGGCGGCGACGGCGCGGTTCACGTTCGGCTCGTAAGGCAGCCTGGTCGGCTCGGCGATCTTGCGGAGCACGGCGCGGGCGAAACCCGTGCAGTCCACATACAGGTCCGCCGACAGCGTCCTGCCGTCGTCGAGCTTGATGCCCGAGATGCGGCCGTCCGTCGCCACGGCCTCGATGCGGTCCGCCTTGATCACCTCCACCTGCGTGAGGCGACGCTCCAGATACTCGGCGAGCTTCAGGGCGTCGACGTGCAGCGCCTTCGCCGCCTCCGGCGCGATGAGGTTCCTCTTGACGCAGGTCTCGTACGACGTGTGCACCTGCGCGTAGTAATCGGCATGCGTGTAGCGCTTCGGGTCCTCGAGGATCAGCTGCTGGTAGTGATGGGCCGCCGTGTACGGGCCCGTGTCCGCCATCGTGGTGAACGGATGCCAGTAGTGATCGCCGACGACGTTCCAGTCGCGGTAGAAGATTCCGCATTTGATCGTGGCGTCGCAGGCCACGCAGAAGTCGGCGAGGTCCAGCCCTGCGGCCAGCAACCGCTGCGGCAAGTCCGGCTGCGTGGACTCGCCCACGCCGATCGGCTGGTTCGCCGTCGGCCGGACCAGCCGCAGCTTGATGAAGGGGCAATACGCGCTCAGCACCAGCGCGGTCAGCCAGCCGGCCGATCCCGCACCCACGATGAGGACCGAGTTGACGGGCTGGAACATGCTCAGCCGCCGGCGGCGGCCGTGGCGGGCATGCTGGCCCGCAGCAGCTCCACGATCGGCTGCGAGGGCTCCGGCCGGCGCGACTCGGCGACCGCGAGCGGGGTCTGCCCCTTCTCGTTCACGACCGTGACGTCGGCGCCCGCTTCGATGAGGAACCGCACGAGGGTCTCCGAGCCGCGACCGGCCACCGCCGCGTGCAACGCGGTGTCGCCGCGCGCGTCCCGCGCGTTGATGTCGAGGCCGAGCTCGAGGAGCAGCCTCATGGTCTCCACGGCCTCCTCCTCGCTGCCCTGATCGAACGACGGGGCGATGGGGCTGCCGTTTCGCCAGCCGAGACCCGCGGCGTACATGAGCGCCGTGGCGCCGTTCGGCATCTTGTGGTGCGGATCGGCGCCCGCCGCGAGCAGCAGCCGCACCACCTCGATGTCGCCCGACTTCGCCGCCCGCAGCAGCGGCGTGGCCCCTTCGCCGAGCGTCGCGTCGCCCGCCGTGTGATGGCGTTGCATGATGGGCTTCTTGAGCTGCGCGTTCGGGTCCGCGCCGCGCTCGAGCAGCCGCCGGATGATGTCCACGCTGTCGAGCGGCCCGACCGGCACGGGATTCGGCCTGCCGTGGCCGATCGCAAGCCGATGCATGTCCACCGCCGCGTACAGCGGCCCCATGCCCGACTCGTCCACCACGTTGGGGTCGGCGCCCGCCTCGAGCAGCATGTCCGCGAACTCGTAGTGCGCGTTGATGATGGCGATGACGAGCGCCGTGGCGCCATCGGGATCGGTGGCGTCGAGATCGGCGCCCGCCTCGACGAGGGCGCGGCCCGACGCGAGCGCGTTCTGCCGCGCGGCATACATCAGCGGCGTCCAGGCGCCGAGCGGCAGGATCGACTGCCCCAGCCGCCGCCGCTCGAATTCGTAGCGCGCCGAGCGCGCGTTGACGTCCGCGCCGTGCGCGACGAGCACCCGAACGGCCTCGGCATGGTCCTCCGCCGCCGCCCACATCAGGGCCGACTCACCGTACCAGTTCTCGCGCGCCTCCACGTCCGCGCCCGCCTCGAGCAGCACGCGCAGCGCCTCGGGCTCACCCGTCCGCGCGGCGGTCATGAGCACCGTCTCGCCCTCGGGCAGCGTGGCGTTGACGTCGGCGCCCGCCGCGAGCAGCTCGCGCATCACCGCGGCGTCGCCGTTGACGGCAGCGAGATGCAGCGCCGTCATGCCGTAGCGATTGGCGGCACGGGCGTCGGCGCCCGCGCCGAGCAGCGCCTCGACCAGCGCGCCGTCGCCCGCGCGCACCGCCCAATGCAGCGCCGTCGTGCCGTCGGCCTCGGCCGCGTTCACGCCTTCGCCGCGGGCGATGAGCTCGAGCGCCGTGGCCCGGTCCCCGGTCTTCACCGCCTCCACGAGCGGCGGGAGCACCTCCCGCGCGACGGCCGGCGCGGCCGCGGCGAGGCACGCTGCAAGGACTGCCGCGAGCGCCGTGGGGGCCATGCGCAGGGGCCGCATCGTCAGATCTCGAACCGTTCGGTGCTCTCGCCGATGCGCTCGATGGGGCTGCCGAACGTGCCTGCCACGCCGAGCCAGAAGTTCGCGATCGGCGACCACTCCGGCGCCTTGACGAAGCGGTTGCCGCGGATCCGGCCGCCCGCGCTGCCGAACACCGCGAGCGGCAGCGGGTACGGCCCGTGCGCCTGGCCGTCGCTCATGCCCGCGCCGAACGCGATCAGCGAGTGATCGAGCAGCGTGCCGTCGCCGTCCGGCGAGGCGCGCAGCTTCTCGAGGAACTCCGCGAACAGCGACGCGAAGTGCGCGTTGATCTTCGCGTGCTGCGCCATGTTCTCCGGCTGGAACCCGTGATGCGAGGTGTCGTGGTGCGTCTGGCTCGCGCCGAGATGCGGGAAGGTGCGCTGGCTCGCCTCCCGCCCCGTCATGAACGTGAACACGCGCGTGAGGTCGGCCTGGTAGGCGAGCACCAGCAAGTCGAACATCAGCCGCATGTGCTCCTCGAACGAGTCCGGGATGCCCACGGGCGCGGTCATCGACTCGAGATCCGCCACGTCGCGCGCCGCCGTGCGCTGGATGCGCCGCTCCACCTCCCGCACGTTGTCGAGATAGCCCTCGAGACGCGCGCGGTCGGGGGCGCTCACCGCGCGCCCGAGCGCGCGCGCTTCCTCCGCGACCGAGTCGAGGATGCTGCGGTCCTCGTGCATCCGCCGCGCCCGCTCCTCCGGCGTGCCCGGCCGGCCGAACAGGCGCTCGAACACCACTCGCGGGTTGATTTCCATCGGCAACGGCTCGGTCTCCGACGCCCAGGAGATCGTGTTCATGTACGTGCAGCTGTAACCCGGCACGCAGCCGCCGATGTACCCCGAGAAGTCCTCGGTCGCGAGCTCGAGCGACGGGAACGGCGTGTCCTGCCCGAGATGCTTCGCGAGCACCTGATCGATCGTGATGCCGACCTGGATGTCCTCGGCCTCGGTCTGCTTCGCCACCGCCCCCGACAGCCACCCGGCCGAGCTCACGGCGTGGTCCGTGACGCGGGTGCCGCCCGCGCGCGAGAGGTTGCCGATCACCGTCATCTGATCGCGGAACGGGGCGAGCGGCTGCAGCACCGGCGTGAGCTCCAGCGGCCCAGCCTCACCGCTCGGCATCCAGTAGTCCATCGGGCAGCCGTTCGGGAAGTACACCGCACCGAAGCGCAACGGCGACGGCGTGGCCGCCCGCGCCGTCAACGCAGGCACCATCGACTCGAGCAACGGCAAGGCGATGGCGGCCCCCGCTCCGCGCAGGAACGTGCGTCTCGGCAATGCCTTCCGGGTGATGTACCTCATGACAGCGATCCCCTTCTCAGAACGTCTCCAAGCAACGCGCGATCTCCGCTCACGCAACCTCGTCCGCCGCCTTCGTGCGCATCCTAAACGGCGTACTGTCGACGATCCCCAGCACGATCGCGGAGAACCGGTAATCCTCGCGCTCCGCGTCCCGCAGTATCTGCCGCACGACGGGCATGTCGTACGGCTGCAGCCCCCTTCCCAGCGCGTAGGTCAAGAGCTTCTCGACGAACGTGCCGACGAAAATGCGCGGATCGCGCAGCAGCGCCTCGCGCAGCTCCACCACGCCGTCGACCGCGGTGCCGTCCACGAGCACGCCGGTCGCATCGATCGGCAGGCCCCGGTCGTACGTGCGCCAGCCGCCCACCGCGTCGAAGTTCTCCATGGCGAACCCGAGCGGGTCGATCAGCGCATGGCACCCGGCGCACGAGGGCGTGTCGCGGTGCCGCTGCATGCGCTCGCGTATCGTCTTCGGTGCCTCGCCCGGCTCCGTCTCGAGCCGCGGCACGTTCGCCGGCGGCGCCGGCGGCGGCGTGCCCATCAGGTTCTCGAGCAGCCACTTGCCCCGCAGCGACGGCGCCGTGCGGTCCGCGTGCGACGTCGCCATCAATATCCCGCCCTTGCCGAGCAGCCCCCGGCGCGCGTCGAGATCCGGCCCGAGCTGGACGCGGCGGAAATGGCTGCCGTAGACGTTCGGTATGCCGTAGTGGCGCGCCAGCCGCTCGTTCACGAACGTGTAGTCGCCCGTCATGAGCTCGAGCACGCTGCGGTCCTCCGCCACCACGCTCGCGAAGAAGAGCTCCGCTTCCCGCCGGAAAGCCTGCCGCAGATCGTTGTCGAAGTCCGGGAACGCGTCGGAGTTCGGCCGGATGTTCTCGAGGTTGCGCAGGTGCAGCCACTGACCGGCGAAGTTCTTCGTCAACGCCTCCGCCTTGGAATCCGCGAGCATCCGCCGCACCTGCGCCTCGAGCACCGCCGGATCCGAGAGCTCGCCGCGCTCGGCGACGTCGAGCAGCTCCTCGTCGGGGATGCTGCTCCAGAGGAAAAACGACAGCCGCGTCGCGAGCTCCACGTCGCTCACGCGATACGGCTTGCCGGGCGCGAGGTCCTCCCGGTCTTCCTCGAGACGGAACACGAACGACGGACTCGCGAGCAACCGCCGCAGCGCGAGCTGAATGCCCGTGTCGAACGTCCCCTGCTCCCGTCCTTCCTCGTAGAACGGCAGCAGCCGCTCGAGATCGGCTTCGGTCACCGGGCGGCGATACGCGCGGCGGGCGAGCCGCGTGAGAATCTCGCGCGCACAGGGCTCTTCTTCGTGCGGCTGGGTGGGACGGCACGTGAAGATGCGCTCGCGGCTCGGCGTCTCTCCCACCCCGCTCGGCTCGAACGGCCCGGTGATGGTCAGCGTTTCCACGTGCGGGCGCCCCGTCGCATCGTAGGTGCCCGCGTTGCTGCGCTCGAACGGGCGCAGCCGGTTCGTGCCGGCGCCGATCTTGCGGATGAACGCCGCCGTCACCGTCCGCGGGCCCGCCTCCACCGGCACCCGCACTCGCAGCCGCGCATCCACGGCGTCGGAACGCTCCGTCACCGTCGCGCCCGGCATCGGCGTCTCCGCAGCGCCGCCCACCGTCTCGAGGAACACGCGCCGGCCGTCCACGGCGATCTCCAGCTGGTGCTCGTGCTCGAGCCCCCGGATCACCTCGAGGTTGTTGCGCAGCAGCGTGATCTGGAACTCGTACTCCCCGTCCAGCGGGAAGTGGTGCTCCACCGCGAGCCCGCCGACCGTGCCGAGCGGCAGCCCCTCGAGATGCCGCGACTGCGATTGATCCCCCGCCACACGGTACGTGCGCGCCACCGTCGTGGTGGCCGGATCGCCCACGGCCAGGGCGCTCACCCGATCGGCCGCCGCGAGGTAGCGCTCGAGCAGTGTCGGCGAGAACGTGAGCACGTCGCCGATGTTGTCGAAGCCGAACGCCGCGTCATCCGGCGGCAAGAGCTCGGCCACGTCCACCTCGAGCGCCAACAAATCGCGGATGGCGTTCGCGTACTCCGTGCGGTTCAGCCGGCGCAGGGCGGGTGCGCCCGGGTTCGGCACCACCGACTCGTCCAGCGCCGCCTCCAGCCACCCGGCAAACGTCTCGTACGTCCGCTCGTCCGGCTGCTCGGCGTCCTGCGGCGGCATCGTGCGCGTGCGCAGCTTCCGCACGATGCGCTCCCACGTGTGCGCGTCCGCCGCCACGCTCTGGGGATCGAGATGCTCGAACGACACCCCGCCCATGTAGTCCACGTCGTTGTGGCAGACTTCGCAGTAGCGCCCGAGCGTGGCCGCCGCATCCGCCGCGCTGTTCACCACGCTTCCGTCCCCGGGAATTCCGCAGCCCGAAGACAACGCCGCCGCGGCAAGCGCCACGGCGCCCGCCGACGCGCGCCCCATCGACGCCGACGTAGACTTAGTCTTCACAGCCCACCAACTGTACCGGTGGTGCCGGAAATGTCCAGGCCGGCGGCATGAGAAATCCAAAGCGGCGCCGAGAGTTACGCGTGACGACCACACCGCGGATGGTGGTGCCGGCAGTGACGGTCACGCCGCGCGGCCGCGCGCGTGCCCGCGGGCCGGCAACCCGGGGCGATTCCGGCTCGCACCATTGCTGGTGTCATCGATTCTAGTATCGGCGCTACGCGTTCGATTACGGCTTGCCGGGCTGTTGACCGCAGGAGTCCTGCAGCAGCTCCACGTCCGGCGTGTAGAGCCAGGTCTTGGTGATGACCAGCGGCCTGGCGAGCATCACCGGGTCCGTGAGCGTGAGCGTGAGCTCGAGCCGCCGCGGATCCTCGCGCACCGTGTAGCGCTCCACCGCCGTGAGCTCGCCGCTGTGGCCGGCGCGCGAGGCATCCGAGATCCGATCGGGCGTGACGCGCGCGGTCTCGACGACGAGCTCGCCGCTCTCGACGCGCCCCACCGAATGGCCGAGCAGGGTCGGCGTGCGATGCGTGGGGTGCGGCCGACCGTCCATATAAATGGGCCGCATCAGCGACCACTCCTCGTAGCGGATCAGCAGATGCTCGCCGTCGCGGCTGATCCGTAGGGGCAACGGGTTCGTCGCCTCCCGCACGAAGCCATACGGCTGGCAGTTGAGGAACTTGGGGTCGCTCTCCTCGGTGTTGGCGTCGCGGACCTGGCGGCCCAGCGCCGTGAGGGTTTGCTCGAAGGCGGCCTGCCATGCGGCCTGGGCCTCGGCGGCCAACGCCATGGCCGGGCGGCTGTCGTTCGCCGGATCCTCGAGCAGCGCGCTCAAGTGCTGGTAATACTCGAGCGGGCAGCCCACGAAGCACTGGATGTCCGCGAACGTCCAGTATTCGTGATCCTGCGTGGTGAAGACGCCGCTCCACGTCCCGAGAAACGGCTCTAGCGGATCGGGCGTCTGCGCCGAGACGGCGAGCGGCAGCGTGAGCACGAGGCCCGCCAGCAAGGAGCGCCGCCGAGCCGCGACCGGCGAGCGTGCATCTGCGGCGCGCATGGACGTCGCGGGCCTCATCGCCGCCGCCGCCGATCGTTGAACTCTTCGTAACGGACGTCCTCGGCGAACCGCTCCGTGCCGTCGGGCAGCGTGAGGTACTCCATGTGGACGAGGTTCGAGCCGTCGCGCGCGGGATGCCCGCGCACGATGACCTTGTCGCCGGGCTTGACGTCGTCGGCCGTCCAGCCGGCCCGCATGAGCTGCGTGCGCGAGCCGCCTTCCGCGAGCCACTGCTCCGTCTTGCCGTCCTTCTCCACGTTGAAGTAGATCCGCATGTGCGGGTTGCCGAGCTGATACTCGGTCACGACCCCTTCGACGGTGATCTCCTTCGTGAGGTCGTAGAGCATCGCGGGCGAGTGATGCGCCGCGGCCTGCATGAGGGGCACCGCCACCGCCGCCAGCAACAGGGCCCGAAAGGTCTGCATCGTTGTCTCCCCCAGTTCGGTGCGGCTACCTCTAGCACGGGGGACGGGCAGCCGTCCATCGCGGGGAAAGCCGCCGGTCCGAGCGCCGCCTTTCGGCATTCCGCACTTGCAGGGTTCGCGCGGCCGCGGCTATTCTCCGCGCGCCCGGCGTCGCTGCGCGCCGGCACCTCCCGCCTCGCCGACTCGGGACTCCACAACGAAGCTCGCGGCGCCCGGCGCGCCTGTGAGCGCTCGTCACTATTCCCCGGCGGCCGAGGTTCCCCTGGTCATGGAGGAGTGGCGCTCCCTGCGCTTCGCGGAGATTGTCTGGAGGAAGGGCGCAAGAACCGTGGCGGAAATCAAGGCGAGAATCGAGCGAATCGTTCAGGACGTCATCCGGCGCAACCCGGGCGAGCCCGAGTTCCATCAAGCGGTCTCGGAGGTGGCCGAGACGCTCGCGCCCGTGCTGCGCAAGTATCCGCAGTACGCAGAGCACAAGATCATCGAGCGCATCTGCGAGCCCGAGCGGCAGGTGATCTTTCGTGTGCCGTGGCAGGACGACCGCGGTGAAGTGCACATCAACCGCGGGTTCCGCGTGGGATTCAGCAGCGTGCTCGGCCCTTACAAGGGCGGGCTCCGTTTTCACCCTTCCGTGAACCTGGGGATCGTCAAGTTCCTGGGGTTCGAGCAGGTCTTCAAGAACGCCATCACCGGCATGCCGATCGGCGGCGCCAAAGGCGGCGCCGATTTCGATCCGAAGGGCCGCTCGGAAGCCGAGGTGATGCGGTTCTGTCAGAGCTTCATGACCGAGCTCTACCGCCACCTGGGCGAGTTCACCGACGTGCCGGCCGGCGACATCGGCGTGGGCACGCGCGAGATCGGCTATCTGTTCGGCCAGTACAAGCGCATCACGAACCGCTACGAGTCCGGCGTGCTCACGGGCAAGAGCCCGCAATGGGGCGGCTCGCTGGTGCGCAAGGAGGCCACGGGCTACGGCGTGGTGTATTTCGTCGAGGAGATGCTGCGCGTGCGCGGCGATTCGATCGAGGGCAAGACCTGCGTCGTGTCCGGCTCCGGCAACGTGGCCATCTACGCCATCGAGAAGCTGCAGGCGCTCGGCGCGAAAGTCATCGCGTGCTCCGACTCGAACGGCGTCGTCTACCACGAGCGCGGCATCGACCTGGACACGCTGAAGCGCATCAAGGAGGTCGAGCGCCGCCGCATCAGCGCCTACGCCGAGGCGCATCGCGACGCCCAGTACCTCGCCGCAGGCAACATCTGGAGCATCCCCTGCCAGGTGGCGCTGCCGTGCGCCACGCAGAACGAGCTCAACGAGCCGTCGGCCCGCGCGCTGGTCGCGAACGGCTGCATCGCCGTGGCCGAGGGTGCCAACATGCCGACCACGCCCGGCGGCGTGCGCGTGCTGCTCGAGGCCGGGGTGGCGTTCGGTCCGGGCAAGGCCGCGAACGCGGGCGGCGTGGCCACCTCCGCGCTCGAGATGCAGCAGAACGCGAGCCGCGACGCCTGGACATTCGACTACACGGAGCGGCGCCTGCACGAGATCATGCGCAGCATCCACCGCGACTGCTACGAGACCGCGGCCGAGTTCGGCAGCCCGGGCAACTACGTCGTCGGCGCGAACATCCTGGGCTTCCTGCGCGTGGCCGAGGCGATGGTGGCGTTCGGGGTGATCTGAGCCCGTCGAGGCTCGTGCCCCCCGACGCGTCGCGCGCTACTCGGTGACGGGCTCGAGCGGCCCCACGGCGGGCGCCCGAGCCGGCGAGCCGCCCGGCTCGGACCCGGCCCCCGTGAGCGCGCGCACCTCGAGCTCCCGGAACGCGTCTTCCGCCGACGGCTCGCGCGCGCTGACCGTGCCCAGATACCCGAGCAGGAAGCCGCACGGGATCGACACGATGCCGGGATTGCTGAGCGGGAACCACGCCCAGTCGCCGCCCGGGAACAGCGCGTTGTCGGCGCCGGAGACGACCGGCGAGAAGAACACGAGCGTGACGCAGGTCGTGAGCCCTCCGTAGATGCTCCAGGTCGCGCCGCGCGTGTTGAACCGCGGCCAGAACAGGTTGTAGACGATCGACGGCAGGTTGGCGGAGGCGGCCACCGCGAAGGCGAGCGCCACGAGGAACGCGATGTTCAACCGCTGCGCCGGGATCGCGAGCACGATGGCCACGGCGCCGATGGCGAATGCGGCGAGCCGCGCGGCACGCACCTCCGCCTTCTCCGACGCCGCGCCGCGCTTGATCACGCTGGCGTACAGGTCGTGCGCCACGGACGACGCGGAGGTCAGCGTGAGGCCCGCCACCACGGCGAGGATCGTCGCGAATGCGACGGCCGCGATGAGCGCGAGCAGCACGGCGCCGCCGGTGGAGCCGGCTCCGCCGCCGACCGCCTCGGCGAGCAACGGCGAAGCGAGGTTGCCGCCGCTCGTCGCGACGGCGCTGCCGGGACCCGTGTCGAGCAGGGCCGCGGCGCCGAAGCCGAGCACGAGGGTCATCAGATAGAACGAGCCGATCAGCCCGATGGCCCAGAGCACCGACTTGCGGGCGTCGCGCCCGGTCGGCACGGTGTAGAAGCGGATGAGAATGTGCGGCAGCCCCGCCGTGCCGAGCACCAACCCCAGGCTCAAGCTCAGGAAGTCGATCTGGCTGGTCAACGTGGAGCCGTAGCGCAACCCCGGTTGCAGCAGCGCGTCGCCCTTGCCCGTGCGCTCGGCGGCCGCCGCGAGCAGGCTCGAGAAATCGAAGCCGAACTCCCACAGCACGAGGAACGTGATCAGCAGCGTCCCCGTCATCAGCAGCACGGCCTTGATGATCTGCACCCACGTGGTGCCCTTCATGCCGCCGACCGTGACGTAGAAGATCATCAGCATGCCCACGCAGACGATGACCAGCGTCTGCAGCGCGCCGTCCTGCACGCCGAGCAGCAGCGCGACCAGCGAGCCCGCGCCCACCATCTGCGCGAGCAGGTAGAAGATCGAGACCACGACAGTCGAGATGGCCGCGGCCGTGCGCACCGGCCGCTGGCGCATGCGGTACGCGAGCTGATCGGCCATCGTGTAGCGGCCGGAGTTGCGCACGAGCTCCGCGACGAGCAGCAGCGCGACGAGCCAGGCGACCAGGAAGCCGATGGAGTACAGGAACCCGTCGTAGCCGAACAGCGCGATGGCGCCGGAGATCCCCAAGAACGACGCGGCGGACATGTAGTCGCCGCCGATGGCGAGGCCGTTCTGGAAGGCGCTGAACGAGCGGCCGCCCGCGTAGTAGTCGTTGGCGCCCGCCGTCTGGCGGCTGGCCCAGACGGTGACCGCGATGGTGGCGGCCACGACGATGAGGAACAGCGTGGTGGTCAGGAGCTGCGAGCTCACCGGCCGTTCTCCTCGTCGTAGCGCCGCTCGATCTGCTGCGCCACGGGATCGAGCTCGCGGTCGGCAAAGCGCGCGTAGAGCCACGCGATGGCGAACGTGGAGACGAACTGCAGGAGGCCCAGCACGAGGGCGACGTTGACGTTGCCGACGAGCCGCAGGCTCATGAAGCCGCTCGCCCAGTTGGAGAGCACGACGTAGAGCAGATACCACGCGAGAAAAGCGGCCGTCGCGGGAAAGGCGAACGCGCGGTAGCGCCGGCGCAGCGCCTGGAACTCGGGGCTCGCGTGAATGGCCCGATAAATCTCCGCGCCGGCCCTATCGCGCCCCTGCGGCGAGGGCGTCGCCGCCCGATCAGCCATGCGTGCTCCCCCGCGTCCCGGCCTGTGCGGTGCTCATGTGTCCCCCATGGTTGCGGCGCGTCGAGGCGCCGCCGGAAGTCTAGCGTAGTCTCTGCAACCAAAGACAAGTCATCGGGAAAAATCCGCTACCGCTTCCGAGACGATCCGCTGCGGGGCTGCAGAGCGCACGGCGACCCGCTACAGTGATGCGCGCGATCGAAGCGCGACGCCGGGGATGCTCGAATGAGTCGACGGCAATCACATCGAGAGCTTACCCTTCCCCCTGAAATCGCCGGCGCGGGCCGCGCAAGCGGCGACGCGGCCGCACACGGGCCGCCGGACGGCTGCTCCCGCCGAGCGTTTCTCGCGCTCGGCGCGAGCGCCGTGGCCGGCAGCGCGCTCGCGCCGCTCGCGGCCTCCGCGCAACGGCCGTCCTCCGACGATCTGACGACGCTCACCTTGAGGCAAGCGGCCGACATGATCGCGACCGGGGCGACGTCGCCCACCGAGCTCACGCGCGCCTGCCTCGATCGCATCGCGCGCTACGATCCCATGCTGAACGCGTTCATCACGGTGGCCGCCGAACGGGCGCTCGCCACCGCGCGGGACATGGAGGCCGAGCTCGCCCGCGGACGGCGGCGCGGCCCGCTGCACGGCATACCGATCGCGCTCAAGGACAACATCGACACGGCCGGCCTGCGCACCACCGGTGCGAGCGCGCTGTTCGAGGAGCGCGTGCCCACGGAGGACGCCGAGGTGGCCCGCCGGCTCGCCGAAGCGGGCGCGGTGCTGCTCGGAAAGCTGAACCTGCACGAGTTCGCGTACGGCGGCAGCTCCACCGTCACGCACTTCGGCACGATGCACAACCCATGGGCGCTCGACCGGGCGACGGGCGGCTCCTCCGGCGGCCCGGGCGCGGCGGTGGCGGCGGATCTGTGCTACGCGGCCTTGGGAACGGACACCGCGGGCTCCGTGCGGATACCGGCGGCGTATTGCGGGATCGTGGGACTCAAGCCCACTTACGGGCTGGTGAGCATGCGCGGCGTGCTCACGCTGTCGTGGACGCTGGACCACGTGGGGCCGATGTGCAAGACGGTCGAGGACGCCGCGCTCGTGCTGAACGCGATCGCGGGCTACGATCCGGCCGACCCCACGACCGTCGATCGCCCGGTGCCGGACTACACGCAGGCGCTGCGCCTCGACACGCGCCGGCTGCGAGTGGGCGTTCCGCGAGCGCCGTTCTGGGAGGATCTCGATCCCGACGTGGAAGCCGCCGTCGGCGAGGCGCTGCGCGTCGTCGCCGATCTCACGGCGGGCACGGTGGACGTGTCGTTGCCGCCCGTCGAGGTCACCGGCGCTCGCCTCTGGGGCCCCGAGGCGTATGCCTATCACCTGCCGTGGATCACGTCGTCGCCCGAGAAGTATCAGCCGAGCACGCGGGCGAGCCTCACGCGCTATGCGGACGCGCCGGCCCTGGACTACGTGCAGGCGCGGCGGGAAGTGGACCTCGCGCGGCGGCGCATCGTCGCGTTGTTCTCCGAGGTGGACCTGCTCGTGACGCCGACGATGCGCCAGCCCCCACCGCCCCTCACCGAGCCCGCCGGCGGCGGCAACAACGCGGCCGTGTTCGACCTGTTCGGCGTGCCGGCGATCTCGTTGCCGTGCGGTTTCACGCGCGCCGGGCTGCCCATCGGCGTGCAGATCGTCGGCGGGCCGTTCGCCGAGAGCACGGTGCTCGCGCTCGCACACGCCTACGAGCGGGCGACGGAGTGGCATCTGCGCAAGCCGCCGCTCGATGCGCGGCCGTCCGCGTGAGCGGCGGCGCGTGAGAATCGGCTCGGGCGGCAGGCTGCGGCTCACGCCGCGGGCCTGCCGTCGGCCCTCGCTTCAGCCGCCGGCCCAGCCCCCGCCCAGCGCGAGGAACAACGCCACCTGCAGCTCCGCCACGCGCGCGCGCGACTGCGCGAGCGCGGCCTCCGCCTCGGCCAGCGTGAGCTGCGCCTGGAGCACGTCGAGGAAGCTCACCTGCCCCGCCTGGAAGCGGGCGTCGGCGAGCCGCGCGGCGTCGGCGCTGTGACGGCGGGCGTTCTCGAGCGCGCCGAGCCGGTCGAGCTCGCGCGCGTACTGCGAGAGCGCGGTCTCGGTCTCGCGCAGCGCGTCGAGCCAGGCGCCGTCGAACGCCGCGAGCGCGGCCTCGACGTCCGCCTCGGCGGCCGCGATGCGCGCGCGCACGGCCGCGCGGTTCGGGAAGGTCCACGACAGGAGCGGCCCGACGCTCCAGCGCGACGCGCCGCGATCGTCGAGATCGCCGGGATCGAGCGCCACCGCGCCCCCGGACGCGCCGATCGTCACGCGCGGGTAGAGGTCCGCCACGGCCACGCCCACGCGCGCGGTGGCGGCGGCGAGCGCGCGCTCGGCCTGGCGCACGTCGGGGCGGCGCGCGAGCAGCGCCGCCCCGTCTCCCACCGGGATCGGATCGGCGAGCGTCGGCGGCGTCGAGCACTGCGCGGCGTCGGCCGGCACGTCCGCGGGCGGCCGCCCGCGCAGCACCGCGAGGCGGTAGAGCGCGGCGTCGCGCCGCGCCTCGATGACCGGGATGCGCGCGAGCGTCTGCTCGAGCAGCGCGGCCGCGCGGGCCACGTCGAGCGCGGTGCCGCGGCCCGCATCGAGCAGCCGCTGCGTGAGCTCGTAGCTCTGCCGCTGCAGCTCCGCGCTGCTGCGCGCCACCTCGAGCTCGAGCCCGGCCGCGCAGGCTTCGGCATAGGCGCGCGCGGTCTCCGCGGCCACGGTAATGCGGGTAACGTGATAGGCGGCCTCCACGGCCTCGGCGTCCGCGCGCGCGGCCTCCACCGCCCGCCGCACGCGGCCCACGAGATCGACCTGATAGGACGCCTCGAGCGACGTGTCGTACACGGTGTCCTCGAAGCGCAGCGGCGGCGTCGTCCCAATCACGTTCTGCCGCCCGGACGTGGAGCCCGCCGTGAACGTGGTCGACGGCAGCCGCTCGGTGCGCACCTCGCGCAGCACGGCGCGGGCGCGGGCTAGGTTCGCGGCCGCGGCCCGCAGATCCGTGTTGGCGGCGAGCGCCTCCTCCACGGCCGCGTTCAGGGCCGGGTCGTCGTAGAGCCGCCACCACTCGCCCGGCGGCTCCGCCGACGCAAAGAGCGGCGACGCGCCCACGAAGGGCCCTTGCGCCGGCGCGTCCGGCAGCGGCGAGCGGTAGTCCGGCCCGACGGCGCAGCCCGCGAGCAGCGCGCCCGCGAGCGCGATCGCAACCGTCGCCCTCACGCGAGCCGCCTCCGGAAGCGCTCCGCGAGCGCGCGGCACACGACGTAGAACACCGGCGTGAACACGAGGCCGGCCAGGGTGACGCCGAGCATGCCGAAGAACACGGCCGTGCCGAGCGCCTGGCGCATCTCGCGCCCGGGTCCCGACGCGATCGCGAGCGGCAGCACGCCCAGGATGAACGCGAACGACGTCATGAGGATGGGCCGCAGCCGCGTGCGCGCCGCCGCGACGGCCGCCTCGAACCGGCTCATGCCGTCACGCTCCTCGTACTGGCGGGCGAACTCCACGATCAGGATGGCGTTCTTCGCCGCGAGCGCGATCAGCACCACGAGCCCGATCTGCGTGAGCAGGTTGTTGTCGAGGCCGCGCAGGTTCACGCCGAGGATCGCCGCGAGCAGGCACATCGGCACGATGAGGATGACGGCGAGCGGCAGCATGAGCGCCTCGTACTGCGCGGCCAGCACGAGGAACACGAACACCACCGCGAGCCCGAACACGACGAGCCCCGTGTTGCCGGCGAGCTTCTCCTGGAACGCGATGTCGGTCCACTCGAAGCTCATGCCCTGCGGCAACCGCTCCGCCGCGAGCCGCTCCATCGCCTCGAGCGCCTGCATCGACGAGTACCCGGGCGCGGCCTGGCCGCGGATGTCGGCGGCGGGGAAGAGGTTGTGGCGCACCACGCGCGTCGGCCCCGCGTCCTCGCGCACCTCCACCAGCGAGCCGAGCGGCACCATGCCGCCGTTCGCGGAGCGCACCTTGAGGTTCAGGATGTCGGAGCGCTCGTTGCGGTACGCGGGCTCGGCCTGCGCGATGACCTGATACGTGCGGCCGAAGAGATTCAGGTCGTTCACGTACAGCGAGCCGAGATACACGTTCAGCGTGCTGTACACGTCGGCCGGATTCACGCCCAGGAGCTGCGCCTTGCTGCGGTCGAGCTCCGCGAAGAGGCGCGGCGCACCCGTGTCGAACTGGCTGAAGGCGCCCGTCACCTCGGGCGTCTGCGCGGCCGCGGCGACGAGGTCGTTCGCGGCCGCCTGCAGCGCCGCGTAGTTCGCGCCGGTGCGGTCCTGGATCATCATGCGCCAGCCGCCGCCGTTGCCCATGCCGCGCACCGTGGGCGGCGGGATCACGATGCTCGATGCGCCGCGAATGGCCTGGAGCCGCGCCGTGAGCTCGCGGCTCAGCGCCACGTCGGTTAGCCCTAAGCGCTCGCGCTCCTCGAACGGCGCGAGCTCGAGGAACAGCGCGCCCGAGTTCGACTCCTGCGAGGAGCTCGCGGCGTTGAAGCCGGAGAACGCCACCACGTCTGTCACGCCGGGCAGCTCCGCCGCGATGCGCATGGCTTCACGCATGACCTCGTCCGTGCGGGCGGACGACGCGCCGGGCGGCAGCGTGATCACGCCGATCAGCGCGCCCTGGTCCTGCTCGGGGATGAAGCCCGAGGGCGTGGCGGCGAAGCGCCAGCCGGTGACGAGCAGCAGCCCCCCGTAGATCGTGAGCATGAGCGCCGCATGGCGCACCGTGCGCTGCGTGGCATCGCCGTAGAGCTCGCCCAGGCGGTCGAAGCCGCGATTGAAGGCGGCGCCGAAGCGGCGCAGCGGCGCGAGCAGACGCGAACCCTCGGCATGCTCGCCGGGCGCGTGCGGCTGCAGCAGCAGCGCCGCCATCGCCGGGGTGAGCGTGAGCGACATCGCGAGCGAGATCACGGCCGCGGCGGAGATCGTGACCGCGAACTGCCGGAAGAACAGGCCCGGGATGCCGGACACGAACGCCGTGGGGATGAACACCGACAGCAGCACGAGGCCGATGGCGATGAGCGCCGTCGACACCTCGTCCATCGTGCGGCGCGCGGCCTCCCGCGGCGACAGCCCCGCGCGGATGTTGCGCTCGACGTTCTCCACCACCACGATGGCGTCGTCCACGACGATGCCGACGGCGAGCACGAGCGCGAACATCGCGAGCGAGTTCAGCGAGTAGCCGAGCGCGAGCAGCGCCGCCATCGAGCCGACGAGCGCCACGGGGATGACGACGATCGGGATGATCGCGGCGCGCCACGTCTGCAGGAACAGCACGATCACCACGACGACGAGGATCATGGCCTCGAAGAGCGTCTGGCGCACGGCGTCGATCGACGCGGCCACGAACTCGGTGGGGTTGTAGGGGATGTCGTAGGTGACGCCGGGCGGGAAGTCGGGGCCGAGCGCCTCGAGCTCCGCGAGCACGGCCTCCGCGGCGGCGAGCTCGTTCGCGCCGGGCTGCGGGATCACGGCCATGCCGACGGTGGGCAGGTCGCCCGAGTAGGCGCTCACCGTGTAGTCCTGCCGCGCGAGCTCGGCGCGGCCGATGTCGCGGATGCGCGTGACGCCGCCGTCCTCGCTCACCTTGATGATCACGTCCTCGAACTCGGCGGGATCGCTGAGCCGCCCCTGCATCTGGATAGGCAGCAGGAACGACGCGGCCTGGTGCTTGTCGAACGGCGCCTGGCCGATGGCGCCCGCGGCCACCTGCACGTTCTGGCTGCGCAGCGCCGCCACGATCTCGGCCGCCGTGAGGTTGCGGGCGGCCGCCCGATCCGGGTCGATCCAGATGCGCATGGCGTAATCGCCGCCGCCGAACACGCGCACTTCGCCCACGCCGTCGATGCGCAGCAGCCGGTCGCGCACCACGGTGTTGGCCCAGTTGCCGAGGTAGTCGATGCCGATGGCGGGATCGGACGACTTCATCGTGATCAGCATCAGGAAGCCGGGCGACTGCTTCGACACCACCACGCCGAGCGCGCGCACCTGCTCCGGCAGGCGCGGCTCGGCCACCGCCACGCGGTTCTGCACCTGCACCTGCGCGGTGTCGAGGTCGGTGCCCTGCTCGAACGCCACCAGGATCTGCGACTGGCCCGCCGTCACGGCCGTCGAGGTCATGTACAGCATGTTCTCGACGCCGTTGATCTGCTGCTCGAGCGGCGCGAGCACCGTCTCCGAGATCACCTCCGCCGACGCCCCCGGGTACTGCACGGTGACGCTGATGGTGGGGGGCGCCACCGGCGGGAACTGCTCCACGGGCAGCAGCGGATAGGAGAACGCGCCGACGAGCGTGATGACGATCGCGATGACGCTCGCGAAGATCGGCCGATCGACGAAGAAGTGCGCGAGGCGCATGCGGTGCGGCTGCCTTTCAGCGCACGCTGTTGTCGGCGACGGCCGTGGCGGCGGCGTCCTCCGGCGCCTCGATGGCGGCGAGCGTGGCCTGCACGGCCTGCCCCGGCCGCACGCGCTGGACCCCCTCGATGATCACGCGGTCCGCGGCCGTGACACCCGAGCGGATCACGCGCAGCCCGCCGTTCAACGGCCCGAGCTCCACGGTCCTCGCGGACACGAGGCCCGCGTCGTCCACCACGTACACGATGCGGTCGGCGCCCCGCGTGGCGATGGCCGCGTCCGGCAGCAGCAGCCCGGAGTACACCTCCGAGCCCTGGAGCAGCATGTGGCCGAACATGCCCGGCGTGAGGAAGCCGTCGGGGTTCGGCACCACCGCGCGGCCGCGGATCGTGCCCGTGTCGGGGTCGATGGTGTTGTCGAGGAAGTCGAGCCGGCCGGTCCAGGCATGCTCACGCTCGTCCTGCAATCGGATGCGCACCATGCGGCCGGGGCCCGCGCCCCCGTTCGAGCGCTTGTACTTGAGGTACAGCGCCTCGGAGCCCTCGAACACGAAGTGGATGGGGTCTACCGACACGATCGTGGTGAGCACGGTGTCGTCCGCGACCACCGCGTTGCCGGGATCCACGCGGCGATCCGACACGCGGCCCGCGATCGGCGCCGTCACGCGCGTGAAGTCGAGATCGAGCTGCCGGGCGCGCACCGCCGCACGCGCCGCCTCGAGGGCCGCCTCGCCCGTGCGCACCGCTGCCTCGAGCGCCTCGAACTCCTCCTGGCTCACGGCCTGGATCTCGAGCAGGCTGCGCGCGCGTTCGAGCTCCGTGCGCGCGTTCTCGAGCTCGGCACGGGCGGCCGCCTCGCGGCTGCGCGCCTCGTCGAGCGCGGCTTCGAACGGCCGCGGATCGATGGTGAAGAGCAGCTGCCCCTGCTCGACGAGCTGGCCGTCCTCGAAGTGCACGTCCACGAGATAGCCGGACACGCGCGGGCGGACGTCCACGCGCTCGATGGCCTCGAACTGGCCCACGTAGCCGTCCCAGTCGATGGTCTCGCGCACCAGCGGGTGCGCGACCGTGACCTGCGGCAGCTGCGTCGTCGGGGCCGGAGCCGTGTCCTCGCACCCGCCGAGCAACGAGAAAGCGACGGCGATCAGCGCGCCGGTGACGGCGAAGCGTTGCATGGGCGGTTCCCGAGCTTGAATGGCGGTGACGACTCGCGACGCGGGCGTCGCAAGTCAACGACTGATGACTTATTAGAAGGGCGCTGGTAGCCTGTGTCAATCGGCGCATGCGCGCGCCGTGTGGGGGATCACATGAGTCAACCGCTCCCGATTCGGACGCGGAACGCCGCGGCGACTCGCGCCGCCATCCTCGAAGCCGCCCGCAACCGCTTCCTGCGCGACGGCTACGACCACGTGGGCCTGCGCGCCATCGCGGGCGACGTGGGCGTGGATCCCGCCCTCATCCCCCGCTACTTCGGCTCGAAGGAGGGGCTCTTCGCCGAGGTGCTGGCGACCACGAGCAAGGACCCCATGGAGGTGATCGCCGGCCCGCGCGAGACGTTCGGCATCCGCGTGGCGCGCGCCCTGCTCGACCCCGGCCGGCGCTCGCCGGAACGCATGGCGTTCATCCAGCTCGCGACGCGCTCGAGCGCGTCGCCCACGGCGAGCGCGCTCGTGCGCCGCCACATCGAGCGGCGGTTCCTGAAGCCGTTCACGGAGTGGCTCGGCGGCCGGCGTGCGGCGGAGAAGGCATGGCTCACGGCCTGCCTGCTCACGGGCGTGGCCGTGATGACGAGCATCGAGCGCCGCGCAGCCCCGGAGGACACCGAGGCGGCGATCCGCACGCTCGGCGCCCTGCTGCAGTCCGTCGTCGACGACGCGTAGGCGAAACTCGCCAGGTGGGAGCGGCTTTCCAGCCGCGATCTTCGTCTGTGGGAGCGACTTTCCAGTCGCGATCTTCGTCTGTGGGAGCGACTTTCCAGTCGCGATCTTCGGCGCCGCACACTCGCGACGACGCCCGAAGCTGCGATCTTCACGCCGCCTGACGCCGGGAGCACGTCTCGCGGCGCGCGCCAGCCCACAGGGATGTGCTTGCGGCGGTGCTGGAAGGGGCACATGCGAGCCGCGCCGCCTGCGGTGGCGCATGAAGAACGAAGAATCGCGGCTAGAAAGCCGCTCCCACGGATGAAGATCGCGCTACTTGCGGCCGTCCCAGACGTGGGTGGGCACGAGCACGGCGCCGCGCATGATCAGGCGCGCGGTGCGCAGCAGGCCCGCCTTCTGCACGACGGGATGGTCGGGCGTGCCGCCCACCTCGAGCGTGACGGAGAACTCGCCCGACGGGTGCTCCACCGACATCTGCTTGACGGGCCCCGGCGGCACCGTGGCGATGCCGGCCGTGGCCGAGCCCGGCAGGATGCACGCGGTGGCCACCGACACCGCGCCGAGCACGCCGATCGCGGCGTGGCAGTTGTGCGGGATGAACGTGCGAGTGCAGATGTGGCCGCCCGCGCGCGGCGGGGCGATGAGGCTCATCTTCGGCACCACTTTCTTCGTCACGTCGCCGAGGTTCATGCGCGGACCGATCTCGAGTCGGATGGCCTCGAGCCTCGCCTTGAGCTCGGCGTTCGCGTCGAGCTCCTTCGGCGTCTCGTAGCCCGTGATGCCGAGATCGGCGGCGCGCAGCACCACCACGGGCATGCCGTTGTCGACGCACGTGACCTCGACGCCCTGCACGACGTCCAGCGTGTTGCCCGTGGGCAGCAGGCTGCCCGTGGCCGAGCCCGCGACATCGAGATAGTTGCACACGATCGGCGCCGACGTGCCCGGCACGCCGTCGATGCGCGCGTCGCCGTCGTAGGTGACCCGGCCGCCCGGCGTCTGCACGAGCAGCTCGCAGAGGTTGTCGCTGTTGACCATGCGCACGCGCACCGGCGTCTCGCCGTCGCGCGCCTCGACGAGCCCCGTTTCGATGGCGAACGGCCCGACGCCCGCCAGCATGTTGCCGCAGTTGGGCGTGGTGTCCACGCGGCCCTCGCCCACGACGATCTGCGCGAACAGGTAGTCCACGTCGACGCCGGGCTCGCTCGAGCGGCTCACGATGGCCACTTTGCTCGTGAGCGGATGGGCGCCCCCCGCGCCGTCGATCTGCCGCGCGTCGGAGCCCATGGCCGCCACGAGCACGGCGTCGCGGAGCGCGGTGTCGGCCGGGAGGTCGTCGCGGAGGAAGTACAGCCCCTTCGAGCTGCCGCCGCGCATCAGGAAGCACGGGATGGCGGTCTGCATGTGCCTATGTTACCGGAGGCCGCGCCCGCTCGAGCGTCTCGCTTACGAAGAACGTGACGAGCACCGCGCCCACGAGCCCCACCGCGGCCACGGCCCCGCTCGCCGCCGCGAGCCCCGCGGCCTCCACGACGGCGCCGACCGCGAGCGGCGCGATCGTGATGCCGCTGTCCCCGAGCACCCGCCAGACGCCCAGGAACTGGCCCTGCTGGCCGCTCTGGCGCGCGAGGTCCGCGCCCATGATCATCACGATTCCCGTCCCGAGGCCGTTCGCGAGCCCGAGCAGCAGCGCCACGGCCAGCAGCGAGCCGAACCCCGACGCCGCGGGCAGGAGCGCGAGGCCGAGCGCGTACAGCGCCGTGCTCGGCACGGCGCTCCACTTGCGCCCCCAGCGGTCGACCACGACGCCGACGGGATAGAAGAGCGACATGTCGAGCGCCGAGGACAGCGAGTAGACGAGCCCGATGACCGCCACGTCGAGCCCGATGGCCTGGCCGAACAGCGGCACGAGCAGCTGCCGCGTGGAGCGCATGAGCTGCAGCACGAACGCGGCGACGCCGGCCGTTGCGAACACGCGCGCGTGCGCGCGAACGACGCGCGCGGTGCCCCGCCAGCCGAGCTCGTGCGGCTCCACCGACGCGGGCGCCGCGTGCTCGGCGAAGCCGAGCGCGAGCACGGCCGCCGCGAGCGCGGCCCCGGCGCCCGCGACGAACGCGGCGGGATAGCCGAGCGCGCCCGCGATGAGGCCGCCCGCGGCCGGCCCCAGGAACGCCCCCGCCCGATTCAGGCCCGCCATGACCGTGATGGCGCGTCCGATCTCGTCGTTCGCGCACGTGTCCGCGATGTAGGACTGGCGCCCGAGCATCCATGCCGCGTGGCCGGCGCCGAGCAGCAGCGCCGCGGCGGCGAGCGACAGCGGTCCCTGCGCGGCCGCGAGCAGCAGCAGGCCCACGAGGATCGCCGTGAGGCCGCCGATCAGCACGGGCTTGTCGCCGAAGCGCGCGACCAGCATGCCGGCCGGAACGTCGAACAGCAGCACGCCGATGCCGCGCACGCCCACGACGAGCGCCGCGTACGCGGGCGCCGCACCCAGCTCGAGCGCGTAGAGCGGCAGCAGGATCAGCAGCGCCTCCTGGCTCATCGCCATCAGCAGCGACGGCACGTAGACGGGCAGCAGCAGGCGGCCGTAAGGGGCGGGCAGGCGCATGGGGCGCGTATTGTAGGAGCGCGTTCGCGCGATGGCACAGCGGCGGCGGCGCCGTCGTCGCCCGAAACGCTCCCGGAGGTTGAAATTCAGCGGCCGTCTCGCCAAGCTTGCCGCACTCCGCGAGCGAGCCATGGACAATCGAGAGCACGACGGCTCGACGCCGACCGACAACGACGCGCCCGCTGCGATCACGGACGCGCCGCCGCACGAAGGCCCCGACCCCGAAACGCTGGCCGAAGCGCTCGCCGCGCACGATGCGATCGCGGAGGCTTCGGCCGAAGCCGTCGACGAAGTCGCGAGCGACACGGTCGGTGTCGCGGTCGCCACCGTCGGCCTGGTCTCGGCCGATGCCGCCAGCGGCGTCTCGGCGGACGGCGCCAGCGATGTCCTGGCCGACGGCGCCAGCGATGTGTCGGCGCACGCCGGCGCGGATACCCTCGCCGAAGCGATCGCCGATGGGCCGGCCAACGACAACGCGGAGCCCCCCGCCGAGGCCGCTGTCGCTGTGCCGACGGACACCGGCGCGGAGCCGCTCGCTGAAACCGTCGCCGACGGGCCGGCCGACGACGGCGCGGCCGAACGACCGGAGGTGCCCACGCTCGACGAGGCGGTGGAGGACGCGGAGACGTCCGACGACCTGAGCCCCGCCGTGCGCCGCCTCGTGCGCCAATACGACGTGGACATCCGCAAGATCCAGGGCAGCGGGCCGTACGGCCGGATCCGCGTGGCCGACGTCATGGCCTATCTCGGCGGGCGTACGTACGTGCCGGAGCAGCCGGCACAACCAGAGCCGCCGCGGGAGAGCCGCGCGCCCGCGCAGGACGAGGACCGGCGCGCCGCGAGCAGGCCGGCGCGCGATTCGGCGCCCGCGCCGCACCCGCGCGCAGAGCCGGAGCCCGTGACGCTCGCCCCCGTGACGACGGTGTTCGAGTGCGATCTCGGCGCCGTGCTGGCACACCGCAAGCAGCTCCGGCAGCGCAACGTGGACGTGGTGCTCACGAGCTACTTCCTGGTCGCCGCGAGCGAGGCGCTGCGCGCCGTGCCCGAAGCCGCCGAGGGGCACGAGCCCGTGCGCATCGGCGCCGTGCTCACGTTCGCGGAAGGGCGCATCCAGACGGCGATGGTGGACGCGCCGGACGGCTCGGCGTTCGAGTCGCTGCAGGACCGGCTGCTCGCCGTGGACAAGGAGTTCCGCTTCTCGGCGCGTTCGGCCGAGCTCAACCCGCGGCTGATCGACCTGATCGTGCATCACCACGGAGCGAGCGGCAGCATCGTCACGACGCCCACGCCGATCGGCGAAGGGCACGCGGCGAGCATCGGCGTGGGCAAGGTGCGCCGCGAGATCGTCGTGGGCGGCGGCGAGGACGACGTGGCGCCGCGCATCGCCGCGCGCTGCTACGTGTCGTTGAGCTTCTACCCCGACCGCCTCGAGCTCGCCCGCGCCAACCGCTTCATGGCGCAGCTCGTCCGCGTGCTGGAGCAATGGCCGGCCGCGTGAGCGGCCGCCGTACGCCGCTCGCCGGGATCCGCGGCCGGACGACGTGAACGGCGCGCCGCGCCGCTAGCGCAGCACGGCCGCGATCGCGTCCGCTACGTACCCCACGTTGCGCGCGTTGATGCCCGCCACGTTCACGCGGCTCGACTCCACCATGTACACGTGGAACTCCTCCCGCAGCCGCACGACCTGCTCCTTCGTGAGGCCCAGGAACGAGAACATGCCGCGCTCGCCCGCGATGAACGAGAAGTCCACCGGCGTGCGCCGCTCGCGCAGCGCGTCCACCAGGAGCCGCCGCAGCCCGTTCAAGCGGTCGCGCATGGCGTCGAGCTCGCGCACCCAGAGCGCGCGCAGCTCCGCGTCGTGCAGGATGCGGCCCACGATGGCGGCGCCGTGGTCGGGCGGCATCGAGTAGAGGCTGCGCGCCACGTTCGCGAGGTGGCTCTGCACCCCCTTGGTCTGCTCGGCGTTCGCCGCCACCACGAGCGTGGCGCCCACGCGCTCGCGGTACAGCCCGAAGTTCTTCGAGCACGACACCACCACGATCGCCTCGGGCAGCCGCTCGCACATCAGGCGCGCGCCGTAGGCGTCCTGCTCGATCCCCTCGGCGAGCCCCTGATACGCGAGGTCGATGAACGGCACGAGGCCGCGCCGGGCGCAGAGATCGGCGAGCACGCTCCACTGCTCGGGCGAGAGGTCCGCGCCGCACGGGTTGTGACAGCAGCCGTGGAAGAGCACGAGATCGCCCGCGGGCAGCCGCTCGAGCGCGGCTACCATGCGCTCGAAGTCGATGCGGTGCGCCGCGCGGTCGTAGTACGGATACTCCGCGATCTCGAGGCCCGCGAGCTTGAGCAGCGGCAGGTGGTTCGGCCAGGAAGGGTCGCTCAGGTGGATGCGCGCGTCGGCCTTCGCCCGCGTGATGAGGTGACCGGCCACGCTCAGGCCCCCGCTCCCGCCCGGCGTCTGCACGATCGCCACGCGGCCGTCCTTGGACGCGGCGTGCGACTTGCCGAGCACGAGTTCCTCGATGCCGCGATTGAAGCCGGCGTTGCCGGCGATCGCGACGTAGGTCTTCGTGGTCTCCTCCTCGTAGATGGCGCGCTCCGCGCGGCGCACGCTCTCGAGCACGGGCGTGTGCCCCTCGTCGTCCTGGTACACGCCCACGGACAGATCGATCTTGCCCGGGTGGGGATCGGCGCGGAACAAAGCCATGATGCCGAGGATCGCGTCCGGCGGCAGGGGCTTCAGCGGTTCGAACATGGGTGGATTCCTCGCGAGCCGGGCGCTCGGGCGGGCGTGCGGCGCCGCCAGCGCTCGGCGGGATTCAACTGCAGGCGCGGCCGCGGCCGCGATCCGTCAGTGCGTCCAGCCGAGCAGCCGCTCGGCGTTGCCGTGATAAATCTTCCGGCGATCGTCGTCCGACAGGCCCATCGAGTCGAGGCACTTGATCGTCTCGCGGATGTACATCGGCCCTCGCTCGGGATCGAACGGCGCGTCGGAGGCGAACAGCACGTGGTCCACCCCGAAGAACGCGAGCGAGCACTCGATCGCGGACCGCGAGCCGAACGTGGCCGTGTCGGCGTAGAAGTCGCGGAAGTAGTCGACCGGGCGGCGTTTGAGCTCCTTGAGCAGCGAGCGGTAGTCTTCGTCGCTCGTGCGCGAGCCGAGCTGGTCCCAGCCCGGGCCCACGCGCCCCTCGAAGAACGGCACCATGCCGCCCCCGTGATGGGTGATGATCTTGAGGTTCGGCATCTCGTCCATCATCTTCGAGAACACGAGCCGCGCGAGGAACACGCTGGTCTCGTACGGCCAGCCGAACGTCCACCAGACCTCGTACTTCGACTTCTGCTCCGTCAGGTAGTCCGGGAAGTTCGGGCCCCGCGAGGGATGCACCCAGATCGGCTTGTCGTACTCCGCCATGAGCCGGAAGAGCGGGCGGAACTCCGGCGCGTCGAGCGGCTTGCCCTCCACGTTGGTGAAGATCTGAATGCCCACGGCGCCGAGCTCCTCGATGGCGCGCCGCGTCTCGGCGACCGCGTCGTCCGGCAGCGCCACGGGCACGGACGCGATGAATCCCGGGAAACGGTCGGGGTAGCGGTCCACGAGCTCGGCCATGCCGTCGTTCGCGATGCGCGCGAGCTCGAGGCCTCGGTCCTTGGGGCCCAGGATCTCGAGCGGCGGCGACGCGAGCGACAGCACCTGCTGGTAGTCGTCGAACAGATCCATGACGCGGAACCGCTCGTCGAGGTCCACCATCATGGGCACGTCCTTGCTGCGTTTAGCGATGCCCTTGATGTCGGGGCTCAGCGCAACGAGGCGATCGTGAAAGGACTTCGGCCAGATGTGGTTGAAGATGTCGAGCTTGCGCATCGCCTGCTCCACGTCCTGTGCAGAACTCGGGGTTCAGGCCGCCCCGGGCGGAAGGCCGGTATAGTATGGAGATCCATCCGGCACAACAATAGGCGCACATCCGTGAAAGCCGTGCTGCTCCAAGGCTTCGGCGGCCCCGACGTGCTGCGCGTGGGCGACGCGCCGGCGCCGGCCCTCGCGCCCGGGCGCGTGCTGATCCGGGTGGCGGCCACCTCGGTGAACCGGCCCGACGTCGTTCAGCGACAGGGCAACTATCCCCCGCCGCCGGGCGAGTCCGAGATCCTCGGCCTCGAGGCCGCCGGCATGGTCGAAGCCGTGGCGGACGACGTGCGCGGATTCGCGCCCGGCGACCGCGTGCTCGCGCTGCTCGGCGGCGGCGGGTACGCCGAGCTCGCGCTCGCGCATGCGGGCCACGTGCTGCGCATCCCGGAGGGCATGAGCTTCGAGGAGGCCGCCTGCGTCTGCGAGGCATACATCACGGCCTTCCTCAACGTCTTCCTGCTCGCCGGGCTCAAGGACGGCGAGACCGTGCTGCTGCACGGGGGCGGCGGCGGCGTCAACACGGCCGCGCTGCAGCTCTGCCGCGTGCTGGCGCCCGGCGCGCGGATCGTCGTGACGGCCTCGCCCGGCAAGATCGACCGCGTGCGCGAGCTCGGCGCGCACCTCGTGGTGGACTACAAGCACGAGGACTTCGCCGACGCGGCGCTCGCGTTCACCGACGGGCGCGGCTGCGACGTGATCCTCGACCACCTGGGCGCGCCCTATCTCGGGCCGAACCTCAAGGCGCTCGGCGTGGGCGGGCGCCTCGCGCTGATCGGCGTGATGGGCGGCCGCAAGGCGGAGATCGACCTCGCGCGGCTCATGGTCAGGCGCCAGCAGATCATCGGCTCCGTGCTCCGGCCGCGGCCGGTGGCGGAGAAAACCGCGATCATCGAGCGCTTCGCGCGCGAGGTCATGCCGCACTTCGCCGCGCGCACGATCGTGCCGCTGATCCACCGGGTGTATCCGCTCGAGCAGGCGGCCGAGGCGCACCGCGCGATGGAGGCCGGCGAGCACTTCGGCAAGCTGGTGCTCAGGGTGGCGGCGAGCGGGTGACCCGATGGGTCAGCACGCTAACGAACGCTGATCTCCACCGCTCCGTAGCGTGCGCGGCAAACGCTCACGTTTTCGGATGCTCGCGGAAGAACGACCAGATCGTGCGTGTCGAGTCGAGAAGTTGCACGAGCCTGGCCTTCACGGCCCGGATCTTTTCACGGCCTCGACGCCCGTGGCTCCCGATTCATCTCCTGTCCCCTCGGCCTTCGGCGTCGCCGTCGCGGGCTGCACCCGCTCCTAAACCTCCAGCAGGATCGTCGCGAGCTCGCGCGGCCGAGTGATCATCGCGTCGTGCCCCGCGGACGGCAGGGCATGGTAGCGGAACCCCCGTTCTTTCGCGCGCGCGGCCGCCTCCGCATAGAACGGCGTTTCCGTGCACTGGATGTAGGTCCCGGGTATGCCGGCAGCCGCGGTCGACGCGACGGGTTGCGTGAACGTTCGGACGGACTGGTCCACGAGGCGGCTCTGCACCCAGGCAATATCCTCCGGCTCCGTGACACCGAAGGCCTCCGCGCCGGCCAGCGGGGGTGCACGCCAGCCGTCCTCCCGGGTCGGCGGGAGCGGCGCGTAATCGGTCAACGCCTTGCCGTTCTCCGGCAAGAACGCATCGAGATAGACGAGATGCGCGATGCGTGCACGGGCGACCGCCGCCACCCCGGTGATCACCATCCCTGCGTAGCTGTGTCCTACCAGCACGACGTTGTCCAGGTCCTCGTACTCCAGAACGGCGGCAACGTCCCGGACGTGAGTGTCCAAGCCGATATCGGGCCTCAGCAAATGGGCGCGCTCGCCGAGACCCGTTAGCGTGGGCGTAAACACTTTGCGGCCCGCGGCCTCCAAGAGGGGCGTCAGCTTCTTCCAGCACCAGCCCCCGTGCCACGCGCCGTGAACGAGAACGAAGTCTAGTCTCGCCATAGCGGAACATCGATGAAGCTATCGGGGTGCCATAGTACTTCGAGCGGCTCGCCGGCGTCGGCGATCGATTCGTCGCTGACGTCCTTGCCGGTTCCGTAGTTGATCTGCTCGAAGGGGTGCTTGTTCACGCTCAGCACCAGGACGAGGCGGCTCCCTTCGGCGAGCCTGCGGCTCGTCAGCTTCGTCTGGCTGAACGGCACCACGGTCTTCTCGCCCGGAGCCAGCAGCTTTCTGCTGCTCCTGTCGTGCGCATAGCTGGCCCTGCCGAGATAGCGATTCAGAAAGAAGTAGCGGTCGTCGGGCATCTGCTCGTACAACGCGAACGTGATGTCGACGTCGCGCTTGTTCGTCGTGATTGCGAGCTCACCCGTGACGTTCCCGCTGAGCTCGAGCGTCTCTCCGAGCGGTTCCGACACGAAGACGAGCGCGTTGTCGGCCGGCGGCGCGTCGTTGATGATCCGTGGGGTGAAGACGTTGTTTTGCGTGCTGCAATCGGCGAAGTCAACGACTTGCCTGCTATGAACCTCTAAAGTAGTACAGCGCCCCGACCTGTGCATCGTCGTAGTACCCCGTCGTCGTGAGCACCGGAATGTCGATGTTGGCGAACTCGTTTCCGTCGGTGATGATCCGTCGCCAGAACTCGTCGAAGTGAGGGTGCTCGATCCACCGGGTTCCTTGTCGAGGCTCATCGTCGTCTCCCACGATGGCTCTATCCGACCGTCGCTCCGGTTTCGCGTCTGCGACTCGTCCGCCCCCGTCTCGCTCGCTCAGGCCAGCCCCGAAGCCCTCGGGATCGTCTGTTCGAGACGGTACCATGTTCGGCAACAGTCGTCCCTCCCCGTCCGGCTCGGAGACAGCGTGTTCGCGGAGGCTCGGCGTCGGCCACGCTCAGTGCTTTCCGGTGCTCGTCTCAGTGCGGCCATTCGGTCAACGACAGGGTATTGCCATCCGGATCCTTGAACCACGCCACGAGCGCGCCCGACGGCGCCCGCCACACCCCATCCTCGTCCTGATCCAGCCGCTCGTAGCGCTCGAACCGCACGCCCCTGCGCCGCAGCTCGTCGATCTCGGCATGGATTTCGGCAACCTCCCAGCCCAAGGCCGTGTGCTTGGGCGGAACGAGCTCGTCGACCTTCTGTATTCGGAGCATCGTTCCCGCGCAGTCGAAGACGAGCGCGAAGGGACCATCCTCCACCAGAGACAGGCCCAGCACGTCCCGGTAGAAACTCTTTGCCCGCTCGGCGTCTCGCGTCGCCGAGAAGGACACCAACTTCGCGTTCGTCAGCATAGGCAATCCTCCAATCCCCCTCGACGGAATCGTGAATGCTCGGCCCGTGGCCGCAGGCGCTGCGCTCACGCATCTTAGCGGTCCGTTGAAGAGCCCGCTCCACGCCCGCATGACGATGTACGAAGCGAGCGCGATCAGCAGGAACCGGCGCGCCATCGCCTCGCGCAGGTCAGGGCCAGCGACGAGGCGATGAAGACCGTGATCGCCGCATGCACGGGGATCCAGGAACCGTTGGAGCGGCACGCCGCTCGGCTCCCCCGGGAGATCCCCTGCACAGCGAGCGTTGCGATCCCGCGTCGCACCTGATTCATACTTACACGCGCAAGAGAGCTACCGTTCCGTCTTCATCGCCCGAGGCAGTCCCGCATGACGATCCTGCGCAGTCCGCTCTTCGTCCCCGGCAACAAGGCCAACATGCTCGAGAAGGCGCTCGGCCTCGCCGTGCGCCCGGACGCGTACGTGCCGGACATGGAGGATTCGGTGCCCGAAGCGGAGAAGGTCAGCGCCCGCGAGACGATCCGCGCGTTCCTGCCGCGGCTCGCCGCGACGCGGACTCCCGTCATTCCGCGCGTGAACGCGCTCGACACCGGCCTCACCCGGGACGATCTCGCGGCCGTGGTCGGCCCGCACGTCTTCGGCGTGTCGATCGGCAAGGTGCGCTCCGCCGCCGACATCAGCCGGGTATCCAACCTGATCGGCGACCTCGAGCGCGACGCCGGCCTCGCGCTCGGCACCGTCAAGCTGCTGCCCTGGATCGAGACCGCCGAGGCGATCGTGCATTGCTACGAGATCTGCCGGGCGAGCGAGCGCATCGTGGCCGTGGCGTTCGGCGGCGAGGACTTCACGCACGACATGGGCGTCGAGCGTCTCGAGGACGAATCGCAGGTAGCCTATGCGCGGTCCGCGCTGTGCGTCGCCGCTCGCGCCGCGCACGTGCTCGCGCTGGACACGCCCTACTTTCGGCTGCGCAATCCCGAAGGGCTGCGTCTCAACGCGATCGCCGCGAAGAACATCGGCTTCAAGGGCAAGTTCGCGATCCACCCGGAGCAGATCGAGGTGCTCAACGAGTCGTTCGCGCCGTCCGAGCGCGAGATCGAGCACGCCCGGCGCGTCGTGGCGGCGTTCGAGGAAGCGGAGCGGCAAGGGCGCGGCTCCACGTCGCTCGACGGATGGGTCATCGACGTGCCGGTCGTGAAGCGCGCGCGGGCGGTGCTGGCGCTCGCCGGGGAGAAGACGCGCGACCGAGGCGCGGATTCCGCGTAGCGCGAAGAAGCCGCAGCAACGCCGTCGCGGCTTAGCGAATCGCCCCCGCGGGCGATGCACGGGTCAGGCGCGTCCGGGACCGGCGGGGCCGGAGCAGCGTGCGTCAGTGCGACAACCCGTACACGACGATGTTCACGCCGATCACGTAGGCCTGGGTCGAGTACGTCTCGAAGTACCACTGGCCGTATGCCTCGCGCTCCCAGCCGTCCCCGACATCGGTGTTGTGGGTGGCCACGGCCATGAGGCGGCCGTCGTCGTCGAAGTAGCCGCGAAAGTGCACGGGCTCCACGCGGTTGGCAGGCTGGCGGTGAATCCAGGGAGGATCGGTCTTCCACCCGCGCACCGCGAAGTCCTGCGCCGGGATCTGCGGCGCGCCGGGCAGGTCGAACACGGCGTGGAGCACCGGATGGTCGGCCGGGATGTCCTGCCAGCGGATCTCGGGCAGCACGTCGGCCATGATGCGCTCCACGTTCCACCACTCCGCATCGCCCCAGAAGTCGTCGATCCAGAGAAATCCGCCCCGGAGCAGATACTCGCGCAGCCGGGCCTTCTCCTCGTCCGACAGGCGCATGTAGCCCGGGTCGCACATGTAGAGGAACGGGAAGTCGAAAACGTCCTCGTCGGTGAGTCGCCGCGCCACGCCGTGCGGGTGCGGCACTACGGAGGAAAGCTGGCGGAGCCGGTGCGCGAAGTTCTCGTCCCCTTGCGGGTAGTCGGTCTCCCAGCGCTCCCAGGTGCGGCCGTCGTAGTTGTACACGGCCTCGCCCCAGCCGCCGACGCTGTCGTAGCGCAGGCGCGCGAACACGAGCTCCGGGCTGTCGGAGAAGCGGGCCGCGCCCGGCTCGTCGGCGTGCGCGCCGGGCGCGGCGGCCGAGAGCGCCGCGAGCATCAAGCTCGCCGACCGCCTCGCGATGCGCGGCGGCGATGCCCTCGCCGTCCTCGATATTCGCACAGGGTCTTCCTCCACGCCGGGCACGTGCGAACCTTGGAAGCGTAGCACTTCGGCGGGCGCCCGGCCGCCGGGTTACCATCGACGGTGTTCGCCGCGAGCGCTGGTCGGGAGACGCGCATGACCGCCGAGCCGCTGCCCCGGAAACGCAACCTGCCGACGACCGTCGTGGCGAAGCGCGTAGACCTCACGGCGGACCACTTCAAGCTGTGGCTCGAGCGCCCCGCCGGCTTCGATTTCCTGCCCGGGCAGTACATCACCGTCGGCGTGGACGGCATCGAGCGCCCTTACTCGATCGTCTCCTCGCCGCGGGAGCCGCTCATCGAGCTCTTCGTCGAGCGCATTCCGCCGCCGGAAGGCAAGCTCACGCCGCGGCTGCATGCGCTGCGAGTGGGCGACTCGGTCACGATCCGGCCGCGCGCGAAGGGCGTGTTTCTGCTGAGGCCCGCGTTCCGCAATCACCTCTTCATCGCCACCGTGACGGGCATCGCCCCCTTCATGAGCATGCTCCGTCATTGGGCGGAGGCGCCTTACGGGGAGCTCTCGTTCTACGTGCTCGACGGCGCGAGCTACATGGAACAGTTCTGCTACGACGATGAGCTCCGGGCGCTCGCCGCGCTCCATCCCAGCGTGCGCTTCGTGCCCACCTGCTCCCGGCCGGCCGATCCCCGCAACGCGGGCTGGCGCGGCGTCACCGGGCGAGTGAATCTGATCGCCGAGCGATTCGTCAAAGAATGGGGCCTGAGACCCGAGGACACCTGCATCTACGCCTGCGGGCATCCGCAGATGATCGCGGACGTGAAGGCGCGTTTCGGCCACGCGTTCGAGGTAGCCGAGGAACGCTACTGGAAGGAGCGCTGAGCTCCGCGCCCGCGCGCGAGACGGCCGCGCGCGCCGCCGGTCAGGGATCCCAGGGCGTCAGCGCGCCCCACCGCGCGAGCAGCGCGCCGCAGGCCGCGAACGCGAGCGCGGCCAGCGTGTAACGCAGCCGCCGCCAGCGCGACCAGCCTTGCGCCCCCTCGGCGCGGCCACGCCGCGGCCCGAGCCACGCGGCGGGCACGAGCAGCAGCGCGAGCAGCGACAGCACGGCGGCGGCGAGCATCGCCCACGACGCGGCCAGCATGGAGCGGAGGGGCCACTCGTACATGAACGGGGCGACGTCGCCCGACACGCGCCCGGCGACGAGCGCGAACGCGACCGCTGCCGCGAGCCAGACGAGCGCCGCGGCGAGCTGCACGCGGCCGGCCACGCGCTGCACGCCGGTCGCGGGCAACGCGCGCCCGAACGCGGCGACACGCCCCGCCACCGTGCCGCCCGCCGCGAGCAGCGCGAGCGCCACGACGAGGATCAACGTGGGCACCTGCTCGAGCGGCCCCACGCGCTCGAACGCCACCGCCGAGAGCACGACGGCGCCGACGCGGCCGTCCTCGCGGCGGAACAGCACGCCGCCCGGCCCGTCGTCGCTGCCGGCCGCCGGGCGGAACACCTCCGGCGGGCCCGCCGGCACGAGCTTCCGCCGCTCGCCGCCCGCCGTCAGCACCACGAAGCCGTCCGGCGTCGCGGCCGCGCGCATGGTGCCCGAAAGCCGCACGAGGAAACCTTCGAGGCCGTGATAGGCCCGGCGCGTGGTGAGATAGTGGCCCGCGTACTCCGCGGCCTGGCGCGCGTCGAGCGGGCTCTCGTCCGGCGCGCGTCGGCCCGGCCCGTAGAAGTGCTCCACCACGCGCGCCGGCAGCGGGCCGCTGAGCCGCGCGCCGCCCGCCGTGTTGGTCGCCACGAAGATGCCGAGGCGGAGCTCTGGCACCACCGTCATGTTGGTGAAGAACGAAAGCGTCCCCCCGTCATGGCCGAAGCCGCGAAAACCGCCCGGCAACGGGAGCTCGAAGAGGCCGCCGTTCACCGTGCCCACGGCGGGCGGCAGCTCGATCATCGGCTCGCGGAACGCGGCGGCTGTCCGGCCGCCGTAGATCCGCACGCCGTCGAGCACGCCCTCCTGCAGCAGCAACAGCATGTAGCGGCCCATGTCGAGCGCGCTCGCGGACATCGCGCCGGCGGGGCCGATCTGCGTGATGTACTCGAAGCCGCGCTCGCGGTGCTCGAGGCCCGTCCACCAGAACCCTGCCGAGAGGTCCGCCGCGCGCGCCTCCGGCATGGGCGCGGGCAAGTCGGCCCGGGGCGGATAAGGCTCGCGCGCGCTGATGTGCGTCACGCCGAGCGGGTCCAGGATCTCGCGCTCGACGAGGTCCTGCCAGGTCACGCCGGTCACCTGCTCGAGGATGACGCCGGCGAGCGCCGTGCTGTAGTTCGAGTAGGACGACAGCAGCCCGGGCTCGCGCACGCGTCGCGGTTGCTCGTCGCGCAGGAAGTCGTGCAGCGTGCGCACGCGCTCCGGACGATCCACGAACAGGATGCCGAGCGCGTGGTCCTCGAACCCCGCGGAGTGGCTCATGAGGTGCCACGCGCGAACGGGCTCCGCGAAGGGCTCGTCGGGAATACGCAAGTCCACCGGCAGGTACGCGTTCACGGGCGCGTCGAGCTCGATCTCCCCGCGCTCCACCGCCCGCATCAGGGCGATCCACGTGAACGTCTTGGTGATCGAGCCGATCCTGAAGAGCGTGGTGGCGGCGTCCACGGGCCGCGGCGGATCGAGATCGGCGAAGCCGTAGCCCTTCGCGAGCACCACCGCGCCGTCCTGGACGACGCACACCGCCGCGCCCGCGATGTGCAGATCGTCCATCGCGAGGCGCACGGTGGCATCGATGAACGCCTCGAGCTCCGCCGGCGGGATCGACTGGTGGGGCGCAAGGCGCGGCTCGCTTCGCGCGGCGCTAGCGAGCGCGGGCGTCTCGGGCGGCGCGGACGGCAGGACCTCGGCCGGCTCGTCGGGCCGGAGCTCGTCCGGGATCTGCGCGGCCGCCGGCGAGGCCGGGGCCGCGGCCGCGAGCAGCAGCGAAGCGGCGATGCGTGCTCGGATCGATGCCCGCATGGCGCCGCTCCGCGGGCGCGCTCTTCGGCTACGCCGTGTTCACCTGCAGCGGCCTGTGCGACTGCGGCCGTCCCGAGAGCGCGTTCACGATCTGGTCCGGCGTGACCGGCGTGCGGTTGAAGACGTGTCCGCCCATCGCGTCGGAGATGGCACAGAGCAGCGCCGCCGCGCCCGCGCCCATCACGGGCTCGCCGATGCCCTTGGTGCCGAGGGGGCTCTGCGGGTCGGGCTGATCCACCCAGTCGGCGCGCATCACGGACGGCACGTCGAGGTAGCTCGGCGGCTTCGCCTGGTAGAGCCCGACGTTGCCGGGCAACCCGTTCTGCGGGTCGTAGATCTGCCGCTCGAGCGTGGCGAGGCCGAAGCCCATCACGGCGCCGCCCTTGATCTGCTGGGCGAGGCCCTGCGGATGGATCACGGTGCCGCAGTCCGCCACGGCGAGATAGTCCACGATCTCGAACTTGCCCGTCTCGACGTCGAGCTCGACCTGCGCGAAGCCCACGCAGAACGCCGACGGCGCCGCCGTGATCGGCAGGTTGTCCTTCGCCACGCCGATGAGGCCCGTGCCGGCGAGCGACTGCACCGCCTGCGCGGTCATCGGGTTGATGTCGGTGGGCACCTCGTGGCCGTCGAACTTGCCGCCGAGCTCGATCGCCCGCTGCGCGGCCTGGGCGAACGTCAGGCTCTTCCCCGCATCCGCCTTCGCGAACACCTTGCCTTCGCCCACGTCGTAATCGTCCGGCGCGCCGCCGAGGTCCATGGCCGCGATCTCCTTGAGCTTCGCGAGCGCGTCCTGGGCGGCCACGTAGTTCGTGCGCGCCATCGTGAACGAGGTGTTGCTGCCGAACTGCCCGATGTTCCAGGGCAGCCCCTTACGCGTGTCTCCGCGCTCCACGATGCAATCGTCCCAGTTGGCCTTGAGCACCTCGGCGGCGATGCGCGCCGTGCCGGTGTGCGAGTAGGTGCCGAGGTTGCCCACGCCCGTGTGGATATGGAGCTTGCCGTCGGGCGTGATGCGGACGATGCCGTCGAACCCGGCGAAGCCCGCCGGGTGGTAGGCCTGACCGACGCCGACGCCGGTGACCTTCGAGCCGTTGCGCCGGCCCGAGAGCGCCTTCTTCTGCTCCCAGCCGAAAGCTTCAGCCCCCTTGGCGAGCGCCTCGCGCAGATAGCAGCTCGTGACCGGGCCCTGCTCCGCCCCGACCTTCGCGTCCTGCCCGGGCGCGTTTACCCGGCGGATCTCGTAGCGGTCGAGGCCGAGCTGCCGCGCGGCCTTGTCGATCAGCGGCTCGACGATGGCCACCGTCTGGTTGTGGCCGGGACCGCGCTGCGCGGAGCGCGGCGGCGTGTTGGTCAGCACGGCGATGCCGCGGAAGCGCATCGCGAGCGGCTGATAGAGGATCGAGACCGTCTCGCCCGCGGCCGGCCAATCCGGGAAGCCCGTCGTGGGCCCGTTCTCCTGCACGACGAAGAGATCCGCCGCCGTCACGCGGCCGGTCTTGTCGAAGCCCATGCGAATGCGGCCCTGGAACCCGGTGCGCGCGTGGCCCAAGTAGTACTCCTCGGCGCGGCTGATCCGCATCATCACCGGTCGGCCGATCTTCTTCGACATGTGCGCCGGGATGGACATGACGGGATACGCGGAGCCCTTCGAGCCGAAGCCGCCGCCGCAGTTCTCCGCCACGTACACCAAGTCCTCCGGCGGGATGCCGATGTAGGCGGCGAGCGCCGGCACCACGAAGCTCTGGCTCTGCGTGGAGCCGTACACGTAGCACTTGCCGTTCTCCCAGTACGCCATCGCGGAGCGCGGCTCCATCGAATGGTGGGAGTTGCTGGCCGTGACGAAGCTCTCGTCGAGCACGAGCGCCGCCTTCGCGAAGCCTTCCTCGAGGTCGCCGTAGGACCACTCGACCATCGGCTCGCCCGTCGGCAGCTGCCCGTCCTGCGCGTTGGCGAAAGCCGCCGCCGACCACTTCATCTGCTTGAGCGTGGGAGGACCGGTGAGCCGGTTGTCGATGACGTTGCCGTCCGTGCGCGCGTCCGGGCCGCCGGGGAACAGGCTCTGCAGCGGATCCACCGTGAACGGCAGCTCCTCGTAGTCGATCTGGATCAGGTCGATGGCGTCCTGCGCGGTGGTCTCGTCCACCGCCGCCACGGCGAGGATCGGCTGACCGACGAACATCGGCTCGTTGGTGAGGATGGGATCGTTCGGCGGCGGCTGCGCGGGCACGTCGTCGGCCGTGAGGATGCCGAGCACGCCCTCGAGCGCGAGCGCCTTCGACGCGTCGATGTTGCGCACGCGCGCGTGCGGCATCGGCGAGAGCAACAGCTTGCAGAACACCATGCCGTCGGCGCGGAAGTCCTCGGCGTATTTCGCCCGGCCCGTCACCTTGCCAAGCACGTCGGGCGGGACGAAGTTCTTGCCCAAGAGCTCGTATGCCATGCTGCTACCTCGCTATTGCCTCGATCCGGCTGGCGGACCATCGCGGCGGGACCGTCGCTTCGAGCGGCTCGAAAGGAGATCGCGGCACGCTCCTGCGGCCCCGTCGCTCGGCGTCGCCGGGTCCCGAGCGGCGCCGGGCCCTCGGGCCGTTCTGCTACACTCAGCCCCCCGACGACCTGGGTGCATAGCCTACAACAATCCCGGCGCCGCGACAGCGGCGTCCCCCGAGCTGGAGTGAGGGAATGACGCAAAAGAAGGAGCCTTGGGGCAAGAACGTGCTCGTCGAGTTCGAGGACGGGATCGCCTGGGTGACGCTCAACCGCCCGGAGAAACGCAACGCCATGAGCCCGGCGCTCAACGAGGAGATGATGCACACGGTGCACGCCCTCGCCACCGACGACCGCTGCCGGGTGTTCGTGCTGACCGGCGCCGGAGAGTCCTTCGCCGCCGGCATGGATCTCAAGGAGTACTTCCGGGAGACCGACAACCAGCCCGACCTCGTGATCCTGCACGTGCGGCGGGTGGCCGAGGAATGGCAGTGGCGGCGGCTGCGCGACTACCCGAAGCCCACCATCGCCATGGTGAACGGCTGGTGCTTCGGCGGCGCGTTCACGCCCGTGGTCGCCTGCGACCTCGCGATCGCCGCGGACGAGGCGGTCTTCGGGCTCTCCGAGGTGAACTGGGGCATCATCCCCGCGGGCAACGTCACCAAGGCGGTGAGCGAGACCATCGGCTACCGCCAGGCGCTCTACTACGCCATGACCGGCAAGACCTTCACCGGCCGCGAGGCGGCCGCCATGGGTCTCGTGAACGAATCCGTGCCGCGCGAGCGGCTGCGCGAGCACACGCGCGCGCTCGCCCAGGTGCTGCTCGAGAAGAACCAGACCGTGCTGCGCGGCATCAAGATCGCGATGAAGCGCGTGAAGTACATGGATTGGGAAGTGTCCGCCGACTATCTCTACGCGAAGATGGGCGAGGCGCTCCATTTCGGCGCGGGCGAGAATCGCGCGAACGCCATGCGGGCGTTCCTGGACGAGAAGCGGTTCCGGCCCGGCCTCGAGCACTTCAAGGACACCAAATGAATCGCGCTCGCGCCTGACGAAGCCTGTGGGAGCGCCTTTCCAGGCGCGATCTCGTCGTTCGGCGCGGCTAAGATCGGGGCTGGAAAGCCGCTCCTACCCGGCTGTCAGGCGTAGGGGCGTCTTTCCGGGCGCGATCTCTTCGTTGGGCGCGGGTGGGATCGCGGCTGGAAAGCCGCTCCAACCCGTGGACGTTGGGGGAAACATGGCACCGCTCTTCCGCCTCGCCGGCCGCCCCGGGCGCTCCGCGCTCGCCGCGCTCGCGGCCGCCCTGGCGGCGTGCGACATGGCGTCGGTGGATCGGACGCTCGTGGCGCCGCCCGTGGAAGGCTGGCCCACGAACGGCGGCAACTGGTACAACCAGCGTTACTCGCCGCTCACCGAGATCAACCGCGAGACGGTGCAGCGGCTCGAGCCCGTGTGGCGCGCGCGGCTCGACGGCTCGGGCACGGGCGCCGAGCACTCGGGCGAGGCGCAGCCCATCGTCGCCGACGGCGTGGTGTACGTGGCCACCGGCGCGAACGACGTGTTCGCCATCGACGTCGCCACGGGCGAGCGCCTCTGGAAGCACACGGCGAGCCTCGATCCCGAGCTCGACACCGTCTGCTGCGGCTGGACCAACCGCGGCGTGGCCGTGGGCGACGGCCGGGTGTACGTGGGCCAGCTCGACGGCAAGCTGCTCGCGCTCGACGCGAAGACCGGCGAGGTGCTGTGGTCCGTGCAGGCGGAGCGCTGGCAGGACGGCTTCAGCATCACGAGCGCGCCGCTCTACTACGACGGCCTCGTGATCACCGGCTTCGCGGGCGGCGAGCGCGGCGTGCGCGGCCGCGTGAAGGCGTTCGCGGCCGCCACCGGCGAGCCCGTGTGGACCTTCTATACCGTTCCCGGCCCGGGCGAGCCCGGCCACGAGACCTGGCCGCAGCACAACGAGCTCTGGCGGCACGGCGGCGGCACCGTGTGGCAGACGCCCGCCCTCGACCCCGAGCTCGGCATGATCTACTTCGGCACCGGCAACCCGGGGCCGGACTTCAACGGCGCCGTGCGGCCCGGCGACAACCTGTTCACCTCGTCCATCGTCGCGCTCGACGTCCGCACGGGCGAATATCGCTGGCACTTCCAGCAGGTGCATCACGACCTCTGGGACTACGACAGCGGCTCGCCCGTGGTGCTGTTCGACCTCGAGATCGACGGCGAGCTGCGCAAGGGCCTCGCGCAGCCGAGCAAGACGGGCTGGGTGTACATCCTCGACCGCACCAACGGCGAGCCGCTCATCGGCATCGAGGAGCGGCCGGTGCCGCAGGAGCCGCGCCAGGCCACGGCGCCCACGCAGCCGCACCCCGTCGGCGATCCGTTCGTCCCGCAGTACCTCGACGTCGCGCCCGAGGGCTACAAGCTCGTGAACGGCGGCCGCATCTTCACGCCGTACTGGACCGACTACGTGGTCGCGAAGCCCGGCATCCTCGGCGGGGCCAACTGGCCGCCCTCCTCGTACGACCCGGCCACCGGCTACCTCTACGTGTGCGCGGTCGACCGCGCGAGCGCGTTTCGCGCCTGGGAAATCACCGACGACCCGCCGCCGGCCGGAGAGGAGTACATCGGCGGCAACTTCGGCACCATCACGATGCCCGCGCTCGGCGTCTTCGCCGCGCTCGACATGCGCACCAACCGGCTCGTGTGGCAGCAGCATTGGGCGGACGCCTGCTACAGCGGGTCCGCCGCCACCGCGGGCGGCCTCGTGTTCGTCGGCCGCAACGACGGCCGGCTCACGGCGCTCGACGCCGCCACGGGCGAGCTCAGGTGGGAGTTCCAGACGGGCGCCGGGATGAACTCGCCCGTGAGCATCTTCGGCCGCGCCGGCAGGCAGTACGTGGTCGCTTACTCCGCCGGCAACGTGTTCGCGGGCTCCGCGAAGGGCGACAGCGTGTGGCTGTTCGCGCTGGACGGCACGTACGAGGAGGCGGCGCCGGCCCGCTGAGCGCGGCCGGTGCGGCCCGAGGCTCGAAGAGATGGCCGAGCACGAGAGGCCGTGCGCACGCACGGGAGACCGCCCGTGAGCATTGACCGCTCGCGTGCGCGGCACGCATGACGGGCGCCTGGCTCGACGGCGCGCTCCTCTACGCGGCCGTCGCGGCCGCGGGCGGCTTCGTCGCCGGCCTGCTGCTCCAGCGCTACGTGCTCGGCCGGCGGGCAGCCAGGCCGCGGTCCGCGACGGGAGCCCCGCCCGCCGACCCCGCTCACGCGGATGCGGCTGCGCCCGCCGACGATCTCACCGCCCGCCTGCTGCCGCTCCGCCAGACGCTCGAGGCCTTCGGCGAGAGCAGCGCGCATCCGCGCGAGCTCGAGGATCGAGCCGAGTTCCAGCAGGCCGTGGCGCTGCTCGGCGACCCGCAGGTGCCGACCGACACCGTGCTCGAGTACGCGCTCGGCGCCAACTGGCCGCTGTCGTGCGCGGCGTTCGCCGCGCTCGGGGCGCGCACCGAGCATGCGCGCGTCGTGCCGGAGGTCGTCCCGCGCCTCAAGCAGCTCGGCAATTGGCCGCTCTACTTCGCGCTGCAATACCTCGCGGCGGCGCCCGAGCGCCCGCCGGTCGGCGCCGTCCTCGTCCGACCGAACTCGTACTGGCACGAGATGCCGCTCGTGCTGTCGTTCTTCGCGAGCTACTTCCGCAAGCGCGCGGAGCTGGGCGACACGGCGAGCTTCGGCGACGCCCTCGACGGTCCCGGCGCTGCGGACGCGGCCGACATCGAGCGCGTGCTCGCGGCGATCGAGCATCCGTCCGCCGACGCGTTGCTCGCGGAGCTCACGCGCTGGCAGGCGCGGCGCGTCGACCGCACGTACTTGACGACCATCGGCCGCTTCTGGGACGGCGCCGAGAACGACCTGCTGGTCGAGCACGAGGCGCTGCGCGAGCCGCTGCTCGCCGCGGAGGCGGCCGTCACGCACGACCCGCCCCGCTCCCTGCTCGTCGTCGGCGAGCCGCGCGTCGGCAAGACGTCGCTCGTCCGGCTGCTCGCGCGCAACCTCGCCGCCCGGGGATACGCCGTGTTCGAGGCGGGCGCCGCCGAGATCATGGCGGGTCAGACGTACTTCGGGCAGCTCGAGGAACGCATCCGCCGGCTGACGGCGGAGCTCGCGGCGGAGAAGCGCGTGCTGTGGTACGTGCCGAGCTTCTGGCAGATCGCCTCGAGCGGCAAGCATCAGGGCCAGAGCGCGAGCATCCTCGATCAGATCCTGCCCGCCATGACGGCGGGCAGGATCATCGTCATCGGCGAGTGCACGCCGGGCGCGCTCACGCGGCTGCTCGAGACGGGGCCCCTGCTGCGCAGCGCCGTGGACCTCGTTCGGCTGCACGGGCTGTCCGCCTCCGAAGCCTCGCATGTCGCGCTCGACTTCGCCGGCCGGCTCGAGCGCGCGGGCAACATCACCGTGAGCGTGGACGCAGTGGCCGCGGCCATGCAGCTCGCGGCGCAATACCTCACCGGCGGTCAGCTCCCCGGCACCGTGCTCGATCTCGTGAAGCTCGCGGCGCACCGCACGCTCGCGAACGACGAGCCGTCGCTCACGCGGGACAGCGTGCTGGCGGCGCTGTCCCAGACCACCGGGCTGCCGCAGGCCATCCTCGACGACCGCGAGCGCACCGATCTCGCCCGCGTGCGCGAGTTCTTCACGGCCCGCGTGATGGGTCAGCGGGAAGCGGTGGACGCGGTCGTGGAACGCATCGCGATGCTCAAGGCCGGCCTCACGGACCCCGGCCGCCCCATCGGCGTGTTCCTGTTCGCGGGGCCCACGGGCACCGGCAAGACGGAGCTCGCGAAGGCGCTCGCAGAGTATCTGTTCGGCAGCAGCGAGCGGCTGGTGCGCCTCGACATGAGCGAGTTCCAGCTTCCCGAGTCCACGCGGCTGATCGTCGGTGCGCCGGACGAGGCGGACGTGCAGTCGCTCGCGCACCGCGTGCGCAAGCAGCCCTTCTCCGTGGTGCTGCTGGACGAGCTCGAGAAGGCGCACCCGCGCGTGTGGGACCTGTTCCTGCAAGTGTTCGACGACGGGCGGCTCACGGATGCGGCGGGGCGCACGGCCGACTTCCGCCACACCTTCATCATCCTCACGTCCAACCTCGGCGCCACCGAGCACGAGAGCGCGGCGCTGGGATTCGCGCCGGGCGACGCCGTCTTCTCGCACACGCAGGTGCTGCGCGCCGTGGGCCGCAGCTTCCGCCCGGAGTTCGTGAACCGGCTCGACAAGGTGATCGTGTTCCGGCCGCTCACGCGCGACGTCATGCGGGGCATCCTGCGCAAGGAGCTCAAGCGCGTGCTCGAGCGGCGGGGGCTGCGCAACCGCGAGTGGGCCGTGGAGTGGGAGTCGTCCGCGCTCGAGTTCCTGCTCGACAAGGGCTTCAGCGCCTCGCTCGGGGCACGACCGCTCAAGCGCGCCATCGACGAGCATCTGCTCGCGCCGCTCGCGGCCACGATGGTGGAGCACCGCGTGCCGAGCGGCGACCAGTTCCTGTTCGTGCGCAGCGACGGCCGCCGCATCCAGGTCGAGTTCGTGGATCCGGACGAGCGCGAGGCGGGCGAGCTGCCGCTCGAGGCGCCCGAGGGCACGGCGAAGCCGGGGCTGCCGGCCGTGATCCTCGGCGCGGACGGCTCCGAGCGCGAGCGCGCGCTGCTCGAGGCCGCCGGGGCCGCCGTCCGTGCGGCGCTCGAAGGCGAGCGCTGGCAGGCGCTGCACGCGGCGCTCACCGCGGAGATGGCCGCGCCCGGCTTCTGGGAGCGTGCCGAGCGCCACCGCGTGCTCGCCCGCTTTGCCCTGCTCGACCGCGTGAAGGCGGCGGCGCAGACGGCGCACTCGCTGCTCGAGCGCTATGCGCGCGGCGTCAAGGGGCAGCCCGGCCGCTACTCGCGGGACCTCGCGCGGCGGCTCGCGTTGCAGCTCCACCTGCTCGAGGCCGGCATCGCGGACGCGCTCGAGGACCGGCCGGTCGAGATCGTGGCGGCCGTCGAGCTCGCCGTCGGCCGCGGCACGGACGCGGCCGACGGGCGCGAATGGTGCCGACGGATCGCAGGCATGTATTGCGCGTGGGCGGAGCGGCGCCACATGCAGCTCGAGCGCGTGCAAGCGGCGGGCCTCGGGGCGCCGCTGCTCGTGATCGCGGGCTTCGGCGCGCACGCCGTGATGGAGCAGGAGGCGGGCCTGCACGTGCTCGAGGCCGAAGCGCCGTCGCGTCCGGGTGGGCTCGCCGTGCGCACGGTGGCCCGCGTGCGCGTGGCGCCGACGCCGTACGGGCCGCCCGAGCGGCGGCTCGACGCGGCGGCGCTCGTGCAGGCGCTCGCCGCGCGGCCCGCGAGCGCCGCCGTCGTGCGGCGCTATCGCTTCGAGCCGTCGCCGCTCGTGCGGGACGCGCGCCGGGGATGGCGCGTGGGCCGTGCGCAGGACGTCATGGCCGGCCACTTCGATCTGTTCGCGGCCGTGGAGCCGTCGGCCGCGGCCTCGCCGTCGTGAGCCGCCGCTGGCAGGAGCCCGCGGCCTCCGGTAAAAAGGGCGCTGCCATCGGCCGGGGGGCGGTTACATGAGCTCGTTTCGCATCGCCTGCGTCGCCATCGCTGCCGCCGCGTGCGTCGCGGCCGGCGCGCACGCGCAGACCATTCGCCCAGCGCCCGCGTTCCGCGGCAACGACCTCGTCGCGCCGCCCACCGACGGCTGGCCCACGAACGGCGGCAACTGGTACAACCAGCGCTACTCGCCGCTCACGCAGATCGATCGCAGCAACGTGGCCCGCCTCAAAGGCGTGTGGCGCACGCATCTCAAAGGGTCGGGGGTCGGCCCGCAGTACTCGGGCGAGGCGCAACCCATCGTCTACGACGGCGTGATCTACATCGTCACGGGCGCCGACGACGTGTTCGCGCTGTCCGTCGAGACCGGCGAGATCCTGTGGGAGTATCGCGCGAACCTCGATCCCGCCAACAACGCCGTGTGCTGCGGATGGACCAGCCGCGGCGTGGGGCTCGGCGACGGCAAGGTGTACGTCGGTCAGCTCGACGGCAAGCTCGTGGCGCTCGACCAGCGCACGGGCGAAGTCGTGTGGTCCGTGCAGGCCGAGCGCTGGCAGGAGGGCTACACCATCACGAGCGCGCCGCTCTACTACGACGGCCTCGTGATCACCGGCTTCGCGGGCGGCGAGCGCGGCATCCGCGGCCGCGTGAAGGCCTACGACGCCGACGACGGCGAGCTCGTGTGGACCTTCTACACGATCCCGGGCCCCGGGGAATTCGGCCACGACACCTGGCCGCAGGACAACGACGTCTGGATGGACGGCGGCGCGCCCGTGTGGCAAACGCCCGCTGTCGATCCCGAGCTCGGGCTGCTGTACTTCGCCACCGGCAATCCGGGCCCCGACTACAACGGCTCCGTGCGCGCGGGCGACAACCTGTTCTCCGCGTCGATCCTGGCGCTCGACGTGCGCACCGGCGAATACCGCTGGCACTTCCAGCAGGTGCACCACGACATCTGGGACTTCGACAGCCCCTCGCCCGTGATCCTGTTCGACCTCGAGATCGACGGCGAGCTGCGCAAGGGCCTCGCGCAGGCGGGCAAGACCGGCTGGGTGTACATCCTCGATCGCGTGACGGGCGAGCCTTTGATCGGCATCGAGGAGCGGCCCGTGCCGCAGGAGCCGCGCCAGGCCACGGCGCCCACTCAGCCGCATCCGATCGGCGATGCGTTCGTGCCGCAGTACATCCCGATTCCGCCGGAGGGCACGAAGCTCGTGAACCAGGGACGGATCTTCACGCCGTACTGGACGGAGCCCGTGCTCGCGAAGCCCGGCCCGCCGGGCGGCGCCAACTGGCCGCCGAGCTCCTACGATCCCACCACCGGCTACACATACGTCTGCGCGGCGGACCGCATCTGGTCGTTCTACGCGGAGGAGATCACGGACGAGCGGCCGCCCGAGGGTGCCACGTACATCGCGGGCGGCATCGGCGGCTTCCACATGCGCTCGTTCGGCGTGTTCGCGGCGCTCGACATGCGCACCAACCGGCTCGTGTGGCAGCAGCACTGGCCGGAGCCGTGCTACAGCGGCTCCATCGTCACGGCCGGCGGTCTCGTGTTCGTGGGCCGCAGCGACGGCCGGCTCACCGCCCTCGACGCGCGCGACGGCATGAAGCTCTGGGAGTTCCAGACCGGCGCCGGCATGAACGCGCCCGTGAGCACGTTCGAGCACGAAGGCAATCAGTACGTGGTGACCTATTCCGCCGGCAACCTGTTCGCGGGCTCGCCCCGGGGCGACAGCGTGTGGCTGTTCGGTCTCGACGGCACGCTCGATCCCGTGCCGCCGGCGGGCGCGGTCATGAGCTTCGCGCCGGGGGCGAGCGGCCCGCCGGATCCCGCGAACGGCAGAACCGTGTTCGACAACGCGTGCCGATTCTGCCACGGCGAGCGCGGCGAAGGCGGCCACGGCGGCGGGCCGTCGCTCGCGAACGCGCGCGACGGCGCGGCGGTGCTGCAGATCGTGAGCGAGGGCAGGAACGCGATGCCGGCGTTCAACGGCACGCTGACGCCGCAGCAGATCCGCGACGTCGCCGCGTACGTGACGGAGACGCTGGCGCAAGGCTCCCCGTAGAAGCGAACAAACCGTCGCGGCTGGAAAGCCGCTCCCACAGGCTCCGTTCGACGGCCGGGTGGAAGCGGCTTTCCAGCCGCGATCTCTTCTCTCACCAGTAGCCGATCATGCGTCCGGCCGCGACGGCCGTGAGCCAGCTCGCGAGCGACACGCCGCCCGCCGCCGCGAGCTGCGCGCGCTCGCCGGCGCTGAGCGCCCGAGCGTGCCGCGCGCGCCACGCGGGCAGCGCATTCAGCACCGCGAAGTTCGCGAGCCCGAGCCCGATGGCGGGAAACTTGATCAACAGGAAAGGATTGCCGATGTACTCGGTGGCGTTGGTCGTGATCATGCACACGCCGCTCGCCACCGCCACGCAGAAGCCGATCACGGCGAGCGGCATCGTCGGCTTCTCGAGCGCCGCGAGCGGCACGCGGCGCCACGCGCCGAGCAGGCGCAGATCCAGCACGAGCAGCGAGCCGAACAGGGTCGCGACGCCCAGGATGTGCGTCAGATTGAGGACGCCGTAGCTCCAGACCCCGGCGCTCCGCATGGCCCGGCCCAAGGCCGAGGCCTCGAGCCAGGCCAGCAGCCCGTCCAAACCGCGTCCCGAGACGTCTCAGCGGCTAGGAGATGCGGTCCGGGTAGACGTCGTAGTTCTTGCCGTTGTAGGTGACGCGCTCCGTCTTCACCTCGAAGCGCTGCGGGTCGCGGTTGCGGTGACCGCTGATCGTGACCTCCGCGCCCATCGGGATCACGCCGGCCTTGAGCCCGGCGCGCTCCGTGCGGGCGGGCGGCGCGAGCGTGAGGTCCCACACCTGGCCGTTCTCGTCGATGATCTGCATCGTGGCGTGCGGGCCCGCCAGGCTCACGTCGCGGTGGAGCTTGCCGGTGAGCTCGAATTGCTCCTCGCCCTGCCCCGCCCACCCGTGGTGGGCCGATGCCTGGAACGCGGCGAGCGACAGCGCGGCGGCGCCGAGGAACAGAGAGAACCGTTTCATGGCCGACTCCTCTCGTTGCATTGCCTGCCGTGACCGTCCAACGATACCACAGGCCCTCCCGCCTCTCAGCGGCTCAGGCGCCCTTGCCGGCCGCGGCCGCCACGGGACGCGGCGCGAGCCCGGCGAGCCGCTGCCGGAACTGTCTGCGCAGCAGCACGTAGCTCACGACCGCCTGTAGCCAGACGGTGGCCACCGAGAGGTACCACACCTCCTCGAGGCGGAAGCCCGGCTGCGCCTGGAGCCAGAACGCGAGCGGCACGAACACCGCGATGCGCGTGGCCGAGGACAGGAGCGCGGGGCGCGTGTTGCCGAGCCCCTGGAAGATGCCGGAGCACGTGAACACGATGCCCTGGCCCACGAACGTCCAAGAGATGATGTGCAGGAACAGGGCGCCCACCTCCCGCACGGGGGGCTCGTCGGTGAAGAAGGCCACGAGCAGCTCCGGCCGCCACTGCAGGAGCAGCGCGACGCAGAGCATCACGGCGGTGCTCATGAGCGTGGCCTTGACGAACGTCTCGCGCACCCGCGCAGCCTGGCCGGCACCGTAGTTCTGACCGGCGATGGGCCCCGCCGCGAACGCGATGGCCATGGCGGGCAGGAAGATGGACTGCATGATGCGCGAGCCGATGCCGAAGCCCGCCTGCGCCTCCGCGCCGAAACCGCCGATGACGGCGTAGACCACGCCGAGATAGATGAACATCAGCGCGAACTCGCCGCCGGCGGGCAGACCGACGGCGAGCATCCGCTGCCACGTCTCGAGCCGGGGCCGCCAGAGCTCCGGGTCGAAGCTCACGTACTTCTCGAGCCTCACGAAGTACCAGCCCAGCATGACGACGCCGGCGGCCACCGCCAGCGAGCTCGCAAGGCCGGCGCCCGCGACGCCCATGGCGTAGCCCGTGACCCAGCCCGCGATCAGCACCGGGGCGAGGACGGCGTTCAGCACCACGGTGAGCGATTGCACCACCATCGTCGGCTTCACGATGCCCGTGCCGCGCAGGGCCGACCCCATCGCCACGAGCGCGAACTGCAGCGAGAGGCCGGGCAGGAACCAGTAGAGGTACGTCACGCCTTCCGCCCACGCCGCGGCGTCCGCGGCGACGACGCCCACGTACGCATCGCTCACGGGATAGCCGACGAGCAGCGTGACCGCCGCGCACAGCCCTGCGAGCAGCAGCGACTGGTTGAACACGAGATTGGCGTCCGCCCGGTCCTTGCGACCCACGGCCTGCGAGATCAGCGCCACGGCGCCCACGCCCAGCACCTGCGTGAGCGCCATGATCACGAACATGAGCGTGCCCGCCGCGCTCACGCCGGCGATCGACGCGTCGCCCAGCGCCGCCACGAAGTAGAGGTCGATGAGGAAGTAGAGCGTCTGGAACAGCATGCCGGCGGCGATGGGCGCCGCCATGGCAAGGATGTTCCGGACGATGGAATCCTGCGTGAGATCCTTCATGCGCGGGGTCCGGGCGCCGGCGAAAATGGGCGCCAAGCATACCCTCCCGTCCCCGCGAAGGCGATGGGCGTCGCGGTCTCGGCAGCGCGGACGGTGCGCTTCAGGTCGTCTCGGGCTCGGGCGAGCCGCGGTCCCGGAATGGCACACCCAGCACGTCGTGGATGAAGTAGCGCGCCACGGGCACGCCGAGCAGCATGCCCCACAGGCCGAACGCGTGGTAGGCGACGTAAAGAATGATCAGCGTGAGCACCGGGTTCAGCTTCAAGTGCCGCCCGTAGATGAAGGGATTCAGGAAGTAGGCCTCCACCGTGTGGATCACGATGACCATGGCGATGGCCGCCGCGGACAGCGCGAGCCCGCCGTCGTTGAGCGCCACGAGCACGATGGGCGTGGTGGAGATGAACACGCCGAGCACCGGGATGAAGCTGCACACGAACACGATCACCGACAGCATCGCCACTAGCGGGATGTCGAGCAGCAGCAGGCCGATCATCGTGAGCACGGTGTTCACGAACGCGATCGATGCCTGCGCCTCGATGGCGCGGCCCACGAGGATGCCGAACCGGGCGATCGGCGGCGCCGCCTCCTCGTAGAAGTCGCCCACCTTGGAGCTCCTCAAGCGCTCGATGCCGCGGCGGATGCGCCCGAGGTCGATCAGAATGAGAAAGCTGAAGAGCAGCGCGAGCAGCATCGTGGCCGTGCCGCGGTACAGCATGTTGATGACCGAGGGCGCGTAGTCGCGCACGCGCTGGAACTGCTGGTCCGTGAGCGCGTCGAGGTAGAGCTGGTCCTGGCGGTTGAAGTATTCCGCCACGTGCCCGGTCGGCACGGCGTCAGCCGCCATGGCCGCGGCGAGGTCCTCCTCGGTGATGGCGAGCCGCGCGCGCTCGGCGAGGAGCCGGCGGTCCACCTCCGCCGCCACGTCGTCGGGCAAGGCGCTGCGCAGGAAGCCCGTGAGCGGCTGGCGCAGGGTCGGATAGCGCTCCACGAAGCGGTTCTTGGTCTCGATGAGCCGCATCTCAATGGACGGCAGGTTGCCGATCAGGCGGTTCACCTCCGACGCCACGCTCGGCACCACGAACCGCACGAAAGAGGCGAGCATCACGAGGAACAGCACGTAGACGAGCGACAACGACAGCCAGTGCGGCAACCTGAGCCTGCGCTCGCCGAACTGCACGAGGGGCGCGGCGATGATGCAGAGCACGAACGTCAGGAAGACGAGGCCGAAGAAGTCGCGCAGCAGCCACAGCAGCAGGAACAGGATGACCCAAATGACCACCCGCCGGTTGCGCTGGTAGAACTCGCTGAAGCTGAACGCGGCCATGGGTGGCCGCTAGTATACGGGGCGCGCGCAGCCGCGCATCCAGCGACGCTCCGACGCCGAGAACGGGGTCACGATCGCGACGCGCGCCGGCCCCCGCGTCCGCCGGCCCGATGCGAGCGTGGTACGTAACCTGCATATCGGCGCGGCTCACCCGGCGACGGGAGTGATTCGCGGTCAGAAGTCGAAGTCGACGCGCAGCTGCCACCGCTCGACGTCGTCGCGCAGGAAGCGGTTCGGATGGTCGTCCTCCGCGTCGAGCGGCACGCCGTAGCTCACGCGCAGCATGCCGATGCGCGGCAGCAGCAGGTCGGCGGCGACGCCTACGGACTGGCGCAGCGCCGCCGCGTCGAAACCGTAGTCGAGCGGCTGCCCCGCATCGTCGAAGAACGCCACGTCGTCCGTGGCGAACGCGTTGCCCACGTCGTAGAAGAACCCCACGCGCAGCCGCTCCCGCCAGCGCTCGGGCCACGGCGTCATGAGCTCCACCTGCCCCGACAGCAGCAGGTTGCCGCCGTAGGGGTTGCCGAGGCTGTCCTTCGGCCCGAGGCTGCTCTCCCGGTAGCCCCGCACGGAGCGCGGGCCGCCGGCGAACCAGCGAGCGTACGGCGGCATGGACGGCGTGTCCGCCGAGTAGGCGGCACCGTAGCCCAGGTGCCCGCGCAGGCGCAGCGTCCAGCGCTCGCCCACGGGTCGATAGCGCGCCACCTCGTAATCGAGCGCGTAGTGCTCCACGTCGTTGCCCGGCACGGCGAGCCGCGCCTCGAGCGACTGCTCGAGGCCGAGCCGCGGGAAGACCGCGCGATCGCGGGTGTCGTAGCGCCAGCCGAACAGGAGGTCCGCCTCCGCGAGCTCGGCCCGCAGCGAGGATCCCGGGTCGACGTTGCCCCCCACCGCCGTGAGCCAGTCGACGAGCTGGGTGCTCGCGGCGGGGCCCGTGCCGATGGCGGTGTCGCGCAGCTCGAGGCCGAAGCGCACGCGATGACGCTCGCCGGCCCGCCAGCCGTACTCGAGGAGGGCGCTGTCCACTTTCGCGTCGAGCGCCGAGCTCTCGGCGTTCAGGCGATCGATCTCGCGCGAGCGCAGCGTGACGGTGCGGCTCACGCCTTCCGGCCGCGCATAGGGCTCGCTGTGCGACAGCTCCGCGAACGACCAGAAGTCGCTGCCCTCCACGCGCGCCGAGAGCCGCTGGCCCGTGCCGAACAGGTTCTCGTTGATGAAGTAGCCGTGCACGCTGCCGCGGTCGGACTCGGACCAGCCCCCGCCGCCGCCGTAGCGCCGGGCCGGCGCCTCCTCGATCGTGATGATCACGTCCACCGTGTCCGGCGTGCCGGGCACGGGGCGCAGCTCCACGCGCGCGGAGGCGACGAACGGCAGCTGCTCGAGCCGGCGGCGCGACTGCTCGAGCGCCACGGTGTTCAGGTACGCGCCCTCGAGCTGCGTGAGCTCGCGCCGCAGCACCGGGTCCGCGATGCGGGTCACCCCCTCGAGCTCGATGCGCCGCACGTAGATGCGGTCGGGGCCCTGGGCCGCCGCCGGCATCGCGAGCAGCCCGAGCAGCAGCGGCGCGAAAGCTGCCGAACGCTTCATCGCGTGCACCGGCAGACAAGAATCGGGCCGAGTCCGCCCTACTCGGCGGCGCCCGCCGGCAGCCAGTCGAGGGAGCGCCCGACGGCCTTCTGCCAGAGCGCGAACAGCCGTTCGCGCTCGCCGCTTCTCATGGCCGGCACGAAACGCCGGTCCGCGGCCCAGTGGCTGCGCAGCTCCTCCTCGCCCGACCACACGCCGACGGCGAGGCCCGCCGCGTACGCGGCGCCGAGCGCGGTGGTCTCGAACACCTTCGGCCGCACCACGGGCACGCCCAGGATATCCGCCTGGAACTGCATGAGGAGCTCGTTCGCGACCATCCCGCCGTCCACCTTGAGCTCCGCGAGCCGCAGGCCGGCGTCGCGCTCCATGGCCGCCACCACCTCCCGCGTCTGGTACGCCACGGCCTCGAGCGCGGCGCGCGCGAGGTGGCCGCGGCGGGCGTAGCGGGTGAGGCCCACGACCAGCCCGCGGGCGCCCGGGTTCCAGTGCGGCGCGAACAGCCCCGAGAACGCCGGCACGAAGTAGACGCCGCCGTTGTCCTCCACCTCGCGCGCGAGGCGCTCCACGTCGGCGCTGCGCTCGATGAGCCCCAAGTTGTCGCGCAGCCACTGCACGACGGCACCCGCCACGGCGATCGAGCCCTCGAGCGCGTAGCGCGCGGGCGCCGCGCCGAAGCGGTACGCCACGGTGGTCACGAGGCCCGCCGTGGACTGCACCGGGGCCGTGCCGGTGTTGAGCAGCAGGAAACATCCCGTGCCGTAAGTGTTCTTCGCCTCACCGGGCGCGAAGCAGGCCTGGCCCACGAGCGCCGCCTGCTGATCGCCGAGGATGCCGGCGAGCGGCACGCCCCGCAGCGGCTCGCAGGCGAGCGTGCCGTAGACACCGCTCGACGGCGCGATGGCAGGCAGCGCGGCGCGCGGGATGTCGAAAGCGCCGAGCAGCTCGTCGTCCCACTCGAGCGTCGCGAGGCTCATGAGCTGCGTGCGGCTCGCGTTGGTCACGTCGGTCACGTGCAGGCCGCCCTGCGGCCCGCCGGTGAGGCTCCACGCGATCCACGCGTCCACCGTGCCCGCGAGCGCGTCGCCGGCTTCGGCCTTGCGCCGCGCGTCCGGCACGTGCTCGAGCAGCCAGCGCAGCTTCAGCGCGCTGAAATAAGTGGCGAGCGGCAGCCCCGTCTTCGCGCGGAAGCGGTCCGGACCGCCGTCGAGCGCGAAAGCGCGCACGTCGTCCGCCACGCGGGTGTCCTGCCACACGAGCGCGTTGTGCAGCGGCTCGCCGCTGCGGCGGTCCCACAGCAGCACGGTCTCGCGCTGGTTCGTGATGCCCACCGCCGCCAGGTCCTCGGCGCCGAGGCCGGCCTGCGCGAGCGCCGCGCGGATCACCTCCTCGGTGTTGCGGCGGATCTCGGCAGCGTCGTGCTCCACCCAGCCCGGCCGGGGATAGACTTGCGCGTGCTCGCGCTGCGCCAGGGCGACGATCGCGCCGGCCTCGTCGAACACGATGAAGCGGGTGCTGGTCGTGCCTGCATCGATCGCACCGATGTACCTCGCCACCGCCGCTCCTCCTCGCCTCCGAGGCCTCCAATCATGCTACAAATCACGCGTCACATCCGTCGCGGGGGATCCGCAATGTCGCTCGAGGTCACGTCGCTCATCGCCGGCCTGCTCACGCTCATGATGGTGCCGCTCAGCGTTCAGGTGAGCATGCGCCGCGTCAAGCTGCAAACCGTGTTCGGCGACGCCGACGACGAGCTGCTGCGACGGCGCATCCGCGCCCACGGCAACTTCGTCGAGTACGTGCCCACCTCGCTGATCGCGCTCGGGCTCATCGAATGGAACGGCGCTCCGCACTGGCTCGTGTGGACCGTGGGCGTGGCGGTTCTCGGTGCCCGAGTGGTGCACGCCTACGGCATGCTGTACACGCGCACCACCGTGTTTCGCGGCATCGCGATGCTCTTGCAGCACGCGGCGTTCCTCGCCGCCGGTGCCTGGCTCGTGCTGTGGTTCAGCGCCTAGAGCCCGCCCGCGCCGTCAGGACGTGACGAGGGGCGGCATGAGCCCGCGGTGGAACAGGTACGCCACCGTGTAGGCGATGGGCGCGATGATGACCGCGAGCGCCAGGGCGTACAGCAGCGCGAGCCGCCCCATGCCGCGGAGCTTGGAGAAGTCCGTGATCACGCCCATGGCCACGAACGTCAGCATGAACATCATGTGGCGCATGGGGCTCTGCAGCGCCGCCGTGCCCGCCGCGAGCGTGTCGGCGGCATCGGCCGACGACGACGCGATGGCGAGGAACGACAGCCACGCGACGAGATAGCCCAGCACGAACTTGGGGAAGCGGAACCAGATCTCCGACGGCCCCACGCTCACCTGGCCCGGCCGCCGCTCCACCTTGTACACCCAGATCAGTGCGAGCACGAAGGTCCAGATGCCGATGAACACGTCGATCCAGATCTTGGTGAGCACCGCCGACGAGAGGATCCACCCCGTCTGCCACCGCTCGCCCGTGGCCTGCAGGTGCGCGCTCACCATGAGCTCGTCGAGCAGGGCGCCCGCGGCCGCGTCGGCACCGTCCGTCTTCACGGTCATGCCCATGGCCGCGCCGTTCACGATGGGCTGATCCGGGAACAAGGCCGCGTACGCGCCGGGCAGCACGAGCAGCTCGATCATCGCGAAGATGACGACCAGCATCGACACCGTCACGGGAATGATGGGCCGCGCCCGGATGGCGCCGCCCGTGGCGATGGCCGCGGAGACGCCGCAGATCGAGATGCCGGACGCGAGCACGGCGGAGGCGTCGCGGGGCAGCCGGAACGCGCGCCGCGCGAGCGTGTAGACCAGCGGCCAGAAGAACAGATACGCCACGAACGTGGCGGCCGCCCCCGTGAGCACGAGCTCGAGCGCGAAGTCCGTGGCCTCGAGCGTCATGGCGCCGAGATTCACGCCCAGGAACACGATGGCCGTCTTGATGTACCACTCCGGCTTCGCGGCCTCGCGCAGGAAAGCGGCGAGGCGCTTCGCGAAGTTGCCGATGACGAGGCCGGAGATCAGCGCCAGCAGATACGGCGACCCTTCGCCGAGCTGCAAGCCCCACGACAGGCCGTTGTCACGGTAGTCGTTGCGCCCGTCGACGGTGGCGTCCACCGACGTGAGGTGCATCTCGTTGCCCACCACCCAGCAGAGCCAGGTGAGCACGAAGATCACCGTGAAGCCCGCCACGAAGCGTTTCACGTCGAGGCGCTGGAAGCGCGCGCCGACGGCGAGCAGGCCCGTGAAGACGACGTACGTGGCGAGCCAGGCGACGAACGGATGCCAGTCGTAGCCCGACGTCCTGAGCAGCTTGCTCCAGGCGAAGTCGCCCGTGACGTTGGTCCATTCCCAGACGCGAGGGCGCGCCATCCAGCCGACGAGGTCGACGCCGGCCAGCGAGGCCAGGCTCGCCGCGTAGATCGCGAGCCCCACCCAGACGGCCCACCAGTCCTCGGTCGTGAGCATGCCGCTCGTCCAGCGGCGATTGGTCGTCATGGCCGTGCTTCCCTTCCGTCATGCGTGCCCGTCCCGCGGCCGACGCGCAGGACGTAGTTGAAGTAGTGGGCCTGGTACTGCCGCAGCCACGCGGGCAATGCGCCCATGTCGAAACGCACGTGCACCGACGAGGGTTCGGCGCCCTCGAACGCGCGCACGATGAGCGTGTCGAGCGCGGCGAGGTCCGCGTGCGCGACATCGAGGCCGGCGCCGCGCGCGCGCCATTGCCCGCGCTCGTAGCTCAAGACCAGCTCGCGCCGTCCGCCGCCTTCGGTGGTCATGCGGTCCGTCAGGACAGGATGAAGCGGTCGACGAGCCAGCCCAATACGAACAACGCCGCCGCGCCGACCACGACGCTGGAGGTGACGAGCCACGTCTCCCAGGACTCCCAGGCCTCGTGCTCGCCCGACAACGCTTCCCGACCGTGCGGCTGCTGGTCGCCCCGTGGCTCGTCGTTCGGCAGCATGCTACCTCCCTCGTGGGTGTTGTTCTGGTTAGCGGGCCGCGCCGGCCCAGCTGGTGCGCCGGGCCGGGCCGCTATTGTTCTTGTGGTTTCGCGGCCGGCTCGAGCGCCCGGTGAGTATAGCGCCCGCGGCCGCCGTGACGAACCGCCCGGGCCGCTCCGGAGCTCCCTCGTGCACACTAGTCGAATGGCTGCGATGCGCACCGCACCCGACGGCGCCGTGTCCTCCGGTTGGCGGGAACGCCTGGCTCGGGGCGAGATCGTGCTGCTGGACGGCGGCACCGGCAGCGAGCTGCGGCGCCGCGGCTTTCCCATGCGCGACGATGTCTGGGCCGCGTTGGCCTCCGTGACGCATTACGACCTGCTGCGCGCCGTGCACGAGGACTATCTGCGCGCGGGCGCCGACGCGATCGTCGCGAACACCTTCGCGGGCACGCGCTTCGTGCTCGCTGCGGGCGGCCTCGCCGGGCGCTTCGAGGAGATCACCCGGCGGGCCGTGGCGGCGGCGATGGAGGCGCGCGCCGCCGCGGGACGTCCCGCGGCCGTGGCCGGCTCGCTCTCGTGCCTGCCGCCGTGCTTCGACCCGAACCGTTATCCCGAGCCCGCGGCGGAAGCGCGTGCGTACCGCGAGCTCGCGGAGCTCCTCGCCGCGTGCGGCGTGGACGCGATCGCGCTCGAGATGCTCGAGGACACCCGGCACGCGGCGCTCGCCTGCGAGGCCGCGCGCGCCACGGGCTTGCCGTTCTGGCTCGGCGTGAGCTGCCGCCTGGAGCGCGGTCGCCTCGTGGCGTTCGACTTCCCCGACGTCACGCTCGAGGAGTGCCTCGACGCGCTGCTGCCCTACGAGCCCGCCGTCGTGAACGTGATGCACACGCCGCCCGAGGCCGTGGTGCCCGCGCTCGAGCTGATCCGCTCGCGCTGGCAGGGCGCGCTCGGCGCGTATCCCGAGCTCGGCAGCGCGCCCGGCCCCGCCGCGGGCGGCCCCGCGCTGCCGCCGGACGAACTCGCGGCGGCGGCCTGCGCGTGGGTCGACGCCGGCGCGCGCCTGATCGGCGGCTGCTGCGGCACGACGCCCGCGCACATCGCGGCGCTCCACGCCGCCCTGCGCTAACCAGGCGGGAGCGGCTTTCCAGCCGCGATTCTTCGGCGCCGCTCGCGCTCGCGACGACGTGTGAGGGCGCGATCTTCAGGACGCCAAAGCCCCCAGACGCTTCGCGGCGAGGAACCCCGGCGCCTACGGCGGGATCGGGATCGGCGTGGTGGGGCGCGGCACGTCGTAGCCGCGTTGCACGGCGGGGCGGCCGGCGATGGTCACGAACCAACGCTTCAGGTTCGGGAAGCGCTCCCAGTCGATCCCCTGCCACTCCCACCGCGCGATCCACGGCCACGTGGCGATGTCGGCGATGGAGTAGTCGTCCACGAGGAACTCGCGGTCCGCGAGCCGCCGGTCGAGCACGCCGTAGATGCGCAAGCCCTCGGCGTGATAGCGCTCCTCCGCATACGGCGACTTGCCCTTGTTGAAGCGCAGGAAGTGATGCACCTGGCCGAGCATCGGCCCCACGCTCGCCATCTGCAGCATGAGCCACTCGAGCACCTGCCAGCGCGCCTTGCCCGGCGGCGGCAGCAGCCGCCCGGTCTTCTCGGCGAGATAGAGCAGGATGGCGCCGGACTCCATCATCGAGATGCCCGTGTCCGTATCGACGATGGCGGGAATCTTGTTGTTGGGGCTGATCGCGAGGAACTCCGAACGAAACTGCTCTCCGGCCGTGATGTCCACGGGAATCACGCGGTAGGGCAGCCCCACCTCCTCGAGCATGATGGAGATCTTGCGGCCGTTCGGTGTGTGCCAGGTGTACAGGTCGATCACGATCGCTACGTCTCGTTGGCGCCGGAAAGCATGCGTGTGCGTCGCGTGATGGTACGGCGTGTGCTCGCGGCACGGATAGACCCGGACGCCGGCGTCGCGGAGAATGCCACGCCATGAGCGAGCGCGTGATCGAGGAGCTGATCGGCCGTCTCGGCCGGGACGCGGTGCTCGTGGGCGAGGCGGCCGGCCCGCGCCATCGCGTCGATTGGAGCGGCGAGAACCCGTGCCCGCCCGTCGCGGTGCTCCGCCCGCGCTCCACGGACGAGGTCGCGGCGGCCTTGGCGATCTGCTCGGCCGCCCGGCAGCCGGTAGTCGTGCAGGGCGGCCTCACCGGCCTCTCCGGCGGCGCCACGCCGCGGCCCGGCGAGATCGCGCTATCGCTGGAACGCATGAGCGGTATCGAAGAGATCGATCGCGCATCGCAGACGCTCACCGCTCTCGCGGGTACCCCTTTGCAGGCCGTGCAGCAGGCGGCCGCCGACGCCGGGTATCTGTTTCCCCTCGATCTCGGCGCCCGCGGCTCGTGCAGCATCGGCGGCAACATCGCCACCAACGCCGGCGGCAATCAGGTGATCCGCTTCGGCATGATGCGCAACCTCGTGCTGGGGCTCGAGGCGGTGCTCGCGGACGGCACCGTCGTGAGCTCCATGAACCGCATGCTCAAGAACAACGCGGGCTACGACTTGAAGCAGCTCTTCATCGGCACGGAGGGCACGCTCGGCGTCGTCACGCGCGCGGTGCTGCGGCTCTTCCCGCAGCAGCCCGTGAAGAGCACCGCGCTCTGCGCCGTGCCGGGCTTCGACGAGGCCGTCGCGCTGCTGCAGCACCTGCAGGCGCGGCTCGGCGGCGGCTTGAGCGCGTTCGAGGCGATGTGGGCGTCGTACTACCACTACGTGCTGGAGCACGTGCCGGGGACACGGGGCCCGTTCGCCGAGCGGCACCCGCTCTACGTGCTGATCGCGGCCGAAGGGGCCGATCCGGAGCTCGATCGCGAGCGGCTCGAGTCCGCGCTGCGCGACGCGTTCGAGAAGGGCTTCGCGACGGATGCCGCGCTCGCGCAGTCCGAGCGCGAGGCGCAGGCGTTCTGGGCCATCCGCGACGGCATCGCGGAGATCACGCCGCTGCTAAAGCCCCTGCTCGCCTTCGACGTGAGCATGCCCATCGGCGAGATGCCGGCGTTCCTCGCGCGGGTGGAGCGCGAATTCCGCGCGCGGCTCGAGCGGCCCGTGACGAACCTCGTGTTCGGGCATCTCGGCGACAACAACCTGCACCTCGCCGTCACGACCGGCGACGCCGCCGACCTCGAGCGCCTGGCCGCGGTGGTGTACGAGGCGACTGGTGCCCACGGCGGCTCCGTGTCGGCCGAGCACGGCGTGGGCATGCTGCGGCGCAAATATCTGCACCACTCGCGCACGCCCGAGGAAATCGCGCTGATGCGCACGTTGAAGCGCGCCCTCGATCCGCTCGGGATCTTGAACCCGGGCCGCGTGCTGCCGGAGGCATGACGCAGATCGCGGCTGGAAAGCCGCTCCCACAGGTTTCGTTCGAGACCTTTCCGGGCGCGACGCTTCGTTCGGCGCCTCAGTAGCCGAGGCGCACGATGCCCTGTTCCATCCCCTCGACCGTGCCGTCGCGCAGCCACTCGAGCGACGCGCGGAACAAGAGCTCCCGGTTGCGCTCCCACATGGCGGCGTGGCTCGAGCAGCCGAGATCGAGCAGCACCTTCTGGCGGACGCCGAGATCGTCGTAGAGCTGCCGCACGCGCTCGGGGGCGATCTGCTTGTCGTGCACGGGGGCCACGAGCAGCATCGGCGCCTGCGTGCGGGCCACGACGTCGCGGTTCCAGCCCCACACGGTCGTGCTCGGCGCACGCCGCACGCCCGGGCCCCACGCGGCGCCCACGGGATCGGACGCGAGCATCTCGGCCCACACGCGCTCGCGCACGGCGGGATCGTACTGGTCCTCGCAACCGACCTGGCGGTCCCAGTTGGCCGTGAAGTCGGCGTACGACTGCACGCTCATCGCGGGCCCCGGCGCCGGCAGCGCGGGCGCCGCGGCCGGCATGTCGCGCGTGTAAGCGGGCGCGAGCAGCACGAGCTTCGCCACCTTGTCCGGATGGCGCGCCGCGTAGCCGCCGGCCCGCGGCCCGCCTAGCGACCAGCCGATCAGGCTCACCCGCTCCACGCGCCGCAGCGTGCGCAGATGCTCCACGACCGCGTCGATGTCGTCCCAGTCGGAGGCGACCGTCGTGAGCTGACCCGGATAGCTCTGCTCGCAGGTCGCGGCGAGCGGCGCCGGCATCAGCGCCGCCTGCGCCTCCGCCCCGACGTTGCAGGGGTCGTTCATGGGCGCGGGCCGCGTGGAGCGCCCGTACCCTGTCATGTCCATCGAGAACACGTCGTAACCGGCGGCCGCGAGATAGGCCATCCAGCTGTATCCCGGGTGCGGCACGTCGAACGCCACCTCGGCGGGCGTGCCCGCGCCGTGCACGAAGAGCACGACGCGGCCCTCGAACGACGGCGAGCGGGCCAGCACGCCCGCGCGCACGCGCTCGCGCACGTAGAGCTGCACGGTCTCGCCGGCGATGGCGGGGACCGTGGACGCGTGCCGCACGTAGTGATCGATGCCGAGCAGGTCGCCGCCCTCCTCGGCCCGACCGGCGGGCGCGAACGCGGCCGCCGCCACCAAGGTCCACACCGCCACACGCAGCTTCGGTCTCATCGTCGTCTCCTCAGGCCCCGGGGAGCCGGTCGCGGAAGATGAAGAACGCCGCGCCCAGGATGCAGAGCGCCGCCCAGAGGTAGTCGAGCTTGAGCGGCTCCTTCATGTACAGCACCGCGAAGGGCACGAACACGCTGAGCGTGATGATCTCCTGCAGGATCTTGAGCTGCCCGAGCGAGAACACCGTGTAGCCGATGCGGTTCGCGGGCACCTGCAGCAGATACTCGAACAGCGCCACGCCCCAGCTCACGAGCGCCGCCACGATCCACGGCCGCGCGGACAGCTCTTTCAGATGGGCGTACCAGGCGAAGGTCATGAAGACGTTGCTCATGCAGAGCATGAGCACGGTAAGGGTCATCGCGCGCAAGCAGGTCCTCCCCGCCGCGCTCGTTCAGCGCCGCCGGGCGCACCGTCGCGCTCGCCGTTGCCGCAAGTCATGGTCGATAACTCCTAGAGAAGGAACGTGCTGATCGCCGGGAACGCCATGAGCAGGATCGTCACGGCGGTGGTGATCAGCACGAACGGAAATGCGCCCGCGAAGATCGCGCCGAGGCTCAGCGAGTCGTCCGCGAGGCTCGACTTGATCACGAACACGGAGAGCCCGAACGGCGGCGTCAGCAAGCCGATCTCGACCCCGATGACGGTCACGATGCCGAACCAGACCAGGTTGCCGCCGAGCTCCGTCACCACGGGCAACGCGAGCGGCAGCAGGATCAGCAGGATCGACGTCGAGTCGAGCACCATGCCGAGCACGACCAGCAGGATCAGATAGGCCGCGAGGAAACCGGGCATGCCGAGCCCCGTCCCGGCCAGGAACTGCGCCATGTCCTGCGGCAGCTCGGTGAGCGTCAGCATGCGGCTGAACGTGCTGGCCGAGATGATCAGGAACAGGATCGCGACGGAGACCTCGCCCGTCTCGCGGATCACGTCCCAGAGCGCCGTGCCGCCCAGGCGGCGCTTCAGGAGGGCGATGCACATGGCGCCGAACGCGCCTGCCGCGCCCGCCTCCGTGGGCGTGAACACGCCGCCGTAGATGCCGCCGAGCACGAGCACGATGAGCCCGAGCACCGGCAGCATGCCGAGGAGGGAGCTGCCTGCGCCGGCGCCGTCCGCCGCGGCCCGCGCTTCGCCCGTGCGGCCCACGAAGCCCGGCCAGAAGATCGCCATGAGCACGGTGCCCACGGCGAACGCCAGCGCGAGCAGGATGCCGGGCACCACGGCCGCGAGGAACAGGTCGCCGATCGACACCTCGGCGATGACGCCGTAGATGATGAGCAGCAGGCTCGGGGGGATCAGCATGCCGAGCACCGACGAGCCCGCCGTGAGCCCCACGGCGAACTTCGGCGTATACCCGTGCCGCACCATCTCGGGCACCGCGATCTTGGTGAAGATCGCGGCCGAGGCGATCGAGATGCCCGTGATGGCGGCGAAGATGGCGTTCGCCGCCACCGTGGCGACGCCGAGCCCGCCGCGGATGCGTCCGAAGACGAGCTGCGCGGCGCGGAACGCGTCGCGCCCGATCTCGGACACGTTCACGAACAACCCCATCAGCACGAACAGCGGCACGGTGGCGAACACGTACTCCGAGATCGTGCCTTCGGCCGCGAGCGACAGGGTGCGCACGGCGATGCCGACGTCGTTCTTGAGCAGAGCGATCCCAAGGAACCCGGTCGCGAGGAGCGCGAGCGCGATCGGCATGCCGAGCGCGATGAGCACGAGCGCGATGGCGATCATCGCCGCGCCGATGGTGCGCTCGGTGGGCTCGCCGACCGCCAGCGCGAACACGACGAGCGCGAGCACGAGCACCACGGCTTCCGCCCAGATCCGCGCGGGCTTGGGGGGCGCTGCGAACGACGCGCGCAGGCGCGCGAAGAGCTGGCGGACGAGTTCGAGCGCCGCGGCGGCCGCGCCCACCACGAGCAGCAGCTTCACCGGCCACACCTGCACCTTGAACAGGCCCTCGACGCCCGCGAACTCCCGGGTCTTCACGGAGCGCACGAAATCGGGCCAGGCGCCCACGGCCATCAGCACGAACAGCACCGCCCCGATCGCCGCGAGGAACGCCTGCCAGTCGTTCGCGAGCTCGGGCTCGCGCCGCTCGAGCGGCGCCACCGCCATGTCGGAGCGCGTGAGCCGGCCCTGCACGATCGCGAACGCGATCTGCAAGAACACGCTGCCGACGAGCGACAGGGCCACCATCTCCGGCACGCCGCGGATCGGGCTGTCGAACACCGTGCGGCCCACGATGTCGGCGCAGATCAGGAACATGAGCGCGAAGATCCAGACGACGCCGGCGTTGTTCATCCAGCGCAGGACGCTCACGAACCCCTGCCCGAATCGGGTCGCTGGTGCGAGCATGCGTGAGACGACGTTCCGGTTAGCGGTAGTGCGGACGCGGACCGGCGCGCATCAGCCCGGCTCGTCCCAATTGCGGAGCGGGGTCGCCCCGCGCTCCCGGATGGCGTTCATGTAGCTCTCGAGCGCCTCGATGGCGGGAATGCCGCGCCGCTCCGTGGCCTCGGCCCACGAACGCGCGATGTTCGGCAGACCCGCCACCCACTTGCGCTTCTCCTCGATGGGCAGCGTGCTGATGGTGGCGCCTTCCTCGCGGAGCGTCTCGAGGGCGCGCTCGTAGCGCGCGATGACCTCCGCGGCCACCCCTTCGCTGTACTCGTCGCCGAGTTGCTCGAGCACCTGCTGCACGTCGCCCGGCAGGCGGTTCCAGGTGTCGAGGTTGATCGACATGGCGCCGCTCACCTGCGCGCCGATGCCGACCAGCGTGACGTACGGCGCCACCTCGTGGATCCGGTACGGCAGCGCGCCGGTGAGGATGGTGAGCACCCCGTCGGCCACGCCGGTCTGGATCTGCGTGTAATAAGTGGTGAGGCCGCCGTCCACCGGCACCGCCCCCGTGCCCTCGAGCCACGCGGCCGACGGGCCGGGCGCGAGGATCTTGCGGCCGCGCAGGTCCTCCACCGAATTCACGGGGAAGTTGGTCATGAGGTGATAGGTGTCGAGCGCGCTCGCGCCGAGGAACCGCTGGTTCTGCTCCGTCCACGCCGCGGCGAACGCCGGCACCTCGTCATGCAGCTCGTTCATCACCTGGTAGAGCATGCGCGTGTCGTCCGTGGCGAACGGCGTGTAGTAGGTCACGTTCTGCAGCGGCAGCTTGGAGAGCTCCCAGAGCGTGCCCACCCAGCCCATGTCGGTGAGGCCGATCTCCACGGCCTCGAGCGTGTTGTCGTACTTGTAGAGCGAGCCGCCGTAGGCCTCCACCCAGCGGATCCGATAGGGGCTGCCCATGGCCGCGAGCCGCTTGTTCGACTCCGGCACCACCAGCGTGTGCATGACGCCCACCCACGGCAGGCCCGTCGAGTGGCTCGACGCGATGGTGAGCTTGATGGTGGTGGGCTCGGCGCCCGCCGCCGTGCCGGACGCGACGGCGGCGACGACCGCGGTCGCGGCGATGGCGAGTTGCTGGAAGCCCCTCATCGTTCCCCGGATCCTTGCGCGCCTCCCGCGAAGCCAGCGGTACGGTAGCACGCGGCGCAATCGTTGCAAACGCGGCCGGGTTGACGGGCCGGCGATGGGCGCTATGGTAGCCCTATGGGAATGCTCATCGACGGCCGCTGGCACGACGTCTGGTACGACACGGAGGCGACCCGGGGACGCTTCGTTCGCAGCGAGTCCCAGTTCCGCAACTGGATCACGCCGGACGGCTCCCCCGGCCCCACGGGCACCGGGGGGTTCCGCGCCGAGCCCGACCGCTATCACCTATATGTGTCGTTCGCCTGTCCCTGGGCGCATCGCACCCTGATCTACCGCAAGCTCAAGGGGCTCGAGGAGATCCTGCCCATCTCCGCCGTGAACCTGCACATGGGCAAGGAGGGCTGGACTTTCGAGCCGGGGCCGAGCGTGATCCCGGACACCGTGAACGGCGTGCGCCGACTCTACGAGCTGTACACGATCGCGGACCCGCACTACACCGGGCGAGCCACCGTGCCGGTGCTCTGGGACAAGAAGACCCGCACCATCGTCAACAACGAGTCGGCCGAGATCATCCGCATGCTGAACAGCGCGTTCGACGGCCTGACCGGCAACGAGCTCGACTTCTACCCGGAGGAGCTGCGCGCCGAGATCGACGAGCTGAACGCCTACATCTATCCCAACCTCAACAACGGCGTGTACCGGGCGGGCTTCGCGACCACGCAGGAAGCGTACGAGGAGGCGGCGAGAGACGTCTTCACGGCGCTCGATACGCTCGAGCGCCGCCTCGAGCGGCGCCGCTACCTCACCGGTCCCCGGATCACCGAAGCGGACTGGCGGCTCTTCACCACGCTCGTGCGCTTCGATGCCGTGTACCACGGCCACTTCAAGTGCAACCTGCGGCGCATCGTGGACTACCCGAACCTCTGGGGCTACGTGCGCGACCTCTACTCGACGCCCGGCGTGGCGGAAACCGTCAACATCGAGTATTACAAGCGGCATTACTACGGCAGCCACAGCACGATCAACCCGCACCTGATCGTGCCCATCGGGCCGGACATCGACTTCACCGCGCCTCACGATCGCGCGCGGCTCTGACCGCGCGCGCATTCTTTGTCCGCGGCGCCGAAGGTCGCGGCTGGAAAGCCGCTCCCACGGGCTTCGTTCCGCGGCCGCGTGCAATCGCCAGGTGGGAGCGCCTTTCTAGGCGCGACTCGTCGGCGCGCCGAAACACCAGCGGCCCGCTCCTCGTCTGGCACACGACTTGCTGCGCGTGTCCATGTCGTCGCGCTTTCGCTTGGCATGACCGCCGGACCGCGCTCAAAGCACGCGACGTCGACGGACGCGGAGCGCGGCACCGATGACGCGGCACGCCGCCGCTTGCGACGGTTCCAGCCCCTGATCGCGGCCGCCGCCTTCGCCCTCGCCGCATTCCTCGTGCACCGCGCGTTGCGCGACGTGAGCTTCGCCGAGATCCGCGCCGCGCTCGATTCGATCTCCGCCCGCAACGTGCTGCTCGGCGTCGCCTTCACCGCCGGCAGCTTCCTCTGCCTCACGGCGTTCGACACGCTCGCCGTGCGTTACACGGGCGGCCGCTTGCCCTATCGCAAGATCGCGCTCGCGTCGTTCACCGCCTTGTCCATCGGTCACACGCTCGGCTTCGCGGCGTTGAGCAGCGGCGCGCTGCGGTACCGGTTCTACACGGGCTGGGGTCTGTCGCCGGGCGACGTGGGGCGCATCGTGATGTTCTCGGGCGTCACCGTGGCGGCCGGCGCCTGCACGACGGGCGGGCTCGCGGCGCTGCTCGCGCCCGAGCTGCTCGCCGCGACCTTCGGCGCGCCGCGCGGCGGGATCCTCGGCGCGGGCGTGCTGCTCGTCGCCGCCGTGGCGGCGTATCTCGCGTGGGCCGCGCTCGTGCGTCGGCCGCTCCGCATCCGGCGCTTCGTGCTGCCGGTGCCGGGCCTCGGGCTCGCGCTCGGGCAGGTAGCGCTCGGCGCGACCGACTTCCTGCTGGTCGCCGCCGTGCTGCATCAGATGGTCGCGGCCTCGGCCGACGTGCCGTACGCGGCGGTGGCCGCCGCGTACGTGCTCGGCAACGTGGCGGGCATCGTCACGCACGTGCCGGGTGGGCTCGGCGTGGTAGAGGCCGTCGTCGTCATGCTCGTGCCGGGCGCGCACGTGGTCGGCGCGCTGATCGCGTTCCGCGCGACCTACTATCTGGGTCCCTTCGTGCTGGGCTGCGCCGCCTTGGGTGTAGCCGAGCTCTCCCGCCGCCGTTCGCCGCGCCGCTTCGCGCTCGCCGAGCGCGAGATGCGCTGACGTCTCCCGTCGGACGCCGAGAAAGATTTTGTCGATGGTAAAATGCCGCTACGACAGCGTGCCGGCCGAAAAGTTTGCATGTCAAACTTTGCATGTCAAACGAGGTCGTAAAGCATGCCTTGTGTCACAATCCGTCTGCGCCTCGGCCCCGTGCCGCGGCCTTGCCCCGGCGGTGAGAACGACGTAACGCTCGCCGAAGCGATGCCTACGGAAGATTGCTCACTTCCCGCAGCACCCTTTTCGGGGTTTTGATGAGTGACGACTGCTTGATCGTCGTGGGAATCGGCGCCGCCGCGAGAGCCATGCCGGCGTTACGCGAGCTCCTCCGCGGCCTCGACCCCGACTGCCCCCTCGCGATCGTCGTCGTCTTCGCCCGCTCCGACTCGCCCGCGCGCCCCGTCGAAGCGCTCGCGGCAGGACAGCGCCTCACGGTGGTCGACGCCGAGCCCGGGCAGCGCCTCGAGGCAGGCCACGTGTACGTCTCCTCGGGCGCCAAGGCCGTCTCCCTGCGCGATGGCGTGCTGCACCTGGAGCGCATCGATCACGCCGACCACAACGCGCCCATCGACCACTTCCTGCAGTCCCTCGCGCGCGATCGGCGCGAGCGGGCCGTCGCGCTCGTGCTGTCCGGCACCGGCAACGACGGCGCGCTCGGGCTCAAGGCCGTGAGCGACGCGGGCGGCATGACGATCCTCGAGGCGCCGGCCGGGTCCGGCGACGGCGACCCCGAGCAGAGCGCGCTCGCGACCGACGGCGCGGACCACGTGCTGACGCCTGCCGAGGCGGCCCAGGAGATCGAACGTCACGGCCGACACCTGCTCGAGACGGCGAACGCGAAGGCGCTGCAGGAGGAGGTGCTCGAGCTCCTGCCGGAGATCTGCCAGGTGCTGCTGCGCGAGACCGGCCACGACTTCAAGCACTACAAGACCAGCACGCTGCTGCGCAGGACCCTGCGGCGCCTGCAGGTGCTGCGGCTCGCGAGCGGACGCGACTACCTCGCGCGGCTGCGCTCCGACCGCGCGGAAGCACAGAGGCTCTTCAAGGACCTGCTGGTGAACGTGACGGCGTTCTTCCGCGATCCGGAAGCGTTCGAGGCGCTCGCGAAACATGTGGTGCCGCGGCTGCTGCAGGACCGCTCGCCCGACGACACGGTGCGCGTGTGGGTGCCGGGCTGCGCCACCGGCGAGGAAGCGTACAGCCTCGCGATGCTCCTCAAGGAGGAGATGGATCGGCTCGAGTCTCCGCCCCAGGTGCAGATCTTCGCCACCGACATCGACGAGCAGGGGCTCGCCGTGGCCCGCCGCGGCGCGTATCCGTCCACCCTCGCGAACGAGATCGCGCCCGAGCGGCTCAAGCGTTTCTTCGTCAAGAAGGGCGACGAGTACCACGTCGTGAAAGAGTTGCGGGAGCTCTGCCTGTTCTCCGTGCACAGCCTGATCAACGATCCGCCGTTCTCGCGACTCGATCTCATTTCCTGCCGGAATCTCCTGATCTATCTCGGCTCGCATCTGCAGAAGAGGTTGATTCCGCTGTTCCATTTCGCACTGCGGCCCGGCGGCTTCCTGTTCCTCGGCCCGTCCGAGAACATCGCGACGCACAGGGAGCTGTTCAGGACGCTCGACGGCAAGCACCGCATCTCCCAAAGCCTGCCCACGGCCATCCGGCCGAGCGGGTTTATCGCCGCGCACGAAGGTGCACCCACGCCGGCGCGGCCGTGCGACGTAGCCTCCGGAGGCGACATGGACGTGTACTTGCTCATGCAGCGGATCATCCTCGACGAGTTCGCGCCGAAAGGCCTCGTGGTGGAGGAAGACGGCAAGATCGTGTGCGCCGCCGGCGACCTCGATCGCTACCTGACGGTGACGCCGGGCGTGTTCCAGAACAACGTCGTGCGGCTCGCGCGCGACGGCCTGCGCGTGGCGCTGCGCGCGGCGCTCGCGGAAGCGATCAAGGAGCGCCGCAAGGTCGTGCGCGAGGGCTTGCTCGGCCGCGGCGAGCACGCGACGGAGCGCGTGCGCCTCGTGGTGCAGCCGATGCCGCGGCTCGCCGAGGAGGCGAACCTCTACCTCGTGGTTTTCGAGGACATGCCGGCCGTCGCCGACGCCGCCCCCGGAGCCGTGGGCCAGCAGGACGCCCGCATGCTCATCGAGCAGCTCGAGCGGGAGCTCGAGAGCACCCGCAACGATCTCGAGAAGACGGTCCAGGACCTCGAGGCGGCGAACGAGGAGCTCAAGGCTTCGAACGAGGAGCTCCTGTCGATGAACGAGGAGCTCCAGTCGGCGAACGAGGAGCTGCAGACGTCCAAGGAGGAGGTGCAGGCCGTCAACGAATCGCTGGTCCGCGCCAACGATGACCTCGAGAACCTGCTCGCGAGCACCCAGATCGCCACCATCTTCCTCGACGAGCAAGGCAACATCCGGCGGGTGACGGCGCCCGCCACCACCATCTACAACCTGCGGCTCGACGACCGCAACCGGCCCATCGCCGACTTCACCCATCGCGCGAAGCACATGCCGCCCCTGCCCTCCCTGGACCATACCGAGCCGTCCGGCTGGCCCGTGGAGCACGAGGTGGAGATGAAGGACGGCAGGGTCTTCCTGCGCCGTGTGATGCCGTACGCCTCGCGCCAGGGCGCGGCGCGGGGCATGGTCGTGACGTTCATCGACATCACCGAGCGGCACCAGTTCGAGGCGCGGCTGCGCGCGAGCGAGGCGCTCTACCGGGCGATCGGCGAATCCATCGACTACGGCGTGTGGGTGTGCGACCCGGAGGGGAACCGCACGTACTCGAGCGAATCGTTCCTGCGGCTCGTGGGCCTCACGCAGGAGCAATGCAAGGGCTTCGGCTGGGCGAGCGCGCTCCATCCCGACGACCGCGAGGCGACGCTCGCCGCCTGGCGCGAATGCGTACGCAAGCAAGAGCCGTGGGATCGCGAGCACCGCTTCCGCGGCGTGGACGGCCAGTGGCACGCGGTGCTCGCGCGCGGCGTGCCGGTGCGCGACGAGCACGGCCGGGTCATCTGCTGGGCCGGCATCAATCTCGACATCGGCCGGCTCAAGCGCACGGAAAGCGCGCTGCGGGAGAGCGAGGAGCGGTTCCGGCTCGTGGCCGACGCGGCCCCGGTGATGATCTGGATGAGCGGCCTCGACAAGCGCTTCACCTGGTTCAACCGCGGGTGGCTCGAGTTCACGGGCCGCAGCATGCAGGAGGAGATCGGCGACGGCTGGCTGGACCGCGTGCACCCGGACGATCGCGAGGGCGTGCTCTCCCGATACGAGTCGAGCTTCGATCGGCGCGAAGGTTTCACGCTGGAATACCGGCTGCAGCGCAGCGACGGGCAATTCCGCTGGGTGCTCGGGACCGGCGTGCCGCTGCGCGACGACTCCGGCGACTTCATGGGCTACATCGGCTCGTGCAAGGACATTCACGACCGCCGCCTGGCGGAGGCCGCCGTGCGCGAGAGCGAGCAGCGCTTCCGCATGCTGGCCGACAGCGCGCCCGTGCTGATCTGGATCAACGGCCTCGAGGGCTGCGAGTACGTCAACCGCGAGTACATCACGTTCGTCGGGCGCAGCGCGGAGGAGCTCATGGGCCCCGGCTGGGCCGAGGCGCTCCACCCGGACGACGCGCAGGCGTATCTCGACGACTACGAGCGCGCGGCGCTACGGCGCGGCCGATTCGAGGCCGTGGCGCGCCTGCGGCGCCACGACGGCGAATACCGCTGGGTCCAGTCGGTGGGACTGCCGCGCTACTCCACCACGGGAGAATACCTGGGCTACGTCGGCTGCTCCTTCGACGTCACCGACATCAAGCGAGCCGAGCAGACGCTCATGGAGGCCGACCGGCGCAAGGACGAGTTCCTGGCCATGCTCGCGCACGAGCTGCGCAATCCGCTCGCGGCCATCGTCAACGCCAACCTCGTGGCGGCGCGCCGCACCTCCGATGCGCCGGCCCGCCAGTGGGCGCATCAGGTCATCGAGCGGCAGAGCCAGCAGCTCACGCGGCTCGTGGACGACCTCCTCGACCTGTCGCGCATCAGCAGCGGCAAGGTACGGCTCAAAAAGCAATCCCTCGACGTGCGCGACGTGCTCCAGCGCGCCGTGGACGGCATGCGGCGCAGCATCGAGCAGAAGCAGCAGACGCTGGTCGTCGAGATGCCGCAAACGCCGTTGCCGGCCGAGGCCGATCCGGCGCGCCTCGAGCAGATCTTCGTGAACTTGCTGAGCAACGCGAACAAGTACACGGAGGAGAACGGCACGATCACGGTGAAGGCGGCACAGGAGAACGGGCATGCCGTCGTGCGCGTGAAGGACACCGGAATAGGCATCGCGCGGGAGATGCTGCCCTCGATCTTCGAAGCGTTCACCCAGGCCGACGCGTCGCCGGACCGGGCGGCCGGCGGGCTCGGTCTCGGCCTCACGGTGGTGAAGCACCTGATCCAGGAGCATTGCGGCTTCGTGCGCGCCGAGAGCGAGGGGATCGGCAAGGGGAGCGAGTTCGTGGTGGGCCTGCCGCTGCAAGAGGTTCCGGCCGCCGTGGACGTTCCCGTACGGCGCCAACGTGCCGCCGGGACGGCGGACACCCGCAAGGTCCTGCTCGTCGAGGACAACCTCGACATGGCGCAGACGCTGGCGCTGCTGCTCGAGAGCGTGGGGCACACGGTGGTGGTGGCGAACGACGGCCGGGAGGCGCTCGCCAAGGCGAGCGCGTTTCATCCGGAAGTGGTGCTGCTCGACCTCGGGCTGCCGGGCGTCGACGGCTACGCGGTGGCCCAGGCGTTGCGCAAAGAGCCGGAGCTCGCCGGCTGCCTGATCGTGGCGGTGTCCGGCTACGGCCAGGAGCGCGACCGCAAGCGATCGCGCGAGGCGGGCGTCGACCTCCATCTCGTGAAGCCCGTCGAGTTCGCCAGGCTGCTCGAGGTGGTGGGCGGCGAGCGGCCGGTGAACTAGAAGCGCCCGCGGAAGCGCACGAGCGCGCGCATGTCGATCATGAGATCGAACCGCGTACGCGGCAGATCGCGCCCGAAGCTGAGCCGGTAGTTGCAACCCGGCGGCAGCGCCTTCGGGAACCGCTCCCGCAAGGCCGTCTTGAACATCTCGGCCGGCACCCAGTCGGAGTCCGACGATAGCGACCCGAACTCGTCGGCGAAGACGCGCCGCGTCGAACGGTGGTCGAGCGTGGGCGTGACGATGTGCACGGTCGTGTCGGCGTCGAGCCGCAGCGCGCGCACGGCCTCGCGAATCAGGGACCATTCGCGGCCTTGCGGGAGCGCGATCAGCTCGAACGCGTGGCGGTTGGCGAGCACGGCCGCCGTGGCGAGCGCGGCGGTGAGCAGCGCGGCTTCGGCGACCCGCGGCGCGCGGCGCCACGCCGCTATCCGCCGCAGCGAGGCCGCTGCGAGCACAACGACGAGCGAGGCGAGCGGGAAGATCGTGCGGTAGCCGATCGCGCGCTCGCCCGCCACGAGGCTCACGGCGTGCGCGGCGAACGGCAGCGCCGCGAGACAGAAGAGCCAACGGCCCCACTGGGCGCGCCCGTCGCTGCGCACGGCCGCGAGCGCCCCCAGCACGAGCAGCGTCGCCACGATCGCCACCGCGCTCCAGAACCACACCGCCCCCGTGCCGAAGGTATCGCGCAGCGGAAAGAGCGCCAGCGCGTTCGCGAGCGGCTGCTCGAAGAACCAGAGAAGCTTGCCGAAAAACTCGGTCTCGAAGCGGATACGGTTGCTCGGTTGGTACAGGCCCGCCGCGAACAGCGCTTTCATGGTCAGGAACGCGACGGCGAGCCCGCCGAACAGCGCGCCCAGGTGTGCCGCAGACCAACGGGCGTCGGCCGCGAGCGAGCCGCGCCGCACCAGCAGCACCCCGGCGAGCAACGCCACGGCGAAGAGCGCGTTCGACTGATACGTGAGCCCCGCGAGCACATAGCAGCCGCCGCCGATGAGGAGACACGCTACGCGGCCCGCGCCGCGGCGGGCGAGCCCCTGCTCCACCGCGGCGAACCCCATGGCGCCGAGCAGCAGTGCGAGCGCGTTCGGCCAGCTGATGGCCCAGCCCACCGTGACCTGTGCCGCCGGCAGCAGCACGATCGCGAGACCCACGGCGGCGGCGTGCCAGGGCGGCCAGCCGGACCGCTCGAGCAGGCGGAACGACAGCAGCCCAACGCCGATCAGCAGCGCCGTGCCGAGCAGGCGCAGCCACTCGAGGTCCCGCACGTGGTAGAACGGCCGCAGCGTGAGCTCGACCAGAACGCCGTAGACCGGACGGCCGTTCGACGCGGTGAAACGCGTGAGCTTGCCGGGCTCCTCGTGCACCTCGCGCAGATGCGCGTAATCGTCGCGGAACGCGTACTCGTGGAAGATCGTCTGCCAGTACACGACCAGCGGGACGAGGATCAGCAGACCGAGGCAGATTCGCGTGCGTATCGTCATTCCCTGAGACCGCGGCCGCAGCCGCTCCTACCGTTCAGTGCTTGCCAAGATGCGGCCGCCGCCCTTCTCGGCGCAGACGTAGTACTGCGCGCCGAGCGGCAGCCACGTGAGATATGGCTCGAGCGTCCGCAGCGCCGCAAGCAGCCGAGGAAAGAAAATGCGGTAGCGCACGTGCGCCCGGTCGAAGCCCGCGCGCAGCGCCCGGCGGCGCATCTCCCGCGCTCCGATGAGCTCCGCGTTCTCGTCGAACGCGCACGTCGAGACGGCATGGCGCGTCAATGGATTGAGCGGATTGTGCTCGAAGACGAGCAGCAAGCCGCCCGGTCTCAATACGCGCCGGATCTCGCCGAGCAGCGCCACGTGCCGCTCGTGCGGGATGTGGTGGAACACGCAGGAGGCGTGCACGACGTCGAAGTGATCGTCCTCGAACGGAATGGTGCGGCCGTCGAAGTGCCTGAACGCGGCGTGCGCGCCGTGCCGTGCCGTGCCGATGGCAAGGCTCTTGCGCGACACGTCGAGACAGGTGAGCTCGGCGCGCGGCAGATGGCGGCGGAAGAACGGCACGGAGTAGCCGATGCCGGCGCCGAAGTCGAGCACGGCGAGCGGACCGTCGGCCTTGCCGCGGGCCGCGAGCTCGCCCCGCACGTCGACGACCTTGTACTCCGCGAAGTATTCCGGGTCCTCGCCCGACAGCCTGATGTTGGCGGCGTGGATCTCGCGGTACTCGGCGGCGAACTTGTCGAACTCGGCTTCGTCCATAGGCGGCAGGCCCTCAAACGTCCCGATACGAGATGAGCTCGATGCCGCGCTGCTCGAGGAGGCTGCGCACGCTGGGGCTCGTGAGCGCGGCCGTCTCGGCGCTCCAGCGGTAGCCCCAGGCGTTGAAGGCGCTGCCCGGGTCGTCCCTGCCCGGGTGGCACATCAGCTCCACGGTGCCGCCGGACGGCAGCGCGCAGAGCAACCTGGTGAGATTCTCCTCGGTCAGCCGGCCGCCGTGGAAGAAGCCCACGAACGCGTCCACGCGCTTGAGCTCCCGCAGCGGCGAAAGAGCCGCGGCGGCGCCCACCGTGAGCTGCTCCGCGATGCGGCGCAGGCGGGCGCCGCCCCGCAGCATGAAGAGCCGCACGCGCTCCGCCGGGTAGCGCACCGCACGGATGCCGTAGGCGCGCGCGAGCTCCACCACCACGCGGGCCACGCCGGGCAGCACGTGTACGTGCTGATGACCGTCGAGATGGCTCAATGCGAGCCCCGCGTCGAGCGCCTTGCGAATCTGCGCCTCGAGCTCGCGCCGCACGTCGGCAAGCGGTACCCGGCCGCCGAGATAACGGGCGGCAAACTGCACGGCGTGCGGCGGCAGGCGGTTCGCCGCGTCCGCGAGCGCAGCCGAGCCGGTCAGCGGCTCGAGCTCCGTGAGCGTGAGGTGCAGGCCCACGTCGAGCGCCGGCCGCGCCCGCGCCAGGGCCACCGCGTGCGCGAACGCGGGTCCGTTCGCCATCACCGACGTGGAGGTGACGATGCCGCGGTCGTGCGCCTCCGCGATGCCGTCGTCGATGGCCTCCGACAGGCCGAAGTCGTCCGCATGCACGATGAGTCGCGCCGCCATCGCTCAGCCCGTCCGAGCCGAATGGCCGCGCGGCGCGGCGAACACCCAGTGCTTGCAGCCCAGGTAGTTGAGCAGCACGGCCACGGCCGTGACCGGCACCCACACGGCGATCTCCGGGTAACGCAGCACGTCCACGAGCAGGTATACGACCGCGGTGGTGAGGGCGAGGCAGAGCAGATTCACGGTGACGAACTTCACCGCCTGGGCGGCCGCGTTGCCGTCCGCGCGAAAGGTCCACGCGCGGTTCAGCACGAAGCTGTTCACCATGCCGGCGAGATACGCGAGGACGTTCGCGACGGCCGCGTCGGCCCCCGGCGCCCCGCGCGCGCCCGCGGCGGCCGCCACCGCGCCGAGCGGCGGATGCTGCACGCACGTCCAGAACACGGCCAGGCTCACGCAGAAATTGGCCACGCCGACCAGCGCGAACCGCGGCGCGGAGTAAGCGGTGCTGACGCTCATCCGGCGGTCCGCGTACGCGCGTCGCCGCTCGCGTCGAGCACCACGGGGCGGGCGCGCAAGCGCTCCACGGGAGCGCTCGCACGCGTGGTCTCGCGCACGAGGAATCGCGGCCGGCCGCGCACCTCGACGAGGATGCGGCCCACGTACTCGGCGAGGATCGCGAGGAACGCGAACAGCACGCCGAACAGGAACGAGGAGATGGCCACCGACGACGCCCAGCCCGGTATGACGTCGTTGTCGAGCCACCAGCCGACGATGGCGTAGATCACGCCGAAGAACGCTATGGCGGACGACAGCAGACCCACGAAGATGCCGATCCGCAGCGGTACGAGCGAGAAGGAGCTCACGCCGTGCCACGCGAGCCGCAGCATCTTGCGCAGGCTGTACTTGCTCTCGCCGGCGTGACGCTCGCCGCACTGGTACTTCACGCTGGCGGTAGGGTAACCCACCCAATGGACGATACCGCGCAGGAACAGGCCCTCCTCCTTGAATCTCAGGATCTCGTCGAGCACCTGACGGTCCAGCAGGCGGAAATCCGCCGAGCCCGGAGCGATGTCCACTCCGCTGAGCAGCGAGAACAGCCGATAGAAGACCCGCGAGCTCCAGCGCTTCCAGCGCGGCACGCGCTCCGTGTCGATCCTGATCGCGTTCACGACCTGATAGCCTTCCTGCCACTTCTCGAGGAGCTCGCTCACCACGCCGGGCGGGTGCTGGAGGTCGGCGTCCATGGACACCACGGCCGCGCCGCGAGCCGCCGCGAGCCCGGCGAGCAGCGCGCTCTGATGGCCGAAGTTGCGCGACAACCGCACGCCGCGCACGCGCGGATCCGCTGCATTGAGCGCAACGATCCGGTCCCAGGTGCCGTCCGTGCTGCCGTCGTCTACGAACACGAGCTCCCACTCCGGATGCCGGGCTCGCAACTGCTCACGGAGACGGGCGTAGAGGGTGTCGACGTTGCGCTCTTCGTTGTACGCAGGTACGACGACGGAGATCATTCGTCAGACACATGCAACTCGTGGGCCAGACGAGCCATTCGACAGCGACGTCGCCCGCTCGTTCGGTCCGGCGAGGCGAGCTCGCCTGGGAGTCGCAATGTGGCGACACCTGCGACCTGCGGCGCTGCGCGAGACGTACTATTTAGACGGACGAGCAGGCCAGGCGGACGAGCACGGTAAAAAGCGATTCCCGGACGTGACGCACCCGAGCCTCGCGGTATTCGATTCGCTGCCCCTGAAGGAGCGGCTGTTCGTGCGCGCGCGGCTCGCGTCGGCCCCGCTGCAGGAGCTCGCGGCCCGGGCCCGCGGGTCCGCGCTGCTCGACGTTGGCTGCGGGCACGGCGTGCTGCTCGCGCTGCTCGCGGTGGGCTTCCCGGAGCGGCAGGTGGTCGGCATCGATCCCGACGCCCGCAAGATCGCCTGGGCGGCCGCCTCCGTGGGCCGCTGCCCGAACGTCGAGCTCGCGGCCTGCACGATCGAGGAGCTCGCGGCCCGGCGCCCCGGCGAGTTCGACACCGTGTTCGTGGCCGACGTGCTGTATCTGCTCGAGCCCGGGCAGTGGCCCGCATTCCTGCGCGCCGCGCGCACGTTGCTGCGCGAGAACGGCCGGCTCGTGCTCAAGGAAGCGGAGGACGACGGCTCCTGGCGTGCGACCAAGGCGCTCCTGCAGGAGCGGCTCATGGTGCACCTCCTGCGGCGCACGCGCTCGAGCGGCGCCGTCGGGTTCGCGCCGCGACGCGTGCTGGAAGAGGCCCTGCGCGAGGCGCGTTTCGCGATCGACGAGACGCACGCGCTCGCGCGGGGCTACACGACGCCGCACGTGCTCTTCACGGCGCACCCGCAAGCGCCGTGACGGGCGCGATCACCCGTCAGGACCTGCGCGGACGGGCTCGACTGTAACGACGTTTACAAGGTGTGCCGGGGCGGGGAAAATCGCCGGAGGACGCGGTCCGCGCCGGCCCGACCAGCGGCGCGGCCCCGCGGGGAAGCGGCATCGACCGGCCGCACGGCTTGGGGGGAGAACCACGTGATCAAGAATCGTCTCGCCTGGGGTGCGGCGCTTTGCACCCTAGCGCCCGCGGCGCTCGCGCAGCAGCAGGACTTGTCCGCCGTCCAGATCCAGACGGAGCAGGTGGCCGACGGCCTCTACATGCTCGTGGGCGCGGGCGGCAACATCGCCCTGTCCGTGGGGGACGACGGCGCCCTGATCGTCGACACGCAGTTCGCGCCGCTCACCGAGAAGATCCAGGCGGCGATCCGCGCGGCTGGCGGCGGGGACGTCGCGTTCGTGATCAATACCCACTGGCACGGCGACCACACCGGCGGCAACGAGAACTTCGGCAAGGCGGGCGCCACCATCGTCGGTCATGCGAACGTCCGCGTGCGCATGAGCACGGAGCAATTCAACGCCACATTCAACAGCACCACGCCGCCGTCGCCGGCGGTCGCGCTGCCCGTGGTGGTGTACCCCGAGCGCACCACACTGCACTGGAACGGCCACACGATCAATATCTTCCACGTGCCGAACGCGCACACGGACGGCGATTCGATCGTGCATTTCACCGACCTGAACGTCTTCCACATGGGCGACACGTTCGTCAACGGCGGGTATCCGTTCGTCGACGTGTCGAGCGCGGGCTCGGTCGACGGCATCATCGCCGCCGCCGAGGCCGTGCTGGCCCGCAGCGACGCCGGCACCCGCATCATCCCCGGCCACGGACCGCTCGCGGACCGGGAGGACCTCGAGCGCTTTCTCGAGGTGGTGAAGGCGGCCCGCGATCGCATCCAATCGCTGATCGATCAGGGCCGCAGCGTCGACGAGGTCGTGGCCGCGAAGCCCACCGCCGAATGGGACGCCGAGTGGGGGGCGGGGTTCATGAACGGCGAGACCTTCACGCGGCTCGTCTATCAAAGCCTGAGCCGCTGAGCGCCCGCCCACGGCGCGAGGAGCCGCGGCCTGCCTGACGCCTTTTCAGGCGCGATCTTCCGTGTCCTGGCGTCTGCGGCGCGCGGGCGTTCGCGCAGGGGCCCGTCCATGCAGACCCCCTTCCAGGAACGGCGTGAATACGTCCCTGTAGCCTCGCGCGCGCGCATCCTGCGCGCGAGCGTCCTGGAAAGGGGTCTGCATGGACGGCCCCGACGCCTCGCCGCAAGTGTGAGGATCGCGCCTGAAAAGGCGTCAGGCGACAGGGGCTTTCGAGCCGCTATTCGTCCTTTCGGCGTCCGAGCCGCGGTGCGCTTCGGCTTCCGCCGTGGCACGAGTCTTGCTCCACCCTGCGTAGCGAGCTTCCACTCCGCACACGGCTTTCATAGGAGGAAGGCCATGCGAAATCCAGTAGCGTTGCTGATCTCGACCGGGATCGGCGCGGCCGCGATGTACTACCTCGACCCGGCGCGGGGCCGCTACCGCCGGGGGCTCGTGCGGGACCGGATCGTGCACGCGGGCCATCTGACGAAGCGCGGCGTGCGCGTGGTGACGCACGACATGCGCAACCGGGCGCTCGGCACGGCCGCCTCGCTGCGCTCGGTGTTCGACCGCGCGCCGCCCGACGACCACGTGCTGGCGGATCGCGTGCGCGCCTGCCTCGGGCGGGTGATCACGCACCCCGCCTCCGTGCACGTGGAAGCGTCCCAGGGCGTCGTGACCTTGTCCGGTCCCATCCTCGAGCACGAGGTACCGCAGCTCATGGACTACGTGTGGAGCGTGCGCGGCGTGCGTGAGGTGCGCAACGAGCTAGAGGTGCACAAGGAACCGGGGCGGGTGCCGGGGCTGCAAGGCAATCCGGACCGCCGGCCGGGCGAGCGCTGGTCGTTCCTGCAAGACAACTGGTCGCCCACCGCCCGCACGCTCGGCGGCCTCGCGGGCGCGGCGGCCACGCTGTACGGCTTGAGCCGCCGCACGCCGCCGGCGGTGGCGCTGGGCGCGGGCGGCGCGCTGCTGCTGGCCCGGGCCGTTACCAACCGCGACCTGCGCAGCCTGCTCGGCATCGGCGCGGAGCGGCACGCGGTGGAGGTGCACAAGAGCATCCGCATCCACGCGCCGGTGGAGAAGGTGTTCGCCTGTTGGAACGACTTCGAAGGCTTCCCGCGTTTCACCAAGCATGTCCTGCGCGTTCGCCGGCTCGAGCCTCGGCAGAACCAGGAGCGCTGGCGCTGGACCGTGACGGGCCCGTTGGGCACCCGCCTCGACTTCGACGCGGTGATCACCGCGCGCGAGGATAATCGGCTGCTCGAGTGGCGGACGGAACGCGGCGCCTTCGTGCAGCACGCGGGACGCGTGCAGTTCCAGCAGAACGGCGACGACTCCACCACCGTGGAGATCAAGATGGTGTACAACCCCGTCGCCGGCGCCGTCGGCCACGCGGTGGCATGGCTCCTGGGCTGCGACCCCAAGCATCAGATGGACGACGATCTGATGCGCATGAAGACGTATCTCGAGACGGGCCGTCCGCCGCGCGACGCCGCTCTGCATCTGGCGCACGACATCGCGCGGGCGCCGGAGGAGCGGCCGGAGCCGTCGCGCCGCGCGAGCGGCAACGGCGGCGCGCACGCGGAGCCCGCGCAGCCGGCGGCGCACTGACGCGCCACGCCCCGGCCGCCGCCGCGCGCCCCGCGACCCGGGGCGCGCGATGGTTCCCTGTATTGCAACTCTCTACGGCGCCCGACAGGTTTCCTCAGCGCATCAGAATGCCGCCGTCGGCGATGAGCGTGGCACCGTGCACGAAGTCCGCCGCCGGCGAGACGAGCCATGCGCAGCACTCGGCGATCTGCTCCGCGGTGCCGACCTTGCCGACCGCGGCCTCCACCTCCTTGCGCCGCACGGGGTCACTCATCGCGGAGGCGACGAACGGCGTGTCGATGAAGCCCGGCGCCACGGCGTTCACGGCGATGCCTTTGGGCCCGAGCTCGCGGGCGCAGCTCTTCATCATCGTGAGCACGGCGCCCTTGCTCGTCGCATACGCGCCCCGCGCGACGTAGCCGCCGCCCGTGTAGCTCGAGATGCTCGCGATCATGCAGATGCGCGCGCCGCGCTGCATGTACTTCGCGGCTTCGCGCACGCTCAGGAAGGAGCCGATGACGTTCACGTCGAAGAGCTTGCGGAACTCGGCGACCGTGGTCTCGAAGAACGGAGTGGTGTTGATGATCCCCGCGGCCGTGACGAGCGCGTCGAGGCCGCCCCAGACGGTGCCCGCCTGCTCGAACGCGCGGACCACCGAAGCTTCGTCCGCGACGTCCACCTCGATCGCGACGCCGCTCGCGCCGGCCGTCTCCCGCGCTCCGGCGAGGTTGCGGTCCAGGCAGGCCACGCGCCAACCGAGGGCCTGCAGGCGGCGCGCCGTGGCCGCGCCGATGCCGCTCGCGGCGCCCGTGACGGCGGCTCGCCTGCCGCCCGCCGTGTTGTCGGATGCAGTCGTGCTCATCGATGTGGTCCCTCCGTCGGGTGCGCAGACTAAACGCTTTCGCCGCTCGCCGCGAGAGGGCTACATGTCACGGAGCGGACGCGCTGCTCAGCGGTAACCGACGCCGAGCACGTAGTCGCGCAGCAGGAGCTCCTCCGACTCCACCTCGTCCAGCAAGACCTGCAAGGCATCGCGCGCATGCAGCACGCCCAGCGGCCGCGCTTCGGCGTCGAGCACCGGGACGTGCTTCAGCCTGCGCTCACGCATCGTCCCCCAAACATCGGCGAGCCAGTCCGTCGGGCGACACGTGATCACGTCGCGAGTCATCACGGCAGAAGCGGCGACGGTGCACCCGCTCCCCTGACATCGGCTGATCTGCCTCATCACATCGGTCTTGCTGATGACGCCCGCGAGCGTCCCATCGGCACGGCACGCCACCACGAGGGTGATCTCGGGCCGCGCGAGGTGCGCGGCGGCCTCGATGAGCGGCGCATCTTCGCTGACCGTGGCGAGTCGCTTGCGCGTCGTTTCCAACATCCCTTCCACGAACATCGGCATCCTCCTCGTCGGCGCGCGAGCCGCGCCGCGCATGTGGAGCTCGGCGCGGAATCTCGAAGTCAAGCATACCCGCGCTCACGCCACCACGGCGGCCCTAGTGGCCGTGCGCATCACTTGCGCCTGAACGATTTCGGCGGAAGCGGTATGCTAAGCGCCCCCACGGACGAACCACCCAGGAGACCGCACGGCCGTGCCCGCCAACCCCATTTCGGCCGTCGACCCCGACGGCTTGCTCGAATATTCGGTGGTCTTCACCGATCGCTCGCTGAACCACATGTCCGCGGCCTTCCAGGCCGTGATGCGCGACGTGTCGGCCACCCTGAAACGCGTCTACGGTGCGGCTGCCGTCGTGATCGTGCCGGGCGGCGGCACGTACGGCATGGAGGCGGTGGCCCGGCAGCTCGCCACGGGCAAGCGCTGCACGGTGCTCAGGAACGGCTGGTTCAGCTATCGCTGGACGCAGATCTTCGAGGCCGGAAACATCCCCGCCGAGTCCAGCGTGCTCACGGCCCGCCGCACGGGCGACCGCAGCCATTCGCCGTTCGTGCCGGCGCCGATCGACGAGGTGGAAGCGCACATCGCGAGGGAGCGCCCCGACCTCGTGTTCGCGCCCCACGTCGAGACCGCGTCCGGCATCGTGCTGCCGGACGACTACATCCGACGCGCGGCCGCGGCCGTGCACACCGTGGGCGGCCTGTTCGTGCTCGATTGCATCGCGTCGGGCACGTTGTGGGTGGACATGCGCGCGCTCGACGTCGACGTGCTGATCTCTGCGCCGCAGAAGGGCTGGTCCGGCACGCCCTGCGCGGGGCTCGTGATGCTCGGCGAGCGGGCGCGCGAGCGCGTGGCCGCCACGCGCAGCACGAGCTTCGCGATGGATCTTCGCAAGTGGCTCGAGATCATGGAGGCCTACGAGAACGGCGGCCACGCCTACCATGCGACGATGCCCACCGACGGCCTCCGGCGCTTGCGAGACATGATGGTCGAGACGGAGCGCGTCGGCTTCGAGCGGTTGCGCGAGCGGCAGATCGAGCTCGGCCGGCGCGTGCGCACCCTGCTCGCGGAGCGCGGTTTCCCGAGCGTGGCGGGGCCGGGCTTCGAGGCGCCGTGCGTCGTCGTCTCCTACACGAAGGACCCCGACATCGTGGCGGCCTTCGCGAAGGCGGGCGTGCAGGTCGCGGCCGGCGTGCCGCTCATGTGCGGCGAGCCCCCTGACTACCGGGCGTTCCGCATCGGGCTCTTTGGACTCGACAAGCTGAACGACGTGGACGGCGCGGTGGCGCGTCTCGAGCGGGGGCTCGCGCGAGCCACGGGCACGGGCTAGCGCGCGCCCAGCAATTCCGGCAACGCGAGCGATAACCCGGGCACGTAGGTCACCACCGCCAGCATCGCGAGCAGCACGCCGAGCCACGGGAGCGCGGCGCGGATCACGGCCGTGACCGGCATCTCGGCCACGCCGGACGTGACGAAGAGATTGAGCCCCACGGGAGGCGTGACGAGGCCGATCTCCAGGTTCACCGTCATGACGATGCCCAAGTGCACCGGATGGATGCCGAGCTCCATGGCGATGGGGAACAGGATCGGCGCGAGGATCAGGATCACGGAGGTGGGCTCCATGAAGGCGCCGGCCGCGAGCAGCAGCAGGTTCACGGCGAGCAGGAACGCCCACGCCGGCAAGCCCAAGTCGATGATCCAGGCGGAGATCGCCTGCGGGATCTGCTCGGTCGTCAGCACGAACGCGAACAGATACGCGTTGGCGATGATGAACATGAGCATCGCGGTCACGCGTGCGCTGTCGACGAGCACGCGCGGCACTGCCGCGAGCGGCATGTCCCGGTAGACGAGCAGCACCACGAGCAACGCATACACGGCCGACACGGCGGCCGCCTCGGTGGGCGTGAACACGCCGGCGTAGATCCCGCCGAGCACGATCGCCACGAGCGCGAGCCCCCAGCCCGCGTCGCGCGCGGTGACGAGCAGCGTGCGCAGATCGACGGGCGGCTGCCGCGGCAGGTTGCGCCGGCGGGCGACGATCGCCACCGTGACGAGCAGCGCCGCCCCGAGCGAGATGCCCGGCAGCACGCCCGCCATGAAGAGATCCCCTACCGAGGTCTCCGTGACAGCCCCGTACACCACGAGCACGATCGACGGCGGGATGAGGATGCCGAGCGTGCCCGCGTTGCAGATGAGCCCGGCGCCGAACGCCTTCGAGTACCCCGAGCGCACCATGCCCGCGATCATGATGCTGCCCACGGCCACCACGGTGGCCGGCGACGAGCCGGACACCGCGGCGAAGAACGCGCAGGCCAAGAGCGCCGCCATGCCGAGCCCTCCGCGGAAGCGCCCCACGAGCGCGTTGGCGAACGCGATCATGCGCTTCGCGACGCCGCCCGAGGTCATGAGCTGCCCCGCGAGGATGAAGAACGGGATCGCGAGCAGCGGATACACCTGCGTGGCGCTGAAGAACCGCTGCGCGAGCGCCGCGAGCGATTGATCGGAGAAGAGCAGCATCGTGGCGATGCTCGCGAGGCCGAGAGCGATCGCCACCGGCACGCCGGCCGCGAGGCAGAGGAACAGCGCGCCGAGAAGGAACAGGCCGCTCACCGCCGCGACCGCTCCGCCGCTGCGTCCGCCGGCCGCTCCGCCGCGGGGCCGCGATCCGGGCGCAGCGCCGCGCCGGGCACCGCCAAGGATCGTTGCGTTCCCGCCCCGCCCGTCGCCGCCCTCCACGCCGCCTGCACGAGCCGTGCGCCGAGCAGCGCGAAGGCGATGGGCATGATGCCCGTCAGCACCCAGCGTGGCAGCGGGATGTCGCGCGCGTAGTTGCCGAGCGCGACGAGCCGGCCCACGAACACGGCGCTGCCGTAGACCATGAAGGCGCAGTAGGCGAGGCTCGCCGCCAGCGCGGCGAAGCCCACGACGCGGGCCGCCGTGGCCGGCAGCCGCTCGGTCACGAGCTCCACGGCGATGTGCGCATTCGTGCGCACGCAGTACGACATGCCGATCAGGATCATCCAGGCGAAGGCGTACGTCGTGGCTTCGAGCGACCACACGAACCCGGTGCCGAAGGCGTAGCGCAGCACCACCTGCACGAAAGTCACGAGCGTCATGAAGGCGAGCGTCGCGGCGATGAACACCTCCTCGGCGCGATCCAGACATCGTGCGAGGAATGAACGCGGCGCCGCCGCCCGCTCCGCGGCCGAAGGTTCTGCGGTATCGGGCTCCGCCACGGGCCTCGCGGCTCAGTCCGCGGCGCCGGCGCGCTGCGCCGCCGCGATCAGCTCCGGCCCGATCTCGTCCCTGAACTGGTCCCACACGGGCGCCATGGCGCGCTGCCACGCGGCGAGCTGCTCACGCGTCAGCGTGATGATCTCGGAGCGCCCGGACTCCTCGATGAGGCGCCGATGCTCGCGGTTGATGTCCTCGGAATGCGCGTTGACCCACTGCGTGACTTCCGCGAGCGTGGCCTCGAGCCCTTCGCGGAGATCGGCCGGCAGCCCCTCCCAGAACGCCCGGTTCACGGCCACGTAGTAGCCGATGTAGCCGTGATTGCTCTCGGTGATGTACGGCTGCACCTCGTAGAAGCGGGAAGAATAGATGTTCGACCAGGTGTTCTCCTGGGCATCGACCGTGCCGGTCTGAAGCGCCTGGTACACCTCGCCGAAGGCCATCTTCTGTGGGCTCCCGCCCAGCGCGAGGATCTGCGCCTGCAGCACGTCCGACTCCATGACCCGGAACTTGAGCCCCGCCGCGTCGGCGGGCTCGACGAGGGGCCTCGGACCCGACAGCTGCTTCATGCCGTTGTGCCAGAACGCGAGGCCCAGGATGCCCTGGTCCGCGAGCGCCGTGAGCAGGGATTGCCCGACGTCGCTTTGCTGGAACCGCTCCACCGCGGCGAGGTCAGGAAAAAGAAACGGCAGGTCGAAGACCTGGAACCGATGGGTCAGGCGGTCGAACACGGACAGCGAGCTCGCGATCATCTGGATCTCGCCGAAGGCGAGCGCCTCGAGCGAGTCGCTGTCGTCCATGAGCTGGGCCGAGGGGTACACCTCGACCCGGACGCGGCCCGGGAAGCGTTCCTCGGCGAGCTGCTTGAAGCGCTCGGCGGCCTGCCCCTTCGGCGTGCCGGGCGCGACCACGTGCGGGAACCGGATGACGTAGAGCTCGCGCTCGGCGCCGCCGCCGCCTCCCCCGCAGCCCGCGATCAGCGCCACCAGCGCGAGGCAGGGCGCGGCCCGCAGGAACCGCAACGCGCTCGACATATCGCTCCCCCCGTCTTCGCGTTATGCCCGGATTATATCGATGGTCCCCGGCACGAAGGCCGCGGCCGGAAAGCCGCCGGGAGCGCGGCCCCCGAGGCACGGGTGGGAGCGCCTTTCCAGGCGCGACGCTTCGTTCGAAAACGCTCGAGGAATCGCGGCTGGGAAGCCGCTCCCACAGGCTTTGTTGCACGCGCGGGGGCGCCTTCCGGCCGGCGCAAGTCTGGCCGCGGGCCCCTCAACTTGTTAGGCTAGCCCGCATTCCCCAGGAGAATCATCGCCATGGTCGCACAGCTATCAGAGCCCCAAGTCATCAACGAAGCGGACATCAATCCGCGCCATAACTGGAAGCGCGCCATCTATGCCCCCGGGGTGATGAACGTCGACTTCGAGGAGCGCATCGACTTCCGCCGGCTCCACCGCTACCGCCTGGCCCGGACCCGCCAGGCGCTCAAGAACTCGGGGCTCGGCGCCATCCTCACGTTCGACGCGAACAACATCCGCTACATGACGAGCACCTGGATCGGCGAGTGGTCGCGCGACAAGATGTGCCGGTTCGCGTTGCTCGCGGGCGACTCGTCTCCGCACCTTTGGGACTTCGGCTCGGCCGCCGCCCATCACCGCCTCTATGCGCCGTGGCTCGAGCCCAAGCACTGCCACGCGGGCATGCTGGGTCTGCGCGGCGCCGTGCCGCCCGAAGCGGGCCTCATGCGCGACGCGGCCAAGCAGATCAAGGCCATCCTCGTCGAGAACGGCGTGGCGGATCAGCCGCTCGGCGTGGACCTGGTCGAGCCGCCCATGCTGTGGGCGCTCGAGAAGGAAGGCATCAAGGTGCAGGACGGCCAGCAGGTCATGCTCGACGCCCGCGAGATCAAGAGCATGGACGAGATCATGCTCCTGAACGTGGCCGCGTCGATGGTGGACGCCGTCTACCAGATGATCTACGAGGAGCTGAAGCCCGGCGTTCGCGAGAACGACATCGTGGCGCGCGCCACGAAGATGCTCTACGAGATGGGCTCCGACGACGTCGAGGCCATCAACTCCGTGGCCGGCGAGCGCTGCAGCCCGCATCCGCACAACTTCACCGACCGCATCATCCGCCCGGGCGACCAGACGTTCTTCGACGTCATCCAGGCCTACATGGGCTACCGCACCTGCTATTACCGCACGATCAACGTGGGCCGCGCCACGCAGGCGCAGAAAGACGCCTACAAGAAGGCGCGCGAGTGGATCGACGCGTCCATCGAGGTCATCAAGCCCGGCGTGTCCACGGCGGACGTGGCCAAGGTGTGGCCCAAGGCGCAGGAGTTCGGGTTCTCGAACGAGATGGAGTGCTTCGGCCTGCAGTTCGGCCACGGGCTCGGCGTCGCGCTGCACGAGCGCCCGATCATCAGCCGGCTGGTCATGGACAACCCGAGCGAGATCAAGGAAGGCATGGTGTTCGCGCTCGAGACGTACTGCCCGGCGAAGGACGGCTTCTCGGCGGCGCGCATCGAAGAAGAAGTGGTGGTGACCGCGGACGGTTGCCGCGTGATCACGCTGTTCCCGGCCGAGGAGCTGCCTATCGCGAACCAGTACTGATTTGGATCACCGCGCCCGGAAACACGCTCCTGCCCCGGCTCTCGGGGCGGGAGCGCCTTTCCGGATGCGGCCTGCTCTTCTCTCCCCTCACACCCAATAATCAAGGCAACAGCAGTGGACGCACAAACGACCCACGCCGCGGCGTCTGCCCGGACGCCGGAGGGCTCGCTGAGCCCCGAGACCCGCCTCAAGCTCTACCGCTCCATGGTCGAGTGCCGCTACCTCGAGAAGCGCGCCTACGACCTCTTCATGCAGAACCTGATCAAGGGCACGAGCCACCTCGGGCTCGGGCAGGAAGCCATCGCGGCCGGTTTCGCCGCCGCGATGCGCCCCGACGACTACACGTTCTGCACGTACCGGGGCCACAACCACACGCTGGTACGCGGCGTGTCGATGACCAAGATCCTGGGCGAGCTCATGGGCAACTCGTCCGGCCTCATGCGCGGTAAGGGCGGCTCCATGCATCTGACGAGCGTCGAGCACTACATGATGGGCTCGTACGCGATCGTCGGCGCGCATCTCACCATCGCCGTCGGGGCCGCATGGTCCGCGCAGTACCGCGGCACCGAGCAGGTGGCCGTGTGCTTCTTCGGCGACGGCACCACGAACATCGGCGCGTTCCACGAGGCGCTGAACCTCGCCGTGGTATGGAAGCTGCCGGTGGTGTTCGTCTGCGAGAACAACCTCTACATGGAGTACACCTCCATTCATCAGGTCACCGCGGTGGAGCACCCGGCGGCGGACCGCGCTAGCGCGTACGGCCTCGAGCCCATCCTGATCGACGGCAACGACGTGGACGTGGTGTATCGCACGGCGCTGCGCGCGCTCGACGTGGCGCGGCGCGGCGGCGGCCCGTCGCTGATCGAGGCCGAGACCTACCGCCACGGCGGCCACTCCCGCGCCGATCCCGGCAAATACCGGCCGGACGACGAGGTGAAGGCGTGGCTCGCGAAGGACCCGATCCCCCGCTACCGCGCCCGCCTCATCGAGCTCGGCATCGAGGAGGCGAAGCTCGCCGCGATCGAGCAGGAGGTGCAGGCCGCCGTCGATCGCGCGACGGAGGAGGCGCGCAACGCTCCTCCGCCCGATTTGAGTCTTGCGGAGAAGGACGTCTGGGCGAACGGAGGCTCGGCATGGCGGAACTGACTTATCGCGAAGCGGTCGCGGCCGGGCTCGCGCAGGAGATGCGCCGCGATCCGCGGGTGGTGTTCTTGGGCGAGGACGTGGCCGCCGCGGGCGGCGTGTTCAAGACCACCGTGGGGCTGCTCGACGAGTTCGGGCCGAAGCGCGTGAAGGACACGCCCATTTCGGAGCAGGCGATCCTGGGCGCCGCCATGGGCGCGGCGATGACGGGGCTCCGGCCGGTGGCCGAGATCATGTTCTCGGACTTCTTCGCCGTCTGCTGGGACATCGTCGCCAATCAGATCGCGAAGACGCGCTACATGACCGACGGGCAGTGCACGATCCCGCTCGTGATCCGCTCGGCGAACGGCGGCGGCGCGCGGTTCGGCGCGCAGCATTCGCAGAGCGTGGAGAACTGGGCCATGGCCATTCCGGGCCTGAAGGTGGTGGCGCCTTCCTCGCCCGCGGACGTGAAGGGCCTGCTCGCCGCGGCCATCCGCGACGAAGACCCGGTGCTCTTCTTCGAGCAGAAGTCGCTGTACGCCACCAAGGGCGAGGTGCCCGACGGCGAGCACGTCGACGAGCTCGGCAAGGCCAAGGTGCTCCGCGAGGGCAAGGACGTGACCATCGTGGCGCTCGCGGCCATGGTGCCCCGGTCGCTCAAGGCGGCCGAGGTGCTCGAGAAGGAGCACGGGATCTCGGCCACCGTGGTGGACGTGCGCTCCCTCGTGCCGCTCGACACGCAGACGATCCTCACCGAGGTCGCGAAGACGGGCCGGCTGGTCACCGTGGAAGAGAACCCGCGCCTCTGCGGCTGGGGCGCCGAGATCGCCTCCATCGTGGCCGACGAGATCTTCTGGGATCTGGACGGCCCCATCGTGCGCGTGACCACGCCGCACGTGCCGCTCGCGGCCGCGAACAACCTCGAGGACGCGCAGCTGCCGTCGCCGGAGAAGATCGTCGCCAAGGTCCGCGAGCTCGTGGACTGAAGCGCCCTCGCGATTGGAGTGTAGAGAAGCGATGGACGTATTGATGCCGCAGCTCGGCGAGACGGTCCAGGAAGGGACGGTCTCGGTCTGGCACAAGCAAGTCGGCGATCGGGTCGAGCCGGACGAGATTCTGGCCGAGATCGAGACGGACAAGGTGTCCATGGAGATTCCCTCGCCCGGCCGCGGGATTTTGAAGGAGATCCGCGTCCAGGCGGGCGCCACCGTGCCGGTGGGCGCGGTGCTCGCCGTCGTCGAGGGCGAAGGCGAAAGCGCCGGCGCGCAAGCGCCGGCGCCGGCCGCGGCCGCCCGACAAGGCGCCGCAGCCCCCTCCGGGGAAGCCGCCCAGGCGCGGCTCGCCGCGGTGGGCGGCACTGCCACCGCCCCGGCCGCCGCGCAAAACGATCCGCCGAAACCGTTCGGACGGGTCAGGAGTCAGCGCCTTTCGCCGGCCGTGCGCCGGCTCGCGGCCGAGCACTCGCTCGATCTGCGGGCCATCGGCGGCACGGGCCGGAACGGCCGGATCACGCGTCGCGACGTGATCGATTTCATCGCGGCCAGGCAGGCGCGGCCGGCCGCCGCGCAATCGGGCGCCGCGGCCGCCGCCGCTCCCGCCGCCGCGCCCCGGCCGGCACCCGCCGCAGCCGCGGCGAGCGCGCCGGCCACGGCCCGGGCACCGTCGCCCACACAGGCCACGCCCGCCGCGGCCGGCGCCGAGAATCGCGTGCCGTTCACGCGCATCCGCCGCCTCACGGCCGAGCACATGGTGCGCTCCAAGGCCACGAGCCCCCACGTGCTCCAGGCCGTGGAGGTGGACTTCAGCCGCGTGGACACCGTGCGCAAGGCCATGCGCGACGCTTGGCGCGCCCGGCACGGTCACTCCCTCACCTACCTGCCGTTCATCGCGTACGCGGTGTGCCAGGCGCTGCGGGAGTTTCCGAACATCAACTCGCGCGTCGAGGGCGACTCGCTCGTGCTGCACGACTACGTGCATCTAGGCATCGCCGTGGACCTGGGCGCCGAAGGCCTCGTGGCGCCCGTGATCAAGCACGCGGACCAGCTCTCGGTTGGACAGCTCTCCACCGCGATCTACGAGATCTCGCGCCGCGCGCGCGAAGGGCGGCTCAAGCCGGACGATCTGAGCGGCGGCACGTACACGATCTCGAACAACGGCACGTTCGGCACCCTGATCACGGCCCCGATCATCAATCAGCCGCAGGTCGCGATCCTGTCCACCGACGGCGTGCGCAAACGCCCCGTCGTCATCGAGCATCCGGACGGCGACTCCATCGCCATCCGGCCGGTGGGCATCCTGGCGCAGTCGTTCGACCACCGCGCCGTGGACGGCGCCTACTCGGCCGCGTTCCTGGATCGCGTGCGCAAGCTGCTCGAGACGACGAGCTGGACCGTGGACCTGTAGGCTCCTGGGTAGGAGCGGCTTTCCAGCCGCGATCTTCACCGGCGCCCAAGAAGAATCGCGCCTGGAAAGGCGCTCCCACCCGGCCATCGAAGCCTGTGGGAGCGGCTTTCCAGCCGCGATCTTCACGGCGCCCAAGAAGAATCGCGCCTGGAAAGGCGCTCCCACCGGCCGATCGAAGCCTGTGGGAGCGGCTTTCCAGCCGCGACCTTTTTTAGGAGACGTAACCGATGAGCAGCCCGCGCCCCACCCTCTCTCACTCCGTCGGCTGGATCGGCGCCGGCGGCCGCATGGGTTTCGCCATGGCGAAGCGGCTGCTCGCCGCCGGGTGCGACGTCACCGTGTACAACCGCACGCGCGCCAAGGTGGAGCCGCTCGCGCCGCTCGGCGCGCGCATCGTGGACTCACCGCGGGAGCTCGCGGACCGCGACATCGTGTTCGCCACGGTATCCGCCTCCGCGGATCTCGTGGCCGTCACGTCGGGACCCGAAGGACTCCTGAGCGGCGGCCGCGGGCCGCGGCTCTTCATCGACTGCTCGAGCGTCTCGGAGGAAGCCTCCGCGGAGGTGCGTGCCGCGTGCGCCGCGCGCGGCACGGCCATGCTCGCCGCCCCCGTGAGCGGCAACGCCAAGGTGGTCAAGGCCGGCAAGCTCACGATCGTGGCCTCGGGGCCTCGCGAGGCGTTCGACCTCGCGCAGCCCTATCTCGCGGCGCTCGGCCGCGGCGCCACCTACGTCGGCGAAGGCGAGCTCGCGCGCATGGTGAAGATCTGCCACAACCTGCTGCTCGGCATCGTCGCGCAAGGGCTCGCCGAGATCACGGTGCTCGCCGAGAAAGGCGGCGTGCCGCGCCACGCCTTCCTCGACTTCATCAACAACAGCGTGATGGGCTCGCCGTTCTCCCGCTACAAGACGCCGGCCTTCGTGAACCTCGACTGGAAGCCCACCTTCACGCCGGTCCTGCTGCGCAAGGACCTCGACCTCGGCCTCAAGGCCGCGAAGGAGCTCGGCGTGACGCTGCCGCTCACCGAGCGCGCCCGCGCGCTCGTGAACGACGCGGTGGAAGCCGGCCACACGGACTGCGACTTCGCGATCCTGCTGGCGCGGCAGGCGGAAGCGGCGGGGCTCACGCTGAAGCCCGAGAACGTCGCCGTCGACGACGGCTTGAAGGGTTAGCAAGAACAAGAGATCGCGGCTGAAAAGCCGCTCCCACGGGCTTCGATCGAGGGCCGGGTGGGAGCGGCTTTCCAGCCGCGATCTTCTTGTCTATTCGAACGCGAGCCGCTTCGAGAAGAACGGCAGCACGCGCGTCTCGTAGCGCTCCGCGACCTTGTTCGTGTGGTCGCCCTCGTACGTCTCCCAGACGTGCTCGATGCCGTAGCGCGTGAGCACCTCGGACAGCGCCTTGTTCTGCCCGATGAGCCCGTCCTGCAGGCCGACCTCGAGCCCGATGGCCTCGTACTTCCGGAGATTCGGGACGTACTGATCGATCATCGCGAGCGGCACGTTGGCGTTCCACTTCGTGAGGATCAGCGGCACGAGCTCCCCGTTCTCGAGGGGGAAATCGAAGTAGAGCGGCGGCTTCTTCGGGTTCGGCGACCAGGCCGCCGCCAGCGTCAAATTCACGCGCGCGAAGATCGGCGCCTCGGCGGCCTGCTCCAGCGTCTTGATCTCGGCGGCCTGCGCGAGCCCCTCCGCGCCGTAGGGCTGCAGGCAGCAGGAGCTCATCGCGTAGAGGCTCGAGTAGACCTCCGGATACTTCATGCCGATGCGCAGCGTGCCGTAGCCGCCCATCGAGTGGCCCGACAGCCCCCTGCTCTCGCGCTTCGCGAGCGTGCGATAGTGCCCGTCGATGTACGCGACGAGGTCGCGCGCGATGAAGCCCTCGAAGTCGCCCGAGGTGACCGAGGTCGAGTACATGCTGCCGCCATGGATCGTGAGCGAGTCGGGCAGCACGACGATCATCTCGCGCGCGTTGCCGGAAGCGATGGCGCGGTCCGTGCCTTCCTTGAAGTCGATCATGTCGGCCCACTGCTCGGCGCCCGGCAGCCAGCCGTGCAGGTTGTACACCACGGGATAGCGGCGGTTGCGGTCCGTGGCGTAGCTCGGCGGCAGGTACACGAGCACGTCGCGCTCGGCCGGGTTGCCCTGCAGGTTCCCGTCGATGGACGGCGAGTACACCTTGATGTGCTCCACGGTGCCGCCCGCGGCGGCCGTCTGCGCGGATGCAGGTGCGGGCGTCCCCACGGTCGCGAGCACGAGCGTGAGCAGGGGCGCTTGCAGGTGCGACAAAGCGATCGGCGTCGACATCGGCATACCTCTTCCGCTGCAGAGCTGGACCCGACCGGAGTGTACTACCGCCCTCGAGACGAGCGGAACCGGGAAAGGACGAGGTCAGCCGCCGATTCGGAGCAGGCGAATCAGGTTGCCGCCGAGAATCGCTTCCTTGTCTGCGTCACTGAGAAACAGCGCGTTCACGATGACGTCGATCGTGTCCGGCCAGAAGTACGGGATGTCGGAGCCGTAGACCACCTGCGTGGCGCCCGTCTCGGCCACGAGGTGCCGCAAACCTTCGGACGAGAACACCATCGAGTCGACGAGCACCTGGTCCCTGAGATACTCGCTCGGCTGCCGCCGGTTCGCGCAGTCCGCATCGGCGCGAACGGCGCAGGCGACCTCGGTGCGGCCGAGATACGACGGCAGGTAGCCGCCGCCGTGCGCCGCGCAGAGCTTCAGGCGCGGGAACCGGTCCAGCGTGCCGTCGAAGATCATGCGCGTGAGGAACACGGTGGTCTCGAGCGGGTTGCCGACGATGTTGCCGAGGTTGCCGCGGCCGTCGAGCGCACCCTCGCGCACCAGGTTCTGCGCGTTGTTCGGGTGCATGAACACCGGCACGCCGAGCTCCTCCGCCTTCGCCCAGAACGGATCGTACTTCTGCAGCGACGGCGACTCGCCGTTCACGTGCCCGCCGATGGAAGCGCCGCGCAGCCCCAGCTCGTTCACCGCCCGCTCGAGCTGCTGCGCCGCGAGATCGGGATACTGGAGCGCGACCGAGCTCAGCGCCACGAAGCGATCCGGATGCATGGCGCACCATTCGGCGAGGCTCTCGTCGTGCAGCGCGACGATGCGCTGCGCGAGATCCCGCTCCGCCGAGTACCACCAGTATTGATTGATGCTCAGCACCTGCACGTCGATGCCGCGCTCGTCCATCGCATCGAGGCGATGCGGACCGAGCGCGAGCTCCGCCGGGACGGCCGTGACGGATCGGGCACCGGGAAGCTCGGACACCCGCGGGAAGACGCAGTGGGCGTGGACGTCCACCACCCTCACGCGGCGCCCGCCGACGCGGACCTCCTTGCGCGCGCCTTGGGCGGCGGCGAACGGCGCGGCCCCCAAGCCCAGAGACGCACCGAGGCTCATGCCCGCAAGCCCGAGGAACGCTCGACGACCAAGCCGCATGGCTTCCCCTCCCGGCCAGGACGCTCGGCGCACACGCGCCGATTTCGTGTAGCGCCAGAGACTGTTCGCGCCGCTGGAAAGTATGCTACAACCCTCTCGGCCGCGCCCGAAGTCGCCACGCCGAAGAGCGACCCCGCGGTCAAGGGGGGAATGTGTCGACGCCGTCGCCGCCACGCCGCAAGACGCCGTGGCATCTCTGGGTCGTCGGGATCCTGGCGCTGCTCTGGAACGGCTCGGGTGCCTACACGATCATGATGGCCCAAGCCGGTCGGCTTCGGGATGTGAGCGCGGACGAAGCCGCCTACTACGCCAGCCAGCCGCTCTGGTTCGTCGTCGTCACGGACATCACCCTCGTCGCGGCGGTCCTCGCCGCCATCGCCCTGCTGCTGCGCCGCCGGGCGGCCGTGTGGCTCTTCGCGCTGTCGTTGGCCGCCATCGTCGTCACCAACGCATACGACCTCGCCGCCGGTACCTCGCAGGCGCTCGTGAGCCGCGGCTGGCTGATCCTGGGCATCGCCATCGCGGTGCTCGCGATCCTGCAGCTCTGGTACGCGATGGCGATGCGGCGGCGCGCCGTGCTCGCGTGAGCTGTCGCAGCCCCGGCGCAGCCTCGTTTAGGCACACCTACGTGAATGGGTGTGTAC